>CAMZZN010000026.1 GCA_947345935.1 uncultured Ruminococcus sp.
AGATGAACTGCAATAATGAACAATGTTAAAATCACTGATCTTTTTGATCTTTCTCACACCGCCGCTGCCGATTATCTCAGACAGTTTACGTATCCATGGGAGGCGCTGAAAGGTATAAGCGGCATGGTAATCAATCTTGGAAGCCGGCTTGATCCGGCAGAATACGACAATCCGGCTGAAAATGTATGGATCCACAAAACAGCTAAGGTATTTCCCAGCGCATATATCGGAGCTCCGTGCATTATCGGCGCAGGTACCGAGGTACGTCACTGTGCGTTTATCCGTGGCAGCGCCCTGATCGGAGAAAACTGCGTGATCGGAAATTCAGCCGAACTGAAAAACGTAATTATTTTTGATAACGTCCAGACTCCTCACTATAATTATGTGGGAGACAGTATTCTCGGCTATAAATCGCATATGGGCGCCGGCTCAATAACATCCAATGTCAAGTCCGACAAGACAGACGTTGTTATTAAAAACGACGAGGAAAAGCTTGAAACAGGCATTAAAAAGATCGGGGCAATGCTCGGCGATTTTGTCGAGGTCGGATGCAACAGCGTCCTTAATCCCGGAACAGTTATCGGCAGAAATTCAAATATATACCCCACAAGCTGCGTACGAGGGGTTGTACCGGCGAACAGTATCTACAAGGTCGGCGGAACGATCGTTGCTAAAAAATGATATAATTATAAAAGGCTGCTGCATTCTGTAAAAGATGCAGCAGCCTTTACTCTTATTGTCTGATTATCAGACGTCTTATCAGTATCATATCAAAAGCGTCAAGTACGCCGTCCTTGCAGAGGTCGGCAGATTCAGCCTGTTTCGGCGTAAGCTCTGCCGTTCTGAGAATATACTTTTGTAAAAGTACAGCGTCGGCAACACTTATCTTGCCGTCGGAGTTAACGTCTCCCGGAACAACAGGCGGAACAGTCGTAGTTGTTGTAGTTGTAGTGGTTGTGGTAGTCGTCGTAGTTGTCGTTGTCATGGTCTGAGCTATCCATTTCTGGCAATCACTTCCTGTATCCTCCCACTGCTGAACGTTTGCGCCGCTTTCTTTTGATGCCGCAGCAACTTCAACATAGCAATCATAATATGATGCAGCAGTCATAATATAATATGTACCGTCAAGATTTTTGCTGAATTTAAATCTCATTTCGCTGCTGTCTGCATTAAATTTATCAATACTGATATTTCCGCCGTTTTTATCTCCGTCAACACGGAGCGCATAATTTTTATCAGATGCAGAGCGAATATAATAATAATATGTTTCCCAACCGGGACAAGGTTCAAGAATCCATCTCTGGAAGTCAGAACCGCTTGATCCCCACTGCTGTACGTTAGTGCCGGAGCTCATTTTTCCTCCTGCAATATCCATAACAAGTCCACTGTTCACATTTTCAAACTCATAAAGAACTGTTGTATCCATAACAGCGCCGGGATTTGAAGCTTCTTCCAGAATCCAGTCCTGACAATTTACGCCGTTGATCTCCCACTGCTGAATATTAGATCCGCTTTCCTTTGATGCATCGGCAACCTCAACAGCCGACTTTCCGCCAGAAACACGTGTCAGTATCTTATAAGAACCGTCAGGATTTTTAGTAAACATAAATTGCTGATTTATACCGCCATTATATTTATAAAGGTCGATATTTGTACCGTTTTCAGTCTTTTTTCCCTCGACGTCAAGCATATATGAAGCTCCGTCTCCGAGAGATGTGGCGATATAATAGTAGCCGTCACCTGCGTCGATCAGTTTCCATACATCGAATATGGCGTCATCATACGGATAAGACTGATGAACATTGGAACCGTTTTCAGCCGATTCTGTCAGCATATAAAGTCCGGAGTTCACATTTTTAAATCTGAAAAATGAGCCGTCAGGGAAAGAAGCGGCTACAGGTGCAGGCGGTCCGCTCGGAGCTTCGGTATATCCTGCACTGGGAACGCCTTTTTTGCCGAAACGGAGGTACATCATATTGCCTGAGCTCGTCTGGCACCCGCTGTATGATGAACAGTAATTCTTTGATTGATCTGCTGTGAGCGAAGTGTACTTATAGTTAGAAGCAGGACGCCAGGTGCAGACCTTTGCCTGTCCCTCAATACCAAGACGTCTGCAATTTACTCCTTTTGAACCTGAGTCTGCAAATGCGCCGGGATGAGTAACAGAGTTCCAGTCGCATACGACATTTCCATTAGTCGATGCGCCGTCATAATAACAATTTTCAGCAAAAAGCTTGCAATCGCTGTGAACCGTATAAGCCATGCTGAAATTGTAGACATAGTTGTTCAGAGAATGAAAATATCCGTATCTCATAAGACCGGGACCTCTGGTGAGCGTATCCTTGAATCTGCTGCTTATGATCGACATTCTGGGAAAATTATTTTTATTTTTGTAGGAATCTTCGGTATCGTCGGGGTAGCCAAGTATAAGACCGTATTCATGGAGACCGAAATAACAGTCGGAAACGGTGCAGTAATCAGCGTCATAGCAGCAGGCAAGAAATTTATCCCAGTCAGGAGTACCTTCGCCAAGAGTATTATAATCCGAATGACCGGTAAACGTAACGTGGTCTACCCAGAGATTTTCGCCCGAACCGAAATAAACGACTATAGAGTCATTGCCGTTTGATTTGGCGTCGTGTTGCATATCAAAATTCCTGATGATTATATTATTTCCCACGCCCTTATTAGACGACGTACAGAACTGAACGTTGAAGAGCGTATGATTTCCATAGCTGCCGATGATAGTCTTATTGCTGCGGACGTAGATACGTCCGTCCGGGCAGTACAAATGATTCTGTGAATCCTGCTGGAGATTATTCACGCTGATATTTTTATTTACTATAATTGTATAGGGAGCATCGGATTCGGCATATTTTTTAAGATCGCTGAATGTCGATACTTCGACCAACTCTCCGAAAAGTCCGCCGATATCCCCTGCTTTGATATTGCCTGTATTATCATTGGAGCAATATCCGGCAAATCCTTGTAAACCGTCAGAATTAAGCATCCAGAGTTGATTGTCTGCCCCGGTGTAAGCGCTAAGGGTGACACCACTGCTGCTCTGCGTAAGCGCAAGCGAGGTATCGGAATAGTTTACGATTTTGTAGTAAAGACCGTTGCCCAGACGGTCATTTTTTACAGGAATAACGTACCAATGCTGGGATTTTGCCGATTCGCTGCCGTATATGACGACGCTGTTTCCGGAAGAAACGCTGTATCCCTTGGGCGTCAGGAGACGTCCGGACTGTGCGTTTACCAATTTAAAAAATGTACCGTTGGAGTCGCTGCCTACACGATCAAATCGCCATGACGGAGAAAGATCATTTCCAAGCGGCGTCATTGAAAGAGCCGAATTGTCGGCGACACCATTTTCAGACAATACCTTTGAATTATCCTTTGACGCCAGATTCATGAGCTGCGCCGGGTAGTCAGCTGAAACGGCGTTCGCCTCTGTAGGTTCAATAAACTGAACAGGGCTTATGACAGCTCCGCAGACGCATGAAATACAAACAATCAATACCGTAAAAAAAGCGCTTATTTTTTGCTTCATAATAATCCTCCTTTTGTGAGAAAACCTTCTTTGCTGATTGCATTATAAACATTATACAAAAAAATCCTTCTTATGTCAATGAATAATAATATCATTTTTATTGTGTTTTTATGGTCAATCTGTTAATATTATGCACTATTATACTTTGACAATATCCCAAAAGAGGACAATAGTATACACTTTTGATACAATGGCATAAAAAATAAAATTTTTTCTGTATACAACATCTTTTCGTTGTATATAGGCTCTTTCCAGACTATTAGTGAAAGGAGGTGCGCTATGACAGAAATAATAATAGCTCTTATTTCGCTTATGGGAACGCTCGGAGGCAGCCTGGGAGGCATTCTCGTAAGCTCAAAAATGACCACTTACAGGCTTCAACAACTCGAAAACAGAGTTGCGGAACACAACAATTTTGCCCGTCGAATGCCGGTTATCGAAGAGCAGATCAAGGTCATCAATCATAGAATAGAAGATATTGAAAGGAGCGGTCAGCATGAAAAATAAACTTGCAAAACTTATCGACGTGAAGTCTATTGTGACTCTCGCTATGACAGCGGTTTTTGCCGCTCAAACGCTGAAAGGAAATGTTTCTCCCGATCAGTTCCTTACTGTCTTTACAACCGTTATAGCGTTCTATTTCGGTACGCAGCACGCCAAAAACAAGGAGGATCAATAAAATGAACAGTCCATATATGGGAAAATTCAAAGTAACACAGGCATACAAGGGCGATTCCGTTCACGACGGTTTCGATCTCGTGGGAATCGACAGCAAGGAGATTCATGCCACAATAGGCGGAACGGTGCATTATGCCGGCTGGGAGAACGCAGCCGATCATTCGCAGGGATTCGGACAGTACGTCTGCATTAAGGGAACTGACGGCAGGTTTTATTATTACGGGCATCTGTCGGAGATAAAAGTTAAAGCCGGACAGAACGTGAAGATCACGGATGTTATCGGAATTGAGGGTAGCACGGGGTACTCCACCGGCAGCCATTGTCATTATTGTATCCGCAGAAATTTCTGTAAGGGCGGCAGCTTTGATGTCTCGCAGATCTCCGGGATTCCCAACTGCGAGGGAGGTACTTACGACGACGGCTACAGAACCGGGACGGCTGCTCCGGTTAAACGCATCAAAGCTGTCACGCTTACTATCGACGGCGTGACTTATGAGGGAACGCTAACGGAGAATTAAAAATTACCGCAGTCCTCCTGATTGCAAAGCACTCGCAGGATATTATATGGTATTTGAAAGTCAAATGGCTGCACCTACAGGCGCAGCCATTTTTCTTATACTATCACGAAAGAAAACACATAGTTTACCGTGATCTTCGTATTCGTCAGTGTTCAGATGTTATTCCGGAAGCTTGTCGATGAGGTGAAGCAGATATTTCTGGATAACAAGGGCGTCGGCGTTTGTAAGTCCGTCACCGACATTAGCAACGTCGCCGTTGGTTCTGCCTTGTTCAGTGATATGTGTTTTTTCAGAACCATTTACACCGTAAGCGTCGGGGTTTCCTATAGACTGCATGATAAGTATGGCGTCGTTGAGAAGAACCTGACCGTCGCAGTCTGCGTCGCCGTACACAACTGTGCTGTCGCCGGGCTTTGTACCGTCAGGCTCAACGCCCCAGATAAGCTTTCCGTCAGCGTAAAGAGTGATCTTATCAGTGATAGCGGCAGCGTCGTTGTCATCTTCAAAGCTTACGAGATCGCCATAACTGTAATCGTTTGCCGAGTCCCATACGGTGTCGTAGGTCTCCTCGTTCATCTTGTTCAACAGACCGAACTGATACACACGGCTTCCATAGAAATCACAGTTCTGCCAGGAGATCTCCACATAGTAGGTTCCGTTATCGTCATATTTTACGGGGTCTGAAATGAATGCCTGATTCTTGCCGTCAGTGAAGCTCTTTTCCTGGTCGTAGTCAACACGTGTATAAATGTAGCTGATATCCTCGCCCTTTTCAAGCTGTTCTCCTATGTTGAAATAATATCTTGCCTTGAGGTCGCTTTCAAATTTAGGCGGATTGACCGTTCTGTTATGAACAACAATCTTTATCTGGATTCCTGCATCGGTTTCCTGACTTTTGCCGCCGGTGATAAATAGTCCGGTTGGGAGAGGGTTTCCGTCAGCGTCTACCTGATCATATCCGACGGCGTTTTCAGACATATCAAAGTCAGGGATGATATAGTTCTTGTCCGCAAGTTCCTTGCCTTTTGCGCCGTAAAAATGATAAAGTCCCGCAAGATCGCCACAGAACGCAGCGTTGTAGTCGTCTGTTACTTCGTTGTAGATATAGTCCTTAGTAATGTCGGAATGGAAATCGTCAAGGTCAGGACCTCCCACAAGAGCTCCCCAGAGGGTATGAACCTGAACTACAGGATCCTCCATGCTCTGAGTAGGAGAACAGTGAGAGGAACGGTGATGCGGCTGAGAAGCAAAATTGTTTTCATATCCGACCTCATAGGCATATCCCATAGGATTATCACCGAGGATATATTCCATCTGATCTTTCGCCCATTCGGCGAAGATCATATCTCCGGTCTCCTTGGTATAGACCATTGCCTGCAATCCGGCGGCGGTATTGTATCGTGCGCTTCCGTAGCCTGCAACAACGGCATATCCTTCGGGGGATTTTGCAATGAAATTACCGCCGTTTTCCGGAAGATCAGGGATATCGGCAGGGTCTATCTTCTGATCCCAGATAAGATCGTCCATTCCGAAATATTTATGAGTAGTAGTGGGAACGTAGTAGTTGGCGTCCTTTGCCGTTTCCTCGTCAACTCCCGACCAGAATTCCAGATTCCAGCGGAAGATGTACCAGTCACGTGCGGTATTTGTAACGGGAGCAAGCTTTGCAAAAACTCCGCCCCATACGGTGTCCCAGCAGTGGACCCAGATATTCTGCCAGCAGTTTCCGGTATCAGTCATGATTCGCTTGAGATAACCGGTGTACGGGTGAGCGCCCTTGTCATTGGTGGTCGTTTCGTCAACGGCAATGATATCGTTGATATAATCGTAATCCTCGGTGCAGTAATAGAGCCATACGGCTGCCCAGGCAAGTTCGTCGTAATCGTAGCTTGAGGTATAGAAACCGCCGTCATATCCAAGACTGGTAGCTGTCGGCGTTGTGCCGGGAGTCCATTCCTCGGTATGCGTTTCAACGGCAAAATCATAGAGAGCAACAGCGTATTTCAAGCATTTCTCGGCGTATTCCGGATCGGAATCCTTGAAATTCAAATAGTTGATCGCAAGAGACGCAGAAGCCCCGGCACACTGGTCTGATGCCGGCATCTCTCTGGTGGCGAAATAAGCCGGACGCTTTACGCCGCAGGAGGATGAAGCTACATATGTGCCGTCGACCTGGAGTTCCGGAGGACACCAATAGTTGTGGTCGTTGTTTCCCTCGCCTACCTGATAGCAATAGGCAACGACCTTTCCGTCCTCGTCAAGGAAGGTCACTTTTATAAAATAGTCGTTTATCCAGCGGAGTTCATCTTCAACGTGCTTGTCGAGACCAGTCTCTTTATAAGCTTCGGGGAACTCATAATACCCCCAGCCCAGTGTCGATGCAGAGTAGCTGCCGGGAAGTCCGAATTTTACATGATCGCCTGCATCATGCCATCCGCCGGTAAGATCTATCGTGCCGCTGCCGTCAGGATCAAGGTATTTTCTGTTAGCTTCAATAAATTCATCGGACATATTAACGCCGATATACAGACCTTCCGCAGAGCTTTCTCCCCCGTCTCCTTCGCCGTCGTAATTGCCGAGACCATTGTCCTTACCGTCGTCAGGATCACCGTTGCCTTTATTGACGGTCGGCATGGGATCCATAGGCTGAAGCGGTATTTCAGCGTCCTTGACATGACAGTCGGCACGCCATGAGTAGTAACCGTCCTCGGCTACTTCGTCGCCGCATTTGTTGGCGTCATAAAAGCACAGTGCAAGCTGTAAGGCTTCTGCAAAGTTATCATAGTTATTGGGTTTGTCAGGATTCAGCACTGCCGCATTCACAGCGGACGGCACAGCAGTCAGAAGCATTGCCGCAGCAGAAGCGCAGGCGGCGGATTTCTTCAGTAAAGCGTTTTTCTTCACGGAAAAAACATCCCTTTCATTAGATTATTTTTTCTGCGCAAGCCGTTTGAATACAAGCTCGTAGCCGTCATTACCGTCCTTAAGAGAACGGTTAACACGGCTGATAGTTGCAGTACTTGCGCCTGTTTCCGTGACAATACTGTTATACACCTTATGCTCGTCGAGCAGCTTTGCGACCTGTATGCGCTGAGCAAACGATTTAAGCTCGATGCTCGTGCAGAGATCGTCAAAGAACTTATAGCAGTCGTCAACGGTTTCAAGTGTAAGAATGGCTTTAAAGAGCATATCCATGCTTTCTGATCTGATCTTGTCAATCATAGTATTACTCCCTTTCAAAGGCTGCTTGGCAGCCGCAAATTATTTTCACACTTTACATTTTAGCACATTATTACATAAAAGTAAAGAGTAAATTAAAAATTCTCTTACACTTACATGAATATCATATCACAAAATTAACAACTTGTAAAGAATAAATTCAAAATTTAGCAATATTTAATTAATGAACGCAATATCCAGGTAGTTCTAATAATATAATTTGCACACAAAGCTTGACTTTTTAAGTAAAAAATGTTAAAATGAAAACGAAAGGAATGATTCTATGCCCGATTTTGAACGTCTTGAAAAAAACATAATTGACAATATTTTTGAAGCGCAGGTCAAACTCGGCTTCGACGGCAGAGCAATGAGCCTGAATTACACCTCCGCTTCTCTCGCTCATCTTCTCGGAAAAAAGTTTACGCCGGACACGCTGAGTCAGGTACTTGCGGATTTTTCGGATTATTCCCTGCCACGCCTCGGACAGTTGACCTATTCGGAAATAAAAAACGGCTTTTGCGTCACAATTCCTCCTGAGGGAACAAAATTCGTTCACAGCCTGCATGACGGCGAACAATTCATATCCAGTCTGGTAGGCGGCATAAGAGAACACCGTACGCCTGAAGAAATTCTCGATATTTTCCGCAGTTTTTCCGACAACGTATCAATCACTGAAATGGATAACGACGAATTCCGGTATCTCGTTTATTTTGAAAACGGCATTCCCGACGACTACCGATACTGTCTTTCCGTTGACGAAGAAATAGATGGCAGCATTCATGTAACATATCATCGGTTTATCCGAGAAGATTATGAAGAACTTGGATTCTGAAAGAATATAAAAAGCGTGTCCACTTTATATTAAAGCGAACACGCTCCAGCTTGTAAAAAAGTTTATTTTGATTATTATTGGGATTCCAAATGGGAAATATCCCTTTGACAGAGTCCGGAGGCAGTTTTAGAGACTATTGAACAGGTCTAATATAAAAAACAAAACGGGGCGTTATGTGCCCCGTTTTGGATAAATTACTGTTGGCTTTTTTCAAGCCATTTGTATGTAAGAGATGCAAGAGCCGCACCGATGAAAGGAGCTACAATGAAGATCCATACCTGCACGATAGCATCACCGAGAGCAAAAATTGCAGGTCCAAGGCTTCTTGCAGGATTTACAGATGTACCTGTCAGTCCGATTCCGAGAATATGTACAAGTGTAAGTGAAAGACCAATAATAAGTCCTCCGAATGAACCGTGATTTGCCTTCTTAGATGTTACGCCAAGAATTACCATTACAAAGATAAATGTGAGAATGATCTCAACAAGAAGTCCAGCAATAATACTGTCGTTTACACCGGCAAGTGTATTTGCGCCCATTCCCCAAACCTTGTCCTCCGGAGCCGTCAGATCTTTTTTATCAGCAAATACAAAGATCAAACGGAGAAGTGCAGTTCCGATAAGAGAACCTGCACACTGTGAGACAGTGTAACCAAGGAATTCTCTCGTGTTGAGTCCGCCGTTCATATAAACTGCAAACGATACGGCAGGATTGATGTGACATCCTGAGATATTGCCGATGCAGTAAGCCATGCCTACAATCGTAAGTCCGAAAGCCAGAGCGGTAAGGATGTAACCGCTTCCGGAACATCCGACGGTCATCGCAGTTCCGCATCCGAGAATTACCAGCACACACGTTCCTATGCATTCAGCCACATACTTCTTGAGTGTTGATTTTTCCATTTTATTGTCCTCCTGTTAAAATTTATTTTTCCGGGTTTATCCAGACATTTTAATTATATCATCTTTTTTGGCACAGTCAAGGGTTTATATAAAAATAAGACCATTATTTGTAAACTTACGCAAACATATAAAAAATCATACCGTCAATATGTCAGAAACCGCACTCTTTTGAGTGCGGTTTCTGATTTGCCCGGTTTACAAAGGATATTGTTTCGCTGATAATCGCTTATTGTGCAGAAAATACGTAATCAGCGATTCAATATCTTAATTATACATCAAAATCGTACAGGTGTAAATGATAATTTAAACTATAAATATAACGTTTTCTGTATTTATTTTCTGAAATTGATTAAGGAACAGCGTACAGATTTGTCTCCCATGCCGGGATGTAAAGCTGATGTCTGATATATAGTTTGTAATTCGGATTAAGCGATTTTATCAACAGCGGAAGTTCGAATATATCCTCGTTTCTGTGGTAAAGCGACACCATAAGCTTCGGGGAATAGTGCGCAATATTCTGGGATGCTCCCCAGATAGCCTCACGCTCAAATCCCTCGACATCCATTTTTATAATGGTAGACGGACGTCTTCCAAGAATACTGTCAACAGAGCGTGCAGCAATGAGCGTATCAGACGATCCGGTGATAGCCGACTGTCTCCCTGCCTTGGCTGCAAACGGAAGCTCTGTATCAACACACCAGGCAGCGGCATTAAATGCATAGACGTGGTTCATACCGTCAACTGATTTTGCAAGCTTCTTAAAATTTTTCTTATCCGGTTCAAGCGCATAGATTGAATGATAGAGACCGTGAGTAAATTCCAGCAGTTCTCTTATCGTATCCCCGTTATACGCACCTAAATCAACATATGTCTCGTTGAGAGTCGGTCTGATTATTTTTTTGTATATCTCCGCTTTAGGCGTTGTGACAGCTGACAGGTACTCGATTTTTCCGCTTATTTTAAAATTAAGAATATTCGCATAAACCTTTCTGGAATAATCATCGGCAAGACTGTCATATACGGCACGTATCCTTTCCGCATTTTCCAGACAGTATTCATATGTAAACAATCCTCTTCCGACAACCGGAACATCCGGAACGTAAAGCGTATGGCGTGAGGCAATACTGTGGATTTTATCAACGATTTCCTGGTATCCTGCAGCAAATGCAAGAACGACAGCAAAGTCCCCGACCATTTCCTCAACCTCAGACAGCTTATGCACTCGGAATCCCTCAAAAGAATGACCACGAACGAAATCGTCACTGGCAAAGACGCCTGAAACAGTTATTCCCTTTTCATTGAAAACGGACATGATCTTCAGAGCGCCGTCCCCCATTCCGTATATAAATATAGGTCTTTTCTCAGCCTTCAACCTATCCCAGCATGATTGCTTTTCTGTTATAAAGGACAACATCCTGTATATTCCTCCGTAATCAATATTGTTCGTCGTTAAAATCGCCGTCGTAGTCGGCGCCGTCGTCACAGTGATCGTGACCGAAAGACATCATATCTCTGCCTCGGATCCCATATCGGTCACGCATAATAGTAAGATGCTTGTCAATAAGTTCTGAAACCGCACGCACGTTTTTTATACAGTGAACTTCTTTTGAAGGAGTATCTGCGTCACGGCTGTATATTATAATAGTACCGCATTTGAACATTCTCTGGAAAAACGGAAACCTGACCTTTTTGTCGATTATTTTATAAAGATCTATCTCGTCTTCGTCAACATTCAGAAATCCCGTACGTGTAATAAATTTTGTTTCGGTAAGATAATATCGTGTAAATGAAATGGGTAAACCGAAGAGAGTACGTTTTTTATCAGTCCACACATATTTAAAAGCGTCTTTTTTCATGCGTATTTCCTCCTTGGGATGTTAGTCATATATTTATTTTACCACAAAATTCACCGCTCGTCAACATTTTTTTATACATTTGCATTATGACTTTGTATTTTTATAAAAAAAACAGAAAACCCCTTTACAAATCATAAAAAATGTGATATAATAAAAACACCGTGTACCCGGACTGAGGCTTGACCTCTTGATTTTCACCTCTGTCTGAGTGAACGGAATTTATACTAAGAGGTGCTTTCAATGTTACTGAAAGAAGAAAAAACAGCCGTTATCGAGGCTAACAGAACACACGCAAACGACACAGGATCTCCCGAAGTTCAGATCGCTATTCTTACAAAAAGAATCAATGATCTTACTGAACATCTCAAAAGTCACAAGAACGACCACCACTCAAGAAGAGGTCTTCTTAAAATGGTAGGTCACAGACGTAACCTTCTCGGCTATCTTAAGAAGAAGGACATCAACAGATATCGTGCTATCGTAGAGAAGCTCGGTCTCCGTAAGTAATTCAAAGCGTATCAAGGCAGAGGGACAGACCTTCTGCCTTTACGTCTATATTTTAATCGGCAGAAAAAGGCTTTTAGCATTAAACTGTGCTTCGCAGCTCCTACTGTCACGAGGCAGAGTTTATTGCTAAAGCCTCTGCAAAAAACAAGGAGGATCAATTTATGTTTGAAAATTACAGAACCTTTGAAACTACCTATGCAGGCAGACCTTTCATTGTTGAAACAGGAAAGGCGTGCGGTCTGTCAAACGGATCATGCTGGGTAAGATACGGCGATACCGTCGTTATGGCAAATGTTACGGCAAGCGCAAAACCCAGAGAGGGCATTGACTTCTTCCCGCTTTCCGTTGATTACGAGGAAAGACTCTATTCCGTTGGAAAGATCCCTGGTTCATTTACAAAGAGAGAGGGAAAGCCCTCCGAAAAGGCTATCCTTACTTCAAGATGTGTGGACAGACCTATGCGCCCCCTCTTCCCCAAGGATATGAGAAACGACGTTTCTATTGTTATGACTGTTCTTTCCGTAGAGCCGGACAACTCCCCTGAGATTGCCGGAATGATCGCCGCTTCTATCGCTGTTTCTATCTCCGATATTCCGTGGAACGGTCCTATCGCCGGAATCAACGTAGGTCTTGTGGACGGAGAGATCGTTCTCAACCCTACTCTTGAACAGAGAGCAAAGACTGACCTTGTTCTCACGGTTGCAGGAACTGCCGAGAAGATCGTTATGATCGAAGCGGGAGCTAACGAAGTGCCCGAGGACAAAATGCTTGAGGCTATTATGACAGGTCACGAAGAGATCAAGAAAATGGTCGCATTTATCAGCGATATCCGTGCTCAGATCGGCAAACCTAAATTTGCTTTCGAGTCTCAGGAAGTAGATCACGATATGTTCGACGCTATCGAGGAATTTGCAGCAGAGCGTGTAAAATATGCTCTTGATACAAATGACAAGACTGTACGTGACGCAAGACTTGCTCCTATCGTTGACGATATCCATGCTAAATTTGACGAGATTTATCCTGAGCAGATTGCCATGATAGACGAATGCATATACAAGCTCCAGAAAAAGATTGTCCGCACATGGCTCTATGAGGGCAAGCGTGTCGACGGCAGAGGAATAGATGAGATACGTCCTCTTGCTGCCGAAGTAGGACTTCTCCCCAGGGTTCACGGTTCGGGACTTTTTACAAGAGGTCAGACTCAGGTTCTTACAATTGCCACTCTCGGTCCTGTCAGCGACTCGCAGCGTATTGACGGTCTTGACGAAGAAGAAACTAAGAGATATATGCATCAGTACAACTTCCCGAGCTATTCGGTAGGCGAAACAAAGCCCTCCAGAGGTCCGGGACGCCGTGAGATCGGTCACGGAGCTCTCGCTGAAAGAGCTCTCGCCCCCGTTATCCCCTCCGTTGAGGAATTCCCCTATGCCCTCAGACTTGTCTCTGAAGTTCTCTCCTCAAACGGCTCCACATCGCAGGGATCTATATGCGGCTCAACTCTTGCGCTTATGGACGCAGGCGTTCCGATCAAAGCTCCGGTCGCAGGTATTTCATGCGGACTTATCACGCTTCCTGACAGCGACGACTTCATGACAATGGTAGATATCCAGGGGCTTGAGGACTTCTTCGGCGATATGGACTTCAAAGTCGGAGGAACTCACAAGGGTATCACAGCTATCCAGGTCGATATTAAAGTCGACGGTCTTACCCCCGCTATCATCAAGGAAGCTTTTGAAAAGACAAGAAAAGCACGTCTTTACATCCTTGACGAGATCATGCTGAAGGCTATTCCTGCGCCCAGAGAAAGCGTAAACCAGTACGCTCCCAAGATGCTTCAGACTAAGATCTCTGTTGAAAAGATACGTGAAGTTATCGGTCAGGGCGGCAAGGTTATCCAGAAGATATCTGCCGACTGCGATGTAAAGATCGACATAAACGACGAGGGAAATGTATTTGTCAGCGGCATTGACAGCAATAACACAAAAAAAGCTATTCAGATTGTTGAAACGATCGCTAACGGTCCTGAAGTCGGCGCAATATATAAGGGTAAGGTCGTAAGAATCATGGAATTCGGCGCTTTCGTCGAGATAGTGCCCGGAATGGACGGTCTTGTTCATATATCAAAGCTTGACAAGCAGAGAGTTGAAAAGGTCGAGGACGTTGTCTCGGTCGGCGACGAAATTGTTGTAAAGGTAACAGAGATAGACCGCATGGGAAGAATCAACCTTTCACGCAGAGACGCTCTTGCTGATATCGAAGCAAAGAGACAGGGCTGATAAAATTCTGACAGCAGCGCCGTACAAAACCGCCCGACGGTCTTTGTGCGGTGTTGTTTTAATCGTTTTCGCTAAAGGAGGAAATAATGATAACATACAGTGATGCAGTAAAAATTCTTTCGGATTACGGACAGGAGCATATCCTCAGATACTATGACGAACTTTCTGAGGACGAAAAAAACGAACTTCTGAAACAAATAGAGCTGACGGATCTTTCCGTTCTTGAAGATTTTAAGCACAGAGACGACGAATCCGGCAAAAGAGGCGGTTTTGAACCTCTCGATGCTGTTACTGTAGACGATATTGAGAAAAACAAAAATAAATACCTGAATGCAGGAATCGAAGCTATAAAAGCCGGTAAAGCTGCTGCTGTAATGCTTGCCGGAGGTCAGGGCACACGTCTCGGCTTCGACAGCCCAAAAGGTATGTTCAATATCGGTGAAAGCAGGGAGCTATGTATTTTTCAGTGCCAGATCAATAATCTGCTGGACGTTGTAAAGCTTACCGGAACTTTTATCCCTCTGTATATAATGACAAGTGAAAAAAATAACAACGAAACAGCAGCGTTCTTTGAGAAAAATGATTATTTCGGATATGACAGCAGCTATGTAAAATTCTTTATTCAGGATATGGCTCCATCGGTAGATTTCAGCGGAAAAATTCTTATGGAGAGCAAATCGAAAATGGCTGTCTCCCCAAACGGCAACGGCGGCTGGTTTTCGTCGATCGTAAGAGCCGGACTTCTTGACGAGATAAGTGAAAAGGGTATTGAATGGATAAACGTTTTTGCTGTTGACAACGTGCTCCAGCGTATAGCCGATCCCATGTTTATCGGCGCTGTTATCAGCTCGGGAATGCAGTCGGGAAGCAAGGTCGTAAGAAAGGCAGCTCCCGATGAACGTGTGGGTGTTTTATGTCTGGAAAACGGCAAACCGTCTATTGTGGAATACTATGAGATGACTGATGAAATGCGCACGCTTACAGATGAAAATGGTGGACTTGCATATAAATTTGGTGTTATACTGAACTACTTGTTCAACGTCGGAAAGGCTGTTGAAATACTGAATAATAAAATGCCTGTCCACATTGCAGAGAAGAAGATACCCTATATGAATGATAAGGGTATTCTTGTCAGTCCAAAAGAAGCCAACGGTTATAAATTTGAAACCCTTGTTCTGGATATGATCCATATGCAGGACAGCTGCCTTTCCTATGAAGTAGTACGGAACAGAGAATTTGCTCCGGTTAAAAATGCTACAGGTACTGATTCAGTTGAATCAGCAAGAGAACTCCTGAAACAGAACGGCGTCAAACTTTAACAGGTGTTGAAATTCATAATATGAAAAGACTATTGAAATACCTTAGAAATTATAAAAAAGAACTGATATTTGGTCCTTTTTTCAAGCTGCTTGAAGCAATCTTTGAACTTATAGTGCCAGTTGTTATGGCTAAGATCATCGATAATGGTATTGGAAATAACGACAGCGGATACATCCTGAAAATGTGCGGTCTGCTTGTTGTACTGGGCATCTGCGGTCTTGGATTTGCCCTTACCTGTCAGTTTCTGGCAGCAAAATGTGCCTATGGCTTCGGAACCGAACTACGGAGAGATCTCTACAGGCATATAAACGCTCTTTCCTACAGCGGAATCGACCGTGTAGGAAGTGCGTCCCTTGTAAATCGTCTTACAAACGACACAAATACTGTCCAGAACGGCGTCAATATGTTCATTCGTCTTGCCGTAAGAGCTCCGTTTCTCGTTATCGGCGCAGCGGTAATGGCGGTGATGATCGATCTGCGATTGTCGCTGATATTCTTTATTGTCGCACCGCTTATTTCAACAGTTATCTTCCTGATAATGAAAAAAACTGTTCCTATGTACAAAAAAACTCAGCAAAAGCTTGACAGAGCTTCAATGCTCACCAGTGAAAACCTGGAGGGAACAAGGGTTATTCGTGCCTTTTCACGTCAGCAGGAAGAAATAGAAGAATTCGGAGAGGCGGTAGACGATATCGCTGAGTGCTCTGTCTCAGTAGGAAAAATCTCAGCGATCCTCAACCCGGTTGCCTTTATGGTGATGAACCTCGGCATAGTTGCTATTCTCTGGTTCGGAGGAATAAGGATCGACAGCGGCAGCCTTACCCAGGGGGAACTGACAGCTTTTACTAACTACATGACGCAGATACTTCTTGCCCTGGTTGTCCTTGCCAATCTTATAATAGTTTTCACGAAGGCGTTTGCCTCTGCAAACCGTATAAAGGAGCTTTTCGATATTCCTACCGAAGAACATGGCTCGGCAAAATCCCCCGACAAAAACTGCGACAATATAATTGAATTCAAAAACGTTTCGTTCGCCTATCCTGGTGCTGGAGATCAGTCGCTGAGCAACATTTCATTTACACTAAAAAAAGGTCAGATGCTCGGAATTATCGGAGGAACGGGAAGTGGCAAATCCACTCTTGCAAGTCTCATCCCCTGCTTTTACAGAGCCGTAAAAGGCGAGGTACTCGTTTCCGGAATAAACGTAAACGATTATGACACGGACGACCTTAGAAAAATGATCGGATATGTTCCGCAAAAATCTGTGCTTTTCTCCGGAACTGTCCGGGATAATATGAAATGGCGCTGCGCCGAAGCTTCAGACGAGGAAATTATATCTGCTCTGAAAACGGCTCAGGCATGGGATTTCATATCCCAAAAACCTGACATTCTCAATACTCCGGTATCACAGGGAGGAAAAAATTTCTCCGGCGGTCAGAAACAGCGGCTTTCTATCGCACGTGCGCTTGTCGGAAAACCGGATATCATAATTCTTGACGACTCTACCAGCGCTCTTGACTACGCTACTGATCTTGCTCTGAGAAAATCACTGAAAACCGACCTTGAAGGCACGACAGTCGTTATGATCTCTCAAAGAACGACATCGCTTAAAGAGGCGGATCTTATCCTTGTAATGGATGACGGAGAGGCTGTCGGTATGGGAACCCACGAGGAACTGCTTAAAAATTGCAGCGTCTACATGGAAATTTATCAGTCACAGATAAGCGAAAGCGAGGGTGAAAGTAATGTTTAAAACGCTCCGAAGAGTAGCTTCCTACGCCCGTCCATATATGATCTATTTCATACTGACTATCGTTTTTGCAGCCGCAGGCGTTGCGCTTTCGCTGTCGGTGCCTGTTTTCATAGGCGAAGCAGTCGATATGTGCATCGGAAAAAAACTTGTAGACTTCGACAGTTTAAAAAAGCTTGCTCTTATTCTTGCCGCAATAGTGATACTGAGCGGATTATTTCAGTGGCTTATGAGTTTATATACCAATAAACTGGCATTTTTTACAGTCCGTGATCTTCGTGCGGATATCTTCAATAAGCTTGAACGTGTACCTATAAAATACATCGACAGTCACACAAAGGGAGAACTGACAAGCCGGGTGATAAATGATATTGAAATAGTTTCTGACGGACTTTTACAGGGATTTACGCAATTTTTCAGCGGTATCATCACTATTATCGGCACCCTTATTTTCATGATGACGATTAATGTAAAGATCGCACTTGTCGTGGTATTCCTGACGCCGCTGTCATTTATCGCAGCTTCAAAAATCACCAAAGCTACTCACGATTCTTATGTAAAGCAGTCGAAGCTGCGTGGAGATATGGTGGCTCTTGCCGAGGAAATGGCAGGCAACCAGAAGATCGTCAAAGCTTTCGTTTACGGCAGCCGTGCTGAAGCACGATTTGAAGAAATAAATAAAAATTATGGAAGAATCGGAGCAAAGGCAACCTTTTTCAGCTCCATGACAAATCCCACTACACGCTTCGTAAACGGACTTATTTACGCCGCAGTCGGACTTCTCGGCGCTCTCGGCGCTGTAGGATCGGCTTCGTTCGTGGGAAGAATGTCTGTCGGAAAACTTTCAAGCTTTCTTGCATATGCAAATCAGTATACAAAGCCTTTTAACGAAATATCCGGTGTTTTTGCCGAACTTCAGAACGCTGTCGCTTCTGCGCAGAGAATTTTCGATGTTCTGGACGAAGAAGAGATCCCAGACGATTCCCACAAAGAAATTCTTTCGGAATGTACTGGAGAACTTAAATTCATCAATGTTGAATTCTCCTACTCTCCTGAAACAGAACTGATTAAAAATTTCAGCCTTGACGTAAGTCCCGGCGAGCGTGTGGCGATCGTAGGTCCGACAGGATGCGGAAAATCAACTATCATTAATCTGCTTCTGAGATTTTACGACATCAACAACGGAAGAATTGAAATATCTGGAAAAAATATTTCAGACATTACACGTGACAGTCTGCGTAGCAGCTTTGGCATGGTATTACAGGAAACATGGGTGTTCACCGGAACAGTTGCGGAAAATATTGCTTACGGCGCTCCGGATTCTACACGTGAACAAATCATTGAAGCGGCAAAATCCGTATATGCCCACAGCTTTATAAAGCGGCTGCCGGACGGTTATGATACCGTAATAAGCGAGAACAGCGGACTTTCTCAAGGACAGAAGCAGCTCATATGCATCGCAAGAATAATGCTTATGAATCCGCCAATGCTCATTCTGGATGAAGCTACAAGCTCGATAGACCTGCGCACCGAACAGCGTATCCAGAAAGCGTTTGCAAAACTCATGGAGGGCAGAACCAGCTTTATTATTGCTCACCGTCTGTCAACTATAAAGAATTCAGATACTATTCTTGTAATGAAACAAGGAAAAATCATTGAACAAGGAAATCACAGCCAGCTCATGTCAAACGGAGGCTTTTATTCCGAACTTTATAATAGTCAATTTGCATCGTAAAAAACACCGGTACGTCATTCCGTCATGAATAGTCAGCGGAATGACGTACCGGTGCAATTTTTTATTCTGCAAGACGTCCCTGCCATGTATCAAGCTCGGACATCCGTTTGTCGATTCCACCCAGAACCGATATTTTATCAGCTGTCCAAAGCGGAGCAATAAGCTTTGATTTATCGCCGTCGCCTGTTATTCGTTCAACAACTGTTTCGGACGGCAGAACTTCAAGCTGACGAACGACAATATCTATATATTGTTCCTTAGTGAGAAGTTCAAAAATATTTTCATTAAACATCCGGGCAAGCTGCGTGCCCCTGATAACATGGAGCATTTGCAATTTTATACCGTCAGGACGAAATTTAGCCGCCTCCGCCGCACTTTCAATCATCATTTCCGGCGTTTCGCCCGGCAGACCGTTTATCAGGTGAAGGCAAAGGCGTATTCCACGCTCTTTCAGTGCAAAACAGCCGTTTACAAATTCCCGGTGAGTACAACAGCGATTTATAAGCCGGATGGTTGATTCATGCATTGTCTGCATTCCAAGCTCGACTGTAAGTTCAGTCATAGCGTTTATTTCGGAGAGCAGATCAAGAACCTTGTCAGAAAGACAATCGGCACGTGTCCCGATAGATATACCGACGGTATGTGGGAAAGACAGCGCCTCCATATACAATTTCCTGAGGGTATCAACAGACGCATATGTATTTGTATTCGCCTGAAAATAAGCAATTATAGACGCATCATTACCATATTTTGACGCAATTCTCTTATGTTCCTCTTCAAGCTGCTTTGTAATGCTGAGACCATGAGCGGTAAAATATCCGCTGCCGCCATCGCAGAAAATACATCCTCCCCTGCCCTTTGTTCCGTCAATATTCGGACAGGAAAATCCGCATTCCAGAACGGCTTTGAAGATTTTCCGGCCAAAACGCTGCATATTGCTGTAATGAAGCGTGTGATAACGCTTATTGTCAAGGGAATAGGGAAATGGATTATTTTTCATTGTTAGTCACCGATTCGGAAGAAAAGTTCAAACGATCTTTCTTGTAGATAAATGTAAGAATGAACGTGAAAAGTTCCGCTGCCGGAAATGCAAGCCATACACCGTATATCCCAAATATCCGTGACAGAGCAAACGCAAAGAGAACTATAGCGGCAATTCCCCTTGAAACAGAAATAGTAAAGCTTTCTTTAGCACGTCCGGACGCACTGAGGAAACCTGATTTAACTATATTCCAGGCTGCCAGAGGAAAACCGATACTGTAAAGCCGAAGTCCCGTAACTGCAAGATCAGACATTTTACGGGATTTTTCGCTGTTAAATACTCCGACTATCTGTTCAGCCCATATCCAGAGTGCAGCCGTCAACAAAACTGAAATAACGATACCGATAAACAGTGAATTGCTTTGTATATGCTTTTTAGCATCTTCGTCACCCGCTCCTTCCGCTTCGCTTGCCATTGGCTGGAGACCCTGAGATATGCCGTTGAAAATAGCAATCCCTACAAGAGCTACATTAGCTACTGCTCCATAAGCGGCAACGGCTATGTTTCCGACAATATCAAGAAGTATGAAATTAAACGCCATACTCGTTACAGCACTTGAAATTTCCCCGATAAATCCCACAACGCCAAGCGAACAGGACAACGCCAATACACGAAGTGACGGCAAACATTTGATAAATCTTATGTTGTTTTTCTCCGACAGAAAATGCGTCATGCAGACAAGCATACTGACTATTGGCGAAACCCCGGTTGCCAGAGCCGCTCCCGTAATCCCCATTCCCATAGGAAACATGAAAATATAGTCGAAGATTATATTAAACATACTGCTTGACAGAGTTGCAGCCATTGCAGTTCCAGGCGCTCCGTCGTTTCTTGTAAAAGCAGTAAAGGTGTAATTCAGCATAAAAAAAGGAGCAAACAGCAGAACAATCCTGATATATGACAGACCTACTGACAAAATCCTCTCATCCGCTCCCATAAGACGCAGCACAAACTCCGGACAGAAAATTCCAAGCATAACGAAAACAAGACTTATAAGCAGCGTCCAGAATATAGAATTGAAGAAGAATTTATTGGTATCCTTTCTTGACATTATCCGGCTCAGACTATATCTTGTTGCCGATCCTGTACCGATCATTGAGCCGATCGCAAACATGATGCCGTAAATGGGCAATGCCAGATTAAGCGCCGTGATTCCGTCTGTTCCGGCAGCTCTGGACACAAAAAAAGTATCCGCCAGTATATAGCAGGAGATACCTATCATTGCAAATATATTCGGTATCAGATATTTACGTAATTTCTTTTCCGTCATTCTACCATTCCTCCCGCTACTATTATAACTTATCTTCCGGATAATGTCAAGCTTGACAATCTGCGGAAAATCAGCTATAATTAATATCGGCAGCCAATAATTCAAAGGAGCATATAATATGAAACGATCAAAAATTATTCCATACGTAGAAGGCGCTATGATCATTGCAATGGCAATGATCCTGAGCATGATAAAAATATACAAGCTTCCATGGGGAGGAGCAGTAACGCTTCTCAGTATGCTCCCTATATCGCTTTACAGCATCAAATACGGTATAAGAAAAGGTCTGGAGATATCTTTTATCTTCTCTGTCCTGCAATTCTTTCAGGGAATCTCCGACGGACTTTTTGCCTGGGGACTTACTCCGGTAATGCTTGCATCCTGTATTTTTCTTGATTATCTCCTTGCATACACAGTAATCGGCTTATCCGGCATTTTTAGAAACAAAGGTGCTTTCGGCTGGATATCAGGCACAGTCATGGCTATTATACTGCGGTTTATCTGTCATTTTATAAGCGGAGCAGTCATTTTCAAAAGTTTCGGAAAACTATGGAACGGATTCTCTACCGATAGCACTCTTCTGTACAGCTTTTTATACAACGGCGCTTATATGCTCCCCGAATTACTTTTCACCTGCGCCGGAGCATATGCTTTTTTCCGTGTTCCGGTTATCAAAAAGCTTATTACCGGCAGTAAAAAAACCGAACCCGCACAGCAGTGAACAATATTATTTATGCAGATATCCGCTGAATCATTTCAGCGGATATTTAATTATAAGGTGATAAACGACAATAATCTACACCAAATCAAGCAATTATATGTTGACAAAAATATAACTATATGATAAAATTATATAAAATGTGTAATTTTAAGATAATATTTTCTGTCTTAATTATAGAGAATCATGAACTGGAGGCGAGACAATGGACGACAGCGAAATCATAGAACTTCTGTGCTGCAAAGATGAACGAGCAATCGCAGAAATGAAACAAAAATATGAAAAGCTGTTATACCATACCGCCGGAAAAATCTTGTCTCAGAGAGAGGACATTGAAGAATGTATCAGCGAAGTTTACTACGCTGTCTGGAATTCTGCATCCATAAAAGATATAAGGGATATGAAGATATACCTTTGCCGGCTTGTAAAAAATTTTGCTGTGAACCGACTCGAATATAACACGGCTCAAAAGCGGAATCCGAATTTTTCCCTATCACTTGACGAACTGGCAGACTGTATTCCAGACAAAGCTGACATTGAGGACAACGTCAGTTCTTTGATGCTCAGTGCAGCAATAAGCAGATTTCTGCGCAGCGAAAAGGAAAAAAGCCGCAAAATTTTCATACGCCGCTACTGGTACTGTGATACTCTTTCTGAAATCGCTGAAACATACGGTATAAATGAAAAAAATGCCGCCGTTCAGCTTTTCAGAACGAGAAAACGATTAAAACAATTTCTGCGAAAAGAGGGCTACATAAGTGAAAGCTGACGATCTGTTCAATAGAATAAACGACATAGACGACGATCTTATTCGTGAAGCCAGTAATGCCCGACAGAGTCCAGGAACAAGAATATGCAGAAGGCTCTGCACGGCTGCGGCTTTATTGGTTCTGACTGCAGGACTGACTGTATTAATTTTCAGTTCCGATCCGAAAGATACTCTGAAAGACAAGCACAACACTACCGTCATAATTGATAATCAGACCGAAGGTACCACTGATAGGGAAACAACGTCTGTCATAACCAGACAACAGAATTCTTCTGCCACCCAGGAAACAACCGTCTCCACAACTACTGCCGATACATCTAATCCCCGATATGAAGAACCTCATACGGCTGCGGCGGCAACAGAATCGACAGCTACTTACGAGCCCGATACGAATGCTCCTCCGGAAAATATTATTCCCTCCGATACAGACAAGGATTTTGTGGGAACTGACGATTTCGGCGGAAACATTTATAAGGAAGATTTTTCCGAAATACCTCTTGACGAATGGCTTAACGATACATCGGTCATATGGGCTGAAAATGATTCTCAGGACACAAAGGATGCATCTGCGGCTTCCCTCGGAACAGCAGTGATATCCCCTGAACTTCGTGAATTAATGGAAAAATATCCGGAAGAAGGAACCGTCTTTGCCGTCACCGCAAATTTTTTACCTTCTGACAGCGAACCGGCAGAAAACGATCCAGATGTGTATTATTCAGAAAAGCTCCGGGATTTCCAGGAAACTTTCAGGCTGAACGGTCTAGAAATATATCCCTGCGAAAACAGCGATACTTTTTTCTATACTTTCGGAACAGCGATTCATTTTGAAGAATTCGTATGCGGTCAAAATGAAGCGTCTATCTTTCGTCCGGCAGGTGATTTCAGATGAAACGAAGAATGACACGACGTGGAAAACTTGTCATTATGGCATTTTTTGCAATCATGACAATTGCTGTATACAACGCTGTACACAAAAACAAACCTTCTGATTCAATCCCCGTACAGAAGAATACTGCTGCCAGTGATGTCACGACTATTCAGACAAGCACAGAAACCACTTCAAATACTGAAGCCGTCACAGAAACAACAATGTTTCCGCCAATAAAATTGTCAGGATGTACATCCGCTGTGGCATACTGCCTTGAAAATGACGAATTGCTGTTCAGTCAGGATGCCGACCGAAGCGTTGCACCCGCCAGTCTTACAAAACTGCTTACTGCCTGCACCGCACTTAAATACGTATCTCCTGATATGTGCTGTACAGTCGGAACTGAGCAATTTCTCGTACAACCGGAATCAAGTCTATGCTATATATCCCAGGGACAGCAGCTGACAGCAGAAGAACTTATAATCGGTATGATGATGGCTTCCGGCAACGATGCCGCATATGCTCTCGCTGTAAATACAGCCCGGAAGGTTTCTGCTAATGCCGATATTACCGACTATGAGGCAGTTGAATTTTTCTGTGGACTTATGAACACCTTTGCCGCAGAACTCGGAATGAAAAACAGTCATTTTGTTACTCCGGACGGCTGGGATAGCGACAATCAATATACAACTGCTTCCGATCTTCTCATTCTTGCAGAATATGCTGCAACGATTCCGGAGATACGCAAAGCAGCATCATTCTATGAACAACAGGTAACAATTCTGTCCGGAGAAAACTTTATCTGGCATAATTCAAATAAACTTCTTGATCCTTACAGTGAATTTTACCGAAAGGATGCTTCCGGTCTGAAAACAGGGTCTACCGTCAACGCCGGAAACTGTCTGATCGCCGTTTTCGATGTCAAAGGACTTACTTATCTCACTATCGTTACCGGCTGCGAAACAGATTATGACCGCTACTCTTTGACACTCCGGCTTATAAATGAGTACACCTGAAAAACTCTGTTTCTCGGAACAGAGTTTTATTTATTTTCATATAATAAGAGCATATTAACATAAAATAATCCAATGGAGGAATGACATATGATAAACGGCATTGACGTTTCAGAACATCAGGGAGCTATTGACTGGGCAAAAGTAAACACAGGATTTGTCATAATACGATCCGGATATGGACGTGAGATTTCTCAGAAGGATAAATTTTTTGAAGCAAATTATTCGGGCTGCAAAAGCCGCAGCATTCCATGCGGAACGTACTGGTACAGCTATGCAGTGACGCCGGAAGAAGCAGCCAGGGAAGCTCAGGTCTGTCTTGAAGCAATCAAAGGTAAAAAATTTGAGTTCCCGGTCTATTTTGATATCGAAGAGCCAAAGACACTGGCTCTTGGTATGGAGAAATGTTCCGCAATTGCTGAATCGTTTCTTAATGTTATTGAAAAGGCCGGATTCTGGGCAGGAATCTACAGTTCAAAATATAATCTGGAAAACTATATTACTGAACAAATACGCAGCCGGTATGCAGTATGGGTAGCTCATTACGGTGTGTCAAAAACAAATTATTCAGGCAAATTCGGAATCTGGCAGAAATCCAACACAGGAAATGTTGCCGGAATTTCTGGAAATGTTGACCTTGATAATTGCTATGTGGATTACCCGTCAGAAGTAAAAGCTGCCGGACTTAACGGATACAATAATCCCCCTGCCGCTCCGGCAAAGCGAACCAAAAAATTTACTATTGTAGAGGACGGCGTCAAGTGGTCTGGAACACTGACCGAAGAATAATGCTGAACTCCGTAATACGGTTTCATGCATATTGCCAGGATTGTACGCAAGCATATATATTAACATTTCGGGGATCAGTATAACATTAAAAAAGACCGGAATACATCTCTGTATTCCGGTTCTTCTTATTTTTATGCAGCTATAAGCTCTGCGGAATTGCTGAAGTTTTCATTCTCTGAGAGAGAAACGTTTGATTTAGCAATAACAGCGCACTGAACTTTATTCTTTCCGTCCTTTGTTGAAACAATAATCGAGACGTTTCCGGCAGAAACAGCCTTTACATTTCCGTTTGAATCGACAGTTACCTTTGAAGGATCACTCGACTCCCATACAAGGTCGCTCTCTGAATAACCTGACGGAATGGATTTTACGCTGATCTTTCCGGATGTTCCGACATCAAGAGAAAGATATGTATTATCAATTTCAAGTATTCCTACCGGAATAGTTGCCTGTTCTGTCGTGGCTTCCTCTTCCTCATCCTCAAGAGTACACTTAGGAACTTTCTTGAAATTCTCCCAGTGGACGCCGTCCCATACTGGTATATCCTCGTCAATAAGAGTTATAGATGCGTCGATCTTGAACGCCTTCGTAACTGTTTCCAACAATACAAGTTTCAGTTCAACCTTAAAATCGACCTTTACGTCAATACAGAACAGATTTTTGCCCTCATCGTCTGAGTGTGCCTTTGCTTCGCCCTTGAGTACAGGACCAAACTTCAACTTGATGCTTAAAAGATCAACTACGCCTACAATGTAATCGAGACTGAGTGCAAGCGTAAAATTCATATAAGCTCCGGCCTCACCGGTAAGAGCAGCTTCAACGCTCTTCGTTGTACTGTTAATAGAACGGAAATTCGAGCCTATCATTTCAAATCCCTTTGTATTATCTGTTGAAACGCTTACCGACAGCTTGCCGCTTGCTTCAAACGTAAGATCAAATCTGAGATTTACCGATATTCCGGGGCAGATATAAACGGCTGCTTTTCCAAGGTAGATAGACGGCTGCGATAAATATTTTCTTCCGAGAAGATAGTCCATATCTTTTCCAGCCATTTCGCCGTCAATCTTGAATAATTCAGATTCAATTTCTATTTCAGTCGTATAGTCGACCGCCATGTAAATTCTTTCAAGTTCAAGACCCTTGAAAATTCCAAAACTCCAGTCGATATCAGAATTAAGAGCGATATCCTTAACAGCTATCTTTGTCGAAATTCCGTCGAAACCTATTTGAAACTCGGCAGAATCAGAGCTTACATTTGCGCTGATTTCTACTTTTTTATCGTCCTCGTCATTGGCGAGAGGAGAAGCGATAAGCGAATTGGGGGTGTATGACATTCCCTCCGGATTATCAGAACTATTAGTGAGTTCAGTACCGTCGGCAACTTCAAAATTGTTCATATCGGCATAGAATTTACCAGAAACATCGATCGTATCATATATTTCCTCCGGTGCGGCGGGAACGCTCTTGACGCTTACCGTACCGTCACCGTTATCAACCTTTGCAACGACCTTATATGCGCCGCCTTCTCCGTCACTGTTTTTAGGAACAATAAACACGCTGTCCTGTTCAAGATTTTTTGCATAATCAGACGGAATTGTAACTCCGTCGCTTGTCACCTTGAAATCGGCAACATTCATAGTTTCGCTGAAATTCTGAACGCCCTCAACAAGCTCGACATTGCGGTGTTCTTCAAATTCCTGAGTCATCCATTTGTTCTGAGCTGTTGCCAGAGACTCAACAGCCTGCTGCGGGTCGGAAATAACTGAATCCGGACTTGATATAACACCATGCTCAATAGCTGCGTTTATGATCTCTTCATCAGTCGAGTCAGCGTCTGCAAAACCGGCTGCCCTCATGAGCGTTGAAGTCACGAATTTATCATCAACAGGAGCATTTTTATCTATTTCTTCATCTTCACCGATAACGCCCCAGTCCCTTGCCGCATCAAGCTCACCGTCCTCAGCGTTTTCATCAACCTGCATACCAAAAGCATCGTTTACCATTCCAAGCCACTCACCGTTTGTGATCGTACCGTCGCTGACCGGAGATTCCTCTTTTTCGGATGTGCTTTCGTTTGCAAAGAATTCTTTCATGCTGCATCCGGCGAGTACAGAAGCATATGAGACAAGCAACGCTGTTCCGGTTATCGCTGATACTATACGTTTAAATATCATTATAAACCACCTCTTTTAATTGTTATGACGACGATTCCTGTTATTGCACAGGCAACAAAGGAGCGTCCATTTTCAGACAGCACCGCACAATAACTGCACGGTGCTGTTTCAGAACGTATTCAGATAAAATTAGCGAGGCTTCTTGATGCTTGCAACATTCTGTGAAGCAACCTGATCTGTAACCTCGGCAGGATCAGCAACATTCTGAGTGAGGTATGCAGCAACCTTTCTGAGATATGCTGTGAACTTATCGAGTTCAGGTTTGAGTTCGTTAAACTTGTCTCTCATATCAATAGCGCTCTGTGCCTGATATGAAGCTTCCGTAGACTGCATCTTGATAACAAGATCATCGAGAGTTTCTTTCATGCTGTCAGCATATCCGTTGAGTTTATTAGAACAGTTTCTTATTTCTGCGGGATTTACAAAAATTTCCTTATTAGCCATAATTTTTTCCTCCTGAATTTACTTTTATTAATATACTTGTGAATTACTCAAATGAACAGTTAGACTGAACCTGCTCCTTACTGTCACCCATACGTGCGTCATGAGCGTTAGCAGTATTACGCAGGAAAGTTGCGTACTCGTTGATAACATCCCTCATCGACTCGAAGAAATGCTTCTCCCCCTCAACCTTTGTTTTAAATGCATCAGCGTCTTCGCCCTTCCAGCAAGCAACAAGATCGGTGTCAATCATATTGTAGAGCTGCGTATACTCTCTGAAGAAATCATCTCCGAGAGAAGAGATCTGCGATGCAATAGTTACGACTGTATCTGTACCCTCAGTGTAACGAATAGAATTATTAGCCATTTTAAATTCCTCCTGATAAAAAATTTCTTGAGTTCATCCAAAGCTTTTTGCTTTGTTGTATATATTATACCATATATGATTTTTCTCGCTTTTAAAAAGTAAACGAGTTAAAATTTTAGTTATTTTAGATCTGTTCATTGTTTAAAATCCCAGATATTTCGCAGAAAAAATAGCCAAAATAATTTTTTTGCTGTTTGTTACCGCACAAAATGCTGAAAAGTTCCATTCTTTTAGCTGTAAAAAACCACATTTTTCCAAAGGAAAGTAAGACATGTCCCACCTCATCTTTTGTAAAGATCGGCTCATCATGAAGCAGGAGGTCAGAATTACTTAAAATCAATAAAAATTATTTTTATATAAAATAGCGGAACTTCTTTTCTGATACCCTGTTCCTGATTATTACCGCCTCACCCTCCGTAAGGACGGGAAGAGTATTATCAATATCAAACAAACCGCTGCTGCCAAGACCTCCTCCGATCCATATACCGGAATCGTCAAACCACGCTCTGTTATTCTCCCTGTCAAAATTATCCAGTGAAGAATAGTCATCAAGATTTTTGACAATATGTATATACGCTCCACGGTCAGCGTTCATGTTTTCCGGAGTATCAAGTATAATATAGTGATAATGTATCTCCGGCAGCTCGTTTATAATAAGCTTTAGATTATTGAACGTAACGTTCATGTCTTCTATTTTGGATGCCTTCTGGAAAGAATTGATTATAACATAAACGTGCTCTGCATCTTCGCTCAGAACTATCTCGCCTTTTTCATTTTTAACGAGCTTGCCGCAGCGTTCCTCCGCATCCCTTTTATATATCTTATTCCACTCATTGAACTCGCTGACAGTTGAATAACATTTATATCCCGCTTCTTCGTCTTTAAGTTCGCCTGAAACATCAAGAACGGACACTAAAATGTTTTTATCTGCTGAAAGAGCCTTAGCCAGATATGCGGCAAAATTGGTCAGATTCTTTTCTGAGCATGAAGAAACAAAAGTTATATACTTATCACTCATATCGTAATATACTATCTCGTCGTCCTGCGTACCGATCGGGACTTTCGTCCATGTAACACCACCGGAAAGAACATCCTCAGAACTTATTTCAACGTGTTTGTATGACTTTGCACGCACCTCAGAGCTTTTTTCACATACCATATTACACAGTTCACGTATTTCTTTTGCAGAATCAGATTCGGTCTCGTCTGAATCGTCATCGGTAGCAATAACATCAAAAATATCAGCTGTCTGGAACTTATACGTTATATCATCCTCCTTTACGATACCGCTTCCCGTATAGTCGGATGGGGTTATTCCACCGGTACGTCCAAGGACGCCTATATAGTCATTGACATCATTCATTTTCAGCATAAATGTCTGCTGAATATACTGTCTAAGACGGAAATTAGTGTTGATAGACGCTGTTCCGATAACAACATACACCCCCCTCTTTACGCCTTCACGTGCAATTGTAACAAGAAGAGAAGCAATACTATCGTCGAATTTTTCCGTAAACACGGTGTAATTATTTATTATCAGCACAATATTAGGCAGAGTATGTCCGGAATGCCTGCAATACTCCTCATATTCGCCCCTGTACTCCGAGAAAAGTCTGCTGCGCCTGTTTATTTCATCACTTATTGAGCTGATTATATTCCTTACATCCTCATCCTCCTCAGCGATAACAACATCGCCCACCTGCGGAGCTTTATCATAGACTTTAAGGAATCCTGCGTCAAAATCAAGAACATAAATATTCACCTGACTTGCATCATAAGCGTAAACGAGAGAATACATCAATGTGATAAAGAACATATCCAGACCGCTTCCTGCCGCTCCGTAAACAATAAGATTTCCCTTTTCCGAAAAAGGTACTGTCATTATTTCCTGTATGCGGTTGTAAAGATCGTCACGCTTACCGATAACAGGTTCCAGAGGAGTAAAACCTTCCTTGTAACTTCTGCTGCCGGCTTCCGTGTAAAGTTCTCTGATCGAAAGTCTGGCAGGTATAGGATCAAGCCATAGGGGTCTTATATCCATATCCTTTGCAATATCTATAAGATAATTTCTTACTGCAATAAGCTGTGAAACGGAACGTTTGCTGTTATTTACATTTATATCAGGCTTTCTGCTTTTTTCATATATAACATTGCCTGTGTTTCCGATAATTTCGGCTGACTCAACATCGCTTTTTACAAAGTCCTCCGCCTCTATATAATCTGCTCCGCACCATGCAGACTGTCCCATGCTGAATACTTCGTTGTAGCCGACCTGAAAGAAGAATCGGCCGGTAGTAGATATCTCCGCAGCATCAGGACACTGAATAACAGCTTTACTGTCCTCTTTTCCCTGTACTTTAAGACATATCTTGAATCTTGAGTTGCTCCAGATCTGTGGACTTACTACAGAATCCGGCTTCTGCGTTGCAAGTATAAGATGTACGCCGAGGCTTCGTCCGATACGTGCGGCGCTGACAAGAAGATCCATAAAATCACTTCTGTCTGCTTTAAGTTCGGCAAATTCATCACAGACAATAAACAGGTGGGGAAGAGTTTCGAGATCTGCCCCCTCTCTCCTGAGCTGCTGATACTTATATATGTCCATAGTACCGTCATTGGAGATCTTTCTTGCTTTCTTGAAGAGTATCTGACGGCGTTTTATTTCTGTTTCAATGGAAATACAGGCACGTTCTATGGTAGAACCGTCCAGATTGGTGACCGTTCCGACCACATGAGGAAGTTTATAGCTTACCTCGACAGTTTTTCCATTAATAATCTCTTCCTTGACATCGTTGAAAGCGTCGGCAAGACCTCCGCCCTTATAGTCCACAATAACGAACGCTACTTCTTCCGGACTGTAATTAACGGCAAGAGACAGGATAACAGTGATGATAGATTCGCTCTTTCCTGAGCCCGTAGTTCCGGCAATAAGTCCGTGAGGACCGTGATATTTTTCGTGCATATCAATAAAGAAAGTATCACCTGACGGCGAAGCTCCTATCTCTGTTTTCAGCGACTTTATAGGATTGTTCTCAGACCATCTGGTAAGGCTGTTAAGATGCTCTACCTTTGATACCCTAAACATATCAAGAAAAGTCAGCATTTTGGGCAGCTGATACTTTTCGTTAATTATATCCAGCTTTATATTTGATATCATATCCAGATACCTGTCAAAATTCAGCAGCGATGACTCTCCGCTTTCTGTAACCTTGTACGAAGTGAAACAGGTAACATCACTGTTTTTTCTGTCATACACCATTGATTCATCGCCTGAAAGATCTATAATAATATCCGAATTATTATAGTTGTACATACCAAAAGCAGTGAGTATGCTTATGTTGAGGATTTCACGCTTTTTCATGACTACGGACATTATGTCCATGCTGTCCATATACTTTTTATTGGATGCGATCACAAGCATTTTCGGAAAATCATCTTCCTTATGAGTCATGCGATTGTCAATCTCTTTTTCAAGCTCTGTGGTCAGTTCCTTAACGTCATCAGCCGACGAAGCAATATACCGGAAGGAACCGTCGCTGTTCCAGGTATGCGGCAGCCACTTTGCGTATTCCCATTTGTCAGCTTCATCCTCACCAAATATGAAAATAAGCTTCAATTCATCATAAGAATATAAAGAGGTCAGCTGAACGATTATCTCCTTTATCAGATTCCCTGAAGCCTCTTTACTGCCGCTGATACCGCATATACAGCCGTTATTCAGCGAAACAGCTATAGGCACATCATTCAGTATTCTTTCATCATGGGCAAACTGCATCATATCATAACGAAGATCATCCTTAAAGAACTGGTCTGAATTTTCAGTAAATTTGATCTGTATTGAAGATTTACGTTTTCCTGTGCCGAGCGCCGCACAGAGGAAATCATCATCATTGACGCTTTTGCTCCAGAGGTATCGATCACGGTTGATGACTCTTGACATACACTCATCCGCCGTAAGATATTTTCTGCAAAGATATTCTTTTTCATTGTCAAGCATAACATTGACAGAAGCCCTAAGATTCATTATATAATCCTGATATTCATTTATACGCCGTATCTCGTTGCGCTTCTGTTCTTTGTTGCGGTGCTTCCTCATAAGATTCGGCCACATTATAGATGAAAGAACCATACTTCCAGCCATGATAAACGACGGAACAACATATGATATGTTAGTTCCACGGTAATATGCTGCAAGAGCCGAATATGCAGCAACAAGCACAGTTGCAGTACTCATTGTAAGTGCGGATCCCATTGACAGCAGCACAGATTGTTCTTCTCTCTTTATCTGCCGTTCCGGCGGAAGCAGGGTCAGTTCCGGAAGCTCCGGAACTTCTTCCCTCAGATCAACTGTTCTGTAGAAATAATCTTCATGGATTTCATTCTTCTTGGCCGGACGTATAAACTTTGGAAATACAACCTTTTTCAGTCCACATCCTTTAACGTTTTTATCAAAATCAACATTGGCAGCAATAAAATCAGAACAGATTATGAATTTATATCCGACTATAAAAACTACGTCCCCGATATCAAGTTCACATTCCCCGTCTATTTTTTTGTTGTTCACGTAAGTACCGTTCCTGCTGCCTCTGTCAGCAACTTTCCATACGTCGCCGCTGCATGTGATAACAGCATGATGCGCCGATATATATGTATCATCCAGCACAATGTCGTTATCTTTTTTCTTACCGATACTGAAATGTTTTTTGTCAGGATCGGTAAAACATATCTTTATAAAACGGTTTTTTTCATCCTTGATAGTTTCAACAATAAGCACAAATTTCATGCCCTTGATGTCGATAGAGAGAACATCCTCGCTGTATAGTTCCGTTTTAGGCACAATTTCCGGATCATCTTCGTCAGTATACCGGCAGACACTGTATTCAGTTCCTGAAGAAATTATCCATTTATTGTCTATACCATCAATATTTATATCTTCTATCAATCCGTCTATACTGTGATTAAGCTTATAACGTCCCTTTTTCTTATCAGGAAGAACCGTTGTATTGATAAACTCATTCTGCATGAAAGTAATAAGAAGCATCACATCACTCCTGTTCTGTTTTATTTTTTATCAGACAAACATAAGCCTTGTCCTATTGCAGATATTCAGTTCCTTCAGGGTTTTATCCTGCGGAAGGCTTTCACCCTTCTCCCTGAAACATAGTATATTTGTCTCACTTTTGCAGTAAAATCCCTTAGCAGCTTCGGCAAAAAGATCACCGAGAATATCGACTGCGTCATGAACATACATATCATCCGGAATTCTTATGTCATAATTTTTACCGTTAGCCGGCAGATATACCTGTACTATAATTTTATTCATAAATTATCTCCTTTAATTTAAAAACTGCCGGCATCATCAGATTCCGGCAGATCACTTACTTTTTGACGCTTTATTTTTCTTTCGGTGAAGCTGCGGATACTCTTTCCATTTTATTTTTATAAGCAGCCCGCTGAAAATATGATAATTGAAATTAACAAGCTCGTCGTCTGTAAGCTTTGTTCCGTTTGCGTGACAGTATTCCCACCTTAACTGATCGGAAAGCTCATTCATATCTCTTTCAAAAGGCTCGATTATACGTCGTCCGACAGCTCTGTCCGTATTTACTACATCATCATAGGACGGAAGTTCCGGAGTACACCCGAGCAGCGTTTTTACACTCAGCGTATCGGCATTCTTCTTGAAATAATTCATTTTTTTGTGCTCGGCAATTTTTTTCAGGAAATAATAGCTGTTAGGATTTTTTTTCAGATTAATCTTAAACAACTTTTCAGGATAATGCATCACTGGCATTGTTTTCATTATGACAAAAAACTCATCACTAAAAGTAAAAATAATTATATTATTTTTTATTCTTACACCTTTGCACAGCCCTATGTCCCTCATACTCTGCTCCCTGTTGGACGACTTCTGAAAGCTAATACGCATATTCAGCAGCGTTTTAAGATCAGAATTGACCTGTCTGCGCATTTCGGCAGAGTTTTTCAGTTCGCACAGCTTCATATATTCGTCAAGAGAAAGAGAAACCGTTTGTTCCTTGGAGCCGGATTCAGTAAATTTTATCATCAATGCATCAGCCAGCCTGTGGGTAGTAGTTTTCAGACCCGCCCCAAGTTCGGCTATGCTTTCAAAAGAAATTTTCAGATTATCCTTTTCGATACATACTTCTTCGTCGAATATTTCAGATGCCGTTTTCTTTGTTATTTTCAGAGTAGAAAGCTTATTCATGGCTGATGACTGTTTCATGATCCTGAACGTATTTACCCGAAGTCTGGTTTCAAGCACCTCTCCTACAGAAGTCGGCTCACCGTCAATACCTTTTTCATACCTCATTACTTACTCCTGTCAGACATAAGGATTTTCGCAAGATCGATAAGATCAGAACGGAAAACACGTATATCATCCAGTTTTCTTCTGACTTCGTCAACAGCATCTCCGGAGATCTTTATTTCGTCAAGGTCTATCGGTCTGAATATCCTGGCTAAAATTCTCTTCCTGTTTTCGTATTCTTCACCTTCACCGGATATCTCATTCTCCATATCAAATCTCTGCTGATTGAATTCGTCTATCTGTCTGACAAGCTCT
>CAMZZN010000027.1 GCA_947345935.1 uncultured Ruminococcus sp.
GCAAACTCCACCAGAGGCTGATCATGCTTGATACGCTCGTTAAGCTGATTTATCGCCATCATCTGCAGACGGAAAAGACCTTTATACGGCTCTTCAAGAAACGGAAGGTAGTTTTCAATGAACATATCCTCGTTGGCGACGTAACCTCCAGTATGATTAATCTGAGGAAGTATTTTATCGAAAACCCACGATTCAAATTCCGCAGCTCTCGGCAGCTTGCTGTGTGCGACAAGTCTGTAAACATCTCCCTCTGAAATAAAGGAAAGTGACTGAATACCGCCGTTTGTAAGGGTATCGTGTTTCACGATACCCTTACAATGCCTGATAAGAGCGTCTGATACATTTCTGTATCCAAGAGCCTTTGCAATATCCGAGCCGCAGAATACAACTCTGCCATTTTTCTCTTTCAAAGTTCTGACCGAACCAAATTCCTCGTTTTCAAAAATTTTGATTTTATTTTCCATAAGCATTTTCCTCCTCATTGAATTTTATTAAATTTTTTGCTATAGCCTCCACAACTGCCACCGTGATTGAATTTCCTGCCTGCTTGTAAAGCTGTGCGTCTGACATTCCCGTGGCGGCGACTTTTTCAAACTGAGCCTTTTCAAAGCCCTGCAAACGCCAGCACTCAACAGGCATGAGACGACGGATTCGCCCTCTGTGAACAACTCCGTGCCTGTCCGTGACGGTTATCGTAAACATCGGTTCATCGGGATTTTTTATACGTCTGCCATTCTGTCGGGTGGTCTCCTTAAACGGATTCAGAATCGCTCTCGCTCCTTCCTCAAGCACTCCCGAACGCTCACCTTTGTGAGTACCATTGGTCACTCCCAAATCCATTCTTGTATGCAGACAACGGGCATTTTCCGTAATCTGCGGATTCTCGTTCAAATCCACAAAAACAGCGGAATGTTCGCCTTTATGATGTGACATTCCGCTGTTCTGACGTGCCGTAATACATCGTGCTGTATCGGTAAATATGGGACTTGCGTTGTAATCAATCAGGTAAAGCCCTGTTTTTCCGCCTCGTCCGCCGCTTCCGCTGCACTGCGTGACCGCTGTACCGTTCGTAGAGTACACCCTCGAACCCTGACTTCCGCCGATCAGCTGTTCAGGTTTTCTTTCTCTGCCATTTTCTGCATCGCTTCGTCCGAAAGAAAGTATTTCGGCGGGACATCTCTCTCCAAGATATCCGACAAGGAACAGCCTCCGTCGGGACTGCGGTATTCCGAAACCGGCAGAGTTAAGCACACGCCAGCACATACTGTACCCCAGTTCTGAAATCTTTTCAAGGATGATTTTCCAGCACTCTCCCTGCGATATACCCAGCAGATTGGGAACGTTTTCAGCAATAAAGTACTTGGGACGCCTGACTTCAAGGATGCGGATATAGTTGAAAAACAGGTTTCCTCTGTCATCCTCAAAAGCGAGTCTGCGCCCCGCCACACTGAACGACTGGCAGCATGGTCCGCCAACGAGCAGATCAAAATCCGGCATACTTCCGTAATCGATTTTCGTGATGTCCTCATAAAACACTTCACCTCCTGTATCGTACAATGCCCGGTAAGCCTTCTGGGCAAATTTGTCTATTTCGCACCACCCGACGCACTCAAATCCTCCAACTTTTTCAAAAGCGGAACGAAATGCACCGATTCCTGCGAACGCTTCAAAATATCTTATCATCTATCACCAGTCCTTTTGTGCAATAAAAAAGGCTGAATTTCCGCAAAAATTCAACCTTTACATCGTCATATTCATTTCGGTTTCTTCTGATAAATCTTCATTTACCGAATCCGCTTCCACCTTTATATCAGGCTGAAACGGAATATCAAGGTCGTTTATCTTCACTGACTTGATATCATTTCTTTCATTCAGTATTTCCGCTGTTGCTTCAACAAGCATTTTCTTCACATCATCAAAATTGCCGCCGAGATCCTCAAGAACGTCGCCAAGTGAAAACTCTGAATACCCTGAATGCGAAAATTCCGCTATCCTGTCTGTCATCTCATGCAGAAGTTCATGGAGCTTCTTTTCGCCGTTTGTCAGTGATATTACGGGATTCTGATGTACTTCCACAAGTTCCTTTGCTCCCGGGATATATTGGGAGTATCGTGCGTAAGCTGCACCCTCAGATTCGATCAGCAGACCATCACCCTTTTCCTCATCATAAATCAACAGGCAATGATAATTGTTATCGCTGTCGCAGTACATTATATCAACGTTCTCGGCAATCAGCCTGTTGTCACGAAGCGGATGTCTTTTCAGATTTTCAAACTCACTGTGAGAAACTGCCACAGCTTTTTCCACCACACAGGATTTTGTTCTGAACTCAGATTCCTTACGGAGCAGATTTGCGTTGATTATCAGTTTTTCTTTCATAGACTTCTCCTCCTTTTCCGGAAAATAAAAAAAGACCGTTCTGTTCATCATCACTTAAAATTTGTGATATCTGACAAAACGGTCTTGCAAAGTTCGTGTATTATTTTCTATATATAAAAGGCAGATCTGAGATTATTTTTCTCAAATCTGCCTTGAAATTTTCTAAATTTTCTTCTTGCGAGGGTTCAAATCCCGTAAGTAAGGAAAATGTGCAAAAAAGCATCTACGGTTTTACACTTGAATTTTTTCAACTTTAAACGCCAAAAATCCGCTATATATAGCGGATTTTTCGGTGGACATCTATTTTATTGTCCAAGTATGGTGACCCGTACGGGAATTGAACCCATGATTCCGCCGTGAAAGGGCGATGTCTTAACCTCTTGACCAACGGGCCACAATGGTAGCGGCAGTAGGATTTGAACCAACGACCAATCGGGTATGAACCGAGTACTCTAGCCAACTGAGCTATGCCGCCGTTATCTTTAGTGCTTAATTATTATACAACATATTTTTTGAAAAGTCAATAGGTTTATTACAAAAAATATTATTTTGTACAAACAAACAATAATATCAACTAAAAGCTGCGAAGTTTTAGCGATTTTCACAATAAGCAGTTTTTGGTTATGCAATTGAATTTTCACTGAAAGTATGCTATAATTGTAATATTATCAAATTTATATAACACAAATCACTTAAAAGGAGATAAATATCATGCCGTTTATCAATGTAAAAACAAACATTTCTGTTTCAAGAAACGCCGAAACAGCTATAAAATCATCATTAGGACAGGCAATCACCGCCATTCCAGGAAAAACCGAAAACTGGCTCATGCTTGGGATCGAACCAGACTGCATCCTCTATTTCAGAGGCGACGCTTCACCTGCTGCAATGGTCGAAGTAAGTATTTTCGGCGAAGAAAATTCCGAGGCTTTCTGCAATCTTACAGGAAAGATCTGCACAATTCTTAACGAACAGCTCGGCATTGAACCATCAAGGATCTACGTTAAATATTCCGCCGTTAAAAATTGGGGTTGGAACGGCTCAAACTTCTGAAAACCTGCGATAGGAGGAAATAAAATGCTGCTCTGTATTGACACAGCTCCATGCAAGGAATGACGGATTGCATGGAGAATCGGAGCGTATAATCATATCAGCGCTCTGATAACCGTTAAACCTTGCATCCCTTATATATAATTTTAAAAAGGAGCAAGGAACTATGAAAACTTTAAAAGAACTCAGATCATTTATTATTCTCTGGCTTACCCAGTCGTTTTCTTCTCTGGGAAGCGCTATGACAAACTTCGCACTTGTAATATGGCTTTATCAGAACAGCGGTTCTGCGCTTACGACTGCGCTTCTGACCGTGTGCTCTTATGCGCCTTATGTTATAATGAGCATTTTTGCCGGAGTTATCAGCGACAAGTGGAATAAAAAAGCCGTTATGCTAATTTGCGACACCTTTGCCGCTGCCTGTACGGTCGCAGTTCTTATACTGCTGAAGACAGAAACTCTTTCAGTATGGCATCTGTATATACTTAATGCACTGAACGGTCTTATGAATTCCGTACAGTCTCCTGCGTCCGATACGGCAGCGACTATGCTTATTCCGGAAAAACACTATCAAAAAACAAGCGGAATGCGCTCATTTTCCAATTCTCTCGTGTCTGTTCTGACGCCTGTATTTGCTTCCGGAATCGTATCATTTGCAGGGATCGAAGCTGTCGTTGTATTTGATCTTATAACATTTGCAGCGGCATTTTTGACGCTGATGTTCTTTATCAGAATCCCGGAAATACCTCATATACCGGAGAAAAGAGAAACGTTTTTACAGTCGGCAGAAAGCGGACTTCTTTATTTAAAAAACAACAGGGGCATACTCTGTCTCATTCTGTTTTTATCTGCAATAAACCTTATAGCTTCTATGTATGATGCAGTTCTTCCCGCTATGATACTTTCCAAAAAAAATGAGACATCATTGGGTATTGTAAGCGGATGCGTAGGGGCTGCTTCATTGCTCGGAAGCGTGGCTGCCACATTTTTGCCGAAACCGAAAAGCAGGATCAAAGTAATATGCAACTGTCTGCTGTTTTCCATGAGCACGGAAAACTTCATGCTTGCATTCGGTAAGCACACAGTTGTATGGTGCGCAGGCGCCGTCCTCGGATGGCTTGCTATCCCTCTCATGAACGCCAATTACGACGTCATTTTCCGCAGCAGCGTTCCTAAGGAAATGCAGGGACGTGTATATTCTGTCCGGAATACTCTCCAGTTCTTCACCATCCCATTAGGGTATTTTCTGGGCGGACTCCTGACAGATAAATTATTCGAGCCTTTCATGAAGGACTCAGAAAGCAGAACGCTGACTTTTCTTTTCGGAAACGGAAAAGGTTCAGGCGCTGCGCTTCTGTTCTTTATCATCGGAGTTGCAGGAGTCGCAGTATGCCTGATATTCCGCAAGATAAAGGCTCTTTATGAACTTGATGCAAATACAAAATCATCATCTTATATTAATCGCCATTAAAACACTTGACAAAATTTGTGGGGAGACCGTGCTCAGCACGAGGAAAAGCAATGAGTACGGGATTTCCACAAAGATATCAAGTTTTTAACAAGTGATCAGTATAAAATTATACGACCACGGAGGAAATTCTGAAGTGAATATAAAAATAAACATCAAACAAATAGGGGAACGAAAGCAAAAAATAGCGCCGATCAGCTTTGAGTATGATCCTGTGCCGCACACTGTCCGGGATCTTATTATCCAGACGGTAACGATATGCGTAAACGACTTCAACAAGCGTGTACGTGCAGGAGAAGAAAATGCTAATCCGCTTTCAGAAACTGAAATCAGCGGTATGGCGGGCATCGGAAAAATTGCTTTTGGTATAAATTACGGCGGCAGGGAATATGATTTCGGAAAAGCTGCCGAAAACGCTCTGCAGGCCTTTCAGGACGGGCTATATCGTATTTTTCTGAACGACCATGAACTTGAAGAGCTTGACAGCGAATTGAATCTGATTGAAAACGATTCGCTCACATTTATTAGACTGACAATGCTTGCGGGAAGGATGTGGTAAAATGAAAAAAATAACCGGCGAAGAAAGAGCGCATTTTGAAGAACTTGCAAAGCAATACGGTATCAGTGTACAAAAGGAATGGCAGGATATCCGGAACAAGCTTGATAAGGATCACAATGATTTTATCAACAGGGAATATGAATCCTGCCAATTCTATGAAGAATATATCCAGCATCTGAAAAGCGGCAGAAAGCCCTCTGAATTTTTCAGCACAAAAGGCAATTGGCTTTTTGACGGCTGCATACTCAAACGACACAAGGACGCATTTATGTACGCCGCAGACAACTGCGTCAAGTGGATATACCCCACAGGCTGGAACAGAAGGTCCTTCCGCTCCGGCGACTATATGCTGTACAGAAGAAAAATAATCGATATTATTCACAGCTTTATATATATGCGCTGTATCGATGAGGACTTTGCGGATATCCTGGAGGGAAACATTCCGCCGGAACAGCTTATATACAAAGAAAACAATATGAACTCGGCGCAGGACAGATATCTTATCGCCTATGGAATAGATTCAGGTAACGAGAGAATAATCAATTACGTCAGGGAAACTCTTGATTCCGGAAACGGATCGGCAATAAATTATGAAATTCTTGCCGGCGTTTTTATGGGCAGCAACACTGAACTGCACGAACTGACCTGCAAGCTTTTACTTGCAGCACGTTTGCAGGAGGGACTGCGGCAGGCGATCTGTGAAAATGCCGACTGCGGCAGGATAGAGCCGTTCCTTATGATTATCAGAACGATACGTGACAATGATCTTATCCGCTATTCCTCAATAAAGCGTGCGGCAGGCTGCTGGCTTGGACTGATGACTGAGGAAACACGTGATCTTGAACGAATAAGCGCAAAATCTCTTGATATAATTATAAACTGTCTTGAAAGTGAGGACTTCACAAAAGAATGCCTTGAAACCGAAGATTCAATGAAGATATACATTGCTCTCTGGTCGATTGCCTGCCATGAATTTCATACGGCTGAACAGAAGATAAAGGAACTTATCAGCAGCGGCACTTCTCATCAGGCTATGACAGCCGGCGTATTTATAAACAGCTCCGATCTTGATAACCGGCAGCAGTTTGCCGTACAGGCGATACTCGGCAGGCATGAGGAACTTAACGTGACGGCGGTCTTTCTGCCGATGATGTATTCGACAAATACGTATTGGTCGAACGTTTCCCATAAAAGCGTACGTGTAGATTCTCTTTATGAAAGGGAATCTGCCGAAAAGCTCTACGTTATTCTGAATAGTCTGCTTGAAAAGCTGAAAAAGGATATTGAATTTACTCCCTGCGTATTCCCGTGGAACAGCGAAGCTCTTACAAGATCGGACATTGTAAAAAGACTGTGCGTAATTGCCTCCGACCTCAAAGACTCCGAAAAAATTGACGAAACTTGCGTAAAGATCCCCCTTATAAAGGACAGATCCCATTATATAGAAATGCTTCTGTCCGCACCTGAAACGGATATCCAGCTCGATGCTCTGGTATCTCTTGCAGGCGACAGGGAAATGTGGGCACGCAAGGAAGTGTTTAAAATCCTCGCTTCATGCGATCTGAAAGAAAAACACTTCACAGCGCTTGAAAACATGCTGAAATACAAAGCCGCAGACATGAGACAGAATATTATAGACATTCTGATGCGCCAGACGGAAGATCAGCTTTTCGACTGCGCAAAACGTCTTATAACCGACAAAAAAGAGGAAAAACGCACGGCAGGACTTGACATTATAATTCGTATGACCGAAAGCGAAAACGCTGACGCTGATAAATTCTGCGCTCTCACCGAACTTATCAAAGAACCGACTTCAAAGGAAAAAATCCTGATAGAACGCATCCTCGGTACGGACGACGATTCTTCTGAACCGGCGCTTTACAGTAAATCGGACGACTTTACTCCTGTTATCGATGAACAATACATTGCAGACTGCAAAAAATACTTTACAAAGCTGTTTCCGACTACGTCGCTTTTCTGCAACAAGCCGGACGGTACAAAATACGGACTGCATGAGATACTGACGACCCTTGACAAGCTTATAGAAGATCATAAAAACGAAGAATATTTTGACAGCGGCAGCCGTGAAATACGGCTTATGTCGGACAATGCAGGATACTTTTCTTTCAAGGTAAAGGACGGCGATAATGAACATATCGCATTCAAAGAGCTGTGGGACGATTTCTATAAAAACCGTATAAACAATCCGGAACTTGTTTTCAGGCTTAAACTCCTGTGGCACTTTGACTGGCACTCATCAGGTAAACTTGCCGCATCGGTATTCGGTCAAGAATACGCCGAAGAACACGAATATATGCACGGTTCAAGAATATACCATATCCTGAACTATTATGCCAAAGAATATCCTCTGCAAACCGATCTCCGCCCAGCTGCCGCCGCTTTGGGTTACTATATTGCATATGAAGCCGGAACTGACGAACTTTATGATTTTGTAGATTATCCGTATACATACGACAGAAGCTATAAATTGTATCTGGACGGCAAAAAATTGGAATTTAAAAATATTGGTAAATATCAGCTTGTCACAGTCATGACGGACAAGAGACTGCAATGTATACTCCGCTTCCTGGATACCAGAGTAAGCAATTACGACAGTCATTTCAGGGATATCTTCTCCGTTAAGTACAGAATAGGGCAGCGTTTCGGCTACTTTGACCGCAGTGAAAGAGAAAAGACTTCAAATTCACAACTGGTCGGCGCCTATACTCCGTTTTCAGTGTCGATGATAATTCTTGCAGGCTATAAAGAGATCATCACATCCGGATTCATGTACAGACTTCTTATGGAATATGAGCTGAAAAACTCACTCAGCGATCTGTCGCTGGTAATATCCTTCCTTAAATCAGGAGAGACAAAGGCTGCTTCACGGTATTACAGCTACGGCAGCAGCGAGGGATTTATTCGTGATCTTCTGGATATCAGAGGCATTGAAAACATAACGGAACACAAGTTTACCGAAAAAGAAAACGAACTGCTCAGATTTGCAGCGGAGATCGGCGAAAACGTCATTGATACGGTTCTTGAAACAGAACTTACACGAGGAGATACCGGTACACGCTTTTCAAGTCAGATAAACAATATCAAGCGAATTTACGGTGCGGAAAAATTTGTAAAGATCCTTGCCGCTATGGGCAGAGATACCCTGTCACGTTCGACGTATTTCTATACGTACGGCGAAGTTTCAAAAAAGGATAGCCTAAGTTACCTCCTGGGCGTATGTGTTCCGAATGCAGACGACAACGCTGAAAAATTGAAAACTCTTTTATCGCAGACAGACGTTTCACAGACAAGGCTCGTTGAAGCGGCGCTGTTCTCACCGCCATGGATAGATATTATAGAAGATTATCTCGGCTGGAACGGCTTCAAAGCCGCCTGCTATTACTTCATAGCGCATACAAGTGAAATTCCCGGTGAAAGGACACGTGCCGTTATTGCAAAATACACGCCGATTCCGGCTGAAGAACTCTCGAACGGCGCTTTCGATATAGAATGGTTCAGAGACGCTCTTGCGACGGTCGGCGAAGAGCGCTTCAACGTGATATATGACGCCGCAAAGTACATCTCAGACGGTGCAAAACACACACGTGCAAGAAAATACGCCGACGCAGTTTGCGGCAGGCTTGTAAAGGATGACGCTGTTAAAAACATCACGGAAAAGCGAAGCAAGGACACGCTTATGGCATATGCGCTTATTCCGCTTGACGGCGAAGACGATATGGCAGAGCGTTATCTGTTTATTCAGGAATTCAGAAAACAGGCAAAACAGTTCGGAGCACAGAGAAAAGCGAGCGAAAATGCAGCGGCTGACTGCGCACTTCAGAATCTCTCCAAAAATGCCGGATTTACAGACGTTTCACGCCTTACTCTCCGCATGGAAGCAAAACTGTTTGAAAACATAAAACCTCTCCTTGAATGGAATGATATCGGTGATATAAAGCTCAGGCTGGAAATAAGCGACAGCGGAAAAACAGAGATAAAATGCGAAAAGAACGGCAAGGCTCTTAAATCCGTTCCTGCAAAATACAAGAAAAACGAAATTGTCGTTAAACTCTCCGAAACGAAAAAAATGCTTGCCGAACAATACCGCCGCACACGTGATATGTTCGAGGACGCCATGGAAAGCCGGACTTTGTTCACCCTTGAAGAACTGAATATGCTCTGTACCAATCCTGTCTTAAAACCGATAGTTTCAAGGCTTGTCTATATGTGCAGGGAAAAACTCGGATTTATAAACGGATGCAAACTTGTTGACTTTGCCGGCAATGAAATGAAACTGACAAAAAAATCCGAACTGAATCCGGCTCATCCGTTTGATATCTACACGGAAGGCCACTGGCACGAATATCAGAAGTACGTATTTGAAAATCAGATCGTACAGCCGTTCAAGCAGGTCTTTCGTGAACTGTACGTCAAGACAGCGGAAGAAGCGTCCTCTTTACGGTCACTGCGTTATGCAGGAAATCAGATACAGCCGCAGAAGACAAAAGCCTGCCTTAAAACACGGCGCTGGGTCTGCGATATCGAGTCGGGTCTGCAAAAGATATACTATAAAGAAAATATTATCGCTTCCATTTATGCGCTTGCAGACTGGTTTTCTCCCGCAGATATTGAAGCGCCTACCCTGGAATGGGTCGAGTTCTCCGACCGCAAAACAGGAAAAGAGATCAGTATCGGCGACGTTCCGGATATCATCTTTTCCGAGGTTATGCGTGACGTCGACCTTGCGGTAAGCGTGGCTCATGCAGGCGGCGTTGATCCTGAAACAAGCCACTCTACCGTCGAGATGCGGAAAGCGATTGTGGAATTTTCACTGCCGCTGTTCAGACTGCGCAATGTCAGACTTGAAGGCTCGCACGCTTTTATTACGGGCGAATGTGCAGATTATTCAATACATCTTGGCAGCGGCGTCGTACATTTACAGGGCGGTCCGATGATAAATATCCTGCCTGTACACTCGCAGCACAGAGGAAGGATATTCCTTCCATTCATCGACGATGATCCGAAAACGTCGCAGATCATATCGGAAATTATTCTTTTTGCAGAAGATGCAAAGATCAAGGATCCGTTTATTCTCGATCAGATAAAATAAATGAAAAGAGCGGCAAAAGCCGCTCTTTTCATTTAAATTCTTTTCACAAGTTAATATGCAAAAAGACCTTATTTTCTTCTTGTACCGTTCTTGCGGTCGGTACTTCTTTTAAGATCGCACTGTCGCTCCTCACTGGTCTGCTTAAAGCGTGACATCATATCTTCAAATGTCATTTCGGTAACAGGCGGCTGCTTTTTAGGCTCCCAGACGTTCGATCTGCCACGGTTCTGACCGCCGCCCTCACCGAACTTCTTCTGACGCTGTCTGGGCGATCCGGGCGCTGCCTGATTATTGTCGTCGGCTGCCTTTTTTATAGACAGACTGACTTTTCCAGCCTCGTTTACGCCTATGACCTTGACCTTGACCTCCTGATTTTCCGTAAGGTGAGCTCTGATCTCGTTAACAAAGGTATTAGCGATCTCCGAGATATGAACCATTCCTGTTCCTCCGCCCTCAATATCGACAAAAGCGCCGTACTGAGTGATACCCTTTACCTTACCGTTGTAGATTTTACCAATTTCCAGCTGCTGCATATGTATATAAAACTCCTTTAAAATTAATCCCTTGACGTATCGTAGAATCTCCGTTCATCCGGGTAGGCATAGCCCCGCTCCTCCACGGCGACTCTTTCAATATAAACGGACAAATCGTCACCTTCAAGAACCTGCTGAAGATCGGCATTTTCATCCTTGTATGCATCGATTTTTTCCTGCACTGAGTCAAGCTCCCGCTCCTTTACGGCACAGTCCCTTTCGGTCGTATAAATGATCGCAACGCTTCCGGCAAAAGCCGCCACGGTCAGCAAGCGAACAAGTCCGTTATTGAACAGACCTTTTTTTTCTTTTTTTGACTTTTTCGGCACTGTTTGTCACGTTCCCTTTCATTTTGGATTCTCTTTTATTATACAACAGATGAGGTCTTTTTAGCAATAGTATTTTGCGTTTTTTAATATAATTTACTATAAATTCGGAATATCCTACAAATTTGGCCGCCACTTTTTTACTTATAAATACATAAAGAATTCTGAATGGCGTAAAAACGATGCGTATGATCTTTTTTATCAAATAACAAAGCTTTTTCATAGTACCTATAACGACGCTGCCTACCGTTGCAAGGTACAGTGCAAAACCCGCTGCATTTCCAATAACAAAATAAAAACGCAGCTCCCCTCTTGAAGCGGCAGAAGCAAAAGCGGACAGGAATATTCCATAGAAGCCAAGAAAAACGACGTCCTCCGCAAAGACCATCCAACCTCTGTGCGGAAGCATTACTCTTGCCGTCCGGAATACGTCGTAAACAACTCCCAGCAAAACGCCGAAAAGGCAGGACAGTCCAAAAAGCATCAGTTCTTCATTGACGGAGAAAAATGTCTCCGGAACATTCATCTGAAAAGTCTCCCCAAAGCTGAAATAGGACCTCTGCGGTCTTTATCGCCGTAGACCATCGACCAGATATCGCCGGTTATGGTCATATTTCCGGTCTCAACGCTCATGGAATCAATGTGAAGTTCACGTCCCTGGATAGTCAGTTCCCCCAGCTCGGTATAGAGACTGATAGTTTTTTCATCAAAGCTGTCAACGTCCGTAACACCGGAAATGTTCAGGCTCCGGCGATTCTCCAGGATGATATTATGGTTCTGCTTTACCGTCTTGTCCGACATATCAATGTACCTCCGAAAAATTTCTTTACGACACATTATATTCAGCAAATCGGCAAAACAGAACCTTTATTTATCAATAAGCTTTTCCCCAGTAAACCATGCACTTGGCAGGCTTTCCGCAGCATACGCAGTTTCCGGCTCTGCGTTCCTTCTGTAAAGGTATGCAGCGTGAACCAACGCCTGTCTTTTCCTTTACCTCGTCCTCACAGGCTTCTTCGCCGCACCACATAGCCTTGATAAAGCCGTCGCCGTTTTCTTCGAGGGTCTTTGTTATTTCGTCCGTCGTCTCACAGAAATATGTTCTGTTATTCATGTTCTCAAGAGCCTTGTTATACATTCCGTCACGGGCTTCAATAAGTTTTTCTGCAACTGTTTTTTCAAGTTCCTCAAGAGATGCGAAAACCTTTTCACCGTTCCATCTTGAAACGATAACGCACTGACCGTTTTCAATATCCTTTGGACCTATCTCCACACGGAGCGGCACGCCTTTCATCTCATATTCAGAGAATTTCCAGCCGGGGGAATTGTCACTGTCGTCCAGTTTTACACGGCATCCTGCCTTTGCAAGACGTTCTTTCAGTTCGTTTGCCTTTTCAAGAACGCCCTCCTTATGCTGTGCAATAGGGATAATGACAACCTGAACCGGAGCTACAGCCGGAGGAAGCACAAGTCCCTCGTTATCGCCGTGAGTCATAATAACTGCGCCGATAAGACGTGTGGTAACGCCCCAGCTTGTCTGGTGAGGATATACTCTCTTGTTTTCCTTGTCTGTGTACTGAATGTCGAACGCTCTTGCAAATCCGTCTCCGAAATAGTGTGAAGTACCAGCCTGGAGCGCCTTACCGTCGTGCATGAGAGCTTCGATAGCATATGTAGCTTCTGCACCGGCAAACTTGTCGCTGTCCGTCTTTCTGCCCTTTACAACAGGCATTGCAAGAGCGTTTTCGCAGAATTCTGCATATACGTTGAGCATACGCTCTGTTTCCTCGACAGCTTCCTCAGCAGTTGCGTGGATCGTATGACCCTCCTGCCAGAGGAATTCTCTTGAACGGAGGAAAGGACGAGTCGTCTTTTCCCATCTTACAACGCTTACCCACTGATTGTACAGTTTGGGGAGATCTCTGTAAGAATGAACGATATTTGCATAATGCTCGCAGAAAAGAGTCTCCGACGTAGGACGCACGCAAAGTCTGTCCTCCAGTTTTTCGCTTCCTCCGTGAGTTACCCACGCAACTTCCGGAGCAAATCCCTCAACATGATCTTTTTCTTTCTGAAGCAGACTTTCCGGGATAAACATCGGCATACATACGTTTTCATGTCCGGTATCCTTGAACATACCGTCAAGAATACGCTGGATATTCTCCCAGATAGCGTATCCGTAGGGACGTATCACCATGCATCCTTTAACGCTCGTATACTCCACCAGCTCTGCTTTTTTGCAGATATCCGTATACCACTGTGCGAAATCTTCATCCATAGACGTAATCTCTGTAACCTTTTTTTCCTTAGCCATTTATCTTACCTCTCATTCAACTGAAATAATATAGTAGTAAACAGGCTGTCCGCCGTTTACAAGCATAACGTCGATCTTGGCGTTCAACTTAGACTGGAGCACCTCTCGCAGCTCTTCTGCGTTCTCTTCGGTAACGTCAGCGCCGTATATAAGCGTAACATAGCTCGTATCGCCCTTTGCAAGCTTCTTTGTAAGCTTTATAACAGCCTTGTTGATATCCTTTTCCGTAAAAGAAAGTTTGCCGTTATCCAGCGCAAGGATCTCGCCCTCCCTGATCTGCTTTCCCTCGAACTCCGAGTCTCTTGCCGCAAAGGTAATAAGACCCGTCGAGACCTTTTCAAACGCCTTTGTCATATTGAGCCTGTTGTCAGACAGACTCTGCGATTCGTCAAATGCAAGCATTGCGGAAATACCCTGAGGAATAGTCCTTGTCTGGAGCACGCAGACCTTTCTGTCTGCAAGTCTTACCGCCTGTTCTGCTGCCATAATAATATTTTTGTTATTAGGAAGCACAAAAACAGTTTTGGCGGGAGTTTTCATTATTGCCCTGAGGATATCATCCGTTGACGGATTCATAGTCTGACCGCCCTGTACGACCACATCTGCTCCAAGGTCGCTGAACATCGCCTCCAGACCGTGACCGGCAGCAACGGAAACAAAACCAAACTCCTTTTCCTGTTCAGCCGGAGTAAAGCCCTCAGTTCTGGCTTCCTGAACCTTATTCTTGTGCTGGATGCGCATATTCTCGATCTTCGGCTTCGGATCGTTGATAAAGCAGCCGAATTCCAGACCTTTCTGAATGGCGTTTCCCGGATTATCCGTATGAACGTGTACCTTAATTATCTCGTCGTCGTCCACTACCACGACGCAGTCTCCGATAGTCTCAAGATATGCACGGAGCATGAAGATATCAGGACAGTTCTTTTTCTTTTCCACCATGAATTCGGTACAATATGTATAGTTTATTTCTTCGTCGTATTCGCTTACGGCGGTACGGAAAGAATCGGAGTCGCCGGAACTGTCAGCTGCCTGTTCCTCCGGAACTGCGATACTGCCGCCCTCAAAAACAGCCCCCATTGCACGGAAAATTATAACCAGACCTTTTCCTCCGGCGTCAACAACACCGGCTTTTTTAAGCTGTGGAAGCATATCTGTGGTTTTTGCCAGTGTTTCTTCCGCCTGACTGCATACGGCATTCCAGAATATCACCGTATCGTTGGTCGAGAGAGCCATTTCGGCAGCCTTTTCAGCAGCCGATCTCACAACAGTAAGGATAGTTCCCTCAGCAGGCTTCATAACTGCTTTGTAGGCAGCCTCAACGCCGAGGGAGAGCGCACGGGCTATATCCTCGCAGCCTGCCTCTGTGCATTCTGATAATCCGGCGGCAAATCCCCGGAAAATAAGCGACAGGATAACCCCTGAATTTCCTCTTGCTCCTCTGAGAAAAGTGGAAGCCGCCGTCTTTGCCGCTTCGGCGATCGTAACATCATCGCTGAGACGTTTAAGTTCGGCAACAGAATTTCCTATCGTCATGGACATATTAGTACCGGTATCTCCGTCCGGAACGGGATAAACGTTAAGTTCGTCCACCTCACGCTTTCTGTTGCATATAGTAATTGCCGCTGAAATAACGGCGTCTCTTAACATGGAACCTTTTATCATTCCAGTCCTCCATTCGTTTTCAGTTACACTGTCATATCGTCAACAAATACATTGACTTTTTGTACGGAAACGCCCACAGCCTCTTCTACTTTAAAAGAAACATTGTGAATAATGCTGTTGACGGCGGCGGTAATATTCGTACCGTGGCTTACTTTTATATGAAGATCTATAACAACCCCCCCGTTCCTGCCGGTCCGGACGGAAACTCCGTTTTTAGATCTGAACGCTTTTCCTAAAGTAAGCGCCGACATTGCCCGGTAAAACGTATTCACCCCTGAAACGCCCGACACACCGAAACATTCCATTACGGCATGACGTGCGATCTCGGTGATGTAACTCTCCGAGACAGTTATTTTTCCTATATGATTTTCAAATCCGACCGTAGAGATCACTCCTCTGTTGATAGAATCATTGATATTATAGCATAATATCTGAAAAATTACAAGAGATATGCTGCAAAAAACACAGCAGCAGGCATTTACTTCTATTTATCTTTATAAAGGGGGACGCTGTACGTTATGCTCCTTTAGAACGTCTCAAACTTATCTGTCCGATCGCAAATGCAGCCAGATCTGCGGCTATCGACGCAAGACGTGTTACCAGAACGAAAAGTATTATCCTTTCCTGATAAGCTTTGCCGCACACAAAGATCATAACGCTTTCACGGATTCCGATCCCACCAGGAGCTCCGGGCGTGACAAATCCGATTATCCAGGCGAACATAAACGCTCCTGTAAGCGCCATAAGTTCCGCCATAGATGCAGAGTTCCCCATAACAAGCAGCAGACAGACAAAATACATGGCTGCGGATACGATATTGCTGACAAGGTAATAAAAAATACCTGCCATAAGACTTTTGCGGTTTTCTTTTTCAAAAGCCTTTGAATAGCGTGAAAGATATTCTTTAAGCTTGTTTCTGAATCTGATGCGGACAAATATTACTGCCGCCGCTGCTGATATCACCCCTGCCGCACCTATGATAAGAATTTTTCCGCCGTACTTTTCTAAAAGACCGGCTATCCGGCTTCCGAGCAGAACAACTGAAATAACGCCGGTCCAGAACACGCAGAACAGAATATCAAGTATCGTGGCGCAGGCTACGTCAATATGACTAATATTCATATCAAAGGCGAGCTTGTTTCGTCCGACATACTGAAAGACGTTTCCGGGGAGATATTTATACACGTTTGATTTCGTATAGACCGGCATGGCTGACGAAAATGGTATCTTCTTTCCGGACAGCGACTGTGCAAAAACCATCCATGGAATGCATCCTACAACTACCAATAATGTTTGAACTGCCAGATTAATGCCGAAAGCCCCCATTATTTCCGGAGAAAGCAACTGTGACAGATCGGCGTCCATATCGACAACCTTCTTTATCAGAAATGCCACAGCGCATATCATAAGCAGATTTCCTGCAATTTTAGCGATCTTTTTCATGTTTTTCTTCCTTTTGACCACGTATACGGAGTATCAGCTCCGCCAGGGCACGGGGATCGCCCATTTTGACAAAGTATATCCCGTCCTGATTTTCACTATAAAGCTCATGGGTCGCATTATTATTTCCAAGGATCATAGGCTTGTTCATGGCACGGTAAATATATGCTTTGCCCGGAATAGTTCTTTTCGCTTTCATTATATCGCTGCTGAAATGACCGGCAAGGCAAAGATCTGCCTGTGCAATCTTTTCCGCCAGCTGATCCTGCGGCAGCCACTGGATATATTCCGTAATATTTTCGCCCTTGCGGACGTTGTCCCTGCCAAGAGGTCCTATAAAGACAAAGCGGATGCCCTGCTCGTCTTTCAGCAGGTCAATAGCGTCCAGAATAACTGAAACGCCTTGAAGCGGAAGCACGCTGCCGAAGTAAAGCACTGTAAACTCCTTGTTTTCCGCAGCCTCACGGGGATAGTATATGTCTGAATCGGCTTCAAGATACAAGGTAGTCATTTTACTGAGCGGGCAATCAAATTCACGGCAGAAAAATTCTCCGTGAGCTTTTGTATCACAGACTACTTTATCAGCCATTGCAAGAGTTTTCGTATCTATACGATGAAGCAGCCGTCCTATAAGGCTGCGTGGTCTGAATTTTTTCCGGTCGCAGCAGAGCGTATCGTACATGGAAATAAAAAAATCTTCCATTACCGGTTTTTTTCGCAGTTTTCTGCCGAAAACGGGCATTACCAACTGCGGTGCGAATCCGACAAAGCTTATGTCGTAATTCTTCATTCTTACGCAGAGCAATTTACGAAACACATAAATCAGCCGCTTCGGATAGCTCTTTGATGGTGAAACTATTTCAGTAACTTCGCATCCGTTCTCCCGGAGTATGCGCACCTCCTGAGTCAGACGCAGATAATCCGAGTTTTTGGTGGCTATATAAAGAACTTTCTTGTTCTTTATATCATTTATCGAGTTTATTTTCTTCAGTCTGTCTGTTTTTTTCATCATTATCACCGCTGCCGCATTCCATTTTTCTGACTCTGTACTGAACGTCCTCAAGGAGCTTCCTGTTCGCCGCTATCGTATCGCCGAGAAGTCCCATTGTTATGGTCTGGAATCCCAGCATAATAAAAATAGCCGTCAGAATAAGAGACTGTATATGTCCGTCTCCCTCGCCCATTCCTATGTAGATGAGGAAACGTACTCCCAGCACGATGCCTGCCAGCATAAGCAGAGAACCTATCGACATAAAGAATTTAAGGGGCTTGTACATTACAAATGAACGTGTTATGACTGTGGAGGAACGCTTCATATAACGCCACATACTGGAGAAAAGACGTGAGGGTCTTGTTTCAGGATTCGTTCTGATCGGCACGGAAGTCATGGCTGTTTTGCTGTTTCCTGCCTGAATGATAGTCTCAAGGGTGTACGTATACTCGTTCACAACGTTAAGCCTGAGAGCAGCTTCACGAGAGTAAGCACGGAATCCGCTGGGAGCGTCGGGGATTTCCGTACCGGAAGCCACACGAACCACCCAGCTTCCGAGATGCTGGAATTTCTTCTTCTTCCACGAAAAATGCTCGGTCTGGTCTATAGGACGCTCGCCGATAACGATATCAGCCTTTTCATCCAGAATGGGACGGACGATCTTTTCAATATCCGCACCGCAGTACTGATTATCGGCGTCAGTATTCACGATAATATCGGCTCCCAGATGGAGACAAGCGTCAATGCCTGCCATAAATCCCTTTGCAAGACCCTTGTTCTGCTTGAAGTTCACGACATGGTGAAAACCGAGTTCTCGTGCCTTAGCGGCAGTATTGTCCTTGCTGCCATCGTTTATGATAAGATATTCTATAGTATCTATACCGTCGATATGTCTGGGAAGATCGTTATAGGCAAGCTCCAGCGTTTCTTCCTCATTGTAGCATGGGATCTGAATTATCAGCTTCATATTTTTATTCCTTTCATTTTTGTATTATCTGATCTCCTCAAAGGTCAATGCCGCAAAAGGAATACCTACCCTGCGGTTATCATCGGGGTTTACAGCGGAGGTGTTCCACATATCGGTTTCAAAGCCGATTTTGTTTTCGCCGTCCTCTATCAGTTCTTCCGGAATGTCAAAAGAGATATCAGTACAATTGTTTTCGGGCGTTATTTCGGCAGTTTCAACGGGCTTATTGTTTATGTACATGGTTACGCTTATCTTCTCTGTATCAATATACTCAAAAGGTATCACATTTCCGAAGGACAGAACAGCCGTATAATCGGCAGGATAAAGCCTTCCAAGTATTTCCGTATTTTCCTGAGCCGTCCAGCAGAAACTGCCTTCAATAGCGGAAAATCCTGTAAAGTATCGGTAATCCTCTGCCGCTTCATATGTAAGCTTGTACTTTTCATAGGAATATACGTAAATATCGTCCTGTACTTCCATGTATTTCAGGGACATGGGAACAAAATCTCCCGTATTATTTCCGTCATCCTCCGAATGGTTTACAACGTTCTTATAGCGGATCTCAAAGTCGTCGCCGGGCTGCGTCTTTTCGGAAATATAGAATACATTGTCATATCTGCCTTTAAGCTCCCTGAACTGATCTGTATCCGATTCATTAAGAGGGTAGACGTCTGTGCCGGTAATGGTTCGCAGAGGAAGCCATAGTTCCGGCTGATATTTACTGCATATAACAACGCATGACTCATCGTCCACTACATCAATGATATCCTCCAGTACGCTCCACTCCATGCGTGTATCGTCCTTTGCGTCCTTCTGCCAGCGTATATACGGCAAATTTATAGCAATGCTCAGTGCGGCGGCGGGATAGATCACACGTCCGCCCATTCTGTCAAGAGACAGTGCGGCAAAGATCACCGCAACAGGGATAAACGGGGCAAGATAGCGTGAATAATAGTAGTAATACTGTATCTCAGACCGCAGGAATGCCGAATAAACCAATACGCAGTAGAAGAACATTACGAAAATCACAAGACATGAATTCTTTTCAATAAATCTACCCGTTGTGAACAGTGCAAGAAGTCCGCCCAGGATCACGAACACCAATCCTGCATTTACGCCGAATCCGAGGATAGACGCATGGCTTGCTTCGTCCCAGGAATCGTACTTTCTCAGCACGCTGAACGCTGTAAATACAAGAGGGATTATGAGAAGCATCGCCGCAAATATTCTGAAGGGACGGCTTTCGCTGAGACTTTTGCTGAATTTTGCAGCCCGGAAATTTTTATTCGTCCGGGAAACAATGAATATGAATATGCATGAAGCTATTATCAGTCCGACAGAAGCCGCCGTTACTACTGTAGTTATGTTGTTCACATTTATTCCGCCGACAAAAATATCACGGTAGTTGTTCATGGTGTACATGGGCTGAACCTGCTTCATCATGAAAAAGCTTGCCAGATATCCTGCCGTAACCGCAGGAGTAAGTATGGCATACTGCTTTTCACGTGTAAAGACATACATTCCTCCGTAGATCATCACGAAAAGCGGAAGCATGGTAAATATGGATACGTGATAGCATCCGAACACCGCCGCCGGAATTATCGACATCCACTTTTCACCGTTCCTCTCGTCGTCGGTGATAAAGTAGGCGAACGAAGTCATTATAACGGCAAGAAACATCTCTGTCAGCGTAGATTTCGCTACCCAGAGAACTACCGGAGCAAATGCCGTCAATACGCAGGCGCAGATGCGGGAGGCGGCTTTCAGCTTCAGGTTGCGGCATACATAGTATACCAAAAAGATAGTCAGAATGTAGAAAACAGTTCCGATATCCGCCATGTTTTCCGCCCCGAACAGCTCTCCCCACATGGCAAGCATTGCGGAATATGTGGGAATTCCGTGGAAAATTCCCGATACGGGGCTTACGTCGTAGTCGTAGACTGTTTCCGGATAGTTCCGGCTCTGTATATCATAACCGCCCATTGACCTGACTTTATACTCGAAATGACTTTTGGCTTCCGGATTCTCCAGAAGATGATATTCTTCTATATCCTTTTGTCTCGCATTGTCGTCATACATAAAGTTAAGAGCCTGGAGCTGATATACGCCCTGATCCTGTCCCATACCAAAAATTTCATTTTTAACCGAAACAAACGGCACGGCGGCTATACATACCGCTATAGGAATAAGCATATCCTTTACGGAAAAATCGAGGTCAATGAGATTTTTCAAACGGAACGGTTTTGATCTTCTGAAAAACACCGCCGCTCCGAAAGCGATAATATCGAGTGCCAGCGCCGCAGAAGCCGCCCGGAAAAGCGAAAAGCGATCTATGACAAACAACGCCATGCTTCCCAGAATATACGTGAAAAAATAGAATACAGTTCCAAGAACTGCCGCTTCTGCCACCGTTCTTTTCCGCAGCCATACGCAGGCAGCGCCGAAAGAAAACAAAAGGCCAAGTATGCAAAAAATTGCAAATATATTCATTAAAATTCCACCACCCTTTCGACTGTCAGCCGGAAATATCGCTGATAAGCTCTTTGAATCGTTTCATAATAACATCCCAGCGGTAATTCTTCTCAACGTATTGCCGGGCGTTTTCACGGAGCATTTCATATTCGCCGTCATGGCTGAAAATATAGTCGAGAATTCCTTCAAATTCAAAATAACCGGTATAATAAAGTCCGCCGTTGCTTTTAACGCAGTGACCTTTAAGCACCTCGCAGCGTCCGTTGACGATAACCGGAACGGAAAGCGTCATAGCCTCGAGCACCGAAATAGACAGGCTTTCAAATTCCGAGGGAAGTACAAGGGCCTTTGCTCCGGAAATACCACTGAATTTGTCCTCCTCGCTGACAAAACCAAGGCTGATTATATCGCTGTGCTTTGGTATTTGGCATACAGGTTTTCCCATAAGCACCAGTTTAAGTCCGCTTTCCGGATGACGTGATTTGTACTCCATGAAATACCTGAACATTTCCGGACAGTTCTTGCCTTCGTCTATTCTTCCGACATAGATCACATAATCGGCGTTGATTCCGAATTTCTGCCGGAAAGCCTTTTCATCAGGGGTACAGGGAACTTCAACGCCCGTTCCCATGACCTCGCAGGGGATATCACGGCAATTGAAAAGCCGCTGAACAAGAGCTTTTTCCTCATCTGTAAGAAAAACAAAAGCTCTTGGCAGTGTAAAGAGTCTTTCAAAAGTTTTGAAATGAATGAAAGGTTCTTCGTGAGCGGTAGGGATAAATATCGCCTTTTCTGCAACCTCCGGCAGACCCGTTACCGTAAGATAATAAAGATAGGTAACAAAAATAAAGGCGTCGTACTTATCCTTGTTTTCCCTGATATATTCTACAGCCGCCGGAGAATAGGGCCCCTGCTTTTCAAACCAGATCTTTTCTGCATGAATATCGGATTTTCCAGCGCCGATCTGCGCCAGATATGCGCCGTTGTAACTGTTGAAATCATCCGCACGGCAGGCTTCAACAGGAAATCTCAGCACATGAACGCCGTTTATATCTTCCGTATCAGCCTTATAATAATTCTCCCAGGTTGTGTAATCCAGAGCCTTTGTGGTGATAACGTCGACTTCAAAGTCGTCCGTAAGACGTTCGGCAATAAGGCGGGTATAGTATTCCGAGCCTCCGTTTACCTCAATGCCGTATCTCTGATTAACAAGTGCAATTCTTTTCATTAGTCCTTCTCTCCGGTAATTTCCCTGAAAAATGTTTTGTACTTGTCCACAATAATATCCCAGTCGAAATTACGCTTCACGTAGTCTTTGCCGCTGCTTCCCATAAGCCATGCAGCGTCGCTGTTTCCCGTGATATAGTCGGTACAGCCCTCAAATTCAAAATAATCCGAAAAATAAAGACCTCCGTTTGCTTCCGATACAAAATTTCTTGTCACGGCGCAGTCTTCATGAACCAGAACGGGACGTCCGCAGAGCCAACTTTCCATGATGACCAGGGAAAAGCTCTCATTCTTTGAGGGTTGGCAGAGAAATTCCGCTGCGCCCTGGGCGTTGTATTTGTCCTGACGGTCGACAAAGCCAAGGTCGATTATCCGTTTGTCCAGTACCAGACCGGCAGGCAGATCAATCTCGCCGCCGCCTATAAGCACCAGTTTAAGATCGGTCTCATGCCGTTTTATATACTCGTCAAAATATTTTATCAGTGTGTGAACATTCTTGCCCTCGTCCTTGCGTCCGGCATACAGAATAAATCTTTCCTTTATGCCGTATTTTTCCCTGAAAGCTCCGGGGTCCGGAACGATATCAGTATCCATGCCGATGCCCATAACGACAGTTTTTGTCCCGCTTTTTGAAAAACCATAAAGCTTCTCTGCAAGTTCCGCTTCGGGGCGTGCATTAAATACCATTCCTGCCATCTGCGGAAAAATCTCTTTGAAGCGGCTCATATATGCATAGCTTTCGTCATGGAAGCACGGAATGAGCGCCGATTTATACGGACATATTTTTGCGCCGTTATAAGTAGTGCCGAACATATAAGGGATAAATACAAACAGCGAATACTCGTCGTTATGTTCGCTGATATATTCGTACAGACCGGGACTGTTGACCATTTCTCTGAGGAAAACATCCTCCTCCTCCGGAGTTATCGTGTTTCCGCTTATCAGCTTGGCGTTTACAGCGTCAAACGCCTCCTGATCCCTTTTGCGAACCTTGAATCGGCGTACTGTGATCCCGTTGACTGTCTTGTCAAGACCTTCTTTATAGTAATTTCTGCTCCAGTCAGAAGCAAATTCCCTGACGCAGGTTGTAAGTATCTCCAGACGGACGCCGGCGCTGTGAAGATGTCCCGCCACTTCCCGGAGTTCCATTTCTGCTCCTCCTGGTATTCCGTCGGCATACCAGGGAATAACAAATCCTATTTTTTTCATTTCTGCTGCACCTTCTCAAATCTGTTCAGTTATCCTGCGATAAAGCCTTTAAGCTGTTTTTCAAAGATATCTCTTATCCGTTCATAGGAGAAATCCTCAAGACGACGGCGCTGACCTTCAATGATATACTTTTTCAGCGGATCATCGGTAAGAACACGGCGTATAACTCCTGCGGCTAACAACGGATCATTGCTGTCAAGCAGAATTCCGCTTCCGCCAAGGGTATCGCCGACAGCGCTTGTGTCATACGCAATTATCGGCACATCAAAAAACATTGCTTCCGCAAGAGGAACACAGAAACCCTCATGTTCGCTCATGCAGACGAAAGCGTCTGCCAGACGGTAATAGGCAAGTATCTCATTAAATTTTATATGTCCCGTAAAAATAACGTCGTCCTTTAATCCGAGAGCTCCGGCGTATTTTACAAGACGTTCATAGTAATTCTCCATACCGGTATAAGAACCCACCAGTATAAGCCGTGAATCCGGATCGAGCTTCTTATACTGATAAAACGCTCTTATAACGTTTTCCTGCTTTTTGTTGGGGGCGATCCTTCCGACGAAGATAAGATTTCGCTTTCCATCGCCGTATCTGTTCATAATTGTCTTTGCCGGGGACTGCTTATAATCCTCAAAACGTATAAGTATAGGAAGGACGTCAATAGGACAGGCATATCCCATACGCAGCAGCTCGGATTTGTTGTAGGCAGAATCCGCAAGACAATAATCCACTTTGTCCCTAAGATGCTCTACGCCCTTATAGCCGTATTCCGTCAGGGATGCGGCTGCGGTACTGTAGGGACGGAAAAATTCCGGCGGCGTGACGTTATGATATATCATGATCTTACGGCAGTGGAACTCTTGTATTTTAAAAGTAAGATCGGTACCGGTAGATTTATGGTATATCAGCACATCGTCTTTTCTGAGTTCTTTCAGCCGGCTGATATTCTTTGCCGTATCAGAGGGCAAACGCTTGTCAACATTCTCGGCATATATTTCAGAAATATATCCCATATCGGATATAGCTTTTTTGAGGGCGACAGTATCGTTGCCGATAGCGTCTCCGAAAGACAAAGTGGGCAGAAGCTGTACTATTCTCATTCCGTCTCCTGCTTTCCCAGCGTTTCTCTGAGCGCAGAATTTTCACGCTCCAGAGAATCTATGCGGCTGCGCAGTTCTTTCTGTGCAAGCTCTAATGTTTCCAACCTTGACAGCAGCTCTCCGGCGTTGTCGTTCGAACGGCTTTCCGCATTATTCTTCATCACGTTAAGTACGTTTACAGTGGCAGCATTGAAGCTGTTCTGCTCAAATACCACCGGTTCAACATAAAACTTTACCATCTTGCGGATAACTTTCTTGAAAAATGCTTTTATCGGATTTCCCGGAATCGGCTTATACGGCTGAACATAGTGATGAGAGTTCATATAGTCAAGCGCCTCATCGGCTGCCGACAGGGAATCTCCTGTCTCGGCAACAGCCTGTACGGGCTTTCTGTAGGGGACGTCTTCAAAACTGAGCATATCGGAGGTAAATCCCTTTTCCTTGATATCACGCTTTATCTGCGCCATTATTTCTTCAATATCTATTTTATTTTCCATTTTTTATCATTCCTTAACTTTTGTAGCGATCACAGCGTAATCCTGGCTGCCGTAGAGCAGTCCGGACACATTTTTCATAGCGCTGTTGAATTCGTCTGCGCCCTCAATATTCAGCTCCGGAATACTGAAAGGCGGTCTGCTCTGCTCGGTGTATATAACGTCTATCTGCGTAAATCCTGCCTTTTCCAGGAAGTACTTCATCGTCAGCGGATGCACGGGCTTGATATGCGACGGGTCGATATAAAAGGCGTTTGTATATATTGCCAGCGACGTCGGATTCGGAGTTTCGATAACAATGCATCCACCGGCGGAAAGCTTTTCATAAGCCGTATTGCACAGCCGAATGATCTCTCCTGTTTTAAGATGCTCGACTACCTGTCCGACAAAGATACCGTCAACCGTCTCCTGCCTTGACAAAAACTCTGTTCCGTCTCCGCATTCGGCAGAAAGTCCTTTCATGTTGCAGTAATCAACATACGGTTCGTAGATATCCACGCCCCGGGCATTGACACCGCTGTCCTTCATAAGGGAGAGGAATTCGCCACGTCCGCAGCCGATATCCACAACGTTTTTCTTGTCCCGGAAGTATTCGAGGTAGACCTCCTGGGCTTTTCTTATACTTTCGATCGAACCTCTGAAATGATTTTCAAAATCAAAGTAATCAATTTTTTCGTACTCTGAATCTCCGTTGTCCGCAGGTACGACGGCAGGAACAGTTTGCGTTTCCTCGCTCTGGACTGTGCCGACACTCTTTTTGTTTTTCAATCCCTTTTCTATAACCGTAAGTTTGAGCTTGGCAAATTCACTGTCTGCCGAAAGTCTTTCAATAGCGGCATTATTATTTCTCAGATTGACGCTTATCGTTTCAAGATCGCCGTGCAGCGCCGACGTAAGTGCTTCGATGCTGTTCAGACGTTCCTGTGAGATCATGCATGATTCAAGTTTTTCATGCAGTTCGTCAAAAAGCTTCTTAATGTCGCTTACCGATCTTTCAAGCTCTTCGGTACGCTGGCTCAAGATCTGTATATCCTGAGATACAGCTCCGATTCCCTGATAAAAAGAATGAAAAAACAACCTCCTGAAAAAAGCAATGACGCTTCCACGGGTCTTTTTGTTCATGTAATCGCTTGTGTTGCTCATATTTTACCTTCTTTAATCAATATTCCACTTGTGTTTTATCCGTGCGACGCCCACATCGCCTCTGGAATTTATGATCTCAATAGTATAAGCCTCCCTGTAGTAATCGACAGGAATTCCGTCTCCGGTTTCGATCGCAAAGTCTATCAGATATTCTCCGGCAAGCAGAGGCACATTTTCAAGAGTTATCTCTGCACTGCCGTTTCCTGTAAGGCAGATCTCGTCATGCTTGTCTATTCTTGTATTTGTTCCGTAACACTGTATTCCGTCACGGCTGAATATTCCGATGCCGAAAACTGCGTCTCCGACCGGATTTTTCACCGTATAGTCAAGCCGGAAAACGATAGTCTCGCCGGTCCGGAAAATTTTCTGCTGCACACCCTCAGCCGTATACGCTCTGATACTTTTTATTCTTGCGTCGCCGTTTCCCCAGCGTTTCGTGGAAGCTTCGCCGGAATCTGATTTCTCGTCCGACGATGTTTCTTCCGTTTCCGGAGATTCTTCTGTTTTGTCATTTTCAAGTTCTTTGCTGGAAGCTTCCTGGAGTTTTCTTCCCATGAAATCAAGGTATTCAAGGTCTATCTCTTTCGGAGCGCCCTCAGCTTTTATAAGTCCGTCATGGATCCATATCGAACGGTCGCATATCTGCTCGATCTGCCCCAGAGAATGCGAAACAATAACGATAGTAGTCCCCTGCGCCTTTATCTCTTTAAGTTTATTGAAGCATTTTGCCTGAAAATTGGCGTCGCCGACTGCCAGTATCTCGTCAATAAGGAGTATATCTGCGTCCACGTTTATTGCGACTGAAAAAGCAAGACGCATATACATTCCGGAAGAATACGTTCTGACAGGATTGTCGATGAATTCCTCCAGTTCCGAGAAACTTATGATATCCTTTAAACGTGCGTCAATTTCCTTTTTGGTAAGTCCGAAAATAGCGGCATTGGTATAGATATTCTCACGTCCGCTCATATCGGGATGAAATCCTGCCCCAAGTTCGATAAGGCTGGAAACCCTGCCTCTCATGGTTATTGTGCCTGTATCCGGAAACATTATCTTTGTAAGCAGTTTTAGGGTCGTGGATTTTCCACAGCCATTGTGACCTATAAGACCGACAGCCTCGCCCTTTCCAACCTGAAAGCTTATCCCCCTCAGAACCCTGCGTTCTTCAAAACGGCTGCGCTTGCGAAACAGCAGACGTTCCTTGAGCTGCGAGCCTTTATCCGGAAAGACCTTGAAGCTTTTGGTAATATTATTTACATCGATCGCAATATCATTCACAGCCATTTATAATTCCTCCGCAAAGTGACGCTGAAGTTTATTGAAAACCAGACAGCCCAGTACCAGAAAGAACAATCCGAATCCTGCAGCCGAAAGCAGCGTGGACAGATCCGGCATCGCCTTGTTGTAGAGGACGGTACGGTAGCACTCGATAACGTGCGTCATAGGGTTGAGATTGAAAAAAGGAAGAAGTCTTTCCGGAACGATAGACTTATCGTACATAATAGGCGTCATGTACATCCACATCATTGCCAGTATGTTCAGGATATGCTCCATATCCCTGAAATATACGGTCACTGCCGATGTCAGCAGAGCCATTCCAAGAGCCATGAGATATTCTACTGCCATAATTATAGGCAGCGCCGGAAGCGCCGCAAAGTTAATGCCTGCGCCGGTAAAAATTATCACTGCAAATATAACGATAAAACAGAGCAACATATTGACAAAGCTGCTTGTTACGTAGGAGATCGGGATCACCATGCGTGGGAAGTAGATCTTCTTTATAAGATCCTTCTGAGCCACGACCGAGGAAGCTCCTACGGTAATGGCAGAAGAAAAGAATATCCACGGAATAAGCGCAACAAAAAGGTACAGATAATAACGCTCTATATTTGATTTCAGGATAAAAGAAAACACCACCGTATATACGACCAGCTGAAGCAGAGGATTGATAAACGTCCAGAGAAAACCGAGAGCCGATCCCTTGTAGCGGCCCCTCAGATCCTTTTTTACAAGACTGAATATCATCTGCCTGTAAGCATACAATTCTTTTATTGTATTCATGTAAAACTCCTTTTTATTCGGCAAAATAATATATGGCAAATCTACAGATTACTTTTCCGTTTCTTCTTCATCCTGCACATCAAGAATTTCAAGTATCACTTTTTCGACCGTCTGCTCGTTCACAGCAGCGGCAGTGATCCGGAAAATACCCGTTTCGGCAGTTTCACCTGATTCCGGAATATGTTCCATAACATCCGTCACCCAGCCGCCTACGGATGTATAATCGGTATGAATAAGTTCCTCGTCAAGATCGAGCTGTTCAAGAAGTCTGCTTATACTCATATCGCCGGCAACTTCATACTTGTTTTCTGAGATCATTCTGGCGCTGCTTACAATCTCGTCATCCTCATCGTAGATCTCGCCGACAAGCTCCTCGATTATATCTTCCAGGGTAACGATTCCCTTTGTACCGCCGTACTGATCGGTCACAACGGCAAGATGTACCTTAGACCGCTGCATATCACGCATGGTCTCGCTTATAAGCTTCGTATCCGCAATATGAGTGACGTCCTGAATAATGTCACGGATATCGTTTCCGCCCTCTGAAAGCATCTTGAAAAACGCCTTGTTGGTTATCATTCCCATAATGTCGTCCAAACTTTTTTCATAAACCGGAAGACGAGAGTACATTTCGGTAATAAAGATCTCCTTTATTTCGTCCAGACTCATTCCTATTTCCACGCCGACCACTTTTACTCTGGGTATAAGTATCTCGCTGACCGTGATCTCATCAAATTCCAGAGCGCTTTTCACCAATTCGCTCTCCTGTTCCTCGATAACCCCCTGTTCTTCGATCTCGTCTATCATATACTTAAGTTCATCCTCGGTAACGCTCGGAGCTTCGTCACCGCTGCTGGAAATCAGCGAAGAAATTCCATTGAGCGCCACCACAAAGGGCTTGAATACCGTTACCAGTACGGAAAGCGGAGCGGCAAACAGAAGCGCCAGTTTCTCGGCATTTCTCTTGGCATAGGATTTCGGCAAAACTTCACAGAATACCAGCACCAGAACAGTAACGACCACCGTAGAAACTGCTGCGCCGTTGCTTCCGATAAGATCAATGAAAATCAGCGTGCTCACCGAAGACGTCGCAATGTTAACGATATTGTTTCCGATAAGAACGGCTGTCAGGACATCATCAAACTTGTTTGCAAGTTTAAGCGCTCTTGCCGCTTTTTTATTGCCCTGAGAAGCGTAGTTTTTCAGCCTGAGCTTGTTCACGCTTGAAAAAGCTGTTTCCGTACTTGAAAACAAAGCTGAAAAAATCATCATTATTAAAACAAGTATAATTTTCGCTATGTCAGAATTATCCATAATAAACCTTTCTATTTTTTAAATCAAAGGACGCCCATTTTGCCGGACGCCCTTATTTTTCAGATTATTTGCCTTTTCCGGAATTTTTCTTATTTCCGGACTTTTCTTCTGTCTGTATTTCTTCATCGTTTCCAACGCTGCTGTCAGAATCAATGCCGTCAGATCCGTCGGCATTATCTTCCGACGTTTCAACAACCGGTTTTTTTGAATTCTCGATCTTTATAGCAAAGACAAATGCAACAGCAATATAGAGCACAAGTATAAGCGCTTCTGCAATGATCAGCGGCATGAATGAAGCGTGAAGAATGGATTTAACGACGTCCGTTTTAGAATTTACAGCCGGAGCAAAGATGCTATAAGCGTTTGCAAACTCCTCTGTTTCATAATACTGCTCAGAAGTGATCCTTGTAATCTCAATAAGGCGATTTACCTTTTCATTAAGCTTTACAAGTTCTCCGGCAGTATAATTTTCCATTTCTTCAGTGCCTTCCTTGCCTTTTTCAAGTCCTTCCTTACGCTGAGCGTACATAGCAATTTCCTGCTTTGTATTAGCAAGCTGTGTTGCTACATTGTCATATCGCTCCACTAATTTATCATACTGCTCCGACCCCTGGGAAAGTTCCTGACTTGTGCCGTCAGCTCCGCTCATTACCAGAACCGTATCCTTCTTGTAGGAGTCGATAGAAGCCTTAAGGTTTGTAAGTCTTTCCTCATAAGCGTTTTTCTGACGGGTAAGTTCGTCTATATTATACTGATAATATGCAATCGTTGCAGTTTTGTCCATTGTAACGTTATTAACTGTAACATAAGAAGATATCCTTGCAAGATCTATTCTTTTTACTGCGTCAATAGACTGCGAAATATCGTCGAAAGTATAGCCGGTCAGTCCGGCTTCTCCCTCTGCTCCCGTTTCCTTTGAACGGAAGTGACTTGAATCACTGCGGGAGAGAGTCGTAACGTAATCAGAAAGCGCATTGAGGTTTACTCTGAACAGATCGACCGCTTCACTGTAGTCATAATCCATATAGTTTACAGCCGAGAGAGACTGTCCAAGGGATTTGTTGTATCCGTATTGTTCAAAGAAATAATCACGATAATTATTCAGCATGGAATTGAATACCTGCACTGCCTTTGCTTTTGGAATACCGGTATTGCCGTAATCAAAGCTCACCTTGAACTGCGTCGGATAATAGGTCACGTCAAGCATAGCCTGTGCAGCTGCAAGATTTCCGTTTGTAGAACTTTCGTAAACGCTCTTATAAGTCGTCATTTTATCAATGGCATCCGAGGGGATAACTCCCTCAAATGTAATAGCGTTCCTTACGGCGTCAGACTTTTCGATGTCAATATCGTTTTCTGCAAGGGCTTCAGAAATGACCTGAATATTTTTGACAGAATTTATATCAAAAGTATGTCCTGCCGGATCCAGACCGTTTTCAATACCGTTATAATTAAATCCAATGAGAGCCTTCAGCGGTGTTTTATTCCGTACAACACCTACGGTCTTGAGTCCTGCCACTCCTACAAAAGCGATAACTGCCACGATGATCCAGGGAAGAAAATATCTCTTAAGCCCCTTTCCCATACCTGATAATGACAGAAACATGCTATCCTTGTCATCCTGATCGCTTTTTATTGTAACATTAAGGTTACGTTCTTCTTTTTTAGACATTGTATCCTCCATTTTTCTGAAAATCCCGAACATTTACACTTTACTTTGTACAAGTATAAATAACGGAATATCTTTTTCTCTCATGATATTATATCACTATTCGCCCGGTACGTCAACATTTTTTTCCCGTATCCCGACATTTTCCAGTATTTAGCCAAATATTTGCAATAGCATACTTAACGATTTGCCAAAATCAACAAAGGATCCTTATGAAAAAGCGATATCAAGAACAGCGATCTCTCCTGCGCCGTGATATACCAGATACAGCGGATAAACGCCGCCGGGAAAATTTATACGGGATGAAAACTCCGTCCACTGACCGCAGTGCGAAATACCGATCTCTCCGAGTGATTCCCCACCGATCTCAGTATATACGCCGATAGCACCGCCGCCTGTTCCACGGACGGTAACAGACAATCTCTCTGTTCCGGAAAACTCAAAGTACCTGAAGCCTATAAGCGTATTATCACATACTTCTCCGATATACCGTTCATTTCCGGAATGAGTGACATTCGGGAAGCTTTCGGTATAAATGCTGTTGGAACCGTGCGGCATCCTGCCGTTGGTGATACAGCAGGCTATGGGCGCAGGATATCGTCCCCTGGCTGCCAAAGGTTCTCCGTTAAGACCGCATGAAGTCACTTCGACCTGCGTTATCGTTCCGTCATTGCCTATAAATATTTTCTCTGCGCACGCCTGACGGCTGTAGTCAGATTTATGGGTAAGCCTGTGATAAAATACGTACCACTGACCGTTTATCTCAATAATACTACCGTGGGTCGTGCCGGTCATGTTCATGCGGTTTTCGTCGGATATACCGTTAATTCCCACATCTCCGTTGGAAACTATAGTTCCGCCGAACGTAAAATTACGGTCGGGATAATCGCTTACGGCATAGCAAAGCTCATGATTTTCCTGTGAAGAGAACACAAAATAATATTTCTCCCCCACCTTTCTCATGGAGCTTGCTTCAAAGAATTCATGACCGCCGAAATCGGCGTCATAGGGAATAATGTGCTTTGCATCCTCCCTTACAGTGAGCATATCATCCTCTAAAACCACCATGCACGCTCCGTTTACATTGTCGGTGGTTCCGAGTATTTCCTCTGCCGTCTTGTTATAACGTTTCTGAACATCCGCAAGCTTCCGGCTGTCTGCGGAAAGTATCTGATTGGATTCGTTCATGTACTGCGTTCCGTAATAAATGCGGATAGTTCCGCCGTCGTTGAAAGCGCATGGGTCAAAGCAAACGTACTTCTTCATAGGCGTTCCGTCAGAATAACGGATATATCCCAGATATTCGTACTTTCCTGCCGGATTATCGCATACCGCCACGGATATAGGACCAAAATAGCCTCCGACGCCACGATCCCCGGACATACAGTAGTAAAGATAGTATCTGCCGTCATTTCCCTGAACCGCATCCGGAGCGTACATATACGGACGTTCTCCGCTGTCGGGATCCTGGGAAGCGCTGTAAACCACTCCCTCGCACCGCCAGTCGGTCAAATCGTCTACAGGAGCGGAATACACTGTATAATCTCCCATGCAGAAAGTATCTCCGCCCTCATTATCATGAGAACCGTAAAGATATACCCTGTCCCCGAAGATATGCGGTTCGCCGTCCGGAATATACTCGTCAAGGGGAAGAAACGGATTAAAAACCTGTTTTTTCATAATAAGATACAATTCCTTAATCGTCAGATAGTGTGTCCCTTACGCTTAAGAACATCAATTATCTCATTCACGCAGGTATGACATATATCTTCGTTTTCAGCCTCTGCCATAACACGCACAAGAGGCTCTGTGCCGCTTTCACGGACAAGTATTCTTCCGGATGTTCCAAGCTCCGAGGCTGCTTTCTCAACGGCGGCTTTTACATCAGGGTCAGACTGAGCCGCTGTTTTATCCTTTACTCTTACATTTTCAAGCACCTGCGGATATACGGTGAAAGGCGCAGCCAGCTCGCTGAGCGGTTTCTCCCTTGCCATAATTACTTCCATTATCTTCAGGCTGGTAAGAATACCGTCGCCAGTGGACGCATACTTGGAAAAGATAATATGACCGGACTGCTCGCCGCCCAGACGGCATCCGTTTTCTTTCATGTACTCGTAGACATACTTATCGCCTACGGCTGTTTTCGCATAGCCCACGCCGATCTCGTCAAACGCCTTATACAGACCGAAATTCGACATTACCGTTGTAACGACCGTATTGGCAAGAAGCTTTCCTCTCTCTTTCATATATCTGCCGTATATGTAGAGAATATGATCGCCGGAAATGACGTTTCCCTTTTCGTCTACGCAAAGGCAGCGGTCGGCGTCTCCGTCATAGGCAAAGCCGGCGTCCAGTCCGTTTTCGACGACAAACTTCCGAAGCCCGTCTATATGCGTCGAACCGGCGTTCATATTGATATTAGTGCCGTCCGGTTCTGCGTTGATGACGTACGTTTCCGCTCCGAGGGCGTCAAAAACAGCCCTTGCAATGTTCCATGAAGCTCCGTTGGCGCAGTCAAGCCCCACTTTCTTTCCACGGAAAGAATAAACGCCCAGTGAAATAAGATATCCGATGTAGCGGTTTCTGCCTGAAACATAGTCAACTGTGCGTCCGATCTCCGCATCGTGCGCAAAGGGAAGTTCTTTCCATTCCTGACCGAAAGCCCTGAGTTCTCCGTCAAGATAGGCTTCAACCAGATCTATTACATCATCCTCCATTTTTTCGCCTTTGCCGTTTATAAGCTTGAGTCCGTTATCATAATATGGGTTATGGCTGGCGGAGATCATTATTCCGCAGTCAAAGCTGTCAACACGTGATATATATGCCACCGAGGGCGTCGTGGTAACGTGAAGCAGATATGCGTCAGCTCCCGATGCCGTAAGACCTCCCACAAGGCTGTATTCAAACATATAGCTGGAACGTCTCGTATCCTTTCCGATAAGAATACGGGGAGCGGAGCTGTCGCCTTTCTGTTTTTTCAATTCTTTATAGTACCATCCTAAAAATCTTCCTACTTTAAACGCATGGTCTGCCGTGAGATTTTCATTTGCAGTTCCTCTGAATCCGTCCGTACCAAAATATTTACCCAATTCTCTATACTCCTCACATTATATATTTGCCGGAAATTTATCCGGTTATATATAATTATAACATTTATTTCGATCGTAGTCAATGATTTTTTATTAAATAGTTACGGCAACAGCATTTACTTCTATTCAAGTTTATAAAGGGGAGTATACGCCTTACCGGCGCCCATCACCTCTGTCACTGCGTGACATCCCCTAACCGGGGCGTGTCCCCTTTGTCAGCTTTGCTGACATTTCCCCATACAATGGGGAATCACCC
>CAMZZN010000028.1 GCA_947345935.1 uncultured Ruminococcus sp.
ACCCCTCGCTTACAAATGAAAATAAAAATATATCGCAAAACCCGCTGCAATCTGTTTGCAGCGGGTTTTGTTGGATGCGAAAAAAAGATGTTTGCATTTTCTTTGTCATATTTAAGATTATTTTAAGGATAATGGGTTATTATAAATACGAATCAAGAGGAAATCCCTCAAGATATCCTCCAATTCCCCGTCTGAATTTATTTTATCTGTATGCAGCCTGTACAAAAGTACAGGCGATTTTTCTATTTGAACAAGTTCTTATTTCTGGAAATCAGGCCTTACTATTTCCATTATTATTGACAGGTTATGAATAATAGTGTATAATAAAAAATATGAATAATAGGGTATAATAATGGTCTGGAGCGTTTATGAAGAATTTTTTTAAATCTATGAAAACATTTGTCAGGGCGATGCCTCATTTCCTGATGTTTGAATTTTTATATAAAATGCTGCTCATCGCTGTCGGAGCGCCTGTTCTGGCATTTGTGTTCAAGCTTACCATGTCTGCGTCCGGAATAGCATATCTTTCAGACGAAAGTATGCTTATCTATCTGAAAAGTCCTATAACGCTGATATTTATTGTGCTTGTGCTTTTCTGCGCCGGATTTTTCGCTTTCGTGGAACTTACGGCTCTTGCAGCGTGCTTTTCGTGTGCCGGCCGCAGAGAACCGGTATCCGTCGGGGGAATGTTTAAGATAGGCGTAAAAAGCTTCGGAAAGGCATTCAGGGGGAGCGGCAGTCTTAGGTTTCTGCTGTTCATGCTATTTATGCCCTTTGCGCAGTTTACGCTTTCATCGGGAACCTTTATCGCCCCGATAATGCCCATACTCAGACGCATTTTTCAGGACTTTGACAGCCGCATGGCGGTGATCGTGTATCTTGCGATCCAGGCTTTCATTATAATGCTGATCGTCGGAAGGAGCTACAGTCTGCATTATCTGGTGCTGACTGAAAAAAATTTTGGAGAGTGCAGTAAAAAAAGTCTTGAAAAAATAAAGCATAAAAAGTTTCGCATGGCGTTTCAGTTCCTGCTGTGGACTCTGGTTATACTTTGCGTCATTGCAGCAGCTACTTTCGGTATGAGTTTTCTTATAGTATACATTATAAAGGGCTTTACGCTGCCGGGCAAGGCGTTCAGAACCGCACTCCGTGTACTCGTTTATACGGTAAGGGTATTTGGAGCGGTGTCTGCATTTTTCTCCGCACCGGCTATCATGTGCTGGCTTACAGGCAAGTTTATGGCTGACCTTGACGACGATGAGGAAGTCGTTACGCCTGACTGCCGCAGACTCGTTAAGCAAAAAAAGAAAAACGCAGTAATTATCGCAGTACTGTCCGTTGTCTGCGTAGGTCTTAACATCTATTATTTTGTCGGGGTTTACAGGGGAAATATCAAGATAGACGCAAGTATCCGCAGTACGCAGGTCAGTGCGCACAGAGGATTTTCCCATGATGCGCCGGAAAATACGAAATATGCTTTTGAAGCCGCAATAGACTGCAATGCAGATTATATCGAGCTTGACGTGCAGCTGACAAAAGATGAACAGCTTGTAGTTATTCACGACGATACTCTGAACCGCACTACGAACGGAAAGGGACGTGTCAATAAGTATACTTACGAGGAACTTCGAGGTCTGTCAGCCGGAGCCTGGTTCGGCAGCGAGTACGAGGATGCCGAAATAATGCTGCTGTCAGATGTGCTTGAACTTGTGGATAAAAGATGTATGCTGAATATAGAGATCAAGGATATCGGTGATGTAAACGTTGCCGCTGACAAAACCGTCGAGCTTGTAAAGGAGTACGGATATACGAAATCCTGCTATATCACGTCGTTTTCATATAAGGCTCTCCAGAGAGTGAAATCACGTGAGCCAAAAATAAAAACCGCTCTTATAGCCAATCTCGCCGCTACGGTAAGATATTCGCAGCTTACCGATATCGACGCCGTGAGCATGAATTATCTTTTTGTCAATAAAAGTGTTGTTGAAGCGGCGCACCAGAACGGAAAGCTCATCTTTGTGTGGACTGTTGACCGGAAAGACGATATCCGCAATATGCTGACACTGGGCGTGGATAATATTATAACAAACCGTCCAGATCTTGCAAAGGAGATAGTGAATTCAGACAAGGTGGGCGAAGTGACGCTTACGCTGCTTGAAAAAATTTTCGGAAGCTAATGTTTATATATACCGTTAAGAGGCAAAACTAAAAATATACTAAATGCTGTTGCGTTATTAGTATATAATGTTTCCCCAGCAGCTACGCATAAAAATAGTCCGGAAACAGCTTGACAAATTTTGTCAGTATGGGTATAATTGAATAAGAATACATTTAAAGAGGTATAAATATGAACGAAGGAAAAAGACTGCTAAAGGTTATTCTTATTCTTACACTTGTCATGGGAGGACTTACGATAGGGCTTCTGTATGCGGAAGGTCAGCGTGTAAGGAACGATACTTATATCACTGTTGATCCTGGTACAATGAAGCTTATCCAGCTTGAAGAACCGAAGAACGGAGACCCCATAGCCATAATCGACACTACAGAGGGTGAGATACGAATTGTTCTCTACCCGGAACAGTCCCCGGAGGCCGTCAAAAACTTCACAAAGCTTGCAAACGACGGCTACTATGACAACACATATATTTTTGAATCACGTGAGGGAACATACTGCGGCGGCGGTACTCCGGCAAAGAACGGGTCTGTCGGCAAGGGGACGAACGAGCGTATAAAGCGTGAACTTCATCAGGATCTGTGGCCGTTCAGAGGAGCTGTGTGCATGGTGCAGACCGACTATGTCCGTACGTTCAAGCAGAAGGTTCTGGGCGGCGGAACTTACTATAATGGCAGCCGTTTCTATATTCTCAATTCTATTGATTTTACCGACGATATTATCAGCGATCTTAGAGAAAATTCCGTCAGTCAGGAGCTTGCAGACGCTTTTGTGGAAAAGGGAGGAATACCTAATTTTTCACAGCAGATGACGATTATCGGTCAGACGTACGAGGGATTCGACGTTATTGAAAGACTTTCTTCCCTGGAGGGCAAGAAAACAGGAAAATTCTTTACTCCCACAGAAGATGTAATGATAAAGTCTGTAACAATAAGCGCATATACCGACGAAAGCGGCGGAAGCCTGACTGAGAAAAAATAGTCACGCTTTACGAATATTGCTGCTGTTTCATAAGCAGTTTGACCGTTTCTTACAAATTTAAGCGGAAACTATTTACAAAATGGAATTTTTGTAGTATAATAAACAGGTTGAGGCATTATACAGCCTGTACGATTTATGTTTCACGTAGAAAATTAAGGAGTGAAATTTATGTTCAGAAAGACATTAGCAGCTATTCTCTGTATGGTTATGGCGTCTGCTGCCATGACATCCTGCGGCAAGCACCTTGAGGTGGACGACGACAGCAAAGATACGTCGGTTTCAGACAATCAGTCTCCTGAAGATACCACAGCGCCGGCAGGAGGCAAGCAAGAATCCACAACCGGCGATAGTTCCGGCATTACGGAGGATAAAAACATAGATCTCTCAAGATTTGCCGGCAGATCGGTGCCGGATATTGATACCGAAAAATCAGATGTTAAGAATTTTACTGCTCCCGAAGTGGGAGACGATATAATCATTATGAAGTTCAAGGGCTACGACGGTGAAGTCAAGATCAGACTTTTCCCGGAATACGCCGAGCTTGGCGTTGAAAATTTTGTCGGTCTTGCGGAAAAGGGCTATTACGACGGTCTGACCATGCACAGGATCGTGGCTGATTTCATGATACAAGGCGGCGATCCCCTTGGAACGGGCACAGGCGGCGAATCGCTCTGGGGCGAAAAGTTTGACGGCGGCACTTCTGATAAGCTTACCCATGCTGCAGGTACGATCGCATATGCAAACAGCGGCGCAACGTCAACGAACGGCAGCCAGTTCTATATCGTAACTGGAGAAACATACGGCGACGATTATCTGGAGATGCTGGAAAGCAAAGGCTATTCTTTCTCCGATGATATAAAGAAAATACTTTCGGCGGCAGGCGGAGCTCCGTGGCTTGACGGAGGGTATACAGTTTTCGGACAGGTATACCAGGGTCTTGACATTATATTTGCAATACAGGACGTTGAAGTATATCAGGGGAACGCTATGAATCCGGAGGTAAGTACTCCAGTTGAACCGGTTGTTATTGAATACGTAAAGGTTGGAAAATATGAGGGCGAGGATCTAAAATGGTTCATTGCCGACTATATGGGAGAAGGCGCTCCCAAAGCAGATAAAGATACAGATTAACAGAACAAAAAGAAAAGAAGCGGGACAAAGCTCCCGGCAATTAAGGAGAGAATCTAATTGGATAAGTTTGTTATAAAGGGCGGCAGGCGCCTGACCGGCAGAGTTGCCATAAGCGGTGCAAAAAATGCTGCGGTAGCTATTCTTCCGGCTGTTATTCTGTCTGACGAGCCTTGTATCATTGAAAACGTTCCCAATATCAGCGATGTCAATATCAGTTTGAGGATCCTTAAAGAAATGGGTGCGTCGGTCAGAAGTCTGGGTAAGGACGTCTACGAAATAGACCCGACCGGCATAGACAAGGTCTGCGTGCCTTATGAGACGGCAAGAAAGATGCGTGCTTCCTATTATTTTCTGGGGGCTTTGTTAGGAAAGTTCAACAGAGCAAGGGTTTCCATGCCGGGCGGCTGTCCCCTTGGAGACCGTCCTATCGATCAGCATCTCAAGGCGTTTTCCGCACTGGGAGCCGAGTATACCCTCAGTCAGGGAATGATAGACCTGAGAGCAGACAGTCTCAGGGGAAATCAGATCTTCTTTGACGTAGTTACTGTGGGTGCAACAATGAACGCCATGCTTGCCGCTGTGAAGTCAGAGGGACTTACAATTATTGAAAATGCTGCAAAAGAACCCCATATCGTTGATCTGGCAAACTTTCTCAACTCCATGGGAGCAAATATCATGGGCGCAGGAACCGACGTTATAAAGATCAGGGGCGTAAATCGGCTTCATGGAACTACTTATTCCGTTATTCCCGATCAGATAGAAGCAGGAACGTTCATGATCGCTGCCGCCGCTACAAAGGGCGACATTATCGTGGAGAATATTATTCCCAAACATCTGGAATCCATTACGAAAAAGCTGGAGAAGATAGGCGTTAATATAGAGCAGTATGACGATAGTCTGAGAGTCTGGGTGGACGGTCCGCTTGTAAAGGCTAATGTAAAGACTACGCCGCATCCCGGTTTCCCGACGGATATGCAGCCTCAGATCGCTGCTCTCCTTATTCTTGCAGAGGGAACAAGTATTATTACCGAGGGCGTCTGGGAACAGCGTTTCCGTTATGTGGACGAGCTCAGACGAATGGGAGCCGATATCACAGTAAACGGCAAGGTGGCTCTTATCGAGGGCACAGGAAAGCTTATGGGAGCTCCGGTTAAGGCGTGCGATTTAAGAGCCGGCGCAGCTCTTATTATAGCCGGTCTTGCGGCAAGCGGAATCACCGAGATAGAGGATATTTATCATATCGAAAGAGGTTACGACTGCATGGAGGGCAAACTCCGTGGTCTTGGCGCAGATATAGAAAAGATAAGCGTTCCGGATAAAATACCGGAACAGAAGAATGTCCGCTCGGCTGTATAAAGAGAAATTTTTACCACGCAACAGCATTTATTTCTATTTATGTTTATAGAGGGGGACTCTGTCCCCCTACCCCCCTGCCAAAGGGAAGTACATTCCCTTTGGAAACCCATTATTAATTCTTAAAAACCCCCACAAGGGGGTTTTTAAGAATTAGAGTGATTGCCAAACAGAAAGTATTTCTTTTAACAGGAATTTAAAGAAACAAAATCTCTTCTATAGTCATAATAAAATTAAAAGCTATTGCTATGTCTTTTTTGCAAAAAACACTTGACAAATCTGTGAGAGTGTGATATTATCATAATATAATATGTAAAATCGTTGATGAGAAAGGCAGTTTCCAATGCTTTTTCAGAGAGCAGCCATCAGGTGCAAGGCTGCAAAGCAGGAAATGTGCACACCGTCTCTGAGTGCGTCCAATACACGCCGGCTGCTCCCGTTAAAGAGCCAATGAGATACAGAACTTTCTGTGTGAATCAGGGTGGAATCACGGTTATTTATCGTCCCTTTAGCCTTATTATCGGCGTGAGGGGCGATTTTTGTTTTATTATTTTAAAAAGGAGAAAACTATCATGATAAGATTAACATTAAAAGACGGCAGCGTCCGTGAGATCGAGTCTGCACAGTCTGCCGCAGAGATCGTAAAGGGCATAGGCATGGGTCTGTACAAAGCTGCCTGCTGCGTAAAGATCAACGGCGAGGTAAAAGATCTTCGGACAACTATCGACGGCGACTGCCAGTTTGAAGTATGCACTTTTGATACCATCGAGGGAAAAAAGACTTTCTGGCATACGGCTTCACATATTCTTGCACAGGCGGTAAAGCGTCTTTATCCGCAGGCTAAGCTGGCTATCGGACCGGCTATCGATAACGGTTTCTATTACGATTTCGACCTTGAAAAGCCTTTTACTCAGGACGAACTCAACAATATTGAGGCTGAAATGAAGAAGATCGTTAAGGAGGGGCTGCCTCTTGAACAGTTCGAGCTTTCTCCGGAGGAAGCCGTCGCTAAGCTTGAAGAAATGGACGAACCCTATAAGGTTGAACTTTGTCAGGAACACGCCGACAAAGGAGAGCCGATATCGTTCTATAAGCAGGGCGAATTTGTTGATCTCTGCGCCGGCCCTCACCTTATGACGACTGCTCCTGTAAAGGCTTTCAAGCTCCTTTCATGCACCGGCGCTTACTGGAGAGGTTCCGAGAAAAATAAGATGCTTTCACGTGTGTATGCCGTTGCTTACCCGAAAAACGCAGAACTTGAAGCAGACATCAAGCAGAGAGAAGAAGCAAAGCTCCGTGACCATAACAAGTTGGGCAGAGAGCTTGAGTATTTTACGACCGTTGACTGCATCGGTCAGGGACTGCCTATAATTCTTCCCAAGGGTGCAAGAGTTATCCAGACCCTCCAGCGCTGGGTAGAGGATGTTGAACAGAAGCACGGATATCTTCTTACGAAAACACCTTATCTTGCCAAGAGGGAGCTTTATAAAATTTCAGGTCACTGGGATCACTACCTTGATGGAATGTTTATTCTTGGCGATCCTCATGACGAGACGAAGGAATGCTTTGCGCTCCGCCCGATGACCTGCCCTTTCCAGTACCAGGTTTTCCTTAACAGACAGCGTTCGTACCGTGATCTGCCTATGCGTCTCGGCGAAACATCCACGCTTTTCCGTAAGGAAGACTCCGGCGAAATGCACGGGCTTATCCGTGTAAGGCAGTTTACGATCTCCGAGGGACATCTTGTGCTCCGTCCCGATCAGCTTGAAGAGGAATTCAGAGACTGTCTTGAACTTGCCAAGTATATGCTCGGCACTGTAGGACTGCTTGAGGACTGTACTTTTAGATTCTCACAGTGGGATCCGGCAAATCCCAAGAACAAGTATGAGGGTACTGCCGAGCAGTGGGAAGAAGCGCAGGCTGTAATGGCTAAGATACTCGATCATCTCGGCGTTGAATATGAGATCGGTATTGACGAGGCAGCTTTCTACGGTCCTAAGCTTGATATTCAGTACAAGAACGTTTACGGCAAGGAAGATACCCTTGTTACGATTCAGATAGATATGCTTCTGGCTGAGAAATTCGGCATGGAATATATAGATGTTGACGGAACTAAAAAGCGTCCTTACATCATTCACCGTACGTCGCTGGGATGCTATGAGAGAACGCTTGCATACATGATCGAGAAATATGCAGGAGCTATGCCGCTGTGGATCGCTCCCGAACAGGTAAGGATCATTCCTGTTGCCGACCGTCATCTCGACTATAGCCGTCAGGTGCTTGAAAAGCTTGAAGCTGCCGGAATCAGAGCTTCTATTGACGACAGGGCCGAAAAGGTGGGCTGGAAGATACGCAGCGCAACGGTTGAAAAGCTTCCGATAATGCTGACTGTCGGAGATAAGGAGGCGGAAGAGGGAACGGTTTCCGTTCGTTCGAGACGAGAAGGCGATCTTGGCTCAATGACGCAGAATGATCTGCTTGCTAAGCTTATCGACGATATTGCAAAGAAAGTCAGATAACAGAATATGAACGTAGAAGTAACCAGAATAAATCAGGGAGTAGAAGAGTTTCCCGTCGAGTATGTAAAGGCGGTCAACGAGGACTATCTTTATAAGCTGTGTGGAATCGCCGCAGATATTGCCAAAAGCCGCATTGATAAGCCTGTTATTCTGCTTTCAGGACCCTCCGGTTCGGGAAAGACCACATCTGCCATGATGATAAGCAGTATACTGGGAGAATCCGGTATCGTTACGCATACTATTTCCATGGACAATTACTTCCGTTCGCTGTCAGCGGAGGAAAAAGAACTGGCTGCTCATGGAAAGGTGGATCTTGAATCCCCTGCCCGTATCGATGCGGAACTTCTGAGCAAGCAGATCGAAGCCATAAGCTCCTGCGAAGAAGTGGAAATTCCACAGTACAACTTTAAAAGCTCCGTAAGGGAGGGTGCCGGAAGAAGATTTATGAGAAATCCGGGAGAACTCGTTATCTTTGAGGGAATTCATGCTCTGAATCCGGATGTGATAACTGTTCCGGACAGTCATATCTGCAAGATATATGTCAGCGTAAGAACGAGAGTAACCAACGGCAGAACGGTGATGCATCCGTCAAGGGTAAGGCTGATGCGCAGGATGATACGTGACGGCAAGTTCCGGAAGCGCACTCTGCGTGAAACGATGAATATGTTCCACAGCGTTGAGGAGGGCGAAAATAAGTACATCATGCCTTTCAAGTACCGTTCGGATTATGACGTTGATACTTTTATGGCATATGAACCGTCGGTATACAAAGCTTTCCTTATGGACGGACTTAAAGAACTGGAGGATGTTCCGGAGGTGCGGGAGATACTTGACGTATTGGATGATCTGCATACTCTTGACGAAAGTTTTGTTCCGGAAGATTCGCTTATCCGTGAATTTATCGGCAACGGACAGTTTAAATATTAGTGTTTGATATTTCAATGACTTTAACAAATTATAAAAACAAAGGCGAATCTGAAAATGATTCGCCTTTGCTTTTGCGGTTATCCTATTTTGACCACGCCGTAATCTTCGAGGTTGTAAAACAGCATAAATCTTGCTTCGTCCCGGCATTCCGGCTTTACCATGTAATACAGGTAAGTTTCAATGAGATTAAGATTTGTGGAGGTTCTGCCTTCGATCTTGAATTGATTGAATCCCATGGGCACATATTTTTCCCAGATATCGTCCGGGGTAACATGGGTGCTCAGATCTTTTATATCAAAAATATCCCTGTTGGCAAAAGGACAGTCGGTTTCCGGCATATCGGGATAATTTTTGAGGTTGAACGGCTTACCAGGATGCTTGCTGATATGATCGCAGTACATGATCTGCTGTATTCCGAGATTTCTGTAATGCTCGGTGCGTCTTTTGCATCCCGGTTCGCAGCAGGCGTTAACCAGAATTTCGCATTTCTCCTTGTGGGGGATTTGTTCCAGAATATCAAATTTGTTGTTGAAATCATAGTCGAGTACGACGATGCTGTAGTCCTTTTCAAGCTCTTCTTTTAGCTTTTCAATATCCGTGATACGCTTGCAGGTAGAGCTGGTAAGCTTGTATTTAGGATAGTTTTTTCGTATGTATTCTTCAAGGAGCGGTGAATTTATAATGACCTCGTTAAGACCGTTATTTGCCATTTTCAGAACCGAGTTGCAGAATGGATCGCTTAAATGCTTTTCCTCAAGCATGGGGTTGGTAAACGTGAATCTGAGCGGAATTCCCTTGTTATTAAAGGATTTAAGCACGCTGCGGACGAAAGACCGGTCGCAGACTCCGCTGTTTGTGCGCCCGCCGTTCCAGAGAGACTGCGGAAAAGCTCCATAAACAGACGCAATTTCAACGCCCTCCCGCATCCAATACGGACAATCCTTTACCATGGCGGCAAATATCAGATTTAATTTAAAGTGACCGGCAAAATCCGGCAGATGAAATTTTACTTTCATGAGTTACCTCCTTAGTTAAATATCAGCGACCGGGAGTTTTCAAGGCTTTTCAGAAGTGTAAAGCGTGCCTCGTCCCGGCATTCAGGCTTTGCCATGTAGTACATATAAGTTTCAAGAACATTTATGGGGCTTGCCGTTCTGCCTTCAATTTTAAATTGTTCAAATCCCATGGGCACGTATTTTTCCCATATATCCTCAGGTGAAATATGAGTCCTGAGTTTGCGGATCTCAAAGATACCTCTTTGTGAATAGGGGCAGTCCCTGAAATGCTGCGGATCGTACTTTGAAGCGTCAAAGGGAACGCCGGGGTATTTTTTGATGTGTTCGTTGTAGGCGATCTGCTGAACGCCTATACAGTGATAATGCTCCGATCTTCGGGGACATCCTGGCTCGCAGCAGGCGTTTACAAGAAGCTCGCAATCGGATTTGCGGGGCAGTTTTTCCAGAACTTCAAAGTTGTTGTTGAAGTCGTAGTCGATCACCACGATGCTGTAGTCCTTTCCGAGCTCTTCTTCCAGAGCCGCCGGGTCGGTTATCCTCTTGCAGGTAGAGCTTGTAAGCTTATAGCCGGGATAGTTCCGGCGGATGTAGTCCTCCAGAAGAGGAGACATAACGATAGCTTCGTTCATGCCGTTGTCGGCAAGCTTCATGACCATATTGCAGAACTGGTCGCTGAGGTGCTTTTTTTCCAGGGCAGGATTTGTAAATGTAAAGCGGAGAGGAATTCCCCTGTCATTGAATACCTTAATTACATTTTTGACAAAGTTCTTGTCCACAACGCCGCCCTGAGTTCTGCCGCCGTTCCAGACAGACGGCGGAAAAACGCCGTAGAATGACGCTATTTCAACGCCCTCACGGAAGAATTCCGGACGATGCGCCAGCATTTCGGCGAACATAAAATTAAGCTTGAAGTTTCCCGAAAAATCAGGAAGGTGAAAACGTACTTTCATTGTTTGCTCCTTGGATAGTATTTTGCGATATGTGATCTCCACGTTCATGAACCGCTTGGTAGCCGGCATTTTCAATGCTTCGCTCCAGCTGACGGCAGCACTCTGCTGCTTCAGAACCGGAAGAAAGCTTATTGTCATACAGATCGTATTTTTTCCGTACGCCGGCTGGAGAAAGATTCGGCATTACTACGTTGCAGCCGGTTTTCAGACCAAGCTCCCTGCCGACAGGGGAAATAGTTCCCAGGGCAGTGGTTGCCGGAAGCAGAACGTCGGGGAACATGAGCCTTATGATGCCCAGAAGCCGCAGCGTAAGTTCCAGCGTGCCGCCCGGCATATCTGCGAACGGCGTTAAGTGATGCGGTACAAAAGGTCCTATGCCGATCATATGCGGGCGCAGTTCCTGCATAAAGCGAAGATCGGCAATAAGGTCAGCCGTGGTCTGGAACGGAGCTCCGACCATGAAGCCGGCTCCTACCTGATAGCCGAGTTCCCTGAGATCGTACAGGCATCTTCTGCGGTTTTCAAAGCTCATTTTAGGAGGATGAAGCCTGGAGTACAGCTCCGGAGAAGCCGTTTCGTGGCGGAGAAGATAGCGGTCTGCACCGGCGTCCTTCATACGCCTGTAGCTTTCGTATGAGCGTTCACCAAGGGACAGCGTAACGGCGCAGTCGGGATATTTTTCACTAAGTCCGGATATTATGCGGCACATGAGATCGTCGGTAAAAGCGCTGTCCTCGCCGCCCTGAAGCACAAAGGTGCGGAAACCAAGTTCATATCCGGCTGCGGCGCACTTCATGATCGAATCGAAGTCAAGACGGTAGCGCTGCGCCTCACGGTTGCTTCGCCTGATACCGCAGTAAAGGCAGTCGTTTTTGCAGTAGCTTGATATTTCAATAAGACCACGCAGAAAAACTCTTTTGCCGTAAACACGCTGTCTCACTTCATCAGCGTATTTTTTCAGCAGCTCCGCCGTCTGTTCATCATCTGCATTTATAAGCGTAAGAAGCTCGTCGTCGGACAGATTGCCGTTCTGATACAGCTTTTCAACAAGTCCGGTCATGTTCAGCCGCCCAGCCTTATCATTTCATCAATACATTTTCCTGCGGTTGCGATGGTTTCATCATCCATAAGGATCTCAGATACGCCGCTGTCTTTTCGTGCAATACCGAGAAGCGACCTGTAAACGTCAGGCAGCGTGGTGATCTTCATATTGTGACATACGATGTCTTTGGTTACCGGGTAAAACTGCTTGTCTGGGCAGTCGTACTGCAAATGCTCGGCGATCGAAGTTTCGGTGCCGATAATAAACTCCTTTGCATCCGATTTTTTTGCAAAGTCAATGATGCCGGAGGTAGAACCGACGTAATCGGCAAGCTCCACCACCTGCGGTCTGCATTCGGGGTGAACCAGGAAAAGTGCGTCGGGGTGCTCAGCCTTTGCCGCCATGACATCCTTTGCCGTAACAGCCGCATGAGTCGGGCATCCGCCGTTAAGAAGTTTCACGTCTTTTTCGGGGCAGTTCTTCTTTACGAAATCTCCGAGATTGCAGTCGGGGATAAAGAGAATTCTGTCGTTTTCGATAGCCTTTACGATCTTCAGAGCGCTGGATGAAGTTACGCATACGTCGCAGACCGTTTTAAGAGCCGCCGTTGTATTAATGTAAGCAACGACAGTTCTGCCGGGATCTTCTGCCTTGACTGCCTGGATAAGTTCCTTGTCCATTTGTTCCGCCATGGGGCATCCTGCCTTTGGGTTGGCAAGATACACGTGCTTTTGCGGAGAAAGTATCTTAGCCGTTTCTGCCATAAAGTGGACTCCGCAGAAAAGTATGTTTTTATTTTCGAGCCTCTTTGCGTCAACGCTTAACTTGTAGCTGTCGCCGGTATAATCGGCGATCTCGGTAATTTCTCTTGCCTGATAGCTGTGGGCGAGTACGGCTGTTCCTGTTTCTTTTTTCAGTCTGATTATCTCGTTCTGCATTTCACGGACATTCATAATAACACCTCTTTGTTATAAGATTTATAATTTTTTAAAGACTGCTTTCCGCAACGACCTCGACTTCAACAAGGACGTTTTTCGGAAGAGTTTTTACTGCCACGCAGCTTCTTGCCGGAAGCGACGTAAAATATCTGCCGTAAACCTCGTTAAAGGCGGCAAAATCGTTCATATCGGCGAGAAAGCAAGTGGTCTTGACAGCTTTTTCAAAGGATGAGCCTGCGGTTTTCAGCACTTCGCCAAGATTTTTCATTACCTGTTCGGTCTGTGCCTGTATCGTATCGGCTTCAACAGTGTTTGTTGCCGGATCTATAGCTATTTGACCGCTGGTATATACCATGCCGTTTGATACGATCGCCTGCGAATAAGGACCTACTGCGGCGGGAGCTTTCTCTGTGTGAATTTTTATCATAATTATTCTCCTTTACTTCAGTTAATGTTCAGTATCTTGAAACCGGCGTCTGTGAGCGCATTTCTGATCTGCTCGATGTGATCGTAGTTTCTTGTTTCAAGAACTATCCGCAGGTAGCAGCCGTTGACAGCCGCTCCCTCGTTTGCACGTTCATGATGAATGGAAGTAACGTTTCCGCCCAGTTCAGCGATAATTCTTGAAACGTCCATAAGCTGACCGGGCTTGTCGATAAGCTCGATGTTCATAGAGCAAGATCTTCCCGACATGAGCAGACCTCTCTTTATAACTCTTGAAAGGATAGTAACGTCAATATTTCCGCCGGAAAGGAGACAAACCGTTTTTTTGCCCTTTATCGGCACTTTGTTGAACATAGCGGCAGCGACCGGAACGGCTCCCGCACCTTCGGTAACAAGCTTCTGCTGTTCCATAAGGGCAAGGATAGCGGCAGAAATTTCATCATCGGTGACGGTGACTATGTCGTCCACGTACTCAGAGATGATATTATATGTATTCTCCCCCGGTTCTTTTACGGCTATACCGTCGGCAATAGTTGAAACGCTGTCAAGACGTTCTATCTTGTGGTCGTGAATGGAGTTGTACATACTCGGAGCGCCGGCAGCCTGAACGCCGTATACTTTGATAGAAGGATTCAGTTTTTTTATGGCAAAGGCAACGCCGGAGACAAGACCGCCGCCGCCGACAGGAACGATAACTGCTTCCATATCCGGTATCTGATCCAGAAGCTCAAGGCCTATGGTTCCCTGTCCTGCTATAACGTCCTCGTCGTCAAAGGGGTGGATAAAGGTATAGCCGTATTCGTCACGCTGCCTGAGAGCCTCGGCATAGGCGTCGTCGTATACGCCTTTTACCAGGCAGACTTCCGCTCCGTAGCTTTTTGTAGCTTCAACCTTGGAAATGGGAGCTCCGTCAGGCAGACAGATAATTGATTTTATACCGTTTCTTGCAGCCGCCAGAGCAACGCCCTGGGCATGATTTCCGGCTGAACAGGCAATAACACCCTTTGCTTTTTCCTCGGCGGAAAGCTGCGACATACGATAATAAGCTCCCCTGACCTTAAACGAGCCGGTGATCTGCAAATTCTCGGTTTTAAGGTAAATATCAGCCTCAGGATTTATCTTGGGGGCACGGATTATATCGGTTTCCCTTATTACCTGTCTTAAAACGTATTTTGCGCTGTAGATTTTATCAAGAGTCAGCATTTTAATTACCTTCTTTATTTATGTTCGTTAATGAGTTGATTTACAAACTGCCTTGCAGTTCTTGGAGAACGTCCGCTGCCCTGTAGGGCGAACTGTTCTGCTTTGAGCGCAAGGTCTGCATCGGATATATTTATGCCGCAGTTTCCGGCAATTTCCCTGACAATGGCGATGTAAGCCTTTTTGTCGGGACGTGTGAAGTTCACCCTTAAGCCGAAGCGTGCCGAAAGCGAAAGGGTTTCCTGCATTGAATCGTTCCGGTGGATATCGTCGCCGCTGCGGTCGGAGAAATTTTCTTTTACCAGATGACGGCGGTTGCTGGTGGCATAGATCGCAGTGTTGCTGTTCCGGGCGGAAACAGATCCCTCCAGAGTAGCTTTCAGTGCGCCGAAGCAGTCCTCCCCGGAAACGAAAGAAAGATCGTCAATAAAAATAATGAATTTCAGCGGATTTCCGCTTATGCTTTCGATAATGCGTGGGATATCACGGAGCTGTTCTTTTGTTATCTCTATAAGACGCAGACCACGGTCGGCGTATTCGTTGACCACGGCTTTTACCGTAGAAGATTTTCCGGTGCCGGCGTCGCCGTAAAGAAGCACGTTCTGGGCAGGTTTTCCTTCCAGAAGAGCAAGGGTGTTGTTTATGACTTCCTGCCGCTCGGTTTCGTAGCCGTAAAGCTCTGAAAGCCGTTGTCTGTCGGGATGATTAACAGGAATGATTTCACCGTCACGCAGAACAAACATGGGACTTTTAGCAAACTTGCCGTAGCCGTGCCGTCCTATGTCGCTTATGCGCTTTCTGTATTCGGCCTCAAAGTCAATGTCCGAGTTTTTCCACCGTGGGAGAGGATATATCCTGTAATAGCCGTACGAAGCCTCTTCCGGAGTGAGATGTGAAAGTTCCTGTAAAAATGACAGTTCGGCTGAAACTGCGTCCTCTATGCAGGGATCGAACTCGGTTCCGGCAGCCTTTCCGGAAATATAGAAATTTTCATCCTCCAGAACAGCTTTAAGAAGATATTCGCTGAAGTTCACGTTATGTTTGTAAAGCCCGGCGGCAAACTGCGAATATCTGCCGATGTTAAAATGATCGTCGTCGGCAGATTCCCTCAGCAGCTCTTTAAGAATGCTTAATACCTTGTCGTCAAGCAGGCTGCGGAACACGGCGAGAGCGTCCATTCCGCAGTTGAGGTTGTCGAGTTTTTCACGGATATCAGCCATTATAATGCACCCAATATTTTTTCGGTCATTTCCGTGCAGGTAAGAGGAGCGCCGCTGCCCGTACCGATAAGATCGGCAGTACGCCAGCCGTCGTTAAGAACCTTGTCAACAGCTCTTTCAATGGCTTCGGCTTCTTTCGCAAGTCCGAACGAATAGCGGAGCATCATAGCGCCTGAAAGAATCGTAGCAATAGGATTTGCCTTGTTCTGACCTGCGATATCCGGAGCGCTGCCGTGGATAGGCTCGTACATACCACGTGAAGAAGCTCCCAGCGATGCCGAGGCAAGCATACCGATCGAACCGGTGATCTGCGAAGCTTCGTCCGAAAGGATGTCCCCGAACATATTGGAGGTTACTATAACGTCAAATTGACGTGGATTTCTTACAAGCTGCATAGCGGCGTTGTCAACGAACATATCGCTGTATTCAACTTCCGGATATTCTTCTGCAAGAGCGTGCATAGTCTTTCTCCAGAGACGGGAAGATTCCAGTACGTTTGCTTTGTCTATGCTTGTAACACGCTTATTTCGTTTCATTGCCGTATCAAAGGCGACTCTGCCGATACGTTCGATCTCGGTAACGCTGTAGGCTTCCGTATCGTATGCCTCCCGACCGTAATTTCCCTCACGGTAGCCCCTGTCGCCGAAGTAGATTCCTCCGGTAAGCTCACGGACGATCATTATATCGAAGCCGTCGCCGACAATTTCGTCTTTCAGAGGAGACGCTGCACGCAGAGCCGGATAGAGAGTTGCAGGGCGAAGGTTTGTGAAAAGTCCGAGAGCCGAACGAATACCGAGGAGCGCCTTTTCCGGACGTTTATCGCCGGGCTGATCGTCCCACTTAGGACCTCCCACAGCGCCTAAAAGCACGCTGTCAGACGCAAGGCATCCGTCGACAGTTTCCTGCGGCAGTGGCAGCCCCGTGGAGTCAATTGCGCATCCTCCTATAAGATAGGGGGTAAAATTGAACTTATGACCAAATTTTACGGCAGTTTTCTCAAGAACGGCAACAGCGCTGTCCACGATCTCAGGACCTATGCCGTCGCCTTTTAATAAAGCGATGTTGAATTCCATTGTGAAAAGACCTCTTTTCTGTTACTTTACCGAACCGTTGGCTATGGAGTTTACAAGTCCGCCGTTTTCGATTATCTTCTGGATAAATTCAGGGAACGGTTCTGTTCTGAATTCCATACCTGTTGTAAGATTGCGGATAATACCGTTGTCAAGGTCAGCCTCGACCTTGTCGCCCTCGGAGATACCGTCGGCAGCTTCGGGACATTCAACGATAGCAAGTCCTATGTTTATGGAATTTCTGTAAAAGATCCTTGCAAAGCTTTTTGCGATAACGACCGATATTCCGCTTGCTTTGATAGCGATAGGAGCGTGCTCACGAGAAGAACCGCAGCCGAAATTCTGTCCGGCAATAATGATATCGTCTTTCTGCACACGGCTTACAAAGGTTTTGTCGATATCTTCCATGCAGTGCGACGCAAGCTCGGCGTGATCGCTCGTGTTAAGATATCGTGCGGGAATGATAACGTCGGTATCTACATTATCGCCGTATTTTATAGCGTTTCCTGTGTACTTCATTTGCTCATTACCTCCCATGGAGTGGTGATTTTTCCTGTCAGAGCGCTTGCCGCAGCAACGGCAGGGCTTGCAAGATATACCTCTGATTCCGTGTGACCCATACGTCCGACAAAATTACGATTGGTCGTTGTTACTGCACGTTCGCCGGCTGCGAGGATTCCCATATATCCGCCGAGACAAGGACCGCAGGTAGGCGTTGAAACAACTGCTCCGCTTTCTATGAATATTTTGAGCAGACCCTGTTCCATAGCGTCAAGATATATCTGCTGTGTTGCCGGAATGATGATAACACGCACGTTTTCAGCGCACTTTTTGCCTTTCATTATCTCAGCGGCGATCTGAAGATCTTCAAGTCTGCCGTTTGTACATGAACCGATAACTACCTGATCTATCTTTATATCGCCGAACTGACCGAAAGTCTTTGCGTTTTCAGGCAGATGCGGGAATGCAACTGTCGGTTCTATCTGAGAAAGATCTATGTCTATAGTTTCATCGTAAACGGCGTCGGCGTCAGCTCTGTAAATTTTCGGTTCTGCGCCGCCGTGTTCCCTGATATATTCAAGGGTGATATCGTCAACCTCAAAAATACCGTTTTTTGCGCCTGCTTCGATAGCCATATTCGAGATGCAGAGACGGTCTGACATTGTCAGTGAAGAAAGTCCCTCGCCTGTGAATTCCATAGAGCGGTAGAGTGCGCCGTCAACGCCTATCATACCGATAATGTGCAGGATAACGTCCTTTCCGGTAACGTATTTCCGGAGTTTTCCCGTAAGATTGAATCTGATTGCGGACGGAACTTTGAACCATGCCTTTCCGATAGCCATTCCGCACGCCATATCCGTTGAACCTACGCCTGTGGAGAATGCCCCCAGTGCGCCGTATGTACAGGTATGAGAATCTGCTCCGATAACCGCGTTTCCGGATGTGACAAGACCTTTTTCAGGCAGGAGAGCGTGCTCTATACCCATTTTTCCCACGTCGTAGAAATGCGTTATTTCTTTTTCCCCGCAGAAATCACGGCACATTTTGCACTGCTCCGCAGCCTTTATATCCTTGTTGGGAGCGAAGTGATCCATGACCATTGTAATTTTATCTTTATTGAAAACTTCTGTTTTATTTAGCTTTGCGAACTCCTTGATAGCCACCGGAGATGTGATATCGTTGCCGAGAACCAAGTCAAGATCGGCAAGAATAAGCTGTCCTGCCTGAACCGAGTCAAGTCCGGCATGAGCCGCAAGAATTTTCTGCGTCATTGTCATACCCATGTTTATCATTCCTTTCAGATATAAATCAGGATTTATATGATCTCTCACGGGACGGCGTGGTCGCCGTCCCCTACAATTTCCGATAAAATACATTCCCTATTCTGAACGCATATCGTAATAAAATATGCACAACAAGAATTATAATCAAAATTTTTCAAACGATTTGGCTTTCCTGACGGCAAATCATTCATATCACATCACCATTATTTCCTGTTGATTATCGCACCCTTGTCAGCGGAAGAAACCATATCCGCATAACGTCTCAGATAGCCTGTAATATTATCCTTTTTCTTGATAGGCATGGTCTTTCTGCGCTCGGCAAGCTCCTCGTCGGAAACTTCAAGGGTTATGGAGTAATTGGGGATGTCGATAGAAATAATATCTCCGTCCTTTACATAGGCGATATTACCGCCGTTAACAGCCTCCGGAGAAACGTGACCGATAGCCGCACCACGGGTCGCACCGGAGAAACGTCCGTCCGTGATAAGCGCAACCGATGAGCCAAGACCTGCACCCTGAATTGCAGAAGTCGGCGAGAGCATTTCTCTCATTCCCGGACCTCCGGCAGGACCCTCGTAGCGGATTACAACAACGTCTCCTGCCTTTATTCCGCCCTCGTAGATGACCTTAATCGCTTCTTCCTCGCTGTCGAATACCCTTGCAGGACCTTTGTGACAGAGCATTTCGGGAGCAACTGCGCTTCTCTTGACAACGCATCTGTCTGGAGCAAGATTTCCACGCAGAACGGCAATTCCGCCTGTTTCGCTGTAAGGATTATCAATAGGACGTATAGTTTCGTGATCTTTATTTATGCATCCGCTTATGTTCTCTCCAACGGTCTTTCCCGTAACGGTCATGCAGTCGGTGTTGATAAGATTTTTCTTTGAAAGTTCATTCAGTACCGCATAAACTCCTCCTGCTTCGTTGAGGTCTTCCATATAGGTATGACCTGCCGGAGCAAGGTGACAGAGATTGGGGGTTCTTGCGCTGATCTCGTTTGCGATATCGAGGTTTATATCAACGCCGCATTCGTTGGCGATAGCAGGCAGATGCAGCATACTGTTGGTGGAGCATCCCAGAGCCATATCGGCAGTAAGAGCGTTCATGAAAGCCTTTTCCGTCATGATGTCAAGGGGACGGATATTCTGCCTGTAAAGTTCCATTACCTGCATACCAGCCATTTTAGCAAGCTTTATCCTTTCGGAATATACGGCAGGAATAGTTCCGTTGCCTTTAAGACCCATTCCGAGTACTTCCGTAAGGCAGTTCATTGAATTGGCAGTGTACATACCGGAGCAGGAGCCGCAAGTCGGACAGGCTTTGTTCTCAAATTCCTCAACATCCTCGGCGGACATTTTTCCGGCGGTATATGCGCCGACAGCCTCAAACATGGAGGAAAGGCTCGTTTTCTTTCCTTTGACGTGACCTGCAAGCATGGGACCGCCGCTTACAAAAATCGTCGGAACGTTTATACGTGCCGCCGCCATGAGCAGTCCGGGAACGTTTTTATCACAGTTGGGAACCATGACAAGGGCGTCAAAGTGATGTGCAAGAGCCATACATTCCGTAGAATCGGCAATCAGATCACGTGTTACGAGGGAATATTTCATACCCATATGACCCATTGCAATGCCGTCGCATATGGCGATAGCCGGGAACACAACGGGAGTTCCGCCGCCCATGGCAACGCCGAGCTTTACGGCTTCAACAATCTTGTCTATATTCATATGTCCCGGAACAATCTCATTGTATGACGATACGATTCCTACCAGGGGACGATTCATTTCCTCTTTAGTATGTCCGAGCGCATTGAAAAGGGAACGCTGCGATGCCTTTTCAACACCCTCGCAGAAAAAATTACCACTCATTTTATTTCACCTCAGTATTTAATTCAGAATTGAGAATTAAGAATTTATCCTGATAATTTTTAAATAATTCTCAATTCTTAATTACCAGGTCTTTGGCACAGATAGCGTGGATTGCTGTCTGCGCCGTTGAACCTGATACGCTGCATTAGTTATTAATGAACTTATCTTCTTCGTTGTTCCAACTGTAGAGCTTTCTGATCTCCTCGCCTACCTTTTCGGAAGGATGCTCGGAAGCAAGCTTTCTCATAGCCTTGAAGTGAACCTGCGAACCTGCGCTTGACATATCGAGGAGGAATTCCTTAGCGAAAGAACCGTCCTGAATATCGGAGAGGATCTTCTTCATTGTTTTCTTTGTTTCGTCTGTAATGATCTTCGGGCCTGTGATGTAATCTCCGTATTCAGCAGTATTGGAGATAGAATATCTCATACCTGCAAAACCGCTCTGGTAGATGAGGTCAACGATAAGCTTCATTTCGTGGATACACTCAAAGTAAGCGTTTCTCGGGTCATATCCGGCTTCAACGAGAGTCTCGAATCCAGCCTGCATAAGAGCGCATACGCCGCCGCAGAGAACTGCCTGTTCGCCGAAAAGATCTGTCTCTGTTTCTGTTCTGAAAGTTGTTTCCAGAACTCCGGCACGAGCGCCGCCGATAGCAAGACCGTAAGCAAGAGCCATTTCCTGTGCCTTTCCTGTAGCGTCCTGATGTACGGCAACGAGACAAGGAACTCCCTTTCCTGCCTGATACTCGGAACGAACGGTGTGTCCGGGGCCCTTGGGAGCGATCATTGTAACGTCAACGTCGGCAGGAGGAACAATGCAGCCGAAGTGGATGTTGAAGCCGTGAGCGAACATAAGCATATTTCCGGCTTCAAGATTAGGTTCAATGTCGTTTTTGTACAGAGCAGCCTGCTTTTCGTCGTTGATAAGGATCATGATAATATCTGCCTGCTTTGCAGCTTCGGCAGCGGTGAATACTTCAAAGCCCTGCTTTACAGCCTTGTCCCATGACTTTGATCCTTCGTAAAGACCGATAATTACTCTGCCCTTGTCTCCGAGCGATTCTTTGGCATTGAGAGCGTGAGCGTGTCCCTGGCTTCCGTAGCCGATAACGGCGATAGTCTTTCCGTAGAGAAGGGAAAGATCGCAGTCCTGTTCGTAAAAAACCTTAGCTGAATTTTCCATTTTTAAGACTCCTTTAAATTTAAAATTATATATGTAATTGCAGCTGAGCAATTATAAGCTATAGTTATTCTTAGGGGGACAGCGTCCCCGCTTAAGTTGTTGACATAGGTTATTTTATTGTTTTAAGGCAGTTTTCGCCTCTTTCGATAGCCACAAGTCCCGTGCGGCACATTTCCATAATGCCATAGGGTTTAAGAAGCTCTATAAATGCATCTATCTTTGACGTTTCACCGGTAAGTTCGCACACAAGAGCCGTGGGGGAATAGTCGACTATCTTTGACCGGAAAATCTCAACAGCCGTCATAATATCCTGCCTTGACTGCGGCGTATTTCTTATCTTTATAAGCAGAAGTTCCCGGACAACGGTTTCATGCCTGTCAAGAACTTCCACTTCTCTTACGTCATGGAGCTTGCGCAGCTGGAGAAGAATGCGGTCTTTCAGATATTCGTCGCCGTGAAAGGCAATGGTAATGCGGGAAAAGCTGCTTGATTCCGTTTCCCCCACCGTGAGACTGTCGATGTTGAAGCCACGCCGTGTGAACATTCCCGAAACACGGGAGAGCACGCCGGAAACATTTGATACGATAACTCCTATTACGTACTGATCCATTTCACTCACCTCACTTGATCTCTGTTATGATGTCGTCTATAGAACCGCCGGGGGGAAGCATAGGAAGTACAAATTCGTTGCAGTCCACAAGGCAGTCGATAAGATATGTGCCGTTGTAAGAGAAAGCTTCTGCCGCCGCTTTATCGAGTTCATCCTTTGTAGAAACACGGACGCCTTTTGCTCCGAACGCCTCGGCAAGCTTTACAAAGTCGGTTTTGCGATCAAGGGTAGTGTTGGAGTAGTGCTTTCCGAAGAAAAGCGTCTGCCATTGACGCACCATGCCCAGAACGCCGTTATTCATAATAACGATAACAAGGGGAAGTTCCTGTGAAACGGAAGTTGCGAGTTCGTTGAGATTCATGCCGAAGCTGCCGTCTCCCGTAAACAGGAGAGAGCGTTTTCCTGTAGCGGCAGCCGCACCGACAGCGGCGCCCATTCCGAATCCCATTGTGCCCAGACCGCCGCTTGTAAGGAAGGTTCTTGGCGTTTTGAGGGGATAACGCTGAGCAGCCCACATCTGATGCTGTCCTACATCGGTGACTACAATGGAGTCGCCTGCATGAGCGCTGACGATATCCACGATGTCATAAGGGTCGAGCCTGTCTTTTGCTGGGATTCCCGTATTGTAACAGGGATGCATACAGTTGGTGCATTCCTTTTTGAAGCCGCAGTTCCTTGCGCTTTCAATACGGCGCTGTTCTTCCGCTTTAAGCTCTTCGATACGCTTATGCCACTGCGGATGTTTTTTCTCCTTTACGACGGCGCACAGCCTTTCCACAGCGTCTTTTATATCGCCGTTTATGGAGAGATCTGCCGGGATATTCTTCCGGAGCTCCGCACCGTCTATGTCTATATGTATGATCCTGAAATTCCTGTTAAAGCGTTTTTTGTCTCCGGTAGCTCTGTCGCTGAAACGTGCTCCGAGAGCGATAACAAGGTCGGATTCGTCTTCGGCTATGGAGGACGCATAATGACCGTGCATTCCCTGCATTCCCAGGAATCGTGGATTATCGGAGGGAACAGCGGAAAGACCCATAAGGGTGCATCCCATAGGTGCGTCTATCTTTTCGGCAAGAGCCGTTATTTCCGAGGACGCTCTGCCGCTTATAACGCCGCCTCCGAAGTAGATATATGGTCTTTCTGCGGCTTCGATCATTTCTGCGGCTTTTTTAAGATCATCGTCGCCGGCAAAGATCACAGGATATGGTATCACCGGCTGAGCCTGAGCCTCGAACTCGCATTTTGCGATCTGTACGTCCTTTGGAATATCTACCAATACCGGTCCGGGACGTCCCGATTTGGCAATTTTGAACGCCATACGGATAGTATCGGCAAGTTCGCAGACATTTTTTACGATAAAGTTATGTTTTGTGATTGGCATTGTAACGCCGACGATATCAACTTCCTGGAAACTGTCTCTGCCGATAAGGTCGCATGGAACGTTTCCGGTAATAGCGACCATAGGAACAGAATCAAGAAACGCTGTAGCTATGCCGGTTACGAGATTTGTAGCGCCGGGACCGGATGTAGCGATTACAACGCCTGTTTTTCCGGTTGCTCTTGCGTAGCCGTCGGCAGCATGGGCTGCTCCCTGTTCATGGGCTGCAAGAACATGATTTATCCTGTCACGATTGAGATAAAGCTCGTCAAAAAGATTGATTACCTGACCGCCCGGATAGCCGAAAACGGTGTCGCAGCCCTGTTCAACGAGAGTTTCAACAACGATTTTTGCACCTGAAATAAACATGATAAAGTTTCATCCTTTTCATTTTTGTGATAGTTAATGGTTTCTTAAAAGGGGGTAATGCCATAAGCTTAAGGAATTCTGTGCTTATGCTTTTATCAAAGGGTTATTACCCCTATGAGAGTTCGCTCTAATTATTTTTATTACCTCTTTATGAGGTAATAAAAATAATTAATAATGGGTTTCCAAAGGGTGGATTCACCCTTTGGCAAGGGTATGGGGACGGAGTCCCCGCTTAAGTTGTGCATTGACTTAATAATATAAAAACCTCCGACAAACTGCCGGAGGTTTTGTTAAGCATCATTGCGTTGATACGGTAAGTATGTATCTGCAAATATTACTCAAAGTCCTGTGGGCAGAATGAACCAAAGCGGCAGCCGGAAGGTATAATGACTGCGCCGTTAATAATGACTATACCGGAAAAAGCAACGACCGATCTCATTATTAATGCTCCTTTGCTAAGACTTTGAATAACGGCAACGCCGATTTGTACAGCAATGCCTAATCTTAGACTTAATTATACCACCTTCGGTAAATAAAATCAATACAAATAAATATATTCTCAAATAATTTGTTGGATGTTTATAGCTTTCAACAGGTTTCAAGTGCATTATTTGAGCATATTGTTTACGGCGCTTACAAGAGCCTTGATAGACGATACGACGATATCGGTGTCAATACCTGTTCCCCAGAAGCTTTTTCCGTCTGCGGCAGTGATCTCTACGTAGGAAACAGCCTTGGAAGCCGATCCAACTTCAAGGGCGTGTTCGGTATAAGTATTGATGCTGTACTCCAATCCGGTATAGGAGCGTATTGCGTTGCTTACAGCGTCGAGACGTCCGTTTCCGTTGTTGGTGGCGGTGGCGACTCTTCCGTTGTAAATAAGGCTCACGGTAGCTTCAATACCTCCGCATTGAACGTAGTGCGCTTCCGTTATATTAAGAGGTTCGGCGATGTCAACAAAATTCGTCTTGAAAATCTCGTATACCTCATCCGGAAGAAGTTCTTTGTGCTTGTGGTCAGAAACGCTCTTGACCATATAACCGACGGCTTCACGCATATTTTTAGGCAGATTATAGCCGAATCTTGCTTCAAGGATATATCCTATGCCGCCCTTTCCTGACTGACTGTTTATTCTGATAACGTCGGCGGAATATTCCCTGCCTACGTCCTCCGGATCTATCGGCAGATAAGGAACTGTCCAGTGTTCGACATTCTTTTCCTCACGCCATTTCATGCCCTTGGCAATTGCGTCCTGATGAGAGCCGCTGAACGCTGCAAAGACCAGTTTTCCGGAGTACGGCGAACGCTCATAGACTTCCATGCGTGTAACCTTGGTATAAAGCTCGGTGATCGATGGGATATCCGAGAAGTCAAGTCCGGGATCAACTCCCTGGGAGTACATATTCATTGCAAGGGTGATTATATCTACATTGCCGGTTCTTTCGCCGTTTCCGAAAAGAGTTCCCTCCACACGGTCGGCGCCTGCAAGGAGACCCATTTCGGTATCTGCAACGGCGCATCCTCTGTCGTTGTGCGGATGCAGCGAGACGATAACGTTTTCCCTATACTTCATGCTGCCGCACATATACTCGATCTGGTTGGCGTAGACATGAGGCATGGACAGCTGAACCGTTACCGGCAGATTGATGATAACTTTATCGTCTGGCGTGGGCTGCCATACGTCAAGAACTGCGTTGCATATTTCCAGAGCGAATTCCGGTTCAGTGCCGGTAAAGCTTTCGGGGGAGTACTCAAAGCGGAAGTTTCCCTCGTATTTTTCACGATACTCCTTGCAGAGCTTTGCGCCGGTCACGGCAATATCGATGATCTCTTCTTTGCTCTTGCGGAAAACCTGTTCACGCTGGGCAAGCGACGTGGAGTTGTACAGGTGAACGATAGCGTTTTTGCATCCTTTAAGAGCGTCAAAGGTCTTTTTTATGATATGCTCTCTCGATTGGGTGAGAACCTGGATAGTCACGTCGTCGGGGATCATATTCTGTTCGATAAGAGTGCGGCAGAAGTCGTATTCCGTTTCAGAGGCGGCTGGAAAACCGATCTCGATCTCCTTGAAGCCGATCTCCACAAGCTTGTTGAAGAATTCCAGTTTTTCGCCCAAACTCATGGGGATGATAAGAGCCTGATTTCCGTCCCTCAGGTCAACGCTGCACCATATCGGAGCTTTGTCAACATAAGACTTTTCAGTCCATTTCATTTTAGTCCGGGGTGCTTCAAAAAACTGACGTGTGTACTTTTCTGCATTTTTCATAATAGTTTCCTCCAATCATAATTTAATCCGATCAGACAACAAAAAAGTCTCTTCCATACACTAAGGTATGGAAGAGACGAAGTTACTTGCAGGATACTCCGTGGTACCACTCTTCTTGACGCAAAAAGCGTCCGCTCATCTGCGTCGGATTAACGCATATCTCTGTAACGGGAGAACCCGTCCAAGCCTAATTTACGCAAAGATGCGTTTTTCAGCAGGATGCTCAGGGAGGAGCTATGACCCGTTTTGTCTTGCTGCCTTTCACCGCCGGCAGCTCTCTGTGTAAACTCCACAGGTTTTATTTCCCTTCATTGCATTTTTGATATTGACTATATTATAGCAGGCTTTTTTTTATTTGTCAAGAGATTATTTAAAAAAATTTTTTCAAATAATGATAAGAATCCGGTCAATAATAATCATGAATCAGTAATTTTACGATAGGAAGCATCTTCGGCTTTTTCAATTTTTTTCTTTTTTTCCCGGCGTTCTTCCCCGGCGCTGTACGAAAAAAACTGCGCTGCCGCAATGACGCACGTTAGCAGAAAGGGCAGTATCACCGGTAAGATCCGCTGTCTGTACATATCGGCGACAGGCATGAGAGCATAAGCGCCGTGTCCCATCCATCCTGCTTTTTCCGCATGATCTGCAAGCCGTGACAGAGCCGTCATACAGACTGCAAATCCGGGAACGGCTGTTAACATAGAAAGCAGGTTGGGCAGACTTTTCCTGAAAAGGCAGAGTACCGCCGCCGCTGTCAGTGTGGCTCCTGAAACGATAAGACCGGCAGCATATCCGGAGATCGTTTTTCCGTAAATTCCGCTTTTGCTCAGGATCCCGACTCCCGTCATGATCGTCATAAAAAACGGATAAACGGCTGTCAGGACAACAAGAAGAATTTTTGCGGCAGTCATAACAGTTTTTTGTTTTGTTAAATTTTTCCGCTTATGTTTCATTGGCATATCTCCTACAGAAATAATTTGCATTAGTAATCTGTCGTAAATGAAATATAATAATCTTCGGGCAGAATTATTTCTGCTCTATTCAAAGGAAAGGACTTGTAAAATGCAGCTTAAAAGAAAACTTATCAGGTCGGCTGGAGCGCTGCTTTCGGCAGTATCCCTTTGTATTTTCGGAACTGCCGGCTATTATTCGACCAGGCTTCCGTCGTCTGTTACTATCAGACCGGCATCGGAACTTAAAATTGCAGAATATCCGGAAATAAGCTGTTCGGTAAGTCCGGAAGCGGTCATGCGGACAGCAGGGAACTTTCCGGAAACAAAGCAGGTAACGCTGTCTCTTTTCGGTGCGATACCCGTTAAAAATGTCAGCGTGACCGAAGCAGAGCCGCCGGTACTTTCTGTATGCGGGCATCCGTTCGGAATAAAGCTTCTTATGGACGGAGTTATGGTGACTGAACTTGGCGCTGTGACCGATAAAAGCGGCAATACCAGCTGTCCTGCGGAAGAAGCCGGCATTATGACCGGTGATATTATAAAATCAGCAAACGGAGAACCGCTTGTCTCAAACAGCCGCTTGCAGGAGATCATATCCAACAGCGGCGGCAGGGAAGTCAATCTGACCGCAGAGCGCAGCGGCCATGAATTTACAGTGTCGCTCAGGCCTGTTTTCTCTGAAAAGAATAATATGTGGCGTGGCGGTATGTGGGTTCGTGACAGCATAGCCGGAATAGGTACGATGACGTTTTTTAATAAAAAAACCGGAGAATTTGCAGGTCTTGGTCATCCGATATGCGATGCCGATACAGGAGAGATAGTGCCTGTTTACAGCGGCGAAGCAGTTCCCGTGGAGATAACCGAAGCCAAAAAGGGCGAAAAGGGCATTCCCGGTGAATTACGGGGAAGTTTTGCAAACGGAACATTCGGAATTCTTGAACGCAACAACAGCTGCGGCGTATACGGCAGGCTAACAGAAAAGGGGCTTGAAGAACTCAGCCTTGATTCTCAGGAATTCGTCATGGGATATCGTCAGGATATAACTACCGGAGAAGCCGAGATATATACTACTGTCAGCGGCAGCGCTCCGGAAAAATATAAAATAGAAATAGAAAGCATAGACTTTAACAGCAAAGAATCTGCCAAAAACATGGTGATAAGAATAACCGACAAGCGTCTTATTAAATCTTCCGGAGGTATCATACAGGGAATGAGCGGAAGTCCTATTATACAGAACGATCGTATTATAGGAGCGGTGACTCACGTATTTGTGGCTGATCCTACCAGAGGCTACGCTATCTTTGCGGACAATATGGCAGAGTATCTCGAAGGATAAAACATCATACTATCTGTAAAAATAAAATCGGCAGTTACGGTATATGTAACTGCCGGAAATTTACCGGAAATTCCGAAAAAAGTAATTTATCTGCTTTCCTCGCTGAAACCGCTGTCTACAAGCTCAATCAGTGCGTCAACTGCGGCCTTTTCATCAGCGCCGTCGGCGATAACTTTTACATTAGTTCCGCCTACGATACCGAGGGAAAGAATTCCGAGGAGGCTCTTAGCATTAACTCTGCGCTCTTCCTTTTCGATCCAGATGGATGACTTAAATTCATTAGCCTTCTGAATGAAGAAGGTTGCGGGTCTTGCATGAAGTCCGACCTGATTCTTAACCATTACTTCCTTGACAAACATATACAACTCTCCTATTCTCTTAAATTCAGCCCTCTCGATCTTCAGAAGCTGAATGCAAATACAGGCAGCGCCGTACTTTTTACAGAGTGCGGACAGCCTTTTATTTTCTTTGCTGATATCATTATACATTCAAAATTTATTATAGTCAACGGCTTTTTTTTCAGAAATACTGATATTTTAATAAATTCTACATTTATATAAAATCACGGCTTGATTTATCTCGATTGCTTGTTAATTATCACAACAAGGAAATGTTGATTTTAATTGGTAATGTTATATAATATTCCACCTGATAATATGGTGAATTCGTCTAAACGGAAAAAATTATTTCATATATACCAATAGTAAATAACGTCTGCAATCAGGCGTTTCCGCTTTTTTTCTTCTTTTTTTCCTGGGGGGGATTTTCTTTGATATATTTTTCAAAAAGATCCGGACGTCTTTCCGCCGTTATTTTAATGCTCTGTTCGTGACGCCATTTGCCTATATTCGCATGATGTCCCGTCAGCAGCACCGGAGGCACTTCCATCCCCTCCCATGTTTCCGGTCTAGTGTAGTGGGGATATTCCAGCAGACCACTGTATATACTTTCTTCTGTAAAGCAAACATCGTCCGAAAGTACGCCTGGACACATTCTTGCCACGGTATCTGCCAGAACCATTGCCGGAAGTTCCCCGCCTGTGAGAACATAGTCGCCGATAGAAATTTCCTCATTCACGATCTTATCTATAACACGCTGATCCACGCCTTCGTAATGACCACAGATTATAAGTATATTGTCCATTTGTGAGAGCTCTGCGGCTCTTTTCTGGTCGAGGATCTTTCCTTTCGGGGACATATATATCGTATGCGGAACTGCGCCCATTTCCTCGCAGACAGCCTTGTAACAGTTGTAGATTGGTTCGCACTGCATGACCATACCCATGCCGCCGCCGTATGGAGTATCGTCTACACGGCGGTGTTTGTCCTGGGTATATTCACGTATCTGACGGCAGTGAACTTCTATTTTTCCTGCTTTTCTTGCCCTGCCGATAATGCTTTCACCCAGAACAGCTTCGCACATTTCCGGAAAAAGAGTGGCGATTTCTATCTTCATTCAAAAAGTCCCTCCAACGGACGTATAGTCATGATATTTCCGTCGATATCGGTTGAGATAACAACTTCGGGTATTGCCGGAATAAGATATTCCCTGTTTATGCCATTGATTACATAAACGTCGTTTGCTCCCGTCTGCATAACATCGGTAATTTTTCCGTAAACAAAGTCGGTATCGGCGTCGTGCACTTCAATTCCTATCAGATCCTGAATAAAATAGGTATCGTCATCAAGTTCGAGGTCGTCACGGTGCATATAAAGGATCTTGTTCCGCAGCTTTGATGCGTCCTCCGGAGTATTGATCCCCTCCAATTTTGCAATCACCATGCCCTTGAATGTACGGGAGCGCTCGATAGCGATCTCCTCATGATTTTTCCCGATAAACAGACTGTCGAATTCGCAGAGCAGTTCCGGATAATCAGTATATGGCATTATCTTGACTTCGCCCTTTACTCCGTGGGTCGTGACGATTTTGCCGGCTTCAAGATATTGTTTTTTCATATTTGCCTGCCTTTTTTGAATACTATTTATTTTCTGATGCTATGGTATGATTGGCATAAGTATCCCAATCAGGCTCATAATATTCATCCGCCTGATTTCCCCACATATCCCAATCAACTCTATTGCCACGAGCAAACATCTCCAGCCGGGGACCTTGTGAGCATGCCTCTATCAAACTAACGAATTCATCAGGTTTTCTGCTGTGTTCACGTTTCATTGTCCTTAGAAGGTTTACCTGTGATCTTCCTGGTTGTAAGGTTCTGTTTTTTTCTCCCTTAATTCCAAATAACAATATTTCTGTTACATTACGAAAGTAGAAACCCACGCCTCTGCCGTCTGGTTGACCATCTTTGCGTACTTTTTCCCAAATTAAATTTGTTTTATATTCAAATCCCCATGCTTTCATTACGTCAAGCCCTTCAGGTAAAAGAGCGTTTGGAACCCATAAGTAAAGGTGACTTTTTTCATCTGAAATATCAGATACCGGCAATGCCATTATTTCATTTAAAGTCATTGTAGAATATCTATTAAGCCGTTTATGTTCAGGCGCTACTTTCCCCGTTCTGTTTTGAAACTGCCATGGTGGATCAGCATATATGGTCTTATATTTTTTTCCGTTAGTAAACTCTCTGAAATTTTCAATCGTTTCTTTTAATGTATTCATTATTCATAACCCTCAATACAAGATTTTTTTATACCAACAGCCAATATAGGACATCCACCATTCCTTCTTGAATCTAATCTATATGTTAGTTTTCTCATCCAGGTAGTTGAAGCTCCATATTTTGTAATTATATCTATTTTACGAAAAATGTCGTTTAATTCTTCTGAACGAGTAACGATTATACCAACATCAATAATACCGCAATCAAAATATGTTCGCATAGCTAACAGATCACGATCAAACGTTTGATCCTTGCTATTCCATTCAAGATCAAATGCAACTTTATTTTTCAGAAAGTCTATATTATGTCCATCAATATAGCCTTCAATCATTTTTTCTTCAAAAGGTTCATTAGAGAACTTTCCTCTGCGCTGAACAGTCTTTCTTGGATACATTTTAACAAGAAGATCACCAGTTATTCGTATTTCCCGCCATCCAAAAGGATAAAGTATATCATCAAATTTCTTAGGGATTGGACTTTCGTTACCTCCTGCTTTTTTTAAATCATCAACAGTAATTACAAAGTTTTTAAGACATTGCTGTATTTCACACCATTCATTTGGAAACGCATCCGAAAGTATTTCTAATGCGTGTCCATAATTATAAAATTCAAATTTATTCGTTAATTCTTCCGGAATTGCTTTCAATGAATAATCCGCCTTTCAATGTTCATGGTTTATGATATTTATTCGATAATTATTTATGTTTCATAAACAAAATCAGTGCTTCCTTAGTTCTTCATCTCAAAGTTCTCGCCCAGAACATCCTTGTTAGCTTCGAGGATAGGATTGATGTATTCACTGAGAAACTCGTCAACCTGCTGAGAGCTTCTTCCGGTGTAGTTTTCCGGTTTGAGAACAGCTTCAAGTTCTTCCTTTGTCACCATGAATATAGGATCGGCCTCAATAAGCTCGCAGAGATTATTATCCTTGCCATAAACTTTTACCTGTTCGCCGGCGATCATGGAGTAATCCATAATGCGGTCATGCAGCTCCTGACGGTTGCCGCCTTTTTTAACTGCGTCCATCATGATATTTTCGCTTGCCATGAACGGAAGCTCAGCCATAACACGTCTGCGGATTATCTCAGGGTAAACTACAAGACCGTTTGTAACATTCATCATGATGTTGAGGATAGCGTCAACGCCGAGGAAAGCCTCCGCTACGCTTATTCTCTTGTTTGCAGAGTCGTCAAGGGTTCTCTCGAACCACTGTGTTCCGGCTGTGAAAGCGGGATTCAGGCTGTCGATCATAACGTATCTTGCAAGTGAAGTAATTCTCTCGCATCTCATAGGATTTCTCTTATACGCCATAGCTGACGAGCCTATCTGCTTCTTTTCACGGGGTTCTTCCATTTCCTTGAAGCTCTGGAGGATACGCATATCGTTGGAGAACTTGCTTGCCGACTGTGCGATTCCGCTTAGAACGGCAAGTACCTGTGAATCGACTTTTCTGGAATATGTCTGACCGGAAACGGGAACAACGCTGTCAAAGCCCATTTCCTCTGCGATCATTCTTTCAAGTTCTTTGATCTTTGCAGTATCTCCCTCAAAAAGCTCCATAAATGAAGCCTGAGTGCCTGTAGTTCCCTTTGAGCCGAGCAGACTGAGAGTGGAAATTCTGTATTCAAGATCGTTGAAATCCATTAGCAGCTCATTGAGCCAGAGGGTAGCTCTTTTGCCGACGGTAGTAAGCTGTGCAGGCTGGAGATGAGTATAAGCCAGACAGGGCATATTCTTGTATTCATCGGCGAACTTTGCCAGATTTGCCATAACATTGACAAGCTTTCTGCGTATAACGTTCAGAGCGTCACGCATGATGATAATGTCGGTATTATCGCCAACGTAGCAGGATGTAGCTCCCAGGTGAATAATTCCGGCAGCGTCAGGACAAGCCTGTCCGTAGGCGTAGACGTGTGACATTACGTCGTGGCGGCTGATTTTTTCTCTTTCTTCAGCAACTTTATAGTCGATGTCGTTTATGTGTTCTTCAAGCTGCTTTACCTGAGCTTCGGTAACAGGCAGACCGAGTTTCATTTCAGCTCTTGCCAGAGCCACCCAGAGTTTTCTCCAGGTAGTAAATTTTTTATCGGCAGAGAAAATGTACTGCATTTCCTCGCTGGCGTATCGTGTACAGAATGGACTTTCGTAGCTGTTTGTATTTCCGCTCATAATTATGATCTCCTTTTGTTATTTAAGATATCCTATTATATCATTTTTTGCGATATATGTCAATACAAATGAAAAACGGCGCCTGAAAAAGCGCCGTTTGCCGTATAGATTTTATTCAAGATTAAGAAGCTTTTTCTGAACTGCGAGAGCGTCCATGTTAGTTATGCCGTCGTAGTTTCCGGCGATATCGGCATTGTACGCTCCCTGAGGCGTAAGGGTGTACTGGTCGGGATTTCCGACTGCCTGCATTATTAATATTGCGTC
>CAMZZN010000029.1 GCA_947345935.1 uncultured Ruminococcus sp.
GACCATTAGCTCAGTTGGTCAGAGCTCCCGGCTCATAACCGGTCGGTCCGGGGTTCGAGTCCCTGATGGTCCACCAAATTATTGAATTTCCCACTTGATAGAAAGGCGTCAAGTGGGAAATTTTTTATACTTTTGATTATGGACAGGTTCTAAAATTCTATGCCTTTTCGTGCTTTGATTCCTATAGTATAGGGATGACAGGCTGCTTTGATGATGCTGTGATAGTCGGCGTGCTTTATAAATTCCTCTTGCGGCGAGCGACCTGTTAGCACAAGCTCAGCACAATTTTTCTCTGAGCAGATATGCACAATTCTCAATGCCAGTTCCCTATCGGCAAGTCCTGTATTGTATGCACTGAAAATTTCATCCATAATTATCATGTCAGTTTGTTTGGAAACGACGAGCTGTTCTATTTCAAGGAGCATTTTGTCGTGTGAATTCTTTACAAGCGCTTTTTCTTTATCGTTCATCTGAAAAGAAAACTTATCGCATACGTCGCAGTAATGCACGGTTATACTGTTTATTTGTCTTAAAACTGCTATTTCTGATGAGCTTCCGTTCTTTAGAAACTGACAGAAATGTATTTTCAGTCCTGCCCCAGCTGCACGGATCGCAAGACCTACAGCTGCTGTTGTTTTGCCTTTTCCATCACCGCTGTAAATATGTATCATAGCAGAGCTCCTTTTTTACATAACAAAAGCCCTCAAAAATATTTGAGGACTTTTGTTATAATTAATTGGTTGGGGTGGAAGGATTTGAACCCTCGGAATAACGGAGTCAGAGTCCGCTGCCTTACCGCTTGGCGACACCCCATTCTTTTATTACTGCTTGCTTCAGCTTTATTATTATAACACTAATTTTATAGGATGTCAATAGGTTTGTATATATTTTTTTATTTTAATTAATACTCTGCATACTTGTATTTTTTTGAAAAAGTATTATAATTATATTATGACAATATACAGGAGGCACAATAAAATGAAAAAAATGTATTTTATCGTTAATCTTGTTGCCGGCAAGGCGCTCATTGCAAAAAAATTGGGCAAGATAATTGACGAATTTGTGAAAGCGGATTATGAAGTGACTGTTCATACTACTCAAAGCAGCGAGGATGTTGTAAATGTTGCACAGTATGCTTGCAAATCTGGTTTTGATCTTATAGTTTGCGCCGGGGGAGACGGAACGCTCAGCAACTGCCTACAAGCGCTTATGAGGAGCGAGAAGAAGATACCTCTTGGTTATATTCCGGCTGGTACTACAAACGATTTTGCAAAGGGTCTGCGCATTCCTAAGGATACTATGGCGGCCGTCAGACAGATAATTGAGGGAACTCCGGTTCCGCAGGATGTTGGAGGCTTTAACGACGATTATTTTACGTACATTGTTGCATTCGGGGCTTTTACAAACATTACGTATGAGACCTCCCAGCAGATAAAAAATCTCTTCGGACATACGGCGTATATCCTTAACGGTATTCTGCAGCTTACAAATATCAAGGCAACACGAATGAAAATAGAGTACGGCAGCAATGTTATAGAGGATGATTTTGTTTTTGGAATGGTCTCGAATACGGCGTCGGTGGCGGGATTGTTTTCAATGGAAGATTTTATGCTTGACGACGGTGTTTTTGAGGTTCTCCTTATTAAGAAACCGGCAAATCCGCTGCAGCTCCAGCAGATTATTCATTCGCTTCTGAACATGAAAGGAGACATCGACAAGGATTACATCAAACTTTTCCGCACTAACAAGATTACATTTACCTGCATCGGCGACGAGCCTATCGCATGGACACGTGACGGCGAGTATGGCGGCGATTCAAGGGTTAACACGGTTTTTAATTATAACAAAGCGGTTTCATTTATAGTCGGCAAGGAGGGCAATCCTAATCTTTCAGCTGATGAAGAACCGGAGTCCGATGAAGATTATATTTACGATTATTCTCTGGATTACGGTGGAGAATTCCTTGATTAGAGCTTTCTGTTAATGATAAACGATAAATAATTATTGTTATATATGCATATAATCGAATAAGCATTGCAATGCTGTTTATGTATAATATTACAATTTTAATGATAAGCGATAAATTTTTATTGACATATAAGAAATCTTCTGCTATAATGTAATTATCGGAAACGAAATTGGTTTTAAGGAGATTTTATTATGGACAATGAAAATGTTGTAAAAATTAATAAGTTAGGGAAAGTAAGCAGGATTCTCATTACTATTACGATGGTAATTATAGTAATAACCTTGGTCTGCCTGCCGATTCTTATGATCCTCACATTTTGCATCCCGAATGATGGGGTACGGATTAACGGTGATGCTTCGGTCAACATTATTGTAGAAAATGAAAACATTGTCAATCATATCGTTAAGATAGACGAATCCGATTTTAACGGCAATATACTCGGTACTGCACTGAAGTGGATAGTTAAAGATGAGGGTGTGGTAAATGGTGAGCATCTGTTTACAATTAGGGGAGGAATTAATGATCTGACTGGAAAACAGTTGAAACCTGTTGTTGCTGTCGCTTGTATGTGCGGAGAAATTGTTCTTATATGTTTATATATAGCATTGATATTTGCTAAGAGGCTTGCAAAGGCTCTTGAAACTTGTAGATCGCCGTTTGAAGAAGAAGTGATTAAAAAAATGAAACCATTCGGAATAGCGCTTGCTGTATGGGCAGCCGCAGTTCTTCTTATCAATGGTATCAGCGGACTGCTTGCTGTTTTTGCAGTTATAATTGTGCTTTTGTTTATTTCAATATTTAAATACGGTGCACAGCTTCAGCAGCAGTCAGACGACACTATATAAGGCGAGCGACATGGCAATAATATCAAGACTCGACCGTGTAATGGCAGACCGTAAAATAAGTCTTAACGAGCTTAGCGAGCGTGTCGGGGTGAGCAACGTGAATCTTTCGAAGCTGAAAACAGGAAAAGTCAGCGCTATAAGATTTTCCACCCTTAACGCAATATGCAGGGCGCTGAACTGCCAGCCAGGGGATATATTGGAATACAGCAGCGACGAAGAGGAACAATAAGAAAAGGCGGACATTGTGCGTCCGCCTTGTTTGTCTATTCGACCCTGTTCAGTGCCCGGTCTATAGCTTCCGGATCAAAGCCGACAACTGCCGTCTTTCCGATAACAGTTATCGGAACTGTCTGTTGTCCTGTCAGGGTAAACGCCCTGTGCGCATTGTCGGGATCGGAAATACTTTTTGTTCTGAACCGAACGCCCTTTGAGTCAAGATAATCCTTTGTTTTTCTGCACCAGAAGCAGTTGTCGGAACCATATACTTCTATCATGAAAGTCTCCTTTCAAAACTTATTATATATTTAGTACCGTTATTTTTTCCGCAATACAAAGAATTATACCAGAGTGTGTTCACATAAAATAAATGTGAACACACTCTAAAAACCCGTACCAATAACGTTGCTCACGTTTATCGGTACGGGTATGATATTACATAAGCTCGCAAATGAGATTTGAAAATTCTACAGGATTTTCAATGCTTATTCCCTCGATAAGCAGAGCCTGATCGTAAAGTAGACGTGCATACTTACCGAGCTTATCGCCGTCTCCGGATTCTTTTACAGAGTTGAGCTTTCCGAAGATCTCGTGGTCCGGATTGATTTCCAGAATTCTTTGCGCATGGACTTTCTGGTCGGTGGGCATGGAGTTGAGGACTTTCTCCATTTCAAGAGAGATTTCGCCTTCGCTTGTGAGGCATACAGGATGCGTTTTAAGTCTCTGAGAGAGCACCACCTTTGTTACCTTGCCGTCAAGAGCCTTTGCAAGCTCATCGAGCATTCCGGAAGCAGCTTCTTCTTTTGCCTTGAGTTCCTCCTTCTTTTCAGGTGATTCAAGACCAAGATCGTCAGAAGAAACTGACTTGAATTCCTTATCCTTGTATTTTCCGATAGATTTTACTGCGAATTCGTCAATATTATCTGTGAGATAAAGAATCTCAAAGCCGTTGTCCTTAACAAGCTCTGTCTGCGGCAGCTGACTGATCCTTGCAATGCTTTCTCCTGTTGCGTAGTAGATGTACTTCTGTTCCTCACGCATACCTGTAACGTATTCGTCCAGGGTAACAAGCTTATTGTCGTTGGATGATGTAAACAGCAGCAGATCCTGGAGTTTTTCCTTGTTCATGCCATAATCGCTGTAGATGCCGTACTTCATCTGGAGACCAAATGCTTTCCAGAATTCCTCATATTTTTCACGTTCGTTTTTAAGCATCTTTTTCAATTCGCTGCTGATAGTTTTTTCAATGCTCTTGGCAATGATTTTAAGCTGTCTGTCGTGCTGAAGCATCTCACGTGAGATATTCAGGGACAGATCCTCAGAATCCACCAGGCCTTTTACAAAGCTGAAATAGTCCGGGAGAAGATCGGCGCATTTATCCATGATAAGAACGCCGTTGGAATAAAGCTGGAGACCCTTTTCATACTCTTTTGAGTAGTAGTCGTAGGGAGCTTTTGACGGGATATAGAGCAGAGCGTTGTAATTTGCAGCGCCCTCGTTCTTGACGTGGGAATATTTCAGCGGTTCGTTATAGTCAAAGAATTTTTCGGTATAAAAATGCTTGTAATCCTCTTCTTTAAGCTCAGATTTGTTCTTTTTCCAGAGGGGAACCATGCTGTTAAGGGTTTCGATTTCAAGATATTCTTCGTATTCCGGAGTCTTTCCCGCTTCTTTGTCCTCCTCGGATTGTTCTTTCGGACGGCTGTGAGTTACCTCCATTTTAATGGGAAAACGGATATAATCAGAATACTTCTTAACAAGAGATTTCAGTTTGTACTGATCGAGGAATCCTGAGTAGTCTTCATCTTCGGAATCAGGGAGCAGCTCCAGTATGATATCAGTACCGACAGACTTCTTGTTGGTTTCGGTGATCGTGTAGCCGTCAACGCCTTCAGATTCCCACTGATAAGCTTTGTCGCTACCGTATGCCTTTGAGATAACGGTTACTTTTTTTGCGACCATAAATGCCGAATAAAAACCCACGCCGAACTGACCGATGATCTGGTTGTCCTCTTCAAGCTTGTTCTCGCTCTTGAATTTAAGAGAACCGCTTTCGGCGATAGTTCCCAGATGTGCTTCAAGCTCCTCGGCTGTCATACCAATGCCGTTATCGGAGATCTTGAGTCTGTTTCCCTCTCTGTCGGCAGAGATCCAGATAGCAAAATCATCCTTGCCGAGTCCCACCTGGTCGTCAGTCAGGGATTTGAAATATAGCTTGTCGATAGCGTCGCTGGCGTTTGAGATAAGCTCACGGAGAAAAATCTCCTTATGTGTATAGATTGAATGAATCATCATATCCAGTAGTTTTTTGGATTCTGCTTTAAACTGTTTTGTTTCCATTTTTAACGATCCTTTCTGTAATCTGAAATTAATGAATTAGCACTCTATATGTTTGAGTGCTAATTGTATTATATAACTTTTACAATAAAAAATCAAGCGTGCAGGAAAATGTTTACAAATTATTCATAAATAGAAAAGAAAAAAATCGTTGACAATTCTCCCGGTATGGTTTAAAATAATATTATAGGCATCCTATGAAAGGAGTGCAGACTATGATAAGTATAAAAAAGGATGATTTCAATCGCAACTATGAACTTTTTGCCAGACTGTGCGAAATAACCTCAGAGCCGCTTAAAATCGTCACAGAGGGAATGCCGGATCTTGTCGTTATAAATGCCGAGACATATACAAGACGCAAAAAGATGCTCGATCTTCGTGAAAAGCTTCTGAAAATAAACGAAGACGAACTCTTTGAAGAAAAGGGCGTTACTTTTGAGGAACTTGAAAAATATCTTGACGAGGTGGAAAACGAGACGGAAAAGTTCTGATGAAAATTTGATGAAATTATAGGGTATTTCTTGACAAATCCATTATTTGATATTATAATGGATATAACGGCAATGGGGTTGTCGTTAAAATTAAATTAGACATGAAAAAGGAGGATTTTTAAATGGGTATTTTTCGTAGATTAAGCGATATGCTTAAATCAAACATCAACGATCTTATTGACAGGGCAGAAGACCCTGAAAAAATGGTAAAGCAGATCATAATGGATATGCAGAAAGAACTTACCAAGGCCACTCAGAATTATGGTAAGGCTAAGGCAAGTGAGCGTCTGGCTGAAAAGAAATATCTTGATGCCAAGAAAGTCTCTGACGGCTGGGAAACTAAGGCAAAGGCTGCGCTGTCACAGGGCAATTCAGATCTGGCAAAGCAGGCTCTTGCTAAGAAAGTCAAGGCTGACGAGGATGTTGCCGCATACAAGGAAATGTACGATTCTATCTCAGCTCAGACCGAGGCTATCGGCGATCAGGTAGAGGTGCTCAAGTCAAAGCTGGATGAGGCTAAGGCACGCCAGGCAATGCTTATTGCACGTTCACAGATGGCTGATACACAGAAAAATCTTGCAAAGTCATCAGGAGGGTTTGACGGCAATTCCGCTATGGAAAAATTTGACAGAATGGAAGAAAAGATCAAGTACAAAGAGGCTGAGGCTGCCGCTTTTACCGAAATCGCCGGAGCAGGTGAGGACAGTGAACTGAACGAAACGTTTGAACAGCTTGAATCTGCCGCAAAGGTCGATGCGGAGCTTGCAAGACTTATGGCGGAAATGAACGGCGGAACTGACAGCGCAGACGCTGAATAAATATTTTGAACAGAGGTTTTATATGGGTGAAAAGAATTATTCGTCACGCAGGATTATAAGAGATACGCTTCCGGTTCTCGGAGCAGTATTTATAGCGATAGCATCGGTTGTATATATACTGTGCAGAAGTTGGAGCAACAAGCTCTATGCTGAAAAATGGAAAGATTATGCAGACTGCGGAATCTGATATAATATTAAAAATAAAGGCTGCTGCATCAATGTGATGCGGCAGCCTTTTTATCAGTTTTTGTCTTTTTTGAAGAAGAGACCTACGGCTTCGCTGGCAGATAACATAAAAAATACAACGATCGTACAGATAAGAGAAGCTGCATAAAGCGCTCCTACAAGTGCAAGACTGCCCTTGTGCTGCGGGATCATGACGATCCCAGGGAATATCTGTATAATGCCGAAAAGCAGAAACACGAAAGATGCAAGCGATTTGCAGCCGCCGATACCTGTAATAAGCAGTAAAGAACAGAGTCCCACGACAACGGCGATATACATTGCCGAACTCTCGACAATTTTGCCTATACCGTCGAAGTCGGGCTTGTATCCGAGACCAAGCTTTCCGGAATAAAGCAGATAGAACACTACGGCGGCAACCACACCGAGCACGGCAAGAAGAATGGAAATTTTAAAGCCTTTCTGAGCAAGTTCGGCCCTGCGTTCCTCTTTGAGCTGAAGCATCATTCTCAGACTTTCTTTTGAATCCTTCTGCTCTGATACCAGCTGAGAAGATACGGCTTTTTTTGCGCCTTCCCGTTTTGCTCTCTCCAGATCTTCGTCAACAAATTTAGGAACGTATTTTGGCGGTTCGGGAGCTTCATCAAGAACAGGCGCTTTAATCGGCTCGGCAGGCTTCACAGGTTCTTCTTTTTTCGGTGGAGGGGTATAGTTATCCTCGTCAAGCACAGGAGCAGTCACGACCGGCTTCGGCGCTTCTGCACCAAGCTGCGCTCTTCTGAGGTCAAGTACTTTCTGCTGATTTGCAGGCGGAAGCTTGTTGAAGGTCTCCATCTGTTCTGGAGTAAAGCCGGCAATGATCTCATCGTCTGACATAATCAACTTTTTCGGTTCAGCCGTCTGACCGAGATCAGAGGGATCGTCCAGTACTGGAGCAGTGATACCTGTAGGATCGCCTTTTTTCGAGGTGCTTGGGGAATATGAGTCCATATCGTCAAGTATGGGAGCGGAAACTCCCTGTGGACCGCCCTTTTTTGATGAAGGGGCAACATAGTCTATATCGTCAAGGACAGGAGCTGTGACGTTCTGAGGAACGTCCTTTTTCTTTGCAGCGGCATTATATTCTATTTCATCCAGTGGAGAGCCTCCGAAGTTGTTTTCGTCATTCATTTTTTTCACCTCTGTTAAAGTATTTTCTGATAGGTGCTGTTTTTATTATCTTTCCAGTATCTGCGCTCTGTCCGGGCCGATACCTACCATGCTTACATGACAGCCTACGAGTTCTTCAAGACGTGCAATGTAGCTCTTACAATTGTCGGGAAGCTCGTCAAAGCTTGCGCATTTTGAAATATCCTCGCTGAATCCGGGGAATTCCTCATAAACTGGCTCGCATCCTTCAAGTTCTTCAAGAGTCGGCGGGAAATTTTCGGTTACAGTGCCGTCAGGTTTTTTGTAGGCAACGCACATTTTGAGCGTCTCGATGCCTGCCAGCGTATCAAGCTTGTTAATAGCCAGACTGTCAAGTCCGTTTACTCTTACAGAATGACGGATAATAACGGCGTCAAACCAGCCTGTTCTTCTGGGACGTCCGGTAGTTGTACCGAATTCTCCGCCCACGTTTCTTATTCTGTCGCCGATCTCATCGTCAAGCTCTGTCGGGAAGGGACCCTTACCGACACGTGTGGTATATGCTTTGGCTACGCCTATAATGTTGGAGATCACCTTTGGACCAACGCCTGTTCCTACACATACGCCTGCTGAGAGAGGGTGAGATGAGGTTACATAGGGATATGTACCAAAGTCAATATCCAGGAGAGTTGCTTGTGCGCCCTCGAACATGATAGTTTTTCCGGCTTTTTCAGCTTCAAATGTGAGAACTGAAACATCGTCGACATATGGAGCAAGGCGTCTGCCGTATTCTGTGTACTGAGCCGTTACAGCGTCCAGATCGAAAGCTTCGCCGCCGTACACTTCAGTTATGATCTTATTTTTAAGCTTGCCGGTCGACTGAATTTTCTCGGCAAGAACTTCAGGGTGTACAAGGTCGTACATCCTTATGCCGCAGCGTTCGTATTTGTCCATGTATGTAGGACCTATACCACGCTTTGTAGTTCCGATATCTTTTCCGCCTCTGAAAGCTTCTGAAAGACCGTCCAGAGTGATGTGCCACGGCATTACGATATGTGCACGGGGATCAACTTTCAGATGTCCCTCAGTTTTGATGCCTCTTTCAGCAAGGCTGTCAAGTTCTCCGATAAAGTCCTTGGGATCAAGCACAACGCCGGCACCGATAAGACAAAGTGTATTAGGGTAAAGAATACCCGAGGGTATAAGGTGAAGCTTGTAAACTTCTCCGTTGTTTACAACAGTATGACCGGCATTATTACCGCCCTGTGAACGAACGACTACGTCTGCACGGGAAGCAAGGATATCAATTATCTTTCCTTTTCCTTCGTCTCCCCACTGAGTTCCGACAACAATATTAGCAGGCATTTGTTTTCCTCTTTTCATTAATAGTAATTTAATGTACAGAAGCACACTTACACTTTATTATAGCATATATTTCTTGTTATTGCAATAGGAAAGAGAAATTTATATTTGAATAAACAAAAGAAGCCGCCGTCACAGACAGCAGCTTCACAGCGGAAGGCTTTAAGCAGTACCTTACAATCTTTATGAGGGATGCTTTTATTCGCATTCTTCCTTTTTGATCTTAAAAATAACTCTAAGTATTCCGGAGAGAAATTTCGGACTTCTGATAACAACTACTTTCATATGCAGTTCCTCCTTTTCGTGATATAATATTATATTCACTTGTGGGAATTATGTTACATTATGATTGTATAACAAGTGCAATACCATATTCAATATCAAGAAAGGCTTGTCCGTCAGTTATTTCATTGCTTACTCCTATGGGATAAGAGGGCTTCATATTATAGTTTTCGAGAGGATATTTTACTCCTCTGAGGCTTTTTATCCTGACCGTATCAGTAAGAGCGAATACAGAAAAATATTTTTCTCCGTACTCTTTTTTTCTGGGATACATTGCTTCTCCTTTTCCCTGAAGGCATATCGTTTCATTTCCGACAAGAATAAGTTTTGCGCCATGCTCATGTGCATAAAGCATTGTCTGGATATTTGCAAAAGCATGATCGAATCTGGGACCTCCAAGAGCTCCGTAAAGATATATCAGATTATATCCACGTTCTATGGCTATTTTTACAGCCATAAGCGTATCAGTATCATCTTTTTCCGGCACAGAACGGTGTATTTCTGTATTTTTAGGCAGCTTACCGGTATATGAATCAAAATCGCCTACTATGATATCAGGTTCAAGACCGATTTTTTTTGCGTGTTTGTAACCGCCGTCGGCACAGATAATAGTACCATTATGGTTATTGAACCATGAATTATCAACTTTTCCAAGATCTCCGCCGGCAAAAATATGGCATCTTTTCATTTTATCTCCCACTCCTTCAGCTGTTTTGCCTCGTCATACATAGCGCAGTAGCTTGCGTGGCGGCTCAGTGGAATTTTTCCTTCACTGACGGCTTCAATCACGGCACAGTCTTTTTCACAGGTGTGAGAACAGTCGCTGAAACGGCATTTATCTATAAATTCTGCCATTTCACGAAAACATCCTGCAAGTTCTTCCTTGCGTATTATATCATAGCGATTCGTATCAAAAGTAGAGAATCCGGGAGTGTCTGCTATATATCCGCCTGCATTCAGCCTGTAAAGTTCTGCATGGCGTGTGGTATGCCGCCCCCTGCCGAGTTTTTTACTGATCTCAGCGGTTGGGATATTAAGTGAAGGGTCAACAGCGTTGAGCAGCGTAGACTTTCCTGCGCCGGAATTGCCCGTAAAGGCGCTGATCTTTCCAGCAAGGATATTCCTTACGGCGTCGATCGTACTATCGCTGCCGTAGTCGATCTCAAGAACGTCGATGCCGGCGCTGCGGTATATGCCGGATATTTCGCTGCCGCTGCCAAGATCGGTCTTTGTTATGGCTATAACCGGTTTTATGTCTTTGTATTCCGCAATAGCGATAAATTTGTCAAGAAGCAGATAATTCGGAGCAGGGGAGCAGGTAGAAACGATAAAAACCAGCTGATCGAGATTGGCAAGAGGGGGACGTATAATGCAGTTCCTGCGGTTGATCACAGCAGTTATGACTTCATCCTGAAATTCAACGCTGTCGCCTACGCAGGGAGTAATGCCTTTGCTGCGGAAAACGCCTCTTGCTTTGCAGCTGAATATGCCGTCAGGGGACTCTACGGTATAGAGTCCCCCTAAGCATCTTGTTATTATTCCGCTTTGTACTGTGCCGTTCATCAATACCACTGCCAAATTGTCTGACCTGTTGTTTCATCGTATACCCAGTCGCCGTTTACGCCGGATTGATAATATACCCATATATCGTTAACATATTCGCCAGTTACGCCATATTCAGAAGGATCAATAACGGGAGGATTTGTTGTAGGATCAACAGCGGGTGGGTCAACAACAGGCGGATCGTCAATAACGGGCGGGTCTGTTTCAGGTTCAGGTTCAGGGAATCCGCCGACTCTTGCGAAAGCGCCGTCTACATCTTCGCTGATAACAGATACTGTTCCGTCAGCAAAGTTGAAGTAGTACTGTCCAAGCTGTGCCTTTGAGCCTGAATCAAGATTGGTAAGCATAACGGTTACGAGAATGTTTTCTCCCGATCCCTTGATCTGCTGTTCCCAGGAGCTCATTTCAGGGACGATCAGCGTAGTTGAACTGATAGTGCTTGTCTTATTGTCCTCGCCTCTGATAATAAAGTCAATTATAAAGCGTCCGTTTGCGCTTACAGGGAATCCGATGCTGAACGGTATCTCTCCGTCGGGGCTGACTCCCGTACTGATAAACAGAGTGATCTCTGTGCCTTGTTCTACCTTTGTGCCTTTTTCGATGCTCTGTTCAACGACTTTGCCTTCGTCCTCATATGAGTCCTTCGGTTCGGTTTTTACTTTGAGACCAAGGTACTGAGCTGTCATGGCTGCTTCTCTTGCGTCCATTCCAACATAGTTGTCTACTTCGACCTGTTCAAGATTTGAGCCCATGCTTACATATACAAGGATCTTTGTACCCTTTTGCACCTGTTCGCCTGCTTTGGGTTCGGTCTTGATAACTTTGTTTTCAGCAATGTTGGGGTCGGACTGCGTTTTTATTTCAGCTACCAGTCCACGCATTGTGAGCTGATCTTTAGCCAGTTCCTGATTCATATTGGTAACGTCAGGGACTTCCGTAGTTTCCTGACCTTTACTGATCTTTATCTTGAGTGTATCGCCTTTTTTATACTCAGTGCCGGGGTCGATACTTTGCCAGATAATGGTGTTTTCATCGGCAGGATCGTACTCGTATCCATCGACAACAAACTTGATACTGTTACCGTACTTACTTTTTGCAGTATCGTAATCCATACCGGTAAAGTCTTTCATTTTGTAGTCGTTTCTGACTTTGTCTCCCTTAAAAAGACCACTGAGCATGGTAGCTACGAAAATTACCGCAACAATGATAACAACTACTACAACGGCTGTAAGTACGGGAATAACCAGCGACGAGCGTTCTTCTTCCTCATCGTCCTCATCATCGTCATCGTAATAATCCTTATATGTTACCGGTTTGCCGGGAGGCGGCGCAGGAACCTGTCTCTGAGCTGCGGATGCTCCTGCGTAGGCGGCGGCAGCGCCCATTCCAGCTGCTGCCGTTGCACCTCTCGGAGCAAAAGCAGAATCATTGCTGTCAGGGATTTCAGGCTGTATTTCGTTGTTTACCGGCGTACTGAAATTAATAGTATTTTCGGTTTCATCCTCCTCTTGGTAATAACCGAAAGTTATCAGAGGATTAGCCTTGAATTTTTCAATATCAGCAATCATATCTGCTGTAGTCTGGTATCTGTCCTCCGGAGCCTTTTCCATAGCTCTGAGAACTATTTCCTCCAGACCGTCCGGAATATCAGGATTTATCGCCCTGGGTCGATCCGGGATATCGTGCATATGCATTACGGCAATAGCTACGGGATTATCACTGTCAAACGGCTTTCTGCCCGCCAGCATCTCGTACATCATTGCGCCGACGGAATAAATATCGCTCTTGGCGTCTGTTACGTTTCCGCTTGCCTGTTCAGGGCTGATATAATGAACGCTGCCGATGGCCTGGTCGGTCGCCGTTTTGCCTTCTTCACGTGCGAATTTTGCAATTCCGAAGTCCATGACCTTGATGGTTCCGTCCGTGAACATCATTATGTTCTGCGGCTTAATATCACGGTGGACTATGCCCTTATCATGAGCGTGCTGGAGAGCTCTGAGTATCTGGATAACGAAGTGAACCGTATCTTTCCAGGTGAGAACCTTTTCCTCCTCGATATATTCCTTCAGGGTAATTCCGTCAATGTATTCCATGACGATATACTGGATCTTTTCGGAAAATCCGACGTCATATATCTTAACGATATTTGGATGAGAGAGAACCGCTATTGCCTTTGATTCGTTTCTGAATCGGCGCAGAAACTCTTCGTTTTCTGCATATTCTTTTTTCAGTATCTTGATAGCTACCGTCTTGTTGTCAATTACGTCGACGCCCTTATAAACCTCAGCCATTCCTCCGACGCCGATGAGTTCGGTTATCTCATATCTGCCGTCGAGCTTTTTGCCAATGTTCTTATCCATTCTGTTCCTCCTAATCCGATACGACCGCAACTGTTATGTTGTCACGACCGCCCTTGCTGAGAGCAAGCTTTATCAATTCGTCTGCGACGTTATCAAAAGATGAGTTAAGGATAACGTCATATATCTCATTGTCGCTGCAGTAGCCTGAAAGCCCGTCAGAGCAAAGCAGCAGACTGATTTTATCCTCGTAGTCAAGTATAAATGTATCAGGGAGTACAGTTTTTTCAACTCCTACAGCTCTAGTAAGCATATGCCGCTGTGGATGTACTTCCATTTCCTCTTCGGTGATCTGCCCCTTTTCATAGAGAAGAGCGGCAACATTGTGATCGGTGGTTATCCTGAGCAGCTTTTTGTCGGTTATCAGATAAGCCCTGCTGTCGCCGACATTGATTATAAAAGCCGATTTATTGTTTATGAACGCTGCAACGCAGGTCGTTCCCATACCGAAATTCTTGAAATCAAGCCTGGCACGTGTGTAGATAACAGAGTTTGCCGCCGAAACCGATGATATAAGAAGTTTTCTGATCTCCTCATCGTCAAGGCTTTCAGAGTATCCTGCCGAAAAGCGCTGGAAAAATTCCTCGACAGCGACCGCGCTTGCTTCCTTTCCGGCACGCTCGCCCCCCATACCGTCGCATACGACGGCAAGGACGTTATGACCAAAATATTCGCACCTTACGGCGTCCTGATTTTCGTCACGCTTCAGACCAATATCCGTTCCGAATCTGAATCTCAATTATGCAAACCTCCTTCGCTGCCGGCGTCACGTCTGAGCTGACCGCACGCCGCCTCTATATCGCTGCCGAGAGTTCTTCTGACGGTAGCGTTGATGCCTCTTTGTCCGAGACGCTTTGCAAAATCTGCAACCCCCGAACGGGCAGTTCTGTAACTTCGTTCTTTTACCCTGTTCACAGGGATAAGATTTACATGGCAGTTCATGCCTCTCAGCAGATCCGCCAGCTTGTCCGCATCTTTTTCCGATGAATTAACGCTGTTGATAACGGCGTACTCAAAAGTGATGCGGCGACCTGTTTTTTCGATGTAATAATTACAGGCTTTCATAAGCTCGTCTATATTATATGTTCTGTTGACGGGCATTATTTCACTTCTTTTGTCGTCATATGGGCTATGAAGGGAAACTGACAGAGTAAGCTGGAGTTTCATATCTGCCAGTTGACGTATTTTTGGAACTATGCCGCAGGTCGAAAGGGCGACATGGCGCAGACTTAGATTATTACCGTTTTTGTCTGAAAGAAGTTTCAGAAATTCAAGGACGTTGGCAAAATTGTCAAGCGGCTCGCCGATGCCCATAAGAACTACTCCGGTGACCCGGACTCCTGCGTCTCTTTCGGTTTCGTATATCTGCATAAGAATTTCTGACGGCGTCAGCGATCTTATATACCCTGCGATAGCGGAGGCACAGAATTTGCACCCCATTTTACAGCCGACCTGAGTTGATACGCAGATACTTTTTCCGTAGTTGTAATCCATTAAAACTGTTTCGACAAAGTTCCCGTCAGGCAGCCTATAAAGATATTTTACAGTATTATCTATAGCAGATTCAAGTCTTTTTTGTATAAATAGTCTATTTATACAAAATTTTTCCTTCAGACACTGTCTCAGTTGGACAGATATATCAGTCATTTTATCAAAATCCATGACTCTTTTTACATGAAGCCATTTAAAAATCTGTTTTGCCCGGAATTTTTTTTCTCCGTTTTCAACGAGCAGCCGCTCAAGTTCGTCAAGGTTTAGACTGAGAATATCTGTTTTTTCCAATTGATCCACCTCTTATCTGATTTTACGGAATTTTGCAATGAAAAATCCATCGCTTCCGAAATGCATGGGAAATATACTTGCTCTGCATCCGAATTTTTCACCGGCAATTCCGTCAAGCGTGCAAGGTTCAAGCTCCGGGTGAACTGCCAGGAGCTTATCGCATACTTCGTCATTTTCGGCACGACGGAGCGTGCAGGTAGAATATACCATTTCGCCCCCCGGAGCAAGATATCTGACAGCATTGTCCGCAATGGCGTACTGAATATCCGGAAGTCCGGAAAAATCGGAAATGTTCTTGTATTTTATCTCCGGCTTGCGCCCGATAACCCCGATACCGGAGCAGGGAACATCGCATAGAATTTTTGTAAATTCAGGAAGTTCAGGATTGAATTTCGATGCATCTCCCACATCGGCAATAATGTTTTTCAGTCCGAGTCTGTCTGTGCCGTCACGTATGAGTTTGACACGCTTTTCGTGAAGGTCGAAGGCGAATATCTTTCCTTTTCCCTTCATCATTTCAGCCATTGTAAAGGTCTTTCCGCCGGGAGCGGCGCAGATATCGAGAACAAGATCGCTTTCGGACGGAGCAAGGGCGGAGCAGCAAAGCTGCGAGGACAGATCCTGAACGTGAAAAAAACCGTCCCTGAAAGCGTTCAGTCCTGCTGGATCGCCGCAGTCGAGGCGATAACAGCATTCCAGAACCTCTGACTTTTCAGCGGAGATATCTCCGAGAGCTGCCAGAAATTCTTCATCAGTGCATCTCAGAGGATTGCGCCTGACAGAAATATCCGGCTTGCCCAAAGCGGATTCAAGAAGATCTTCCGCATATTCTCCGCCGTAATCTTCGGTCAGTGATGACACCAGTCCGCAGGGAGCGGAATATTTTATTGAAGCTTTTTGTATTTCATCGTCCGGCAGCTTTATTTCTTTTCCGCTGCGGATAAAATTCCTGAGTATCGCATTTATCATGCCCGAAGCGCTTGTTTTTTTCATTGTCTTTGCAATACCAACGCATTCGTTTACCGATGCATTGTCAGGTATACCGTCCATATAGAGGATCTGGAAGATGCCGCAGCGGAGAATATTCAGCACGGAATCGTCAAGTTTTGACAAGGGGCGTGAGGAAAGTCTTCCGATGATATGATCGAGAGTAAGCTTTCTTTCGATTACTCCGTAATACAGAGCTGAGCAGAGCTTTTTTTCCCTTGGCTCCATGTCTGCGGAGCCAAGGGCGCTGTTTAACTGAATGTTTGAATAGCTTCCGCTGCCAAAAGTCTTGCACAGAAGCTTTACTGCAAGATAGCGTGGATCCGGCATAATTAGTTATCTCTGAACATTGAAAGGAGTCTGAGGAGCTGCATTATAGATGTTATCAGAGCGGTAACATATGTGAAAGCGGCAGCCTTGAGAACCTTTCTTGCCATCGGTATTTCGTTGAAGTCGAGGATACCGTCGGCTTCCAGCGTATTGATTGCTCTTCCGCTTGCGTCAAGCTCAGTGGGGAGAGTTACTAACTGGAACAGAACAACGGCGGAGAACATGATAACTCCGAGCCATGCGATCATAGGCATAGCCTCGAAAAGGAGAACGCCTAAAAGGAATGTAATATACCAGAGCTTTGAGCAGATGTTAGTGATCGGAACGATAGCTGTTCTGAGCTTGATAGGAGCGTATTCCTGAGCGTGCTGACAGGCGTGGCCGCATTCATGTGCAGCTACTCCGATAGCGGCAACGGATGTGTTGCCGTAAACAGAGTCGGAGAGTCGGATAACGTTTGCCGTAGGATCAAAGTGATCGGTAAGATTTCCGCCGATCCTTTCGATTCGGATGTGATAAAGACCGTTGCTGTCAAGGATTTGTCTTGCGACCTGATCGGCTGTAAGTCCTCTTGAATTGTGTACGGTTTTGTATTTGTTGAACGTTGAAGTTACCCTTATCTGTGCGATGAGCGGGAGAATGAGCATTACGAGAAAGAAAATGATTGATGACGACATAATTATACCTCCTGGTTTAAAATAGTACCGGCTGTGAGTTTATTTCCCCGAAGAAAATCCTGTACCCTCATGCGTTTTTTGCCCTCGGGCTGTACTTCAAGGAAGCGTATGATTTTTCCGTCTCCGCATTTTACATCGAAGGAGGAAGCGTCTGTGATCTCTCCGTTGGCTGCGCTGCCGGATGATTTTCCGGTGAGCATGGAAGCGAAGATTTTCAGCCTTTTACCTCCGAGAATTGCAAATCCGGTAACGCCTCTGATAGTATTGTGTACCTCAGCGGCAGTTTTTGAGAAATCCAGAGAGCTCATTTCCTTAGTTATCATAGGAGAGTAGCACGACAGTGAATCGTCCTGCTTTTCCGGTATGAGCGAACCGTTTTCGATAGCGGCAAGAGTCTCGGTGAGAACCTCAGCACCCATTTCTGACAGGCGGCTGTAAAGCTCCTGGTATGTTTCGTTTTCACCGATCACGGTTGACCTCTTTATAAGCATATCTCCGGTATCAAGCCCTTCGCTCATCTGCATTGATGTCACTCCGGTTTCGCTCTCGCCGTTCAGTATGACCCAGTTTATAGGAGCGGCGCCTCTGTATTTCGGCAGGAGCGAAGCGTGGATATTAATGCAGCCGTATTTCGGCAGCTCCAGAACCTCCCTGGGGAGTATCTGACCGTATGCCGTAACGACTATAATGTCGGGAGCAAGCTCATAAAGGAGCTTCATTGCCTCTTCTGCGTCCTCTCCTTTTCTCAGAGAAAGCGGCTGGTAAACCGGAAATCCACATTCGGCTGCCGCCGTTTTAACAGGTGTCGGGATCATCTTGTATCCTCTTCCTTTAGGTTTGTCAGGCTGGGTAAAGACTGCGGCGACCTCATGGCTGCTCTCCGCTAATGCTTTCAGGCATGGAACGGCGAAATCCGGAGTTCCCATAAATATTATTTTCATGTATCATTCCTCCTCGGGAACGAAAAATTCTTCTACGATCTCAGTGAAAACGTGACCTTCAAGATGATCGTTTTCATGACAGGTGCATTGGGCGCCGAGTTCCGTGAAATCACGCTCAAACCAGTTTCCGAAACGATCCTGAGCCTTGAGGTGGCAATGCATCGGACGTGTGACGTATCCCCAGATGTTCGGGCAGGAGAGACATCCCTCCTGGACACGCTGCTTTCCCTCACGCTTTGTCACTTCAGGATTTATTGCTTCAACCGGACCTTCATCCAGGTGCATTATGAATATCCTGCGGCAGACGCCTATTTGTGGGGCGGCGAGCCCCAGTCCCTGAGCCTTGTCAAGAGTCTCGTGCATATCGTCGAGGAGCTGAGCAAGCTTTTCGTCAAATTTTTCAACTGGTTTGCATACTTTATGCAGCATCTCGTCCTTGTCAGTAAGAATTTTTCTTAGTGCCATTGTTTAGCATCCTTTCCGTCATACGCCCGTATCACCGTTCATATCGGCGTAGAGCGTGACTTTTTTCATTTCTTTTATCTTCGCCGCTTTTACGGTAAGATCACGTATAAATCCACGTATTTCGGCAGTATTTTTACATTTTATAATGATCCTGTATCTGTATTTGCCGCTTATTTTTCCGTATGAGCATTTTACGGGTCCCAGAACTCTCACAGGAGTTTTGGGTTGAAGTTCTCTGAGCAATCCGTTCATCAGAATGATAACGGCGTCTGCACCGTTTTTCACCGCAGATTCGTCAGCCGACGTAAAGCAGAGAATGCACATATCGCACAGCGGCGGAAATATCATAGCCCGGCGTATGGCGATTTCTTCTTTGTAGAAGCCTTTGTAATCCTGCATCGCCGCCAGATTCATTACATAATGTTCAGGCATAAATGTCTGAAGCACCGCTCTTCCCTGACGTTTTCCACGTCCTCCTCTGCCTACGACCTGGGTTATAAGCGAGAAAGTTCTCTCATAGCTCCGGAAATCTCCGGCATAGAGCGCCTTATCGACAGAAAGCACACCGACCAGCGTAACATCGGGAAAATCAAGTCCCTTGCCGATCATCTGCGTACCTATCATTATGTCGTATTCTCCGTTCCGGAAGTCTGTGAAATTTTTTTCGTAGGAGTACCGGGAAAAGGCTGTATCTGCATCCATACGCAATATTCTTGCCTGCGGAAACATCATATTAAGCTCCGCTTCCAGCTTCTGCGTTCCGAATCCCATGTTTTTCAGGCGCTGGGAGCCGCAGACGGGACAGACTGTTAGCGGTTCGCAGCTATATCCGCAGTAGTGGCACATCATCCTGTCATTTTTCCTGTGATATGTCAGCGGAACAGAACAATTCGGGCAGTATACCGGCTGGTAACAATCGCAGCAGCTTATAATGGTATGGAATCCTCTGCGGTTGAGCAGAAGTATCGTTTGTTCGCCCTTTTGCAGATTATCGTTTATTTCTGCCGCAAGGCGCCGGCTGAATTCCGAAGGGTTTCCCTCGGTGCGTTCTACATTCATATCTATCACGCTTACCTCCGGAAGAGGGGTGCTGTGAAAGCGGTTTTTCATTTCCAGAAGCTTGTATACGCCCTTTTCAGCAAGATAATAACTTTCTATAGAAGGGGTAGCTGAGGCAAGGAGCAGCGCAGCGCCGTGACAGGCACATCTCTGCCGGGCGATATCATGCGTTGAATAACGGGGGGAGGTTTCCGATTTGTAGGAACGCTCTCCTTCCTCGTCGATTACTATAAGTCCGATGTTGTCAAGCGGAGCAAAAACTGCACTTCGTGTGCCAATAACTATATCTGCGTCTCCACGCCGAATTCTTTTGTATTCGTCAAGCCGCTGTCCCATTGAGAGTCCGCTGTGAATAACGGCAACTCTTTCTCCGAATAAAGCCCTGAACCTACGCAGCACCTGCGGTGTAAGTCCGATTTCCGGGACAAGGAGCATAGCCTGACGTTTCAGTTTTACGGTATCGGAAATAAGTTTTTCAAATACGGAAGTCTTTCCGCTGCCTGTCACTCCGTGAAGCAGAAAAGTTCCGGATTTTTTTTCAAATATTCTGGCAAAAACGGCATCATGAGCACGCTGTTGTTCCTCAGACAGCGTTATATCTTCGGGATCACACCGCTCGTTTGCTCCGTCCCGAACGTTTCTGAGAACCTCTGCTTCATACTCGGCAGCAGCTCCGTTGGCGCAGAGACGTTTTATTACGTCAACCGTGACTCCGCACATATATGCAGCTTCCTTTACGGCAGCCGAGCCGAATTCGCTCAGAAAATCAGCCGTCTTTTTCTGCTTTGGAGTAAGTCGGAATTTACCGGGATCACTGAGATATTCGTTTGTAAGTCTCACCATTCTGACCGCTGCGTCTCCCGTTGCCTGACGAAAAATATTGTCCGATGTCATGGCTCCGATTTCAAGAAGTTCGTCTATCAGCGCTCTGCCATTTTTTTCGATGTGGTCTGCGATAAGAACGTTAAGTTCTTTAACGTCTGCGGCAGATGTAAAATTTTCCAGCAGTCCGGCAGCGTTTTCTGATAATGCAGAACGATCGCAGAAACTTTTGTTAAGAGAAAATTTTTCCCTGACAGAAATGCTCATAGCGGGCGGCAGCATGACTTTCACCGCATCGAAGTAGGTGCAGAAAGTCTGCTCCCGCAGGTAAAAAGCAAGCTGTATCAGTTCTTCGGATACGACCGGTTTTTTATCGGCAAGGGAAATCACGGATTTCAGTCCGTCCGTCTCTCCCATTGAAAGCCTCATCACAATGCCGATCCTGCGTTTTCCGCCCTTTCCGAACGGCACAAGAACTCGGCATCCGCAGGCGATATCTTCGGTCATATGATCCGGCACGTTGTAGCTGAACAGTTTATCAAATGAACTGGCAGTTCCGCTGACAGCCGTTTCGGCGATAAGCGGCATTACTCGGCGTTCTGATTTGCAGTGCTGATTATTTTGCACTTTCCGCTGGCGATTTCCTCAACAGCAGTTTTTACAGGCTTTTCCTCAAGTGTTTCATTTTTTTTGTAAAGTTCCTCCGAAATTTCTCTTGCACGTTTTGCAACGGCAATAACAAGAGAGTAGCAGCTTTCGTTTTTTGAAATTATCTGATTTACAGCAGGTCTGAGCATATTAATTACACCTCATTTAAAATTTTATCTATAAGTTCTGCGGAATATCCGCTTTTTAACTTTTCGGCACGTATAACGGCAAAAAAGTCATTAACAGCATCCTCAAGAGCGTCATTTACGATAACATAGTCATAATTTTCGGCAAGTTCTATTTCACCTGAAGCTTTTGAAATCCGTTCCTCGATGACATCGTCGGATTCCGTCCCCCTCTTTTTGAGACGGCGGCGCAGCTCCTTGACGGACGGCGGAGCGATAAATACGAAAAGAGCGTCCGGACGCAAAGCTCTTATCTTCATAGCCCCCTGTACTTCGATTTCCAGAATAACGTCAATTCCTTGTTCAATGTACGGGTCAACCTCACTTTTAAGCGTACCATAGCAGTTTCCGCAGTATTCTGCGTGCTCCAGAAACTCGTCGTTGCTTATTTTTTTGTCAAAGTCCTCACGGCTGAGAAAATGGTAAGAAACGCCGTTTTTTTCTCCCTCACGTGGGTTTCTCGTAGTTGCCGAGACTGCTGTTCTGAAATTTTTGTTTTTCAGTATCTCTTCAAGCATGGTTCCTTTGCCACAGCCCGATGGAGCCGAAAAAACGATCAGCTTTCCTTTATTCATTGTCGTCGCTGCCTCCTGTTTCATTGATTCTGGCTGCAAGAGTATCTGTTATAAGGGATGAGAGGACAACATGACCGCTGTCCATTATTATAACGGCTCTTGTTTTTCTGCCAAATGTTGCGTCGATAGCCATTCCGCTGTCACGAGCTTCCTGAACCAGACGTTTTATCGGCGCTGATTCCGGGCTTACGATTGAAATGATTCTTGTGGGAGATATCATATTGCCGTAGCCTATATTTATCATCTTCATGGCATCACTCGACATTCTGGATCTGCTCACGGATCTTTTCAATTTCCGATTTCATATCCACGACTATTTTTGTGATGCTCAGATCCTGTGCCTTTGAACCTATGGTATTGACCTCACGGTTGATTTCCTGAATAATAAAATCCAGCTTTCTGCCGACAGGCTCATTGGATTCAAGTATATCCCGGAGCTGGGCAATATGGCTTCGGAGACGGACTGTTTCTTCGTCAACAGCGATTTTCTCGGAAAATATAGCTGCTTCGGTAATTATGCGCTGTTCGTCGATATTTTTATCCGCAAGAACTTCGCTGAGTTTTTTGTACAGTCTGTTTCTATAAGCTTCGACGGTAACGGGGGATTGAGCTTCCACCATTCCGACACGTTCGATTATGAAATCTGCCTTTTCAAGAATGTCCTTTTTAAGACGCTCTCCCTCTGTTTCACGCATGACAACAAAACGTTCAAGCGCTTCGGAAGTCACCTCGGAAACATCTGCGCAGATTTGCTCCTCATCGTCCGGAGTTTTTTGGATATTGAAAATATCCGGGATTTTTATAAGCTTTGAAAGTACAAGGTCATCTTTCAGACCGAGTTCTTCAGAAATGCTTCTAAGCGCCGCAACATAACCCTCTGCAATGTCTTTATTTATTGCGATCTGTGCATCCTTGCCCTCAATATTGTTTATAGTGACCGAAACTTCAGCCTTTCCTCTTGAAATTGCTGATTTGAGAAGTGATTTCAGCTTCTCGTCGATGTAGCTGTATGTTCTGGGAATTCTTGATGTATATTCGTAGTATCTATGATTTACCGAGCGGATCTCAACCGAAATATCTCTTCCGTTCAGGATTTTCTGCGCTCTGCCGTAGCCGGTCATACTTCTGAGCATTTTTCGCCCTCCTTCGTGTTTTGATACGTTTATGGCGTTATATAAGTATACAAATATATTATAACACCAAACTCATGAAAATGCAAGCTTTTTGTAAACAAAAAAAGACGGCGCCGAAGCACCGTCTTTGGTTATATTGGATTATTCCTTAACAAAATCCTTGGGATCGAGAGAAGTTACAAGATGAACAAGATACTTCTGGATCTGGAGAGCATCATTGTTTGTAAGCAGTGTACCGTTCTCATAAACGTCAGCGTTCTTGATACCCTGAGTTGTGATGTGTAAAGGATCTGAACCGTTTTCACCGTAAACATCCGGGTTACCAACAGCCTGCATTACGAGTATAGCATCGTTCAGGAGAACCTGACCGTCGCAGTCTGCGTCGCCCCAGAGTACAGTATCGTTCTCATCTTCATTGATGGGTTTAACATTAGGATAGAGGAGAGCCATTCCGCCATATGCCATAAGAGCATCGCCCATATGCCAGAATCTGTGAAGCTTGAACTCGAATTCGTCTGTTGCGCCAGTTTCCTTGTAAACCTTTTCAAGTTCCTGGAACATAGGATCTTCGTGGTATTTCTCACGGATAGAGATAAATGTTGCACCGTTCTCAAGCTTTGATTTACCATCAGGCATTACACCCTTGTAGTTAGTAGGAATGTAGACCTCCTGCTTGAATATTCTATCAAGGCTGCTGTTGTGGTCTGTGAATGCGATACCAACTTCGTCACGACCCTGATTCCACTGAGCTGAGAGGAGCTTGTTAGCGAGACGGAGACCCTGAGCAGCTATTGAATCGTCCTTAGCTGTTTCTTCGTAAGCCTCAGAAGTAGGAACGCCCTTAGCAGCAGCATAGTAGATAAGAGTATTACAGAGTGAAGAAACGCATCCAACGTCTCCCTGACCATAACCTGTGATCTCGCAGTGGAGCTTCTGGTTACCGTTAGGATCATACTTACCTGTCCATGTGTCAGGAGCAACGGAATAGTCTGTATCATTTTTACCCCAGTCAAGATTTGACGGGATAGCATAAGACATAAATGTGCCGTCTTCTGTAACGTAATCAAATTTAGTATTTTCTTCGAACCAGCCGATCCATCTTTCGAGGAGAGCGTCGAGAGCGTCCTCAATAGACATACCAGCAGGCTTAACGCCTGTATCATCGCCGTTCTTTGTTACATAGTAATAAAGTTCAGCAAGACGCTGTGTTGACCATACCTGGTTACCGATCCAGTGGTTTGAGCCAGGGTCAGCATATACAGGGTGGGGAACATAAACCATGTTGTAGAATGTCGGATAACCATCCGGATATTTTTCGTAACGACCTCTGTAAGAGTTTGTACATCCGCCTGCAAAAGGACCTTCAACAGACTGGAGCCAGAGGTACATTTCGATCTGTCTCTTGAGAGACTCCTTGTAGTCGCTTGTAGCCTGGCTGCCTGATGCCATACCGCTGTTAATCCACTTGTCTGCAACAAGAGCGTAAGCAGCGAGAGGATTCTGGTAGAACTGATGTGAATGTGAGCAGCCGATCTGCCAAGCCCAGTCATAATTGCCGAGAGCTCCGCCCCATGATGTGTACCAAGCCATGAGGTAGTGCTGCGACTTTGTGCCTGCCTCACCTGAGGAGTTGATGTTCTGACAGCCTATTTCGTGATAGTACTTATCAAACATGTCGTTACGGCACTGGTCTCCCATCTTACCTGCAAGACCTGAAAGTTCGCCGCAGTCAACGCCCCACTGGTTAGCAAAGTAGATAGCCTGGATAGCACGGTCTTCTGCGTCAGGAGCATTGGTAAATGCATACTGAGGAGAAACGTTGCCCACTCCGTTGAAGATACCCTTGATACCGTCCTGGCTGTTGCCGTACTTGAGTTCTTCAATACATGGATGAGGAACTGTTTCAAAACATGACTCCTGCTCACCACGCTGGAATGTGTTGATAAATGTGAATTTGCCGTTGCCGCCGCCGAAGCCGTACCAGTCGTCAACGTCAGCCAGCCAGTGCATGAGGTAGTAACCGTTGTCGCCGCCGTAAGTGGATTTAAATTCATTGAACAGCGGGTTGATGGCGTCTACGCCTGCGTTTTTTGTAGGATATTCCTGAGGAGTATCAAGCTCAAATGCCGTATCGGCTTTAAGTCTGTTCTGTGTCCAGATGGAGCTGTATTTTATAGATTTGCTGATTCCTGAAGCTTCAGACCAGCCAGGAATAATAGCTTCCAGTGTTTTCCAGCCCTTCTGAAGGTCGCCGGTCTGACCGTCGATCTTGTTCTGCTGAACGAGAACGTCATGCATTGCCGTTACCCATGCAATGTAGGACATAGCCTCTGATGTTGTTTCGTGACCGTAGTCAGGAGCTTCGACAACAACAGTTTCGATTGCGTGGTAAGGAATTCCGAATGAATCGCCGCCGTTGTTCTGTGAGCTGAGATAGCCGCTCTGCTGACCGTTTGTGATAACGTCGTCGTAAAGTGAGCTGAACATAGCAGCATAGCTTTCGTTAGCGCCGTTTTCTGAAGCATACTGATTTGTTTCTGCTGCTGAACCCATTGCAGGCATTATAGCGGAAGCAGAAGTAGCTGCTGCAAGAATTCCGGCAACGAGAGCCTTGTTCTTTTTGCTAATCATAATTTTTTCCCCTCTCATTTAAAATATAGTTTTAAGTGGTTTGAAAATGAAATTTGTTCCGCAGTCAAGATTATTATATAGTAATAGAAGCGGAACTACGAAAATATCGCATACTGTGAACTGCCAAACGGGACAAGCACACAATTTTCAAATTATTTTCACTATAATTATATTCCACATTTCACCGCCTGTCAACAGTTTTAGAGATTTTCGCTTTTTATTAACCAATATTTTGGTGCAATGCACACAATCCCAATGCCCTTTTTGTTTATTTTGTCCATTAGGAATTTTAAATAAATCCTATAATATTAAATATTTGTTTATAAAATTAGATATTTAAAAATAACTTCCAAAATTCATCTTATACTCAATATTCTTTCACAAAATTCTCACAGTGCAGTTATAATATTTATTTAACTTAGCACATATTGCTTTCTTGGAATTAATAAATTATTCATAAAAAATCAATCTGGTGTCTATATTTTTCTGAGATAATATAGTATGCTACAATCAGACTTACAATCTTTTTCAGAAAGGAGAAGCTCATGATTACAATCGAAAATTTAACGAAGTATTACGGCAAGAATAAAGCCGTTAATAATATCAGCTTTACGATCAACGATAATGAGATTCTTGGTTTCCTGGGCCCGAACGGCGCCGGAAAATCCACGACGATGAATATGATTTCCGGTTTTCTGCCTATGTCTTCAGGAACAGTCAGTATCTGCGGAACTGACATAACGAGAGATCCGGTAAAGGCAAAAAGGAATATTGGCTACCTTCCGGAAAATCCGCCCGTCTACCCCGATCTTAAGGTGTCTGAATACCTTTCATTCTGCGCAGGCCTTAAAGGAATTGCAAGAGACAGGCGCGGGGAGGAGATCAAGCGTGTGACGGAATTGTTAAATCTCGGTGACGTTTCCGGGAAGCTTATCCGCAACCTGTCAAAGGGCTATAAGCAGCGTGTGGGATTTGCACAGGCTCTTCTTGGAAATCCTAAGTTTATTATTCTGGACGAGCCTACAGTCGGTCTTGACCCGAATCAGGTGATCGAGGTTAGAAGGCTTATAAAGAGCCTGAAAAAAGATCACACCGTTATTTTTAGTTCCCACATCCTCAGCGAAGTAAGCGAGGTCTGCGACAGGGTAATAATTATCAACAAGGGCGACATAAGGGCGATAGACACTATTGAAAACCTGGAAAAGTCCTTCAATGCAGCCATGAATCTTCATATTAAAGTAAAGGGTTCAAAGAGCCGGGCAGCTTCTATTATTGAAATTACCGACGGAATCAAAGAGATTGTTTCGATTGATGACGAGGGCAGCGATATATGGTCGTTTGAGGTGATGCTTGACGGCGATACCGAGGATGTCCGTGACAGGCTTATGGCTGAACTGGTGAAGAATCATGTCAGCATTATGGAGATATATGCCGACAAGCCGAATCTTGAAAACGTCTTTATCGAGCTTATCAACCGCCCTGTTAAAAAGACGAGTTTGTCTGATCTCATAGACGAGATAGTCCCTGAAAACGACGGAAGCGGCGATAATGACGGCGATGACGAACAGGAGGTAGAGTAAATGTTTTCGATATATAAAAAGGAATTGCAGTCCTTTTTTTACACACCCTTTGCTTACGCACTGACTGCATTGTTTATGCTTCTTTTTACTTACATATTTGCAAACAAGATCGGTTCTCTAGAATCGGGCAATACCGTTCTTGTGCCCTTTGTAAGTATATTCTATGACGTAATTTTCTTCTTTATGTTTCTGATACCTCTTATTACAATGAGAACGTTTGCCGACGAGCGAAAATTCGGCACCGAAGTGCTGCTCATGAGTTCTCCTGTCAGCGTATTAAAAATCGTTATGGGAAAATTCTTTGCAAACATCACTGTTTTCATTTTCATGCTTGCAGGAACAGCGATCTTCCCGATAGTGACTCAGCATTATGCCGGAGAGGGCGGCGGAGTTATCGCCAGCCAGCTTATCTGCGCATATATAGGATTCTTCTTCTGGGGCGCAATGTTTATTACGCTTGGAATGTTGATCTCATCATTCACTGAAAGTTCCATTATTGCCGCTATTATCGGCGAGCTTGTAATGTTCGTATTCCTTTTCCTTGACGATTTCGCATATACGGCGTTTATTGAGCAGTATCCGAAGCTTCAGTCGGTACTCATTGCCTTTGCGGCTCAGTCAAGATTCCATTATTTCTCGCAGGGCGTTATCAGACGCTCCGATCTGATATTCTTTGTATCGGCAATAATCGTTCTTCTTTCATGGACTTATATCTCCATTGAAAAGAGACGCTGGAAGAGGGGGTAAACTTTGATGGAAAAGAAAAAAGAAGCTGTAAATCTTGATAAGGCAAAAAAGAAAAAGATAAATCTTTCAGGTCCGATAGCTTTCGTAATGGCATTTCTGGTGCTTCTGGTGTTTGTTCCTGTTAATCTTATCGTAAGCTATTATGATGATTTTTACGATATGACTCCCAACAAGAAGTACACGCTTGATCCTGTGACTGTAAAGCTTATTGAGGATAACAAAGATAAAGATATAGAGATCTATTTCCTGGCAGAACTTCGGGGACTCAAGGAAGATCCGTCCACGCTTCCGCTTTATCATACACTTACAAGACTTGATAAGTATGACAACGTCAAGCTCACCTGTTTTGAACCCGACGACGATCCTACGCTGGCGCAGTCTCTTGATCCTACGGGCATACACGGCATCAGCCGTGCGGATATATTCGTCAAGTGCGGCGATGTTATCAAGAAGGTCAATAAGCGTATGATATTTCAGAATTACAATGAGGAAAACGGCACATCTGACTATTCCGGCGAGGAGCAGATAGCAAACGCCGTCAAGATCGTTACAAACGGCTCGCTTCCGACAGTATATTTCCTGACAGGACACGGTGAAAAGTCTATTGAGGATTCTTACCTTGAATACGCAAATCACCTCAAGGCAAATACCTATGATGCGAAAGAACTGAATCTTGACAAAGCCGGAGCTGTTCCGTCGGATGCGGAGATCATCTGTATTGCCGGACCGAGGAATGATATTACCGACAAGGAGAGAGAGCTTCTTGAAGGTTATCTCAGCGATCCGGCAAATCCCGGTTCCGTTTCATTTTTCATGTCTCCCTGCGATACGGAGGGAACTTTTGACAACATCGAAAGCATTCTCTATGACTATGGTCTTACAATGGACTATAATATTGTCAAGGAAACAAATACGATCAATATGCTCAATGACAGAAACAACCAGCAGCTTCCTGAATTCATGAGGATACATTATATGCTCCCGTCGGAAGATCTTAAGGTCGATCTCACCACCGATGTTATAACTCTCTGTAACGAGGGCGGTCTGACAGCGGGTATCTCCAATACACGAAGCATCGGAAGAATTGACGACGATAAATTTCCGGAATATGAACAGTTTGAACGTGCTTCGATCATTGAGAATATTCCTGAAACTACCGAATCTGACGACGGTATAGCAGCCAATGTAAGCTATTCTACGGAGAGTTTTGCAATGGGCGGTGACAAGAGTACTGCCGCTCAGGCAGAAAGACTTACCGGACAGCAGCTTGCATATGCATATTATTCGCATAATAAGAAAAACAACAGCAAAATTGTTGTTTTCGGTTCGACTGATATGATCGACGGAGATATGCTTTCCGATTCTGTAAGCGCCACAAATATGCTTGCACTTTTCTCAAATACATGGCTTTATGATACCGAAGTTTCCGCCGGCGTTAATGTCAAGAAAGAAGCGATAGACAAGATGACTTTCAAAGATGCAAAGGAAGCTACGACGGCTATTGCTATTACCGTTATCGTTCCGATATGCGTTGCAGTTTTCGGCGTTGTTGTATGGCTCAGGAGACGTCACGCATAATAAGCATATTTTAGGAGCTGAAAAAATGAAAAAAATTATTATCTCATTTCTGATACTTCTTATAGCTGCCGGAGGATCTCTGGGAATTTACATGAATATCAGAAGCAAAAATGAAAAAGAAACGAAAAAACAACAGGAAAAAGTTGCCGATCTTCAGCTGTTCAGCTTTGCTTCCGATACCATTGATAAAATCGTTATAAATAATCCCGACGCCAGTTATACGGCTGAGCTTCAGGATGACAGATGGGTTCTTACAGACGGCGGCGACTTTGATCTTGATAATGAATATATGGAACTTATCCGCAGCTATTTTTCAACGCTGACAGCTGCCGGAAAACATACTGGCGATCTTGCGGATTACGCCCTTGATGACGAGCACGTAAGCACAGTCACCCTCAGCGGCGGCGGTCAAAGCTACACTGTAAGTATAGGCGGTATTTCCCCCACGAAAGAATATTATTACGTTATGGTTGCCGGAAAACCGGACATCTACTCGGTTGAATCTGTTTATGGCAGCGGCAGTAATTTCAGCACGGAAAAAATGATGCTTAAATCAAAGGATCTTGTTCCGTATGACGATGACGAAATTGAACGTATTACTGCGATAAAAGACGGCAAGGTTACGTTTGATCTGACGTACGACCAGGAGAGCGGCGAATGGAGTCTGCCGGAAGAGTATTCAGATTTCGGGTTTGATATAACGGCTGTTACATCTATGATAAATGTACTCACACGTCTCCAGGCAGAGCAGATGCTTGACGAGAATCTTGAGGATATGGAAAAATATGGTTTTGACGATCCGTATGCCGAGGTGATAATAAAGGGAAAAGACGGCACGGAACGTCATATTATTGCAGGAGATTTCTCCGAGGACGGAACTTATGCAAATCTGCTCGTTTATAACAGCGGCAGCGAGGATAAAAATCAAGTGGAGGTATATTATAAATCAGATGTTGATTTTGTGGATTATACTCCTATCGACTTCATAACCACAACGGTGTATAATCCCAGTCAGTATGATGTCAGCAGGTTTAAGGTTTCATATGACGGGAAAGAGTACGAATTTATCATGGATCAGGAGCAGAAAAAATGTCAGTATAACGGACAGACCATTCAACTGGCGGTTCAGAACATTCTGACCGAATTTACCAATTACTACAATTCCTTCTCTATATACGTGGTGAAAAGGCTTGATCTTGAAGCTGAGCCTGAATTAAAAGACCCGCTGCTTTCTGTTGAATATGATCTCACAGACGGAACAAAGAGAACGTATCAGCTTACCGATGCCGGAAATCAGCAGTGCTATGTATTTATTGACGGCAAGTATACGGGCGAGATAGTCAGCGACAGCAGTCTTATCGGAAACAGTTCAGTTCAGAATTATTTTGATATTCTCTGCAAGCAAGCAGATATCAGTTAAGGTTACCTGAATATATTTAAAAGGGAGGGCAGAACCTCCCTTGATTTTTAAGGAGTCAAGTTTATGAGCAATAAGATCAAAGGTCTTGCCATATCCGGAGCGTCTGCGTTTATTATCCTGATTGCAGCGATTTTTGGAATAAATCTTTCGTCCGATAAGGATACTAAGACGTCTGATACTTCGGATACAGCTGTAATAACAACAGCCGCAAAGGAGACAGAGACTAATGCATCGGATGATGATTATGTTGAATATCATTTCAGAACAGAAAAGCTGAGGGATGACCATTTCAGTAAGCACGGCGTGGAGTTCAGCATCGGTTTTGATTACGAGACCGCCGAGGATTACGAAAAGGGCGCAAGTGACGTTATAAATGATCCTGATGCGCTGTATAAAACAGAGGCAGAGGACGGAGACGGAATTTATTATATTGAAGAATCAAACGAATTTGTTGTTTTGTCCACGGACGGTTATATCAGGACGTATTTCAGACCAGGCGGAAGAAAAGCATACTTTGACAGGCAATAGGCGGTGTAAAAATGAATCCAAGACTTCCATATCTCCGTGAGAAAACCTCAAAGCTTACAGTTTCTCCCGGAGTGTATATAATGAAAAATCGGGAAAGCGCTATAATCTATATCGGAAAGGCAAAAAATCTTCATAACAGGGTAAGCAGCTATTTCCGTGAAAATCCTGACCATACCCCGAAAGTGGCAGCAATGGTGTCGAATGTTTTTGACTATGATTTTATTGTCACCGACAGTGAATATGAAGCTCTTCTTCTCGAATGCAGTCTTATCAAGCAGCACAAGCCGAAATATAATATCCTGCTGAAGGATGACAAAGGATATCACTATATACGCATCTCTGACGGAGAATTTCCGAGGATAACCACGGAAAAAAACACCAAAGAGAGCGGAAAGTACCTTGGACCGTATACAAGCGGATTTATCACAAGGGAAGCGGTAAATGAAGCCAACCGGGTATTCATGCTGCCAACTTGCACACGTGTTTTTCCACGTGACTTCGGTAAAGGCAGACCATGCCTGAATTATCATATCAAAACCTGTATGGGTCTTTGCCGGGGAAAGATAAGCCGTGAGGAGTATAGAAATACCATTGCACAGGCAGTAGAATTCATAAAAAGCGGCAGCGCTGATTCAGTGGAACGTATGCGTCAGGAAATGGAAGAAGCATCGGAAAATCTTGATTTTGAGAAAGCAGCCCTGCTTCGTGACAGGATAACCGCAGTAAAAAAGGCGTCGGAGAAGCAGAAGATCATCAACAGCGTAGTGGACTCTGCGGACGTTGTCGGGATCGCAGAATTTTACGACGGGGTATATGTTTCCGTGCTGATGTATCGTGAAAGCCGGCTGTACGATAAGGCAGTATTTGAATTTGAAAAGCCGGACTCCGGGGATGATATTTTAAGTTCGTTCCTTATGCAGTTTTATTATGGCAGAAGCGATATTCCGAAATTAGTCGTGACCGATCGGCTGCCGACGGATTACAGGCTTCTGGAAGAACTTATGGAAAAACAGTCCGGGCATAAGGTAAAGTTTCATGTTCCGCAGAAAGGAAAGCAATCGGAGCTTCTTCGTCTGGCAAAGAATAACAGCGCCGAATATGCAGCGCTGAAAAACAACCGTACGGGCAAAGAGGTTATTGCTCTGGAGCAGCTGGGCAGAAGTCTGGGGCTTAAAAAGCCACCGAAATATATCGAGGCATATGATATCTCAAATCTCTCGTCTGAATCCATGGTTGCGGGAATGGTCGTGTTTGAGGACGGCAGACCTCTGAAAAAGGCGTATAAACGCTTTACGATAAAGGAACAGCAGTATCAGAACGACTACGGCAGTATGCAGGAGACTCTGCGGCGCAGGCTTATTCATATCGTTACCGGGGAAGGGGACGAATATTTTACCCGTGTTCCCGATCTTATCCTTCTTGACGGCGGAAGTGGGCACGTTCATGCAGTTGAACCGGTAATACGTGAACTGGGACTGAATATCCCGGTTTTCGGAATGGTCAAGGACAACAAGCATCGTACCCGTGCTATTGCCACAGGGGGCATGGAGATCCAGATAAACGAAATGAAATCCGTATTCAATCTGGTCACCAGGATACAGGACGAAGTGCATCGCTTTTCCGTGAGCTTCATGCATTCAAGGCATAAGAAAAAAAACTATGCCTCCGAGCTGACAAGCGTCCGGGGGATAGGTGAAAAAAAAGCGGCAAAGCTTATGATGAAGTACAAAACAAAGGAAAATCTCGGCTGCGCATCACCGGAGGAACTTGCAGCAGCGGCAGGAGTTTCCGCTGAGACCGGGCAAGAACTCTGGAATCTTATCCACAGTTGATGATTAATAAAATGCCTGTAAGCACAGTAATCGCTTTTGATCGTTTATGTTATTTATAGGTGAATACTTTCTCGTTAAGTCTCCGTTGAATAAGGAGCACTTCATTGACAATCTATTATAAATATTTAAAATGCCCCTTTACGGGGCTTTTTAAATATTTAATAATGGGTTTCCAAAGGGGGGGAAAGGGGACAGCGTCCCATATGCGTTTACTTAATAGAAGAAATATGATATAATAAGAAATATGGAAACAAAAATAAAAGAAATAGAAA
>CAMZZN010000030.1 GCA_947345935.1 uncultured Ruminococcus sp.
GTTATCTTTCTCCGGTTCAGTTCAAAGCTTCTCTCCCGGCTAAATAATTTCTGTCCTATTTTCGGTTGACAATTCACACATTTAGCGGACAGAAACGGCGTAACACTGCGGATTTACAACCGTCTTGTGTCCGCTCAGGAGCAGCGGAAAATCGTACAGCAGGCGATGCGTAAGAACCACATGATGACCACGACAAACGACGTAAACGAGAGCATCAGGGCGCAGGACAACATCAATGACGTTGTGGAACTGATTTCGGAGCTTCGCCGCAATAAAGAACCTTTGCTGCATACGGCTGTTTTTATCGAATTAAAGGCGATTTCCGAGGATAAATTAAAGGAACTGCAAGCCGATATTTCGATGGAACTGACACGTTCAAAAATCAGTGTAGACAGGCTGATTTTACGTCAGAAAGAGGGCTTTTTGTCAGTGCTTCCGACCGGTAATAATGTGTTCGGAAATCAGTTTGAGAGGGTGCTTCCTGCATCGAGTGCGGCGAACCTGTATCCGCTGAATTATTCCGGAAAAACCGACGAAAACGGCTTCTATATCGGTCGTGACAAGTACGGCAGCAACGTGCTTGTGGACTTCGACAAGCGTACCGAGGACAAGACAAATTCAAATATTTTAATACTTGGCAATAGTGGTCAGGGTAAGTCATACCTGATGAAACTGCTGCTTTGCAATCAGCGTGAGGCGGGAAAAAGTGTGCTGGTTTTAGATCCTGAGCATGAATATGAGGAATTGTGCGAAAATCTCGGTGGCACGTATATCGACATGATGTCGGGCGAATTAATGATAAATCCGCTTGAACCAAAAGCGTGGAGCGACGGTGACCAGCGTGACGCTGGACCCGGATCGCGCCCAAATAATGAAAAATCAGAAATAAATGTCCGCGCCATAAATGAATCTGAACCGCCGGCTTTTAGACAAGTGACGAGATTAAGTCAGCACATCAGCTATTTAAAGGACTTTTTCAGAGCTTACAAGGACTTCACCGACAGCGAAATCGACACCATTGAAATCATGCTGATGAAGCTGTATGCACGTTTCGGAATCGATGATTTTACGGATTTCAGCACTTTGAAACCTACTGATTATCCGACTGTCGAGGACTTGTACAGCCTTGTTGAAAAGGAATTCATGGCGTTTGACAGTGAGAAAAAACACCTGTATACCGAAGAAATCTTGCAGAATATCTGTCTGGGACTTCACTCAATGTGCAAGGGTGCAGAGTCAAAGTATTTCAACGGTCGCACCAATATCAAGGACGGCGAGTTTATCTGTTTCGGAGTGAAAGGGCTTATGGACACCAACAAGAGGTTGAAAGATACTATGCTGTTCAACATTCTCAGCTATATGAGCAATCAGCTTTTAGGTCGCGGAAATACTGTTGCGGCAGTTGACGAGCTCTACCTCTTTTTGACCAACATGACTGCAATCGAATATATCCGAAACGGCATGAAGCGTGTGCGTAAAAAGGAGTCCTCGTTTATTCTGGCTAGTCAGAACATCGAGGACTTTCTTCTGCCCGAAATAAAGGAGTTTACCAAGCCTCTGTTCTCGATTCCGAGCCATCATTTTCTGTTCAATCCCGGCAATATCTCGCCCGTGGATTTCATGGATACGCTTCAGGTGGAACATTCGGAATACTGCCTGATTCAGTATCCCGAGCGTGGAATCTGTCTGTACCGATGTGGCAATGAACGCTATTTACTGCAGGTTATCGCTCCGTCTTACAAGGAAAAGCTGTTCGGAAAGGCGGGCGGACGATAAAAAAGCTTGATTTACAGTTGAAAAAATGTTATAATAATTTAAAATTTATGGATTGAGTAGGTGAGATTTTGAAATATATTCTTATGCACAAAAATATTTCTGTAGCAGAAATTGAGATAGATGATGCGGTGGGAGTTATCACGGAAATCAGCGGTATAATGCAAAAAGAGCATCTTCCGATAGGTGTTCTTCATTCGCTCAGGCACAAGGAAATTGTTGACCGTGCGGCATTGAATCACTGGTGGAGAGGACGTTCCATTCCTGCAAGCCGTATGGGAATTGCAGATGTGCTTGAATCTCTCGGACTGTATGAAACGGGCGAACTTCTGACCAAATGTTTCGGACTGAGTCTGTCGGACCACTACTGGATAAAGCCTGTTGAAAGTGTGCTGACATGGGAAAAAGTGAACTTTTTTGACAATGATTTTTCGGACGATATCGGAGATGTACTTCTGGGAACAAGCCGAAAAACTTCCGATTTTGATTTTCTTTCACCTGATAATACATCAGACGGACATCTGAAAAAGCGTTGGAAGATAATAAACGGAAAACGATGTCTGCTGAAATCGGGTTCAGAACCGTTCAGACAGCAGCCTTTCAACGAGGTCATAGCTTCAAAAATAATGGAAAGACTGGGAATAAATCATGTTCCTTATGATATTTTTTGGAATGAAAACGAGCCGTTCAGCGTGTGCGAGGATTTTGTAACGAGAGATACGGAGCTTATCAGTGCATACCGAATACTTCAGATTCGTCCGAAGGAAAATCACGAAAACGAGTACCTTCATTATGTGAATATCTGCCGGGAAATCGGGATAAAAGACATTGTTCCTGCTCTTGACGCAATGATAGTTACCGATTATCTGATAGCAAACGAGGACAGGCATTTCAATAATTTCGGACTGCTCAGGAATGCAGATACGCTTGAATGGATAGGTACAGCCCCGATTTTTGACAGCGGAACTTCACTGTGGTACAATGTTACAGAGAAAAATATTCCGTATGCAGATGTGAAATGCAAGCCGTTCAAGAAAACTCACGGCGAGCAGTTAAGGCTTGTTTCAGATTTAAAAAAGTTTGATTTTTCAAGGCTTGACGGCATCGAAGATGAGATAAAAGAGATAATGACAGCTGAAAATTCGGGGAATTTCATTGAGGAAAGCAGAGCAGAAGTAATAGCGGAATCTGTCAGAAAGCGAATCGACCATATTCAGAATATCGCTCTTGCGGAGGATATTGCAGAGGAATATGAAATGAAAATTGAATGAAATAATTTTGAGAGTCGCAGTAAAATGTGGCTCTTTTTTATGGAAGAAAGGTGATGAAATGGCGGAAGCGATAGCCGCAGCCGCAAAGGCACTGCTGAAAAAAATTGCGGTAGATACTGCACTTGACAAGGAAAAGCGGAATAAATTTCTGCTTATAATCGGCAGTGTAGCTGCGGGATTACTATTTTTACTGTTTGCACCGATAGCGGTGTTTTCGAGCATGGGAGAGATTGAAAGTCCCGATATATCGGTAAATTTTGATGAAAGTGAGTTCTTTGAAAATCTGGACAGTCAGCAGCAGGAAAAACTTTTGAAGATGGAATCTGATGGTCAGGAAATCGCCGATTCAATGTTCGCAATCGGACTTCAGGAGCAGACTATCAAGGCACAGCTGATATATTTTTCGTACTTTGAAAGCGGTCAGATTGTTGATTTTTCGGGATATGCGGAGATGTTCAGTAATCAAAATGATGAAGTTCTGATTTCGGATATCAACAATTTTTATGGGCTTGAAATTAATTATGAGGACTTCATGCGGAGCTATGTCATGGTCATGAACGCTACTATAAACGAATATATGTTCATGGATTCAGACACGAAAAACTGTACTGATATGGCGGCTTGGTCAAGGAACGCTTACGTTTCAGGCTGGGGATTTCAGGAGAATTGTTACGGTGAAATGGACGAAAATCTGCGGTATCGCTGTGCGGATAATGTCGGTATGATTATGGGTTATCTGCGGTATTTACCGTCCAAAAAATCATTCAATACGGACGTTGATACGCTGATTTACAACGAAATCGGCGGACTTGATACAATGCCTGACATCGCAGGAATTGGACTTTTTGACGGCAGTCAATTTGGGATTTACGTCGGTAATGGTGAAGTGATTTTTGCATCTGCTGACAGCGAAAATGTCGTGAAATCACCTGTTTCGGAGGGCAACTGGATAAGCTGGTGTACCTTTGAGGGCATCGATTATCCGCAGGAAGTGACAGATATAATCGAAGAAATTCAGAATCCGACAGAAGAAAATACAGAAGAAGAAAATGAGGAGTGATTTTTTATGAAAGTACATTTAATCAACAACGGATATGCACTGTCGGCGGAGTTTCCGATGACGGCATTCGAGATGCAGGACGCTCTTGACAGGCTGAAATATCCTGCCGGAAACAGCGAAGTTACGTTCCGAATCTATGAATTTAAAAATATGAATTTGCCGTCGGAGCTGTATGAAAAGGATTTTTCGGCGGACATCTACAGGCTTAATCTGTTCGCTGAACATCTGGAAAATCTCGAATTTACGGAGATGGCGGCGTTCAAAAGTCTGCTTGTCGAGAATCCTGAAAGCAGTTTTGAAGATATGTTGCTGATAACTTACGGGCTTGATTCCGTGATGGTCTACCCGTGCGGAAACTGCTATGAACTGGGCGAAACGGTCATTGAAAACGAAATGATACCTGAACTTGAAAGCTGTTCCGATGAGATTCTGGAACTTCTTGACCGTGAAAAAGTCGGGAAACTTATGTGTGAGCGTGAGGGCGGTCAATTTGTTGACGGCTGTTATTGCCTGACTTCGGGGTATGAAAAGCCGGATATCAACATCGAAATCGGCAGACCTGAGAGCTGTTTTTTCCATCTGCTTATCGTGCCGGAGGAGGAAAAAACAGAACAGGCACAATGGATTTCTCTGCCGTTTGATGCGGAAATTACCTGCGATTTATGCAATGGAATTTGTCTGGATTTTCAGTCTGCACTACCGAATTTAACGCTTGATGACGCGGGTAAAATCGATAGGTTAAACGACCTTGCAAAGTTACTTTCGGAACTGTCTCACGATGATTTTGTGAAACTGAAAGCAGTAATGGAAGCGGAAAATATTCATGGCATTGCCGAAACTCTTGACTGCATTGACAGACTTTCAGAGTATCAGTTTGACAGGAATATATCTGATTCAAGCGACTTCGAACAGGTGATTCTTGAACGAAAACAGGTTGAAATTACTTCATATGGAACAATATCGGGCAGAGGTCAGGAGCTGTCTGATGAACCTGACGAAGATGAAAATTGTGAAATGGGGATGGGTTTATGAAGAAAAATGTAAGTATTACGGTCAGTGGTGAAAAGTTGTCAGCACTGGAAATGTACCTTGTACAGAAAAATACAACGCTTGTTGCGGAACTTGAAAAATTCACGGAACAACTTTATGTGAAGCACGTTCCGCAGAATGTCAGGGACTATATTGACCTGATGTCGTCGCAGAAGTCCGACAGAAAGGAAAATCGCCGTACAAAGTCCGAAACTCCCGTTTCCGGTTCAGACGTATAACCCCGTCGTTCGCCCCATGATGCCACGTGTGGCGTTTTCGGGAGCAAGGTCGGGAAAGTATACCCATGAGAGTATCGGGCGGAATCTGAGCCGTTTTCGGACGGGTCTGAAAGTACTGATTCTGCCCGATTCTGAGGGGAATCGGTGATTTTTTTGGTTTGCTGGTTAAAGTTTTGGCGTCACAGCCGCCAAAACATTCACATCGGACGGGCAAAGCCCGCCGATTTTGCAGGAGTTTCGGAAAAATAAACTCATGGAGTCAGAAAGGGAGGTTTTAGAAAATCATGAAGTCAAAAAGCGAAAAAGAAAAGGAAACTGCCGAAAAACAGACAGTTTCCGATGATGTCAAGGTGAAATTTCCGTTGTATATTTTTCCTGATACAATGGAAAAGGTTGATATGCTGTATGAAGCGGATAACTGTAAATCCAAAACAGAATTTATCGAAAAGGCGGTGCGTTTTTACTGCGGGTATATTCTTAACAAAGAGCATACAGCAACGGAATTTATCGCACCTCAGCTTGCCACGATGACGGAGGGAATTGTAAAAGGCAGCGAACAGCGACTGTCCCGAGCAATGTTCAAGATAGCAGTAGAACTTGGTGCGGTCACTCATATGCTTGCGGCGTTGAATGAAATCGATGATGAAACTTTGTTCAAACTCCGCATGATGTGTACAGACGAAGTGAAACGCATAAACGGTATCATCAATTTTGAAAAGGCGGTACGTTATCAGCGGTCGGAGTAGTTTTTATTTTATTGTCAGTTCATCGTACAAATTAGCATGGAGCAGTTTATTTGTAAAATAAAAAAACTGCTCCTCATGCTGATTGACGAACAAATCCGTTTGTGGTATAATGTATTTATATATTTTAATTTGACTGAATGACAAGAGGTGTTAAAAATGTATATAAATGATAGCTTTGAACAACTGATGTTTGATTTACGAAGTGCGTCGCAAAGCAAAAGCGATCAGGGTTCTAAGTTTGAGATGCTTATGCAGAAATATTTCATGACAAGTCCTCTTTACTCTGAAATTTATGAACACGTGTGGTTATGGAAAGAATTTCCGTATTCGGATACGCATGATATAGGAATTGACCTTGTGGCTAAATTGAGGGATAGGGACGAATATTGTGCTGTACAGTGTAAATTCTACGATGAAAATAATTCTGTATCTAAAGACGATGTGGATACTTTTATTTCTGCTTCGGGAAAGGCTTTCTATATTGATGGAAAAGAGCATAGGTATACCGAGAGAATTATTGTGTCTACCACGGACAAATGGTCATCCAACGCTGAAGAAACTATTATCGGACAGTTGCCTCCGATTACTCGTATACGCTTACAGGATCTCAAGGATTCCGGTATAGATTGGGACGATTTTTCCCTCGATAGAATCGAGGATATGAAAGTATGTACAAAGAAGAAAGAACGTCCGCATCAGACCGAAGCGATTGACGCTGTAATGAATGGCTTTAAAGAGTCAGATCGTGGTAAAATTATTATGGCTTGCGGTACGGGAAAAACTTTTACTGCTCTTAAAATTGCAGAAGCGGTAACAAATGGTGTGGGAAATGTTCTGTTTTTGGTTCCTTCAATTTCTCTGCTTAATCAGACTTTGGTGGAATGGTCGGCTCAGACAAAATATGATTACAGGATTTATGCGATATGTTCAGATTCAAAAGCAAGCAGGACATCAGACAACATCAACAGCATTACAGACTTAGTAATTCCTGCAACTACCAATGTAAATAAATTGATAAACCGTTATAAGAATTCTGATTCGGAGAACACACTGAATTTATTTTTTTCTACATATCAGTCTATTGAAGTCGTGTCGGATTTTCAGAATAAAATGGGTATTACTTTCAAAATCGTGATTTGCGATGAGGCACACAGAACAACAGGTGTAACTCTTGCCGGAGAGGACGAAAGCAACTTCGTCAAGGTGCATTTCAATGATTTCATTAAGGCTGAGAAACGGCTTTATATGACCGCTACTCCTCGAATTTACGGTGATGAAAGCAAAAAGAAAGCAAGCGAGAACAGTGCATTGCTGTGTTCTATGGACGACGAGAATGTCTATGGCAAAGAATTTTACAACCTGGGATTTTCCAAGGCTGTGGCATTGGGATTGCTTGCCGATTATAAGGTTATTGTACTTGCTGTTGATGAAGGGTATGTTAACAGAAGGCTGCAAAACCTTCTTACCGATAGAAGCAGTGAACTGAAGCTTGATGACAGTGTCAAAATTATAGGTTGTCTGAACGGTCTTTCCAAGAAAACTGTTTTTGAGGGTGAAGAAGATTACTTTGCAAATGACCCTGCACCTATGAGGAGAGCTGTGGCATTTAACAGCAGTATCAAAGCTTCGAAACAATTTGTGGCTATGTTTGATGAAATTCAAAATGAATTGATGGTGAATGGTCATGATGATAATCTTGTAACAGTACAGCTTGGTCATGTTGACGGAACAGATAATGTTCTTGTAAGGAAAAACCGCATAGACTGGTTAAAGGAAACCACTTCGGACAATAATTGTCGTGTTCTTTCAAACGCTCGATGCTTGTCGGAAGGCATTGACGTTCCTGCTCTTGATGCCGTGATGTTTCTTAATCCACGTAATTCTATCGTTGATATTATTCAGTCGGTCGGCAGAGTAATGCGTAAAGCTGAGGGTAAACAATATGGCTATATAATTCTCCCGATAGGCATTCCGGCAGGAATGGAACCTGAAGAAGCTCTTAATGATAATAAGAGATATAAAATTGTGTGGGACGTATTACAGGCACTCAGGGCTCATGACGACAGATTCAATAATACAATAAATAAAATTGACCTTAACCGTAAAAAGCCGGATAAAATTCAGATTATAGGCGTAACCGGTTACGGTTCGGACGAAAATGATGTTAACGCTGAAAATTACAGACAGCTCAGATTTAATTTTGATGACCTTGAAAAATGGAAGAACAGTATTTATGCAAAAATCGTCAAGAAGTGCGGTTCTCGCAGGTACTGGGAGACGTGGGCGAAAGACATAGCAGATATTGCAAACAGACATATTGAGGAAATCAGACTCCTGATAGAGAAACCTGAAATTGCCCCAAGATTTAAGGAGTTTCTGAATGAATTACAGCAAAATCTCAATTCGTCCATAAAGACTTCCGACGCTGTTGAAATGCTTGCACAGCACATGATTACAAAGCCTGTTTTTGATGCATTGTTTGAGGACTATGAGTTTGTAAAGAATAATCCCGTATCAAGAATTATGCAGGATATGCTTGCGGTACTTGACGAAAAGGCTCTCGACAAAGAACAGGAAACGCTTGATAAATTCTATCTGAGTGTACAGGAACGTGCTAAGGGCATTGATAACGCTGAAGGTAAGCAGAAAATCATCATTGAACTTTATGAACAGTTTTTCAAGAATGCACTGCCGAAACAAGTCGCAAAACTCGGTATTGTCTATACGCCCGTTGAGGTTGTGGATTTTATCATAAGGAGCGTTGATTTTGTATTAAGAGATAAGTTCAACAGTTCGCTTAACGACAAGGGTGTTCATGTTCTTGACCCGTTTACGGGAACAGGTACATTTATTGTGAGATTGCTCCGTAGTGGACTGATTGACATTGACAATTTGCTTTATAAATACACAAATGAAATCCACGCCAATGAGATTGTACTTCTTGCATACTACATTGCTACAATAAATATTGAAGAAACGTTCCATGATTTGATAGGTGCTGATGAGTACGCTCAATTTGAGGGCATCGTACTTACAGACACGTTTGCAATGACGGAAAGACAGATTATAAAGGATACAGAAGCTTCTGAACAGTTGGAAAAGATGTTTGAGGAAAATTCCGCAAGAGCTGAAAAGCAGTTGAAATCTCCTATCACTGTAATAATCGGCAATCCTCCGTATTCTGTTGGACAACGTTCTGCAAATGACAACAATCAGAACAATTCATATCCTTTCTTAGATATATCAATTGCAAAAACTTATGTTTATAAATCTAATGCGAACAACACGAGAGCTGTTTATGATAGTTATATCAAGGCTTTTCGCTGGGCAACGGACAGATTGGGTGATGATGGTATTATAGGTTTTGTAAGTAATGGCTCTTATCTTGACAGCGTTGCTCTTGACGGTTTCAGAGAATGTTTAGTAGAAGAATTTAATCATATCTATGTATTCAATCTTAGAGGAAATCAGCGTACATCAGGAGAACTTTCACGCAAAGAGGGTGGTAAGATATTTGGTTCAGGCTCACGCACACCTGTGGCTATAACTATACTCGTAAAGCGTAAGGGTGTGAAAAAAGACCATTTTATTCACTATTATGATATAGGCGATTATCTTTCAAGGGAACAGAAACTCGATATAATCCAGAAATTCGGCGATATCAGTAATATCAAATGGAGTTATATTACACCTAATGAAAATAATGACTGGATAAATCAAAGAAATGAAAATTTTATGAACTTTATTCTTATGGGCGATAAGTCAAAAGAGAAACAAGAAAGTATATTTAGTAATAATTATGCTCCAGGTGTCGGCACTCGTCGTGACTTTTGGGTATATAGCTATTCTAAAGAATCTGCCCTTGCTAATAGTGATAGAATGGTAGATTTCTATAACGCAGAGATAGAAAGGTGTCATTCAGCATTTACAAAACTTGTGGCTTCTGGAGAATTGACTAATGACAGCAAGATAAAAGCAACATACCTCAATAATACAGTTAGTATGGATTCTACAAAGATAAGCTGGTCAAGTAGTTTGTTACCAAAGTTTATAAGTGGTATTCATGTAAAGCATTGTGATGATATGCGAATAGTAAGCTATCGTCCGTTTTGCAAAAAACACCTTGCCTTTAACAAGCCACTTATACATCGTCCGTCCAATTGGACAAATATATTTCCAACAATGCAACATACTAATCTTGTAATAAATACATCAGGATTAAACATTAAAAAGAGGTTTTCAGTTTTGATTACAGATACAATTCCAGATGAGGAATTTATTGGACACTCACAATGTTATCCGCTTTATATATACGACAATGAGGAAAAGCATAAAGATGCACAAATGACTTTTTTTGGAGACGTTCAGGAAAATACAGACATTTACAGGAAACGCTATGCTATATCGGACACAGCACTCCAAAGATTCAAGACAATTTACGGCAACAGAATAACAAAGGAAGATATTTTCTATTACATTTATGCCGTTCTGCACAGCAAGGACTATATATCCGCCTATGAAGATAACCTCGCAAAAGAAATGGTAAGAATACCAACACTTGAAAAATTTCCAAAATATGTGGATATAGGCAAAAAACTTGCTGAACTGCACCTTAATTATGAAACTCCTGCTGATGCTTCTGCACTCGGTCTTGAAATTACTGTCAACAAGGAGGACTACTCCGTAAACAAGATGCGTTTCAGGAAGATTGGCAAGGAAAACGATAAGAGTACTATTATTTTCAACGACCACATCACAATCGGTAATATTCCTGAAAAAGTCTATAAATACGTGGTTAACGGCAGGTCTGCTGTTGAGTGGATTATGGAATCTTATCGCATAAAGACTGACAAAGACAGCGGTATTACCGATGACCCCAACACTTACGGTGATAGTAAATATATTTTCAATCTTCTTATTTCGGTTATCAACGTGAGTCTGAAAACGCTTGACTTGATTGACTCTATGCCTGAATATAAGGAAATCTGAATTATAAAGACAGCTCGGAGAAAACTCTCTGAGCTGTTTTTATTTTCGATAAAAAGGAGGTAGTGAATGTCACAGATAATCGTCACAAGCCGATATTTAAAAAGCGGCAGTGCAAAAAATGCTGTAAAGCGTAAAAATTACACGAAATACATTGCAACCCGTGAGACTGTCGAAATCCGTGTTCAGAAAAAGTATGACATGAACGCTTCGATTGCTGAAAATCAGAAAAATCTGTTAAGTCAACTGCTTATGGATTTTCCCGAATCAAAGCGGTATCTGGAGTACGAGGACTATATCTCCAAGCCTACAGCACAGAACGCAAGCGAACTCATCAGCACAATCATTGAGCGTAATGCGGACGTAATCGGCAACCGTCAGAATTTTGTCGGTTACATTGCAAAACGTCCCAGTGCAGAGCAGAGAGGCTCGCACGGATTGTTCAGTGAAAGCGACGAACCAATTGTGCTGAATCAGGTGGCGGACGAAGTTGCACATCATCTCGGAAATGTGTGGTCGCACGTTGTTTCACTTCGCCGAGAGGATGCAGTAAGGCTTGGGTATGATAATTCTGACCGCTGGCGTGAGCTTGTCATGCGGCATATTTCTGATATTTCAAACGCTCAAAAAATTCCGCTGTGCAATATGAAATGGTACGCTGCTTTTCACGATACCACGCATCATCCGCACATTCACCTGATTGTCTATTCCACGAATCCGAAACAGGGATATCTGACGAAAGACGGCATCAATAAAATCCGTTCTGTTTTCGCAAACGATATTTTTCATGATGAATTGCAGAGTATCTATCAGGAGCAGACTCTAAGACGTGACGAACTGAAAGTGTTATCGGAGAATCAGATATCCGAAATCGCAAAACAGATTCAGAACGGAAGTTTTACAAATAAAAATCTTGAAAAATTGGTTATGACTCTGCAAAATCAGTTACAATCCATAGGTGGAAAAAAAGTGTATGGTTATCTTCCGAAAGAAATAAAGGAAACTGTGGACAGAATATTTTTCGAACTTGCAGAAAATCCGCAGATTACAGCGATGTATGAGAAGTGGTGCGAGCTGGAACGTGCTAAGTACAAAACTTACACGCTGAAGGAGAAAGATATGCCTCCGCTGGTGCAGAATAAGGAGTTTAAATTTGTGAAGAATATGATTATTCAGACCATCCTGAAAAAAGAATTTCCGGCGGCTGATATTGAAATTGAAGCATCTGTACCTGATGTGGACATTCCTCAAATTATCGAAGAAAACTTGTCTGATAAATACTGTTTGAAGTGGAGCGATGACTATAAAAATGCCTGTAAAATTATCAGGGAAAAAAGTTCTGAAATATCGGATTTTCAAACAGCAGAACGACTTTTATTGTCGGAAGTAAATGCAGGAAATGTGCTTGCAATGTTTGAACTTGGAAAGCTGTATTCTATGAAAAAATCGGGTTTAAAAGATGATGAAAAATCGTTTATATCTTATGAAAAAGCATTGCAGGGATTTTTGCAGATTGAGCCTTTGGCTAAAAAAATAAAGCCATACTTGCAATACCAAATTGGAATGATGTACTTTAAGGGACTTGGTACTTCAATTGATAATCAGAAAGCTGCTGAATATTTTGAAAAGTCCGCTGCACTGGGAAATCAGTATACAAAACGGCTTATTGCATTAGAATATATCAGCGGTAAAAATTTTGAACAGAATATCGACAAAGGCATTTCCTTGCTGACCGAATGTGCGGACAGCGGAGATGCCTTTTCCTGTTACAAGCTGGGAAATCTGTATCTCAAAGGTGAGATTGTGTTGCAGGATTTGGATAAGGCAGAAAAATATCTGTTGTCCGCCGAAAATAATGAATTTACTCAATATGCACTTGGTAATTTATATCTGCAAAAGGAAAAATATGATATTGAGAAAGCAGTTTCGTACTTTGAGAAATCCGCTGATAAGAATATGTGGGCAAGCTATCAACTGGGCAGACTTTATTTTTTCGGTGCTGACGACTTGGAAAAGTGCAGGGAAAAAGCTATGCATTATCTGAATTCATCCGCAGAACAGGGCAATAAATATGCTCAGAATCTTCTGAACAATCTGGAAAAGTTTGAAAATGAAATGCTCGCAGATACTGTTTTTAACTTGTTCGTAAATTTGAGTCGCTGCATTGAAGATGACTATAATCGAAGTCAGAAAAATATGCGGTCTGTGGCGGATAGCAGGCTCAGGAGAATGATCCGGAAGAAAAAAGAAGAACTCGGTATCAAAGAAGAAAATGGTCATCAGCAGGTATAAAATACAAGGCAGATTCGTGAATGGAATCTGCCTTTTTCGTCAATTCCGCACATTTACGTCACGAATTTTTTGACGAAAACGGATTGCTTTTGCTATTATTATATCATATTTTTGAAAAAAGTAAAGAGGTTTTCTGAAATTTTATGTAAAATTTTAAGTTAAAATTGAATTTTAATGTATAAATCGGGCGGTTCTGCCGTCTGAAAAATCGTCAGGAGGATTTATTTATGGCTCGAAAAGGAAGTAATATTTACAAACGCAGGGACGGTCGCTATGAAGGTCGTGTGCCTGTTGGATACAGGGAAAACGGCTCACTGAAATACAAATCTGTGTATGCCAGAACACTTTCGGAAGTCAGGGAAAAGATGGCACAGTTCTATTCTGTCCGACAGGAACAGACCGTTTCTTCGCTGAAATTAACAGTTCGTGAGGCAGCGGAACAGTGGCTTTGTTCTGCAAAATTACGTGTTAAGGAGTCAAGTTTTGCAAACTATTCAAACATTGTCGCCAAGCATATTCTGCCGACACTCGGTGGAGAATATTTTTCAGGTTTGACCACTCAAAAATTAAACAATTTTATTCACAGCAAACTTCAGTATGGTCGCTTGGACGGACACGGCGGATTATCGGCAAAAACAGTTCGTGATATTATGCGTGTGTACCACAGCATTGAACAATATGCAGTGCAGGAATACGGCGTAAAATCCACGAATTTTACTATACCGAAAGTAGAAAGAAAACAATTGAATGTACTGAATTTTGCAGAACGCAAGCGACTTGAACAGTATCTTCTACACAATCTGAACAGCACAACTTTGGCTATTCTGCTTTGTTTATTTACAGGACTGCGTATTGGTGAATTATGCGGTCTGACTTGGGGCGATATTGATTTTTCAGCCGGAACGCTTTCTGTCAGAAGAACTGTCCAGAGAATCAACAGGCGTGGCAGTTCTGAAGTCATTATCAGTTCTCCGAAGAGTAAAACTTCAATCCGCACCGTGCCGATTCCTGCGTTTCTTCTAAAATTATTATCGCAGAACAAAAAAGATGACAGGCTGTTTTTGATTTCCGGCACTGCAAAACCTGTTGAACCACGAACAATACAGTATCGTTTCAAGGCAGTTCTGAAAGCCTGTCAGGTACGCAATATTCCTTTTCACCTGCTTCGGCACACTTATGCAACGGTTTGTATTGAAAACGGTTTTGATGCGAAAACCCTGAGCGAACTTCTTGGTCATGCTGATGCATCAATAACTTTGAACCGTTATGTTCACTCCTCAATGCAGATGAAACAAGATTATGTAAGCCGTCTTGCACTCACTGCTTAATTTATCTGCCGTCAGGATTTCGTCAGTCTGTTTTCAGAAAACAGCGTAAATTCAACGATTTTCAGCATCATAGTCATATATGTGCGGAATTGACGAAAAATAATTTTCAATTCATATCTTAATTATACCACAGAATTTTTGCAGTATATATTGAATTTATTGTTAAAATATGGTATTATATGAGGTATGAGGTGATTTTTATGATTAGGATTGCTGTTGTGGATGATGAAAAAAACGTACTAAAATATATTTCCGATAAGATAATGGAGATACTTGAAAAATTTAAATATGAAGCTAAAATTGAGTTATATACTAATGGGAATGATGTAATTGAGGCAGACAGAACACAAAGTTTTGATATACTCTTTCTTGATCTTGAAATGCCGGAACCCGATGGAATGCAGACAGCCGAAATAATCAGAGATAACAATGCCAATGCAATAATTGCCATTGTTACAAACTGCAGTGATCTTGTATATAAAACGCTGAAGTATGATATTTCAGCGTTTATCAGAAAAAATTGCTTCGATGTTGAAATAGAAGAAGAACTGCACAGATTGTATAATAAAGCCAAAAACAGATGTATCAAGTATTTTTTGAAAACAGAAAATGGTGAAAAGCCGTTTGTCCCCTCGGAGATAATTTATATTGAATCCAATAATCACAATGTATATCTTCATAACGAATCGGGAGATAAAATCAAGATTTTTTATACTCTTGAAAAGTTATCCGGCATACTTTCAGATGAAATGTTTGTAAGATGTCATTCAGGAATAATCGTTAACTGTTATTATATATTTTCAATAAATAGTGACACTATTGAACTTACAAACAAGGAATGTATTACATTAAGCAGAAGCCGGAAAAAAGAAGTAAAGAACAAATTTCAAAAATTTATGAGGAGTATGTGATGAATAAAATATTTCAAATCTGTGAAATTGCTGCTACTGTACTGGAAACAGCAATTCTGCTTGAATTTATTAACAAACTTCTGGGAAGTAAGCTGCGAGGAATAAGAAATATATTACAGCTTTTATGTGCATTTGTATTAATAAACGGCTATATGATAACTTCTGCACATATTTCTGTAAAATATTCAGCGGTATTGGATTTATTTGGGATTTTACTATATGTAGTATATACATTAATTTTTATGAAAGGAAGTGTAATATATAGGATAATTACACCGATATTGTCAATTATGACCATATTGTTCATAAATCTGATTGTAAGTATAACTGCATCAAACGTTTTAAATTATGCACCGAACGATTTACTTGAATCAGGAAATATACTGAGAATTTTTCTGCTGTTTATAACTAAGTTTTCATTTTTCATTATAACAAGATTTGTTTTAAAAGTTGTGAAACCTAAAGAAGCCTTTCTGGATAAACATGAACTTACGGCAGTATCTGTAATATTTGTAATATCCGTCATGATTGTAGGTTTCTCCAGTGAAGTATACTACAGCGATAGCAGAAACGGCACAATAGATAAGTTTTTAATTATTCTTTTAGTAGGACTGGTTGTTATTAATATTATTGCTTTTATATTATTCGGAATTATCGCCAGGAAGAACAGAGAAAAACTGAAATACTCCATGATGGAAATGCAGTACGAACTTCAGAAAAAGTCATATGATTCAGTCAGAACAGTATATCATAATCTTCAGATTTTACAGCATGATTTAAAAAATAATCTTCTGTGTGTATACAATCTCATCGAAAACAATCAGAATGATGAAGCGAAAAAATATATAACCGAATTTTCTGATACAAAACTGAGTCAGTTCCATGAGTATATAAAAACAGGAAATGAAATCATTGATACTATCATAAATGTCAAGCTTAATTTTGCAAGAGAAAAAAATATTGATATTGTGTGCAATATAAATACGGATTTCAGTGGATTTGAAGAAGATGACATAGTCTGTTTATTTTCAAATGCCATAGACAATGCAATTGAAGCTTGTATGAAACAATCTAAAAGTCGTATTAAAATAAATATCGGAAATAAAAGAAACTATCTTTGCATAACTATTGGTAATACAATCACTTCATCTGTACTTGAGAATAATGCTGAGTTGAAAACAACAAAGAAGGATTTTGAGCATCATGGACTCGGAACACAGTCAATGAAAAATATAACGGAAAAGTACGATGGAATGATTGAATTTTATGAAAATGAAAATATGTTCATTACCAATATTATGATTAAATCTTTTTAATATATACCAAATACGAAGCGAAACATACCAAACACGCATTTTGTATTGACATTTAAAGAAATAAAAGCTATTATATTTGCAAGAGGTGATTAAACAAATGATTACCCGTCTTGCGAACATAATAGCTGATTTTTTTGTCGAAAAAAGTGTTATTGATTTGAAAGAGCGTGAAATATATGTATACGGGTGTGAGGCGATATTTTCGGCATTAGTAAATCTGACTATAGTTATTGTTAGCGGTTTGATAACGCATGAACTGTTCAATATTTTTATATTTTATTTTGTTTTTTTAACAATGCGGAAGTATTGCGGAGGTTATCATGCCAAAACGCATCTGAAATGTAATCTGATTTTTACATTTAATGTAATAATGGTTATTTTATTTATAAAAAATATTTCAGTAGTAAGCACTACATTTTACATAATGGCTGTCGTTACATCAAATATATTGGTATTTTGGTTAGCGCCAATTGAAAATGAGAATAAGCCATTAGGAAATTCTGAAATTGAAAAATACAGAAAAATTGCAATAATATTATCTTTTATTTTTACGGTAATTACAGTTTTATTAATATCTTTTTATAAAACTGTTTCAATTATAATAGCATTGGCTTTGCTTTCAGTATCTTTAGCGATGCTGATTACAAGGATGATGAAGGAAGTTGAGGTGAACAGAAATGCAGATTAAAAAAATGATTTGCAAAACAGCAGCTAAAATAGTTAAGAAGGCAGCTGTAAATGCATCAAATTCAGCATCTTTCGGCGGATATAATCAGCCAAAAGAACCCGAAGCATTAAAAAAGCTTCACAAGTCCTGATAAACGGACAATAATTACTGAGATAGCGACCGTTAGAATACTTATGCAGAAACAATAAAATTCTCTTTACAATACATATTTGATTATAGTATTCTTTCGGTCTGTTGTCAAAAAAGAAGGAGGAAGTAAATGAGTAAAAACATAAACCGAATAATAGCTGGTTCACTGTCAGCGATGTTTGTTGGACAGGCATTGATTTTTGGTGACGGTGCTTCGCAGGGTATTCTGCATGCTGAAACGATAGCGTCGGCAGCAGAAGCGATTGAGAGCAGAAAAAATGCAGCTCAATTAGAAAAAGAGTTTGAAGAAGCTACCAAGAATCTTGGCAAAGTAGATTACTTTGAACTGCCCGAAGCTGTTGAGCAAAGTGTTATGGCATACAGTGCGAGATCATCGGGTGAATCTGAATTTGTGTGGGATTATACGGCAAAGTCACTTATTACGGAATATGCCAAGCAGACGAATGTAAACTCTGTTTCTGAATTAGCTGTAACAGGTAAAGTTTGTAAGGGTACAGTAAATGGCTACGCTGCAAGTGACAATACTCCGATTTATATGCGTATTTTCAACGGAAACTGGGAAGAAATCACATCTCAGGAAGTCAGTGATGGCGGCGAATATTGCGTGATCGCTGATGGTTCCGATGTTTATCACGTAAAATTCGAGTGCGATGGTTATCTTCCGTTTTATCTCAAGGATTTCGGAACAGGTTCATATCAGATAGGTTCAGGCGAGTCAAAGGATACTGTAACACTTGTTCCCGGCGATACTACATACAATTCGGATAACGACAATCAGTGGAGCGATGACAGGATTGACATAAACGACGTTGAATATGTTCGAAGCTGTAAAGATGCATATCAAGGTGACCCCGGATTTAATCCAAGCATGGATTGTGATGGTGATGGAATAGTAGATTTTGATGGCGAAGATTGGCGAATATTCTACAGTTTATACGAAAATCTCGAAGAAAATACTTACTATGATTTTGATGACTTAGGCGTTTCACATTATGACATTGATGGTAATGGAGTAATAAATTATTATGATCTGATGTTAAAAAAATCAGACGGCAGTGCTTCAGATGAAGAAATTGCATCATTAGAAGAAGCTGTAAATTCTACTCGTATTCCAAATTCAGCAGAATTTATTTATAATCATTATTATTCAAATGACGGAATGATAGATGCAGATGATTATAACGAAGGAATTGACAAAATTAATGAGCAGATTTATTTAAGAGACAGGTCGTCTAATTATTATGAATACATGGATAAAGACAACGACGGAACAATCGATGACTTCGATGTTTCGTGGTTTGAAAAAGCATACGAAGCTTCCGGTGATCTTGATTGGGATCACGCATTCAAGAGAAATCTGAAAATGCTTTCAGGCGGAATGTTCCCATACAGTTTTAATCTCCATGACACTAATTTTGATCTGAACGGCTGCGTTCTTTACATTGCGGACTGTATGTCGTTTACTACGGATATGCCTCAGTTCTGGACAAATAACGGAGCTACGCTCGATATCAATGGTGGTTTGTTAATGGTTGAAAATAACCTTGTTTTCAGGACTGCATCCCCTGACGGTTGGGACGGAACAACCGGTCAGCTTATGGATTTAAATAATGGTCAGGTTATTATCGGAAATGAATTTCATTCCGGTCAGGTAAATTGTTATGACGTTATCGAAATGACCAACGAAAGCGATTTGCTTATGATTGGTGGTAACTGGAGATACGTTACAAGTCAGGACATGGAGGGAAAATGGACAAACGGACAATTATGGTTCCTCGGACCCGAATGGGCAGTTAATGAAGAATCCGGTTCAAAATCTGTTTATTCATCGGAAAACCATACAATTTATTTAGGATATGCAGGCGGTAAGCAGAATGTTTTATGGCATAACAATAAAGAATTTATAGATAATGAGGATGGTTCGCTGGCAACAGACAGAACCTTTAATTTTGACAGTATAAACGAATACGGCTGGTATGAGCATTTGCTGTTTATCAACCCGTTTACTCCCGAAAATTACTGGATCCGTCCGTGGTGGAGATATTCTTATGGATACGATTACACACTCTACCGCAAGGGCTGGGAAATCGGCGACGGCGTACATATCGCAACAGGTAACTACACAAAATCTTTCACAGATTTAAGCATAGCATCTCCCGGAGTTAAGTCCGATTTTATAAGAACATACAATTCAATGAGCAACGAGGAAGGCTCTTTTGGTATCGGTTGGGATTTCAATATTGATGTAAGCAAAATCGTAATTCCTGCCGATGGTTATTATCAGGTTGTGCTTCCTGACGGCTCTAATACGACATTTAAGGACGACGGAAACGGTGGATTTGAGTGTTTGAACGCACACAGCACTATGGTTAAATCAGGCGATGAGTATACTGTTACAAATGCTGTTCAATCGCAGTATCATTTCAATTCAAATGGCGAACTTGATTGGGTAAAGGACGCTAATGGAAACACTCTGACAATATCTGCAAAAGAAAATAATCAGAGAATTGTAACAGATTCCACGGGCAGAACTTACACAATCACTTACAATGGAAACGATGAACATTCCCGTATTCTCAGCATTGAAGATGATGAAGCTGACCGCATTGTAACTTATGAATACAACGGTGATTTTCAGCTTGTATCAGCAACAAGCGTTTCAGGCAGTACTGAAAAGTACGAATACGACGAAAACGGCAGACTTTGCAAAATTACAAACTGTTATGATGAGATGACAGATCAGATTGTTTATAACGGCAATGGCTCTGTTAACTGGCTTACAAATGCAGCAGGTCTCAGGCAGGAATATGTTTATGACAAGCTTGAAAAACAGACAGGTCTCAAGGAATTTGACGGCAATAAGCTTGTAAAAACATTTACTTACAACTATGATGAAAAGCTCGCTGTAAAGACAAATACTGTTGAAACCGACGGTCAGACATATGAGGTTGATAAAATCACATATAATATGATTGACGGTGAAAATAAGTATGATGAGATGTCCGAAAGCGTTGACATCATGGGCAATACAACCAAGTATGACCGTGATGCAAATGGCAATGTTACAAAAACAATCAATCCCGACGGCACGTTTACTCTTGCAAAGTACAACGATAAGAATATGCCGATAATTCAGTCTGATGAAAGTGGAAATATCACAATCTGTGAGTATGATGAAACAGGAGTAAATGTTGTAAAAAGCTATCAGAGTTTGACTGCTGTCAGCGATGCATTGGCATTTGTAAATGATTTCAGCATCGACTCAGTGATTAATGAAGCTGATTATGCAATGACTGTTTACACATATTATCCGGCAAGCGAAACAGCAGAAATTGCAGGTCTTATCCGTACAATTACAGACGCTGAAGGGCATGTGACCGAGTATACTTACGGTACTTCCGGATATGCAAAAGGACTTTCGATTAAAAAGGAAATCAAGGACGGAGATACTGTTGTAAACTCAGTTGAATATGAGTACAATTCACAGCTTCAGGTATCAAGAGAAAAAACAAGTGTTGATATTTCAAAAAATATTTATGCAGTTAAGGAATATGAATACGACAGCTTCAATAATGTAACAGAGGTTCGTGACTACGGAACAGGAGATACGGCGGCTATTACAATTTCAGAATATGACCTTTTAAGCAGAAAAACTGCGGAATATACTCCTAATTACTCTGCTGACAAAAGTCATGGAACATACATTACATATTATCCGAGCGGTGCAGTAAAAACGCAGAAAGACGCACTTGGAAATGTAACATCTTTCACTTATGACGCATATGGAAATGTTCTGGAAAAAGAAAATCCCGATGAAACAATCAACGGTACTGAATATGACGGATTACAGCGTGAAAAGGCTACATATTTCAGAGTTGCAGAGGGTTGTCCGAAACAGATTCTTACGGAAACATCATATGAATTTGAGAATCACGGATTTGATGTTTATACAGAAATAAATAATTCGTCATCATATTCATATTATGGATTGAGAACAATCAAAACATCTTATATCACTGCTGATAAGCAGGTTATTACAGAAACTCTTACTGATTTCAGAGGCAATCCTGTTGAAGAAAAAACTAACAGCGAAGTAAAACGTACAAGTGCATATTATGCAAACGGACAGCTTGCAAGACAGACCGACGCACTAAATAACACCACAACATATGAATACAAATATCTCAATAAGCTAACAAAAAACTGTACTCCTTTTGACGGTGAAAAGTATTCGGTTACAGAAAATCAGTATGACAAAAACGGCAATGTAATAAAGACAATTCAGAACATCGATGATAACAAAAACAGCGTTGTTCAGAATCGTTACAATGCAATGGGACTGCTTGAAAAAGTAATTCTCAGCGACGGTACTGCCAACGGCGACAAGAATATCACAAAGTATTTCTACAACAATGCGGGAATTCAGACTAAGATGTACACAGGTATGTCCTCTGAAAATGATGACACATATCTTACAACAGAATATGAATTTGACAGCTGGATGAGAGTTGTAAGAACGATTGACAGCACAGGTTACAGTTCCGGTACAATTACTTATGACCTGAACGGCAATGTTCTCACTTCAACTGATGCAAACGGCAATATTACAACAAATACTTACGATGCACTCAACCGTGTAATATCATCAGATACTGTAAATCCTGATAATTCATCAAAAAATGTTTCAAAATCATATCAGTATGATGAAATGGGAAGAACTGTCAGAACAACTGTAGACGGCAACTCTACAATTTATTTGTACGATGATTTAGGAAGAGTTTATCAGGAAGAAGGATATAATTCATTCAAGGGCCATAAGTATGCAGGAGTTTCACAGTATCCGACATATGAATGCTCAGGTATATTCCATAAAACTATTTATTATGAGAAGAACTATGAGTATGACGATGAGATGCGTGTATCCTCAGTTCGAGAGGGCAAGAATGATATTGTAAATTACACATACGATGCAAACGGAAACAAGGCAACAGAAACGCTTGGAAACGGTGTGGTTTCGACATATACCTACAACAAAGCAAACAAGATAACAAATCTTGAAAATAAATCCGGCGATATTACCATATCAAGTTATAAATATTCATATTTTCTTGATGGTTCTGACGCTTGCAAAGTACGCAGTGAAAATGGTATAATAGAAACAACAGAGTACGAGTATGACAGCTTAAAGAGACTTGTTAAGGAATCTGTAACTACAGGTAATTCCAAGGATACTTACACATACGAGTACGATGATTACGGAAACCGTTCCAAAATGACGGCAGACGGTTCTGAAAATTATGTAACTGAATACAATTACAATGACGCTCAGGGCAAGTATACGGCTCTGCTTCAGAAAGAAGTAAAAACTGTTGAAGATGAGAATTCTCTCAAGCTTCAGGACAATGTAAAGCAGACAATTTACACTTACGACGCTAACGGCAATCAGATTACAAAGACAGCTGACGGAAAAACTGAAACCAATACTTACGACGGACTGAATCAGCTTATCGGATTTACTGACGGCGAAACTACTGCAAGCTATACTTATGGTATCAGCGGTTTAAGAGACAGCAAGAAAGTAAACGGTGTTACAACAACACATATCTGGATCGGCAGTCAGATCGTAGTAGACTATACAACTCACTATACATCGACTGTTTACATCAGAGGTACAAGTCTCGCTGCTGCATTTGATTGGAATGATGCCGGTAAGGGTGACTACAGATTCTACACTCAGAACGCTCATGGCGATGTTGTAAATCTTACCGATGAAAATGGCAGTATTGCTAAATCCTATACTTACGATGCTTTCGGTGTTGAAAAGAATATCAACGATTCCGATGCTAATCCCTTCCGTTACTGCGGTGAATATTTTGATGCTGAGACTGGTACAATTTATCTGAGGGCGAGGTACTACAGTCCGACTATTGGCAGATTTATAAGTCGTGACAGCTATGCAGGAAAAAATGAGGATCCGCTGAGTTTAAATCTTTATACTTATTGTCATAATAATCCCATAGTTTATGTTGATCCGAGTGGACATGGGGTTTTAAAAAATGCTATAAATAAGTGGTGCGATTTTTGGGAGAGTGCAGGCGAGGCATTCTATGACGAAACACATTTAGAAGTTGTTTCACAAAAGATTGTACATTCAACACCTTTAAATTCACAAGAAGAAGATATGTGGTGTTGGAATGCCAGTGCACAAATGTTTGCTTCTAGTTATGGTTATAATACACACACTCAAACTGAAGCTGCACAACATATTTTCCCAAATGAAACAAATTTAAATCAAGGTGCTACTATGAAGCAAGTAAAAAAGGTAATAAATTTTTATAGTGATGGAGAACTAAAGGTAACAAGAAAAAACGTTTTAAGTGAAGAAAAATTATTAAAACGTTTGGAAACAAGAGGTCCAGTAATTATTTCTAGAGGCTGGTATGATAGCAACGGGGTGAGAAATGGTGGCCATAATACAATTATTTATGGGTATGAATTAAATGAAAGTTCCAATACATACGAATTTTATATTAATGATCCATGGGAACCTAATATAGGAAAAAGTTATACAAGGACTTATGATGAGTTAGTTGACGGAAGAACTTCTGGTATTGATGAAGGAAAGTGGGAAGAGTCTATTTATGCAGCTTGGTATAATTAATCATAAAGGGTTTAAATATACAATGGCTATAATATCAATTTTAGCGTTAATATGTGCTATATTTTTTGTGGAAAAATTAGTAGATTCAAAAAAGGAGACTAACAATAAAGATGTTTGGGAAACTAATATCCAAAGCATTTTTGAATCAAGTATAGAAAGTATGGAACTTACAAGATATACACCAAGTAGTACCTTTGAAAGAAGTATTGACAAGGAAAAATTTGATGAATATTTGCATTTCCTTTTGTCAATTAAAGTTACTTCGATAGATCCTAAACGCATAAGCGGAACTTCTACGTTGTTAGTTATACAACCCAAGGATGAGGCAAAAGTCAATATACTATTTATGGGTTCGTATATTATTATTAATAATATATATAGTTTCCATATAGAAAATTATGATGAAGTTTCTACCCGCTATAGTGATTTGTTAATTAAGTTCTAACTTAAGCTTGAGTTAATATTATACAATACAGAATATTATTGAATTTAAAAAGATGTAATGTAAACAAAATACGTTATATAAATAAATTTATAGCAAACTATCATTTTTTATTTAACTAAAAATTAATATGATATTATATCTATAACGCACAAAGTGATATTTAAATTTTACTAATAATTTAGTAGTTATATTTTTATGGAGCAAAACAAGCTTTTAAAGCAAGTTTTGCTCCATATTTTTTCATAGTCTGCTTTAAAAGCTGTAACAGAGTATTTTATGCTCACAAGAAAATCGAATAAGAAATAAAATAAGGATATAAATACAATCGTTTTACATAGTAAAGCGAATATATTTGTATCCTTTTTTTATGTCATCTTTTCTGAATACAGAGAAAGGACAGGATGATATTCAGATATAAATGGCTGTGCTGCACAGCTGAATATCCTTAACCTTCGTTTTGATTCGAAACAAGAAAATCAAAACGGAGGTTAAAAATGAAAGTCAGGTATTTTGAATATAACAGCGACCAGAATGGTGAGAAGTACATAGAGGTCAGCGAAGAAAAATTTATAAAGGACGTGATGATTACCGAAGGAAGATTCTATATCTCCTTCGGTAATTTTGTTTTGGAGTGCAGCGAAAGCGAGTATAAAGAGGAAGCTAAGCGAAAAAGACACACAAGATACATTTCGTCTCTCAGCGATGGTGTTTATCCGACGTTTGAGGAACTTGACGAAAACAACAGCAGTGTCATTTTCTATGAAGATATGTTTGAGAGTATTGAAGATAAAATTTTGTTTCAGAATGTTCTTTCATATCTGATGACATTCTCTCAGGAGGAACAGAATGTTTTTAAAATGGTCGTGCTTGAGGGGAAGTCTGAAACGGAAGCTGCACTTGCAATTGGTAAAACTCAACAAAGTGTGTCATATAAAATCAAAGCAATGCTGTGTAGAATTGCTAAACATTTCAAATTTTAAAAAATAATTTTTGTGAAATTGAATTTTTTCTGCCTATAGAGATATAGAAGGGCAAAAAAATAAGCTTTTCTGAAAAGTACCTTGAAAATTGAATAATCAGCATCAGAAATACGTGAATCCTGCGGACGGTATAAAATCTCGTCAGCTGCACGGACCATACGCCAAGACCTCGGAAGAGCGAGCGACAAATATGAGGTCCGGAAATCGGGACAGCTACCCGTGAGCAACGAAACGCAGGAGGACAATGCTACTTCCGTCCAGCCACAGACTCAAGCAATGGGGACGGCTCTGTGAGAACCACAGAGGGATGAGAATTCCATGAGATGAATACGCTGTTCATCGTTTCTGACGTTCCGCCGTGACGGGTATCGGGGATAAATATCACGGAAAATCGTCTGAAGAATCAGACGAAGGCAAAAAGGTTACGGCGGATTCTGTAATTTACAGACCGCCGTCTTACATAAAAAATTCAAAGGGAGTGTGGTGTATGAGTGATGAAAAAATGTCTGATTTACAGCAGAAATTTGGAGTTGATATTCCAATTCCAACAATAAAGTTACCAAGCAGGCATCCGTGCAGCGGCTGTATCTGGTACGCAAGGGATACGGATGTGCTTTTCTGTCCGTTTCACAGCTGTGTGAGGAATAAAAAAGGCTTTAAACCGCCGAAAAATGGGAGTGATAAAAATGTTGATTAAGCGAGGAGATATTTTTTATGCTGACCTTAACCCTGTGATTAGCTCGGAACAGGGCGGTGTCCGTCCGGTGCTGATTGTGCAGAATGATGTCGGGAACAGGCACAGCCCGACGGTTATTGCTGTTCCGATTTCGTCGGCGGAAAAGAGTAAACTGCCTGTTCACGTAAAAATCAGAGGTTCGGGACTTCCGAAGGATTCCACGATTCTTGCGGAGCAGATAAGAACGCTTGACCGCTGTCGAATAGGCAGATATGTAGGCTCGCTGGATAACGGAATGATGCGGAATATCGACGAAATAATCAAAATAAGCTTGGGAGTGAATGGAAATGAATAAGTATGGCACAGCAGAATTTATGTACCATCAGATGGAGGTATTTGTTATGACTTTGGCTTGTCTGACTGATGAGCAGAAAGAAAAAATCATCGAACTCAATGAGAAAGAAGTGTTTTCGGAATATCCGTCTGCACGGGAATATGAGGTGGCAGCATGATTGGATTTTTAGTCGGATGTATGGTCGGAGGAACGGTTGGGATTTTCACAATGTGCCTGTGCAGAGCAGCATCAGATGCCGATAAATGTATGGATTCCACAGATTCTGACAAGTAAATTTGTCAGGTATGGTGATACCATTTTGAGAAAAAATGTGGTATTCTTGTTGAGTGAAAGGAGTTGATAATATGCCAATAGTAACGGTGATACAGCCGACAATAACAGAAGAAAAAAGTGCGATGATTCGTTGTGCGGCGTACTGCCGAGTGAGTTCCGACAGCGAAGATCAGCTGAATTCTTTCATGGCTCAGACAAGGTACTACAGCCGTATTTTTGAGGATTCAGACACGGAAATTTTAATCGACATTTATGCCGACGAAGGTATGACAGGAACCCGTGAGGACAAGCGTGACGAGTTTCAGCGAATGATGAAAGACTGCCGAAAGGGTAAAATTGACAGAATCTATACGAAGTCGATAAGCCGATTTGCCCGAAATACAAAGGATTGTCTTAAAAATATCCGTGAACTGAAATCACTGGGAATCACGATATGTTTTGAAAAAGAATGTATCGACACCGCAAATATGACCGATGAAATGATAATAACTATAATGGGCGGTCTGGCTCAGGAAGAATCGATTTCAATTTCACAGAATATACAATGGTCAATAAAAAACAGAATGAAAAACGGTACATATATCGCCTCAAACGTGCCGTTTGGATACCGAAAAGAGAACGGAAAATTTGTAATATTTGAGGAAGAAGCTGCGATTGTCCGTAGAATTTATGCTGAGTTTCTGAACGGAAGTGGCTTGAACAGCATCTGTGATATTCTTAACCGTGAGGGGAAAGTCATGGGGAAATCCGGCTGTATATGGAAGAAAAAAGCGGTCAGGTACATTCTGACCAACGAAAAATATATCGGCGACTGTCTGTGGCGGAAGAAGATAACGGAGAACGTGTTTCCGTTTAAAAAAAGCAGAAATAAAGGTCAGGCGGAGCAGTACTATGTTTCGGATGACCATGTTCCAATTATTTCAAAGGAAGATTTTGAAACTGTTCAGAGACTTCTTGCGGAAAAAGGCGAATATTTTGGTCGCACGGAATTCCACGAATATCCGTTGAGCAAAAAGATGATTTGTGGCAACTGTGGCTCGGTTTACAGGCGAAAATGTGCCAACGGAAAGATATATTGGGTGTGTTCAAAACACAATTTTCATGCGATTGAATGCGATTCAAAATGGATAGCCGAACATAAAATTTACAAGGTTTTCACAGTGCTGTATAATAAACTCCGGCACAATTACAGGCAGATTCTTGTACCCTTGCAAACAGCACTTCAGGAACTGAAAATACGTCGATTTAACGGCAATTCCAACGTTATGGAGATTCATAAGGAAATCGCAAAACTCAGGGAACAGACTCATGTACTTGCACGACTGAAAACAAAGGGATTTCTTGATAATGCGAAGTATCTTGAACAGACTACTGAAATTACGGCGAAAATAAATAAGCTGCAATCTGAACTGAAAAAACTTACTCGCTCTGATGATGAGGATGAAACATTGGAGCAGATTGAAATGCTGACAGATTACTTTGAAAAGCGTGAAAATCCGATTACAGAATTTGATGAATCAGCGTTTGAAAATATCGTTGAAAAAATTGTGGTTATAAATCAAAATGAGCTGGAATTTCACCTGATTGGCGGTCTGAAATTTATAGAGAAAATATAGCGGAATATGTCCTGAAAGTCAAATTTCGGGGCTATTCTTTGTTGGTTTTGATACTGGATTTCTGCTGAAAAATGTGGTATTCTTGTTGGTGAAAGGAGTGAGATTATGACAAAAAATCGCACAATACCGTTTGGCTATTGTATGCGGAACGGTAAGATAATTACAGAGTCGACAGAATCCAAGGCAGTTGTCAGAATTTTTGAGGAATACCTCAATGGAAGCAGTTTAATGCAGATTGCAAATCTTATGAAGTCCGAGAAAATCCGATATACCGCTGATTCTGAGCATTGGAACAAAAATATGGTCAAGAGGATTATCGAGAACGAAAAGTATCTCGGAAACGGCAAATATCCGCAGATTATCGACGAGGAAACATTTAAAATTGCGAACGAAAAGCGTGTTCAGAAAGCAACTTCTGTGTGCGTAATTTCGGAAGAATTGCAGGAAATCAGAAATCTTACATACTGTTCGGAATGCGGTCACAGGCTTTCACGAATTGGCGGTAACTGCCGCTGCGAGAAATGGGACTGCAGAAATCCTGACTGTTACAGACTTGAATATCAGTTGACGGATCAGATGATAATCGGAGCAGTGCTGATTGTTCTGAATACGGCAATTGCAAATCCAAATTTACTGGAATCAAACAATGAAATCAGTATATATTCTCCGACTGTTGATGTTATTTGTAAGCAGAACGAAATCAGTCAGATGCTGGATTCCGTACAGGCTGATTTTGACAGAATAAAATCCAAAATTTTCGAGCTTGCGGAGCTAAAATATGACTGCTGTACTTACAATGAATATCCGCAGAAAACAGCGGAAATCAAGGCTCTGCTTGAAAATCACGAACAACTAAATATGCTTGATATTGGCTTATTCAATGCATGTATTTCACGAATTTGGATAAGTCATTTTTGTACCATAGAGGTCGAATTTATCAACGGCGTAACCATAAAAAACATCACAGAAAGGAATAAGAAAAATGCCCACAGCGCCGAATGTAACGATAATCCCTGCGAGAGTGCAGACTGCGGAAAACAGGGATAAATACCATCAGCTGCGAGTTGCGGCTTACTGCCGTGTCAGCACGGAACAGGAAGAACAGCAGAATTCATATCAGGTTCAGATTGCTTACTACACTGATTTAATTAATCGAAAAAAAGAATGGACTCTGGCTGGAATTTTTGCCGACGAAGGAATTTCAGGTACTCAAACAAAGAAAAGAACTGAATTCAATCGTATGATCAGGATGTGCAAAAACAAAAAGATCGACCTTGTAATAACTAAGTCGATATCGAGATTTGCCCGAAATACCGTGGATTGCCTCGAATATGTCAGGCAGCTTAAAGACCTTGGAATCGGTGTGATTTTCGAGAAGGAGTCCATTAACACGCTGACCATGACATCGGAATTTATGATTGCTTTGTACGGTTCATTTGCACAAGCAGAAAGTGAATCAATCAGCAAAAATGTTTCATGGGGCAAGGAAAAAGCGTACCGTGAGGGCAGAGTAACGTTCCAGTACAAGCACCTGCTTGGTTACAAGAAAGGCGCTGACGGCAAGCCCGAAATAGTGCTTGATGAGGCGGAAACGGTGAAGTTGATTTTTAAAATGTACCTTGACGGCTACACTCTTCTGGATATCGCTCAGACGTTAACAGAACAACAAAGATTGACTGCTACGGGCAAAAAAATCTGGTCAAAGGGTGAGGTTCAGAGGATTCTGAAAAACGAAAAATATGTGGGTGACGCACTTCTGCAAAAAACTTTTACGGTCGATTGCATCACTCACAAAGTCGTGAAAAATAAGGGCGAGCGACCAATGTATTTGGTGACTGACCACCACGCTCCGATAGTTGACCGTGATACGTTCAACCGTGTTCAGCAGGAGCTTGCACGACGTTCCAGTAAGCGAAAAATCAGCGATAAAACCAAGACCGAGCAAGGTAAATACAGCGGAAAATATTCGTTGTCAGAGTTGATGATATGCGGTCACTGCGGTACGCCCTACAGACGTAAAACATGGATAAAAAACGGCGAAAAACTGGCGGTCTGGCGATGTATCAGCCGTCTGGAACACGGCAAAAAATATTGTCCCGATTCGCCGACGATAAAGGAAGAATCGCTCCACAAAGCCATAATTCATGCAATAAATAATTATTACTCCTGTAGAAACGACATTGTAAGAATCCTCAAGGCGAATATCGGAACGGTTCTGGAATGTCAGGGACAGGAAGAAATTTTAGCAACTGAAAAACGTCTGAAAGAAATCGACAGTGCAAGAAATGATTTAGTAATGCTGATAGCTTCCGGCGGATGCGATGAGGACAGGCTTGACAGTGAATTTGCGAAGCTGTATCAGGAGGAACAGCAGTTGAGTGAACGACTTGAAACTTTGAATTGTCAACCGAAAATAGGACAGAAATTATTTAGCCGGGAGAGAAGCTTTGAACTGAACCGGAGAAAGATAACC
>CAMZZN010000031.1 GCA_947345935.1 uncultured Ruminococcus sp.
CCATACTACCATTTTCAATTCGGGCGTTTACGGCGGCGGCGGGGAGATCGTTGCTACTACCATCATGCTTGCTTTATTGACCCTGCTGACGCCTGTGATATATATTCACAAAAAGATGAAAATGCCGCTTAAAGCCGGTATTATGCATACAGTGTGTGATTCGGCGGAAATAGTCGGGGCAATAGGATTTGCAATGGTATTCTGTACTATAGCTTGTCTGCCGGCTGCTTATTCCAGCGAAACGAAAGATATCTACACATATTTTGCTTCTGCGGATACAGATGTTTCTGCATGGGGACAGTCTGAATTCGTGGTTTATACTGTATTTGACGTTGTGATACTTTCTATCCTGACGGAATTGCTTTTCAGGGGCGGTATCTTTTCGGCTTTAAGACAGTTCGGTGATATAACGGCGATAATCGTAACTACTATTATGACGGCGCTTCTTACTGGGGATTTTTTTGCTATGCCTGCGGCGCTGCTGATATCCTTTGTGTCGTCAATCGGAATGCTGCGCAGCGGTACGATTTTTACGGCTATAATTGTGAGGATTGTCTATAAGATGTATCAGCTTGCTTTGGTGATCCTGGAGGTAGATTCCTCTGAAAATATGGTGATAACACGTAACTTATTTATGATCTTGGTGTTTTTGCTGGGCGTTGTCCTTGCGGCGGCTGTAATACTTACAGGTGACAGAAAAAACAAGCGTTGTATAGTGAAGTACGAGTCTGAGTTCGACGAGTCAAAGCGTCTTGCTTTTGCAGTCAAGGTTTTTCCGTTCCCGGCTGTTTCTCTTCTGTGCATTATGCAAGCGTTAAGCGACCTGCTGGTTTAGATTCGGGGGATGTAATGGAAGAATATATGAAACGTGCCATAGAACTTGCCGGAGAAGCGGCGGCTGAAGGAGAGGTTCCGGTAGGAGCGGTCATTGTTCAGCGGAAAACAGGCAGGATCGTCGGAGAGGGAAGAAATATGCGTGAGGGAGCAAAGAATGCTCTCGCTCACGCTGAAATAATAGCTATTAACGCAGCCTGCCGGAATCTTGGCGGATGGAGGCTTCCGGATTGTGTAATGTACGTCACGCTGGAACCTTGTCCTATGTGCTGTGGGGCTATAATAAATTCCCGGATAGATCAGGTTGTTTTCGGGGCTTATGATCAGAAAAGCGGTTCTGCCGTCTCCGTGCAGAGAATGTTTGAGCTGCCTTATAATTATCGGCCGGAGCTTATCGGCGGAGTTATGGAGCAGGAATGCTCCGCAATGCTGTCAGAATTTTTTCGTGAACTGAGACTGCGTGGAAAAAAATATAAAAAGATCGGAGCGGATAAATGATATCTGCTCCGTTTTTTACGTGATAAAACAAAAACTCCACGGGTTACCGTGGAGTTTGGTGCGAGTAATGGGACTTGAACCCATACGTCGATTGACACACGCCCCTCAAACGTGCCTGTCTGCCTATTCCAGCACACTCGCATCTGTCATTTCCTGACTGCTTTAATATTATAACAGAAAAAAAATGATTTGTCAACCCTTTTTTGAAAAATTTTTTAGAGAATTTTTTATACGGCATTAAATTCCTCATTTTCAGTCTGTAGAAAAAGTAAAAATTGGATTCCAAATGGACTGCGTCCCTTTGGCGGAGTTCAGAGACAGTGCCTTTGGTGGGATGTTGGACAAAGCACCGCATTATTTCACTAAAAGCAAAAAATCATCAGATCTTGTTCCCGATTTCTTTCTGTATAACATTATGACGTTTTTTCTTGTCTATGTACATATTTTCATCCATTTCCCTGAGAAATTCATCAATACTGATGTTAAGCATACTGCCGCCGATAGAAAAAGAAAGAGAATACTGCTTCTGACCCAGTGCATTAAATTCCTCTACAGCCGACCGGATAGATTTTTCTATGTCGATGACCTCGGATTTTTCTTTCGTACGCATTATAACTATAAATTCGTCCCCGGCAAATCTTATGGCAACGGCTTTGGGCGGAATTGATGTTTTAATGATTCTTGCTGCGTCTACAAGAGCGTCGTCTCCGACAGAATGACCATATTTGTCATTAATTGATTTAAAGAAATCAAGATCGATCATCAGACCGACAATAGAAACGCCCCTGTTATCGATATCCGACAGTATATGATCAAGATAATTCCTGTTATAGAGGTTTGTTAGGGGGTCTATATAGGACAGTTCGTTTTGCAGGCTCATGTGTATACCTACAAGACCCAGAGCGACAGAAGTCCATGCCAGCGACACGCCGTAAACAAAAAGCTGTGTGAGCGTTCCGGCAGCAAACGGGATAATAAACATCCAGATAGGGAAAAAGGCTTTTTTTTCATACTGACGTACGTAGCGCCGCTTTAAAAGCAGCGTATATCCGAGATAAAAAAGTGATACAAGATAGTAGAGGTAACCAACAGCTTCTCTTTTATAAATGTTTTCGTCGCTGATGCTGAAAATAAACTGCCATTTGAGGTTAGGGATCAGCAAAAGAATGCAGAATATGGAGGGAACGGCAAGTTTTGGGTACAATTTCCGTATACGCCGAGGATCTCTGTACAGGCGCAGATCTGTGTACATACACAATGAAAAGCTTAAAATCATGTTTGCGATATAAAGCATGGAGTCTCCGAAAAAAGAAATTATACGTGCGCCCGGAAAATTAAGTCCGTCGCAGATAAAGGTCAGCGTTTCGTCAAGGCAGGCAAAGCCGTTGAGGACTATCATAAAGGTGAAAAGCTTGTCGCTCAGAGTATGCCGTCTTCTGACAAGAGAACTGCTTATAAGAAGTATCAGAAGAATCGCACATCCTATGCAGTTGGTGATGATTATTGACTGTAGATTCATTATGAACCTCCTATTTATTTCATAGCAGCGCCAAGTACTGCCTATATTTATTATATCATTGATTTTAAACGAATGCAAGTATAATTTATAAAAAATACCGTATTTAAACGAAAAACGGACTCCGAAGAGCCCGTTTTGAGAGGGAGGGAAATATCATTTTAATTTTCGGGAAGTTTTTTAATAATACCAATAAGGAACTTCTGAATAGCAAGGGCGTCAAGATTCGTCAGACCATCGCCGAGGTTGGAAACATCGCCGTTGATCCTGCCCTGTTCTGTGATATGCGTAGCTTCTGTTCCGTTTACGCCGTAAGCGTCGGGATTTCCGATAGCCTGCATAATAAGAATAGCGTCGTTCAGAAGCACCTCGCCGTCACAGTTTGCATCGCCGTAGAGAGTCTTTTCGTGGTCAGGATCAGTCGTTGTGGTAGTAGTAGTAGTTGTTGTTGTTGTTGTTGTTGTTGTTGTGGTAGTGGTAGTTACAACAGGCGGCTGTTTTTCCTTTGCCATTACCGTGTAGTTGATGACGTAGCCGGTCATGCCGTTAGTGCCTAAATTAACGGAATCACCTTTCTTTACATCTTTTTCATATACGCTGAAAGTAACGTCATTGCTGCTCTGAGCATTCATATTCGTTTTTGTCCAACTGTCAAGCCATGAAGGAACAGAATTATTTTCTTGAACTCGTGTATCAAGGAGGACGTATACAGTCATGTCCTTTGCTGCGGAGAAGTTGCCCAGATTTCCGGAAGCGTTCTTGGAATCGCAGGCTGTGAGGATAGCCTCCGAACCGATAAGTTCATCGGGAAGAGCGGTGTAAGTGAAATCACGGTCGCCGTAGATGGAACTGCCTATGTTCACATCCGGCATTATTTTCCAGTCGGAGCGGTTATCGGTGTCCTGAACAATAAGCTCCTTGAAAAGATCACCGTTTATAGGATCGATCTTGATTTCAACGATCCACTTCTGATCTGCGCTGTCGTTGCATTCCCACTGAACGGCGCTTGTACCGTTGTCTTTGGAGGCGGAAGTAATGCCGATGCAGCTTGCATCTCTTGTTGCCTTTGTGCAGATCGTATATGTTCCGTCGTCATTTTTAACAAACTTGAATGACTGAGCGTCGCTGTTTGTGTCGGTGTAGATGCCGATATTTGTTCCGTTATCGGTTTTGCCGTAGTCCAGATCAAGCATATATGTCTTTCCGTCGCCGACTTCAGAATAGATCTTATAGTATCCGCCGCCTGCATCGACAAGAGTCCAGCTCTGTCCGAGATCCGACTGGATAACGTCTGTACCGGCTGCTGCCGTTCCGCCTGAAACTTCAAGGTAAAGACCGCTGTTTGCGTTCTTGAAACGGTATTTTTCAGCAGTGCTGAAAGAAGTTCCCTCCTTGAGGGGAGTAACAATGCCGTTGGTGTTTACCACGCCTTCAGGTCTGGCAGGAAGATCATATCCCGTACCCAGGAAGAAACTGGTGTGAGGAGGCTGATTGTAAGCGGTGTTCTGTGAGGAAACCTGCATACGGTACTGTGCGTCGTGCATGAGGGTAGTGATGCGGTAATCTGTAGTATAAGGCGTGCAGTAAATTCTTACGCCGTCATTGGTGGATTTTCTTACTATAAGTTCTTCACGCCAGTCGCCGAAGATATCGGCGGAAAGGCAGGGATTAGCCTTTGTCGAGTTGTTTACAAGGCATCCGTCTGTAGTGAGGAGGGTAGATATTTTGTAGTCGCTGCCCATTTTGGTAATTGTAGCGGGTTTGTTGTCTCCGCCGTCGAGCATTTCACGTTCAAGGTCGCCGTCCCAGTAGGAGAAGAAGTTCATAGCAGGTCTTGTGGTGGTGATTACCTGACCGCTGGCGTTGAGAGTACCGCCGGTATAGGGACCCCAGTATTCAGAGCCGGGATTTGAGGCAATTATGTTGGCTGCACCGCAGCGTCCCGTATCCTTGGTGCCATTCTGGTGGAAAATAGTCTTGCCTGTTTTTGCTTCTATAAGAGTACATCCCCAGCCGGATTTTTCATCTTCATGACAAACCCACAGTTCCAGTCCGGGTCTGTCAGGTTCAAGATCGCCGAGATGCATAGCGTCGCCGTGGCCCTGATCGGTATTCCATAGGATCTTTCCGTTATCGTCAATGCAGGTAGGACCGTTTACTATTTCCTGACGTCCGTCTCCGTCAACGTCGGCAGGCATACTGTTGTGATTGCCGTCGCCGTAGCCGGCTGCGGAGGAGTTGTTGCCAGTATCGTAAGTCCATTTTTTAACAAGCTTTTTGTTTTCAACGCCGTAACAGGTAGCTGTCAGTCTTGTATAGTAGCCTCGTCCGGTGACAACGCAGGGATGAACGCCGTCGGCGTACATTACGGACCCCCAGAAACGGTCTACACGGTTGCCGTATTTATCGCCCCATTTGCTTACGTCGCCACGTGCGGGCTCGTAATTTACGGTATCGAGAGCCGCTCCTGTTGCACCGTCGAAGAGGGTATAATATTCCGGACCTTCCAGTATATATCCGCCGGAATTGCGGTAATCTTTGGAGGCGTCTCCTATGACTTTTCCTGTGCCGTCAACAGTTCCGTCGGCGGTTTTACAGGTCATTTCGGCTTTTCCGTCGAGATCGAAGTCGGCAACATAGAACTGTGTGTAGTGAGCGCCGGCACGGATATTCTTTCCAAGGTCGATACGCCATACTCTTGTGCCGTCCAGTCTTATGCAGTCTATGAAAACGTTTCCTGTAACGCCTGACTTTGAGTTGTCCTGCGAGTTGCTCGGATCCCATTTCAGAAAAAGTTCGTACTGACCGTCTCCGTCGATATCTCCTACTGACATATCGTTGGGAGAATAAGTGATGCCGGAAGCCGTGGGAGGCTGAAGTGGAATATCGAAGTAACTGTTGTCGGAGATAAGATGACAGTTGTCGGACTGTACTGTTTTTCCGCCGACAACGGTATCTACACGGTAAGATGAGGTACTCTTGCCGTTCTTGTCAAGATAGCAGGTAGATTTGCCGTTTTCGCTGGTGTAAATAAGTTCGCCGTCACGATAGAGCCTGAAAACGGCGTTATCGTCGTCGTTGGCGAGGAAGCGCCAGCTTACCAGCATTCCCGAACCGGTATTTATGGCGGATATGCTTCTGTCCAGATATTCAAGGACATTTGTAGTCTGTGCGGCTGAAACGTCAAGAGTATTAACATTTCCGGAATTCTGCACCGGAACGGTCATAACGGATGCTCCGATAAGCAGAGCCGACGCCGACGCCGTTATTCTTTTGATTTTTTTGTTCATATTAATTCCCCTTTAAAATTTTAAAAAAACTTTTTAGAATTCTCTGCAAATATTTCCTATATTTTATATTATACACATTTTCTTAAAACTTTGCAATATATTATTGTATCTTTTTGAGGAGATTATTTTTTTAAAATCTAATAAATATGCATAATAGTCTTGCAAAATGATTTGTGGTATGATATAATAGTATATATCAGCTGAACGGAAAGAGGGATGTTATGAAAAAAAGACTTCTTATCGGTGTTATAGCAACCGAATGCTTTATTGATTCCCAGGAGGAGATACTAAGAGGCATAATTTCTCAGGCTTTTAAAAGCAATACTGATATTGCGGTAATATCGACCATGCACAATTTTTATTACGATTCTCCTCATAATAATACAGATAAGTATATATGCGATCTTGTTCTTTCCGACAGATTCAGCGGTTTCCTTTATTCCAGAAACGTATTCAACGACGAAAAAGTACAAAAATACATTGACGATCTTCTCGTTATGTCCGGAAAACCGGTAATGCTCCTTGATTCTGACGGTCACAAGAGTTTTGAAACGACCGCTATTGACGATTGTTCCGCATTTGAAAAGATCACCGATCATCTTATCGAGGTTCACGGATGCAGAAAAATATACTGTCTTACCGGCCCTAAGGGTATGTTTGTGTCAGGAGAACGTCTTAACGGTTACAGAAATTCGATGAAGCGCCATGGACTTTATTGCGGCAAGTCTTATTGCTTCTATGGCGATTTCTGGAAAGATGCGTCGAAACGCTTTGCGTCCGATATCATAAACGGAGTTATCGAGTGCCCGGAGGCGGTTGTCTGCGGGAACGACATTATGGCTGCGGAACTTGCAAATGCTCTTATAAGCGGTGGGATAAGAGTTCCGGAGGATATTGCGGTGACGGGCTACGATGCCTGCGAAGAGGCGTTTAAGAACAAACCATCTATAACTACTTTCCGGCGTCCGAATTTTCAGCTTGGAGCAGAGGCTTTCCGCAGGCTTTACAGGATCGTTACCGGAAAGATATGCAGCAAGCTTCCCGATGAATATGGCAGGATCTGTCTCGGAAAAAGCTGCGGATGCGGAGGTCAGTACGCTGTCAGTAACGGCAAGGTAAGGAAAGAACAGGTCAACAGCAGGTTGGAGGCATATCTGTTTTACGGAGATATGCTGTTCGATATAACAAATACCGGGAGCTTGTCCGTTTTTGCTGACAAACTTGATAATTATACTTATTTTATATATAAATTGTCGGGATTGAAAATCTGTCTGACAAAAAAATACATAGAATCAACTACAGGCGTGTATAAAGACGAACTCAGCTTTCACTGCGGAGACGAAGTCAAAGTAATACTTTCAAAGGGCGTACAGAGCCGGGTTTACGAGGATACAAAGGATTATTTCAGCTCTGCGGAAATAATCCGTGAATATGATAAAGACAGAAGATATCCCATAGCATACTACATTTCACCGCTTCATTATAATGATAATTTTTTCGGATACAGTGCGGTTTCGTTCGGAAAAAATCCGATGTCGTTCAGCAAATTGTATCTTCAGTGGATAAACTACGTAAACGTGGCCCTGGAACAGGTTCGCATCAAGGGAATGATGTCAAATGCTATACAAATGAATTGCAATACCTCGATACTTTATGATGAAAGTACCGGACTCCTGAACAGAACGGGCGTAGAACAGGAACTTATGAGGCACAGGGAACTGTTCAGCAGCGTTGTTACAACGGAATTTATTACTGTAGAACTGACGGGTATAAACAAGATATACTACAGCGTCGGCGAAAAGAATTGCAGCAGGATAACCGGATCATTTGCCGATGCGCTTAAAAAGTGCGTTAGCGACAGCGAAATCTGCGGATTGTGGAACAGCAATACGCTGTGCGTGATCTCCGGTGATAAAAAACGTGCCGGAGAAATTTTTGAGTTTCTGCGCACTGAAGTACATGAAAGCCTTTTCTCTGAAAATAATTTCAGTATAGATTTTTCAGTCGGACTTTTCAGTGCGCCGCTTACCGACGAAGTCAATATCGGTGTTGCCGTGTATCAGTCAATGGTCAATAAACTGTTCAGCTATAACAGCGAAGAGAACAGCGATAATCCGCAGTATGAAAAACTATGCGCTCTCAGAAGCAGTATTATGAAAGATCCTGCTTTCCCCTGGAAAATCAGCGAAATAGCCGCCAGTCTGTATCTGAGCAAAAGTTATCTGCAAAAGATATATAAAACTTTTTTCAACAAAAGCATTATTGAAGAAATGATCGGATTCCGCCTGGAGATGGCAAAAAAACTTCTGGAAGAGACTCAGATGACCGTTACGGATATCTCCAGAAAGTGCGGGTATTCTTCTTACAATTACTTTGTCCGGCAGTTTCGTTCCAATATAGGCTGCACTCCTCTGGAATACCGTGAAAATCATTTCACAAATATCTCACGCTGAACGCCTATATCGCCCTCAAGCTGATATGTTACGGTATAGGTGAGGGATTCTTCCGTGTTTTCCTCAGTGATAGTTCTGTTAAGTATTTTTTTATCTTTAAGGAAGTTTTTTTCATAGAGATATATTTTTTTCATAAGCCGCTCCGAAAGCTGCTCTTTTGTAAGAGTCTGCGTTCGGAGCTTTGTTTCGGAAAGATTCTCCTTTTTAATGCCTATCGGAAGCTGTTTTCCGAAGATTTTCAGATAGCTTTCCGTCGTTTCGGAATCGCAGCTGTCAAAATCATTTTTTGTGAGATACATAGGTATTTCAAGACTGAAAAGACAAAAGCGGCGTTTTGTGTCCGTTTTCCCTGTGGTATCTTTTTCCTCCAGGACATACTCTCCGCTAAATGTAAGCGTCTCTTCGTATATGCCACGGATCTCTCCCATTGCGTGATGCAGAGTACTGTGACCGGTATCGTCTGTTATCACTCCGGTGACGAGCATTGTTCCGGCAGGGACGTAATCTCCGACCTTGTGCATAAGCATACCGTCGAAAACGGAGGTGTAGGTTATCTCTGCATCCTTTGAGGAAACGATATTGCAGGGAATTCTTTTGAGTTCCGTTTCCGGCTTTTCTACGACTTCCGTAACATCAACAACAACACGATTGCCCGTATGGCGTATAGCCGCCCAGGACACTCCCTGCACCATGACACGCAGTTCGTTTTCACAGTAGTGAAAATTTATGCTGCCAAGGGGAGTTCCTTTTTTTATGTCAAGTTCCTCCAGTGCGGCAAGGATAGCTTTATCGCTTACATTGGAGTTTCCGTTTATTTCTATAGATACGACCACGTTGGAAAAATAGAGGGATGAGGCGATAACAAGCAGTACTCCGAAAATGATGCCGAAACGTCTTCTGTACCGCCTCAGTTTCAGGGAAAGCGTTTCATATTCGGTGACGTTCATGACGATGCCGTATGCGGCGGCAAGATCTTCTGCTTTTTTCAGGTCGCATCGGCGTATATCGGCATACAGTACGTCCTTTTTGACGTACTGACTGCCGCATTTTACAGAACTGCTGTGCAGAGCGTTTATAAACCCGTAGAGATCGTTTCCGAAAGCGTTAATCCTTATTTTTCCTGATACCTTGTTTTTCATTGTTCTCACGTCCCCTTTCGATAAATTCGACCCTTGATATTTTACCCCTTACAATAAGTCCTTTTGCCTTGAAATCATAAGCACGCAGACCGTTTCCCCAGATCTGGATGTAGAGACGTCCGGAAACCAGCCGCATGAAGATCTCGTTGTATTCTTCTATTCTTTTACAGTTTTCAATAAGCAGTTCGTTGTTGCAGTCAAAATATATCTGTGGATTCAGATAAAAAGCGTCCAGCCCTTTTTCTTTTACCCTGTTGAACAATCGTATCCCTCCAAAGTATAATTTCTTACTACAAATAATATGATTAATCGGGTGATCTTTATGAAAAAAATAAAAGAAAAAGGTTTTTTCTGCTTTAAACTGATTCTTCTCGGAGCGGCAGTATATTTTTGCGCCGCTGAGACTGAACTTGTAAAAACAGCCGTATCCGACGGTGCAAACCGCTGTCTGACAGTAGTTATACCGTCTCTTTACGCCATGATGATCGCAGCGGTCATGATAACGAAAAGCGGCGTTCTGAGTCATACGCCGGACTTTGTAAAGAATCTTGGCAGGGCGCTTTTCGGTATGGGAGGGGAGTGTCTGCCGGTATTTTTGTTCAGTATGTTTGCCGGTTATCCGGCAGGAGCAAGAATGATAACGGAACAGTATTCCTCCGGTGCGGTTTCTGCCAGAAGCGCTTCGCTCCTGTGCGGATTATGTTTCGGCGCAGGGCCTGCCTTTATATTCGGCTGTATATCCGGTGAGCTTTACAGTTCCGGTCTCCCCGGAAAGATCGTTATTATTTCTACGGCTGCTGCAAATATCCTGACGGCATTCATCATGTCCTTTTATCTCAGGAAAAAAGACACGGGCAAAAAAGACATCCGGAGATCTGTCCGTATCAATGGCGTTCTTCTGACAGACTCGGTAGCATCGGCAGGACGTACTATGGGGGAATTATGCTTTATGATAACGGCTTTTTCCGTTATTACGGCAATGCTCGGACATTTTGGTGTGATTTCCGCAGCGGCAGGGGCATTTTCAAGGATCACCGGATTTTCAGAAGAAGTTTCCGGTGCTTTTATCCCGGCGGTGCTTGATATAACCGCTGTACGTGGACTTCCTGAAAATAATTACGCTCTGCTGCCGTGGCTGTGCGCTCTGGTTTCTTTCGGGGGAGTATGCGTGATTTTTCAGATCTCGGCGATCGTTTCCGGACGTTTTTCTGTACTGCCGTTTATTGTTATCCGGCTCATAGTTTCGGTAATGAGCTTCGGTATATGCCGCATCATTATGCCGTTTATGATAAGTGAAGAAATCGTTTCAGCCTCTTCCGTAAATGTGAGCGCTCACAGTTCTTCTTCATCCGTGCCGTCTCTTATGCTGCTGCTTATGACCTTCATGATAATGGCTGAATATGACAAATTAGTAAAAATTCAAAAATAGTATGGAAATTACGAGGAAAGTGTGTTATAATAAATTGTATATCATTTATACTCTGGAGAGTATACGAACAGGAGTGTTACTGCTAATGAAATATAAGAGAACAGAGCTTGCCGATAATATCGGATATTCGTCTGTAATTGATGAAAAGTTCAAAACGAGCTTTCTCACTGTAAGATTTATCACCGTTCTTGACAAAAATACGGCTTCTGCCAATGCACTTGGCATAAGTTCGTTATCAACTTCAAGCAAAAGATACGAAACTATCGCAAAGCTCAATGAAAAGCTTTCCGCTCTGTACGGAGCTTCACTGAGCACTTTTACGAGAAAAAGAGGGGATGTTCAGATTCTCGGAATGTCCTCATCTTGGATAAACAGCCGTTTTGCCATTGACGGAGAAGATCTGGACGGAGAAATGCTGGAAATCGTCCGTGGATGCATATTCGAGCCGAACGCACACGGCGGTCAGTTTGAAGCCGACACTTTCCGTATTACAAAAAAAGATCTTATTGACCGTATCGACGCCGAACTGAACAATAAGCGTGGATATGCCGTTTCAAGAGCTTCCGAAACGGCGTTTATCGGAGAACCGGCTGAAAATGCCTGCTGCGGATCAAAGGAATCTGCGGAAGCGGTTTCAGCTGCCGAGGCTTTTGCCGCTTACAGAAAACTTCTTGAAACGTCGCATATAGAGATTTTCTACGTTTCTTCCGAAGATAACAGCCGTATACCTGAAATGTTCCGCAGTTCCTTTGCCGATATAGAACGTGCCGCTGAAAAAGTGGAATTTGAAAATCTGAGTCCGGTAAAGGCTGAAATCGCTGAAAAACGGGATGAATTTAACGTTAACCAGTGTAAAATGGTAATGAGTTTTAAATCGGACTGTAAGGATGAATACGCCCTCAGGCTGGTAAGCACCATTCTCGGGGAAACACCGGTATCCAAGCTTTTTGTCAACGTGCGTGAAAAGCTCAGTCTTTGCTACTATTGCGCCTGCCGTCTGATTTCCTCAAAGGGAACTCTTATGATCGACAGCGGCGTTGAGAAAAATAATATCGGCAAAGCAAAGGATGAAATTCAGGCGCAGCTTGACGAGATATGCCGTGGCAATATAACCGATGACGAACTTCAGAGCGCTTTTCTCACGTTCGGAAATTCGCTTTCTCAGATCGGCGATACGCCTTCATCCTATGAGGGATACTATTTTGAGCGCTTTTGCTCTGGGAATATTATTTCTCCCGCAGAACATCTGGAAAAATATCTGTCAGTGACAAAGGAGCGTATCGTTGAGGCAGCAAAGACACTAAAACCCGACAGCGTTTATCTTATGCTCAGTAAAGAGGAGGCTGAATAATGGAAAGAAATATTCTTACAAGCTCAAGAACAGGGGATAGCTGTATCCATGTTAAGCATAGCAGCGGTCTTGACATTTATATCTGTGAAATGCCGGGGTTCAGCAGCGTTGAAGCGCTTTTTGGCACAAAGTACGGATCTGTAAATACTATGTTCAAAATGAAGGAAGATAAGGAATATACCGTCGTTCCGGAGGGAATAGCTCATTTTCTGGAGCACAAGCTCTTTGAGAATGAGGACTGCGACGTCTTTGAACTTTATGCAAAAACTGGCGCTAACGGTAACGCCTTTACTTCTTTTGATAAGACTTGCTATCTCTTCAACTGCTCCGGAAATTATCAGGAATCGCTGAAAATTCTCCTGGATTTCGTTCAGAAGCCGTATTTCACCCAGGCGACCGTGGACAAGGAACAGGGAATCATCGGTCAGGAGATTAAAATGACAAACGATAATCTGGAATGGCGTGTTTTCTTCAATATGCTTCGCTGTATGTATCATAATCATCCTGTAAAGATCGACATTGCCGGCACGGTGGAGAGCATTGCTAAGATTGACGCCGATCTTCTCTACAAATGCTATTACACTTTCTACAATCTCAATAATATGACGCTTTCAATTGCCGGAAATATCAGCGCTGACGAGGTTCTTGCCATATGCGACGAGTGTCTCAGACCATGCGAAGATAAGGGGCTGGAGACTGTGTTCCCGGACGAACCGGAATCTGTAGTTGAGCCGGAGATATATGAGATCCAGCCGGTGGGAGCTTCTATTTTCCACATCGGCTATAAGTGCCGTCCGTGCAGCGGTCAGGAACGGCTGAGAAAATCCATGACGGCTTCCGCCGCAATTTCTCTTATCTCGGACGCTTCAACTGAAATGTACAAAAAACTGCTGGATGACGGAGTTATTAATTCCAGCTTCGGCGGAGAGGTCTTTGCAGGCGACGGATATTTCTCTGTAATATTCAGCGGCGAATCCGATTCACCGGAGATCATCCGTGACAGCATCAGAGAAGAGATCGGCAGGCTGCTTCGTGAGGGTATAAATGAAAAGGACTTTCAGCGTATAAGGAAATCCGCATACGGAATGGCTGTCCGTGAATTAAATAATGTCGAGGTCGTTGCAAATCTTATGATAAACTCTCACATGGACGGCGTGGGGCCGTATGATTCTATAGAGGCGCTTTCTGAAATGACATCCCAGGATGTTCTTGATTTTATCCGGAATGAACTGGAACCAGACAAGCTGGTTATGTCGGTTATAAAGGGAGAGTGAGAAAAAATGACGGCAGTTGAAAAAATAGAGGATCTTAATAAAATATCTTTTCCAAAACTCGGCTGGAGTTTTAATATTGACCCTACGGCGTTTAAAATAGGAAGTCTTGAAATACAGTGGTACGGTATTCTCATTACTCTTGGACTGGTGCTTGCGGTGCTGTACTGCTTTCCGAGAATGAAGCGATTCGGAATTGATTCAGACAGAGCGGTCGATGCAGTTATCGGCGGCGTTATCGGCGGAATCGTCGGAGCGAGAGCTTATTACGTCATATTTAACTGGAGCGAATATAAGGAAGATATCAAGGAGATATTCAATACCCGTGGCGGAGGTCTTGCCATTTACGGCGGAATTATCGGAGCGATGCTGGTGGGTCTGCTGATATGTAAAATACGCAAGGTAAAAATGCTTCCGATGCTCGATATTACCGTTCTTGGTTTCCTTATAGGTCAGGGTGTGGGACGCTGGGGCAATTTTGTAAACCAGGAAGCGTTCGGTTCAAACACTGACAGCCTTTTCGGAATGACCGGCGGCAGAATCCAGGCAAGTCTCAATTGGGAGACAACCTATATGTCCGGTGACATGTACCAGAACGGCAAGGAGGTCTTTGCCGATTATGCCGTTCATCCCTGTTTTCTGTATGAATCTCTCTGGTGTATACTTGGATTTGTACTTCTTGCATTATGGTCAAAGCGCAGAAAGTACGACGGTCAGATTTTCCTCATGTACCTTGGCTTATACGGAGCAGAAAGATTTTTCGTAGAGGGTCTGAGGACGGACAGTCTTATGCTGGGCAATATCAGAGTATCGCAGATGCTTTCCGCCGTTCTTTTTGTCGTTTCAGTAACTTTGCAGATAGTATTCTTTTTCAGACGCAGGAGAGACCCGGAGACGTTTGTGCTTTATGCGAACACTGAAGAATCAAGACAGCTTATCGAGGAATCCCGAAGAAAGCGCATGGGAATGCCTGCCGAAGATATACGTACAGGCGATGATGATAATGAAGAATTTGACGACGACGATTTTGACGATGTAGATACTGACGATGAAGATACCGAGTCGCAGATTTTAAAGGATGATAAAAACAAGGAGGATAAATAAAATGGCACAGATAATTGACGGAAAGGCAGTTTCAGCTGCCGTAAAGCAGGAAGTTGCAGAGGAAACGGCAAAGCTGAAAGAGGAAAAAGGAATTAAAATCGGTCTTGCGGTTGTTATTGTAGGAAACAATCCCGCCTCGAGGGTTTACGTAAACAATAAGAAAAAAGCGTGCGAGGCTGTAGGATTCCAGTCCTTTGAGTATGCCCTGGATGAAAATACGACTCAGGAGCAGCTGCTTGATCTTATAACGGTACTTAATCGTGACGACAGAGTAAACGGTATTCTGGTTCAGCTTCCGCTTCCTGCACATATCGACGAAAAGAAAGTTATCGACGCTATTTCACCTGATAAAGACGTTGACGCTTTCCACGCTATTAACGTCGGAAAGATCATGATAGGCAAGTACGCATTCCTGCCCTGCACACCTGCCGGAGTTATGCGCCTTATCGAGAGTACCGGCACGGAGATATCAGGAAAGCAGTGTGTTGTTATCGGCAGAAGCAATATCGTAGGCAAGCCTATGGCAATGCTTCTTCTCCACAAGAGCGGTACTGTAACTATCTGTCATTCCAGAACGCAGAATCTTAAAGAGATCTGTCTTGGCGCAGATATTCTGGTAGTTGCTGTCGGCAAGGCGAACTTTGTTACAGGAGATATGATAAAGGAGGGCGCTGTAGTTATCGACGTAGGAATGAACCGTCTTGAAAACGGGAAGCTTTGCGGCGATGTTGAATTTGAATCCGCCGAGAAAAAGGCTTCGTATATCACACCTGTTCCCGGAGGAGTGGGTCCTATGACTATCGCAATGCTTATGAAAAATACTCTTACCGCCGCTAAACAACAGGCTGGGATTGAGTAAAAAAGCCCAAAGAATAAAGCACCTAAAAAGCCGATACCACGGCAATTTTGGTGCTTATTCTTTTTCATGAATGTTTGTTATAGATCGTTACAGATAGGTTCTGATATTGAAAAATGGGTGTCAAATAGGGTGTCAGAAATATTTTTAATATAATTATCGACAAACTATATGAATGTATGTTTTGTTTTAGCGAACGGTCTCTATACAGGATACTTTTATACTATAAATTTTTATTTTTTGACATTAACTTCTATAGACATAATAAGGAATGTATACTATAATTATATTATTGCATTCCAAAATATAATGTTATAATTATTAAACAAATTAAATTATGTTAAGAATGAATTCATGAGTCAGAAGAGCACAACTAAGAAAGTTAATGAATTATGTGTATTGTTATTATATGCCCAATGCGTTTGCTTGTAATACGCCTTATTTTGAAATATTTTTTACTCTAAAGAGGATGAAAATTTAAATGTTCTAAATTAGGCTGAAAATTTATTTCTGATAGAATATATAATACTATTAAAAAATCATATAAATACACAAGCTTATTATACATAAAAATTCTTCTTAATTAGCAAAACTCAACTTGAATTAATAACGGAAATTCATCTATTTTCAGATTAAGCCATATAATTTTGCTGCTATATTTTTTGTGTTAGAATTATGGTACTTATTTTACAGATGTAATGCAAATCGAACATCATACACGAAATACCGCATAATGATTATGTTACTGCTGCAAATGTAAACTGCTGTTCTTTGATATGGAACAGCAGTTTTTGTATCTTATTTTTCCGTCAGATTCCCCTGAAAAGTCACGCCGTCTATGATAAGTGTGACAGCTTTGGTGCGTTTTGTCGGAGCAACTGTCCCGGTTCTGTACCCGTCGTCGTAAGTACCGCCCTCGCAGTTGGGAATCCCGGAGATCTGCGAGAAATCAAAATTTCTGAAAGAGTAAAAATCGCATTAGACGCCGCCATGCCTGTTTCCGCAGCTCCCGGAGAAATGATCGTCTGCGGACTGCGGAACTGCCATGAATCCGTCCCGATAAGAAAGCCGACGTTTCCGACGCCGTTTATGCCGCCCGAGATCCGGATTATATCTCCCACGTCAAGGGCAGGATTTCCGTAAAAACTTACAGTTCCGGGCGTCCACATCAGCCACCGCAGACTGTCGTTTATCCAGTTTATTCTGTCGATACCGTACGTTAAGTTATCCTCTCTGTCGATCGACGGAATATAGCCGTTATCCGAAAATCCGAGTACTGAACCCACTCCGATTTTAGAAATTCCTGTCGAGTATGTCTGACCGTATTTGTCGGTGTATGAAACGCCTTTTACATGAAATCCGTATTCGCTCAGAGAAATATCCGTCCTTTTTTCAGCCGGAATAGTGTAATCGACGTCCCTGAATTTCCGGAATTCAATTTTTCCCTCACGGTTTGCAAAAGCGAATCCTCCGATCAGCTGCGAGATCATCCGGACCTCGTCCCAGCACGTTTCCGCAAAAGAAATTTTCGACAGCATTTGCACCTGTTCTTCTGCAAGTCCGGCGATTTCTCCGGCGGTCTGAGCGAACTCAACGCCGGCTTTTTCCGAAACGAAATCCAGCAGATTTTGCAGTCTTAAAAATCCTGCGGCATTGCTGCCGCATCCTACCTGTAAACGATTCATTTTGTCGCAGCATTTCAGAACTATTCTGTCGCCGGTTTCACGCTTCGGATCTGTGATATCCCACACGCCAAGCGGTATCCACTCGATCTCGTTTTCGTAAACGTCGACTCCAAATTCAAGACGCAGTTCTCCTCCCCGGAAACGATTGGATAACATCCCCGGTATCCGCACCGTGACCTCCGCCGTTCCGACGTACATTTCCCCGAAATTAAATACATCCGGATTCTCTACGCATTGCTTGTCGTACCGGGGATTATCAAGGAGCTCATCGTCCTCCAGGGTGTATACCGTACCGTCTATCTGAATAATTGTCGCTTTAATATGCTGGATGTTTTCGTAATTTTTTAAAGCCTCCAGAAAGGCTTCCGATACCTGATACATAGTCCCTCCTATTCCTGGATCAGATTTACCGACAGCTCCGCCGTAAATTCACCGCATACAAGATTTCTGTCGCCGGGATACATTTTAACTGTGTAAAACGTACCCAGATAATTGAATTTTACCGTCTGTGTAAACCGGTTCACAAGGCTGTTGACCTGCGATATTTCCTCGATCTCTCCCTTGAATTTCAAGTTCAGTTTAAACATATTTTTGCGGATAAGGTATCGTATAGCTTCGCCTGTTTCGGCTGAACGTCCTGAGCCGTCCGCCAGCAGATCTGATGTTATAACGTTGTAACCGCCGTTGATAAGCGGCTGAACTGCCAGCGGTTCGCCGTCAATTGATTCAATTGCAAGCATTATCCGAACCTCCTTGATTTATCGTCTGCACAGATTTTCAGAACGGCTCTTTTGAAATCCGAACCAAAAATTGATCCGATAATTTCTGCTGAAATTCCGTTTCTGAGAAGCTGGATTATTACTTTAAGCAGCTCAACTATTTCTGAATTATCGCTGCCCAGCATTCCCTGTAGCTTTGACAGCGGAGCGATGACCTCCGGATCAACAGCAGCATTTTTGTTGTCACCAACCATTGCCAGTGTAGGAGCTGCCGCAAGTCCGCCCTTTGCAAGCCTTGGTATCTCCGAAACGTCAATAGTCGGCAGCCAGTCAAAGGGATGTCCTCCGAATATACTAACGTCTCGGATACCGTCAAGCGCATCATTGATAGCGTCAAAAGGCTGAGCGATGACCCAGTTGATACCGTCGATAATGTGGTTTACAACGTCCTTGAAAATGTCCGCTATGCTTTCGGCAATGCCCACGAAGATCTGACCGCCACGGCTGAAAACATCCTTGACAGCCTGCCATGCCTCGGAAAATGTATCTCTGAACCAGCTTGTAACGTGGCTGAAACAGGATTTTATCCCCTCCCAGACCTTGCTGAAAAATTCTCCCGGCTTTGAAAACACGATCTTTATTCCATTCCATGCGGTCTGGAAAATATCAACAAACCACGTCCCCACTGTTGAAAAGGCGTTTTTGATGTCGTTCCACCTGTCCGAGAACCAGCCGCCGATACCGGAGAATATGTCTTTTATTCCGTTCCAGGCAGCGGAGAATTTTTCTTTAAACCAGATGTCGATTTTTGAGAAAACTTTTTTGATCGTCTCCAGCATCCTGGTGAAAATCTCTTTAATTTTCGCAATTCCGTCAGATATGGCATTGAATAGACCGTCGATGATATATCCGCCCATTACAGCCATTTCCTTTGACGGACTATGGATTCCGAAAGCTTTTTTGAAACCTTCGATAAACGGCTTGAATATGTTATCCTTTATCCATTTCCCGATAGAAACCAAACCGTCGGCTATGCCTTTAAGAAGTCCGAGAGCAACGCTCCCGCCGCATTCATCTATCTTTCCGGAAAAATATTTGCCGATAGATTTAACAAGATTTTCAAGTGCGCCCCAGATAAGCGAAACGCCTGCGCCGAGAGCCGAACCAAGCAACGTGAAGAATTTTTGTGCGATGCCCGAAAAGTCGATAGAGCCAATAAATTCAGCTATTTTAGAGCCTATCTGCCGCCAGTTTATTGCCTGAACAGCGTTTATTGCAGCATCGAGCAAGCCCTTGACGCCCTCAGAAATGGTTCTTCCGGCTTTTCCGAAGTCGATTCCGTCAAACCAGCCGTTTACAGCAGTTCCCAGAGCGTTTCCGAAGCCCGACCAGTCAAACGTCGTAACAAAGGAATAAGCGGTATCAATGACTGCCTGTATATGACCTGAAAGAGCCTTTCCAAGCTGTTTCCAGTTGATTTTCTTTATCGACTGATTAAGTCCCTTTGCAATTCCACTGCCCAGCTTATCCCACTTGACCTTGCTGTAAAAAGTATTTATCGCTCCTGTGATCGTATTAAGACCGCCTGCAAACGTATCGCCAAGGGTTTCCCAATTGATATTATCAAGAAAACCGTTTATCAGGTCGGTGATCTTTGCGACTCCGCCGTTTACTTTAGATTGAAGCTTATCCCAATTTACAGAGCCAAGAACAGAATTTACCCTTTCGGCGAGAATAGCTCCCACGCCTGCCCAGTCTCCCGATCTTATCGAATCTTTCAAACGCTGCGCCCAGTCCGGAAGCTCCGGTTCTGACATATCAATGCCGCTGTAATCAATTCCCTGATTTTCCGAGCCGGAGGAACTGTCGTCGTCTCCTCCGGAAAGTATATTCATTTCGTCGATTCCGGCAGTTGACAGCTTTGCTTTTTTTGCGGTATCGGATACGCTTTTGAGTTTTTTTGTGGCTTCCGCCGCCTGCTTATAAGTAGTACCGAAAAGTCCTGCGATAAATCCGGCAACCGATCTTGTAACACTCGCAAGCCCCGACATCAAGGCGTTGAGCGCAGGCATTATTGCCTGCACTATCGGAGTGAACGCTATTGCAAGATTTGCCTTGACTTCGTTCAGCGACTTTGCAAATTCCTCGTTTGCCTTTGCAGTTTCTGCAAATCCGTTTTTGATCGCCCGGAATGCCGCATATATTCCTGCTATAAGGAATACGTTTTTGAATGTGTTTTTAATGGATTTCCCAAGTTTTGAGACGGGTTTCGTTACGCTGGAGGCGGATTTGCCGAGAACTGCAAAACGACTGCTAAGTGAAGATAACGCTTTGCTGCCAATGTCTTTCAGCTTTCTGAAAGCTCCTCCGAGAAGCGATTTGATTTTACTGCCGGTCTTGCCTGCAAAACTTGAAATGCGGCTGAACGCTGATGTTATTTTTTCTCCGGCTGAATTTCCACCAGATTCAAGCTCTGCCCATTTAGAATTAAGCCTATCGAGTTTATCTCGTGTGGAAATTATCTTTTGTTCCGTCGCCGCAAGCTGAGATGTAACTTTGTCGGACGGCTCGGCTGATGAAAGTTCCTGCCACTTTTTCTGGAGCAGATTCATCTGAGTTCCGGCGATATTTATTTCCTGTCTCAAACGTTCGACCGGATCGCTGCTGACTTCAAATTTGCCTAATTCAGCAAGATTCTCCTTAGCTTTTTCAACCGTTTTTTCGATAGACTTGCCAACAGCTTCACTGAACTTGTCCACATTTTTTACGATCTCGTCGGTATTATATTTCATATAATTACCGCTTGATCCAGACACCTTTTCCGGTATAGAATTTATCATATCAAACAATGCTTTCTGCTGCTCTTTTTCTCTTTCTAAAAGCCGATTGATAGCATCATCAACATCATTGTTTACAGATTTACTTACGCTTTCAAGAGCTTTTTCAACAGCGTTTCCTGCCGTTTTTCCAGCATCTCCTACTGCCGCTTCAATCGTTTTGCTGATAGTCTCCCCGATTTTTTCAGCCGGACTGCGTACAGAAGATTTTATTTTTTCAAGCTGTTCCCCGAGCTTGTTTTTTATAACAAGATCAAGCGAGACAGCTCCTACCGAAGTACCTGACATTTCTTTGCCCTCCTTTCAGATTTAATAAGAAAAAGCGTCTTGAATTTCTTCAAAACGCTTGACATTTTCTTTTGTTATGGTATAATATATTTAGAAAGAGTACTGCGATAAGCGGTTCTCCCTCAGGTTTAGATTATGAAATAACCGTCACTATTGGAAGCAGGGACGGTTATTTCTTTTTATTATTGCTGATATCTATGATTGCAACTACGAGCATAAGTAATGTTAGTAATTCCATTATCGTCATTTCAGCTCACCTCGTTTCCGAGGAAAGATTAGAACCGCCTACCGTTATGCAGTACCCTACGAATACATTATATCAGAAAAGTCGATATTTGTCAATCAAAACAATTTCCTGAACATATCCTCAAACATTTTTGCAAAATATTCCGGCTGTTTATTTTCAGAAACTTTCTGATTTGCGATGAAGTTACGCCACTCATTACGGATTCTGTGTTCGTGCTGAGTGAAATGTTTAAGACGCTCTTTGTCGTTTTCCTTGCGGATGAGGACGGTCTGACCGAGAGGAGTATCCTCCATAAGACCGCCCACTCCATTCACTGTAGTGCATCTCATCCTGTTCAGAAGGAAGTATGCCATATTGCTTTGCAACTGACTGAGCGATTAAGTCTTTGTCATATTCAAGATCGTACCACGTCTCCGTCCCGAAAGGAATGATTCTTCTCATCCTTCCGCTTCTCAAAGTCCTCCGGTTCTTCTCCGGTCATGGCTGCTATGACCATTTCCACAAGCTCCTGATAAGCTTTGAACGACAGATCGAGAGCTTCAATCTCGCTGTAGTTATCTCCAAATGCGATTTTCAGAGCTTCGTCGGACTTTTCCATATCGCTGCCGGACTTACCCTCGAAAAGCTTCAGGACTTTTTTAACCGTATTTTTACGGTCGTCAATAGGATAAACCTTTTCCCCTATCCTGATCTCGGGACTGCCGCAGAGCAGCTTTTTATCAAACGTGTACATTCTTGCCATAATATTTTCCTCCATATTTCATTGTATTTTTTACGCAGCGGACGCCTCTGTAAAATCCGGCTTGCCTCGGCTCATAGCGTCGAAAGCAAGCGGAGCAACGGCTCTGGAATCTCCCGAACCCCACTCGGTCACGTTTATCACGCAGGGCATGACGAGTTTTGCTCCGCTGGGGAATTTCCAAATTAATGTCGTGTTGCAGTCACGACCGATTTTCAGAGCGATACTCTCGATGTAATCGTTTCCGGGATCGCCGACATTACGCTTTCCCGATACGGAAATTGTCAGTCCTTTGCCCGTTACAAGACGGTTTACCCAGCCTTTTGCGTCATAGGGATTCCACTCTTCAACATTGCCGTCGATAGAAACGGAAAAGCTCTCCATATCGGCGATAGGAACGCAGTTTTTTTCATCCGAACCGTCTCCGCCCGTTATATCGATTAAAAACTGGTTTTCGTAGCAGGGAAAAACTCCCGAAATTGGTGCACTCATAAATTAATCCTCCTTTACGGTGTATATGATATCGGCGTCCACGATATATTCGCAGACGCCTTTTTCATCTTTTCCTATACTGCGGACTGCTTTCGGATCCGCAAATTTTATGATATGATCTTTAGTTTCCATGTCACGGAAACCGTCGAACAGCTCTGAAATTTCATGAGCTTTTTTCTCAGCTTCAGACGGACTGTCAGTCCAGCGAACAAGAACCCTGAGCTTCGCCGTCTGGTAGCTCGAATCGCCGCTGACGCACTCTCTCGTCACAAACGGCTCACGCTGATATACTCCGATAGTTTTATCAAGAGAAGCGTCGATACAGCCTGCTGTTACGCTCTCAAAATCAAGCAATTCCGCAAGCAGATCGGCTATTTCAAGCAATGTCAGATAATTCATACGCCGCTTTTCTCCTTGAATATTCTTGCAAATTCAGTCTGGACAAAATCCTTTTTATCGCCGTTTATGTACGGTTCGAGCCATAGTGCTCCGGCATTGTCGTTATGACCTTGCTGGAACTGATACTCAGGATGATAATAAAGCCGCCTTGCCTGCGGAGAACCTGTTATAAGCGAAACAGAGTATATCTCCTCGCCGTTAATCTCTTCCTCACCCTCAACAGCTACAAACGTCTGATTATTCTGCATATCGCCTGTATCAAACGGCATCGTTTCTGAATCAAGAATATCTTTTCTCAGCTTCTCCATAGCCTCAACAGCCGCTTTTTTTGCCGCATTTTCAATCTCTCTGATCGCCTGTTTATCGAGCGTTATTTCAATTTTCATCAGATCAGCTCCAGCCTTGTATAGTTGACCGTTCCATCGGGATTCTTTGCTTTTTCGGATGCGTATATCCGGCGTTTAATGCCGCTCAGAATCCGAACTTCTCCGGCGATATCGTCTGTATCGGGAGCGATATCGCCGTTGAAAAGAGCCTCACCGGAAAGTGTTATGAGCTGCTTGTCGGCAGTGATCTTATGCTTTGTTTTTTCTTTGTAGAAGCATTTCCCCTCGAATATGACTGTTCGTTTCGGAGAGCCGTCACGGTTGAGACCATTCTCACGATATACGGTCACGGGGGTAGTGCAGATTTTGTCAGGAACAAGTGCAGGATATTTCATACGTCAAGCCCCCTGTAGCAAAGTCCGGTCTGCATGAGCAGATTATAGACCTCGCTTGTCGTAGTCGCTCCGCCGACTGTCACTATTTTTGAGCGGTCAAAACTCATTGAAACTCCCGATATGCTGTAGGAACTCAGCGGACTGTTCAGCAGCTCCGCATTGTCATGAGCGAAGTTCGCATGAAGCTGGACAGCATCCTTGATAAGCTCTTGCTGGAACTCCGTCAGATTATCAAATCCCGTCTTAACTATTCTGTTGAACGTCAGGCTATCTACAGCACGGCAGGCAGTTTTCAGATATTTTTCAAGCTCATCTTTCGGAACAGAACCGCTGTACTCGTCAGGATTCAGGTACATTGCCCTTCACCTTGTCTTTCAGCTTCTTGTTTTCCGAAACGACCTTGTTGTATTTATCGAGCAGTTCATCGTACTCCCTGCGGCTTACTGTGCTTGACGGAGATTGCTCGATAAGCTTACCGTCATCGCTGCGAATATCAAATCCCTGAGCAAGATACGAAGCCTTTTCGCTCTCGCTGATGGTGTACTGCTTATTAGCTTTTATTGCTTTCATTTTAATTCCTCCTTACTCTGCGGCGTGTATGATGCATCCGTCCTTGAAAAGATGATCTATCGCAAACGTTCCGTTGTAACGTCTGTTCTGATATAAATAATTATCGGCGGTTCTGCTGTCCGTACCAGGTCCGAACAGATGAATATACGAATACTTAACTCTGGAAACCTGAGCCTGCGGATCGACAAAAATATAGTCGATAGATTTTGCATTTTCCGCAGCCTTGCAGCCTTCTGTAAAATCGTAAGACGTCTTGAATCTTGCGGACGGCACGGTCACGATATTTCCGATATCGTCAATGGAATGGACACGTCTGTCGATACCGCCGCCCTGCTTAATATCCAGAGTCCTCTGAATTCCCTCTGCGTTTTTAAGCAGCTTTTTGTACTGCGGAGTGCAGAAAAGAACAAGTCTGTCGAGAGGAACTCCGATATCCTCCAGCTTTTCAAGATTTTCGTCAAAATCGAGGAGAATATTTGCGGATGTCAAGGCTGTCGTTTTGATCTGTGCGCCAACTCTTTCAGCTTCGGAATAGAGCTTTGAGAACGTATAGCAGTCAAGTTCCGGTATAGCCTGAGTGCGGTCAAAACGGTTCTGGATATTCGCAAGAGAAACCACAGTATCGCTTTCGTCGAAGTCCATAGGGTCAACAACGAACTCTATCGAACGATCGTGATCGAGCGTCTTTGTTTCGTAGTCGTTCTCGTAGCTGCCCTGAGAAAATCCCAGCGAACCTCTTGTGTGATCCTTATAACCCGATACTGAAAGCGTCGGGATTTTGATTGTTTTACCGCCTGTCAATTGAATATCAGTGTTTGAATGATAGAGAGCGTCGGAAACGGATTCCTGACCGTAAAGCTCCCTGAGCTGATTTGAAAAAGTATCGGCATAATTGATAACATTTGGCATATTTTACACCTTTCCTTTCTTTTTTATCCCGAAAGCCTGTGAAAGTCTGTCGCTGTCGGGATTTTTTTCTTTTGAACCGCTGTCAGCTCCGACCTTAAAGCCGCCTGCTGATTTGCCCGATTTAGCGTCAGATTTCCAGTCGGGGTATTTCTTGGCAACTGCCTGTAAAGCGGCGGTAATGTCGCTGCCGTCACGCTTTACAATGTTTTCAGCAAGCACAACAGCATCCTCGATACAGTTCGGATCGAATCCGATTTTCACAGCTTCAAGCTGCGTTTTCAGAGTGAGATTCTCCGCTTTCAGTCTGTCAGTTTCCGACATTTCAGGAACATCGGGAGGGGCTTTTTTGTCCGGCTCAGGCTTCTCATCGGATTTGGATTCTGCACCCTCGCCATTTTCGTCGCCCTGCTTGTCGTCAGAAGCCTTTTCCTCGTTGCCGCCGTCCTTTGGCGGTTCTTCCTTTTTCTCCTCCGGCTTTTCGGCTTCGGGAGATTCGGGCTTTTTCTTATCCACGGATTCGGGATTCTTTATTTCTTCTGCCATGATTTTTCCTCGCTTTCTTATTTTTGGGTATAAAAATAAGACGTGTTAACGTCTTGATTTGCCTTGTTTCCTAAATTTCGTTGACGATGACCGTACCGCTTTCAAAATAGATCGTATGCCGCTTATTATTTTCATCATCAAAAAGAATTCTTCCAGAACTATAGTTAATATCACATTTGCCCTCGAATCGCCATATTTCTTCACCTGTTGAAGAATACACGATAACTTCACGATGTAAACCGTTGCTCCAGTTAGATTCACGATCCTTTTTGAGACGTTCCCAACTCGTAAGCATCGTGATCGCTAAAACTGATGTTAAAGCAACTACCAAAATCTTTAATTTCTTCATAATATCAACCTCTTTCCTTAAATTTAAATATAATAAAAACGCCCTTTAAAGAGCGTTTAAATTATGCCATATTTTAGAAGAATATCCTTTGCGGCAGCGGCGTTATATCGTTTCCAATCTATATCGCCGTCAAAGTCGATTTGAGCCATTTCTTCATCAGTATACGGATTATCACATTCAGCAATATCAATTTTCAATTCCTCTATCAGCTCATTGGTCAGCCAATCAGGCTTTGGAATATTTGAATCCATGCGGTTCACCTCCATATATCAGATTCATACGGTTTAGCTTTCGTCATCCTTTTCATCAACATCTAAATCCTGAAACGACTGTTCAGGTGAAAGTCCAAAAAATTCTTTCATAGCTTTTTCTCTCTCCTCTTTCGAGCCGTCCAAAAAGTTTATTTGTTTCCCTTCCATTCTAAACCCTCCTTATTTCTTTCGATAAATTTTCTTACTACTTTATCAATTTCGGTGTCTGAACCAGTTTTCACTATTTTCTTATATTGTCGCTTGAAATCAAGAATCAATTCATCTTTGTTAAATTTGCTTGTTTTAGTGAGTATTTCAACAAATCCATTATTTTTTACGATAGATAACGACTTGACATTATCACTTCCTAAGAGGAATGCAATATCAGTATCTGAATAACTGCTGTTTCGAGGATGATTATGCATAACAAATAAATCTCTGCCATACAAAGCACTGCCAAAGTCAAGCCTGTCGTCAGCACCTTTAAACTCTCTTCGGTTTGTCAGATCGCTGTTAAATACAAACGCGACTTCCTTATTGTCGTTATTTTGTCTTGAATATTCAAGCAGCTTTTGGTGCTGTTTATGAATCGCCTCGCACTGCTCATCAGTATATCCAATAATTTCCACTTTCGGAACTCGTTCAATAGAAGTATTGGTTATAGGCGTGATGGATTTTTTACTTGTTTCTTCTATTATACCACTTTCCGCAGATTTGTCAACAGTATTTTCGGAATAAATCTTCTCCCGACCGTAATCGCGTTTGAGGATAATTTTACCATATTCTTGGTTGACCTGATCTATGAAATCATGAACCTTTTTCTGAGCTTCCCGAAGCTCCTTGTTTGCCTTTTTGACGTTATCTGGATCGGAGAATCCCTCGGCTTTACGCTTGGCTCTGCGGACGTTGTTTTCAAGCCGCCGCAGCTTCTGTTCCAGCTTGTAACGCTTTTCAATTTCGGAGTTGTCGAGAGCTTTCGGGAAGGGATCTCCGTCAACATACAGTGTAATAGTATGACGGCAGTTCGGGTGAAAAAGTCCTGCATGGATCGCCGTTGACAGCAGCGGAAACCATTTGCCGCAGTAATTGGATCTTCCCCAGAGCTCGCCGTTTTCACGCTCCTCGATCTCTCCGTCCCACATCACAAAAACATCGTTGATGTAGGCTTTTCCCTGCCACGGCAGACAAGTATCGCTGCACATACTGTATTTAGTGACCTGCACCGTATCATAGCCTAAAGATTTGATTTTCGCAGCTTCTCCCTGAAGCTTTGCTCTGGTTGAAGTAGTTCTGAGAGCCATGCGAACATAATCTGCAATATTCACACGTCTGCCGTTACGGTAGACGATGCAGTTGATTCCCTTATCAAGAAAATCTCTAACTGCCATATCAATAGCCTGCTGCAAGGTCATACTTCCCGTACTCATAGCAAGCTGAGCCTTATTGACTGTCTGACGATATACGTCATCCATAGTCCTGAGAGCCGCCATTTCAGCGTGTTTTTCGAGGTTCACAACATCGTCGATCAGCTTTGTAACTTTAGTATCATCAACCCCGAAAAACTTAGGCTCGGAAGTCAGCACGACCTCCGGAGCTTCGGAGATTGTTTCGGACTGCGGAGCTGTAACGCCGTTCACGCCCTCCTTGAACTGCTCCTCCATGAGCTGACGTGTCTCACTGTCGATAATATCAGCATATTCATTCATGATAGCGGCATTCTCTCTGCGAAACTTGTCAAGGTTACGGAGCTTCTCAGCCTGCCAACTACTCCATTGAAAATTCTCCTGCTGTTCCTCCTGCTTATGCCGTCCGATATTCCGTTTAAGGGAACGTATCAGCCGAAGTTCGATCTCCTCGAAAATCTTTGCTATATCGCTGAATCCCGGCATTACGGCTTGCCTCCTACAGAGGGATCGTCAGCTTCAAGCAGTCCCTTTTCAGACATGATACGCTGTACCTCGTCAGCCTTCCATTTGTCGTCCTTTGAACTGCCCCACAGCTCGTCCACCTGAGTTTTTACCGACATTATACCGTATGTACCAGCCTTGCCGACAGTCTCAACACGGCTGTCGAAATCCGGCGCACCATATTCGCCAAAGCTCACAGATGTATTGTAATTGCCCGGAGCTTTTCTCTGCATATTGTCATAGGTTTTCAGGATAGCTTCAATGAGTTCCGGGAGAGCCTTTTCAAGAGCCGTTGTGATAGTATTTCTGGTATTTCCTGTAACGTCTTTCTTTTCCCTCTGAGCTTCAGCGGAGGACATTTTTCCCACGTCAATCCCCAGAGTTGCAGGGGAAACAAGCCCATATGCGTTTACTTAATAGAAGAAATATGATATAATAAGAAATATGGAAACAAAAATAAAAGAAATAGAAAAAT
>CAMZZN010000032.1 GCA_947345935.1 uncultured Ruminococcus sp.
TCGGCATTGTACGCTCCCTGAGGCGTAAGGGTGTACTGGTCGGGATTTCCGACTGCCTGCATTATTAATATTGCGTCACAAAGCATAAGCTCTCCGTCGTCGTTGGCGTCGCCGTCGATGTTGTTGTGGAGATCGATAACGTCATCTCCTGTGCTATACGTAGTATCTTCATAACAATTTGCATATGGTCCAATACCTGTATATTTATAAATCTTATTTGCAATATTATAATGCTCTTCCGGAGAAATATCTTCATTGGGAACAACCGTAATGTTCAGTTCATTTGGAATGTTTAAACCCATGTCCGTATAATCAAAATATTCTTCTTCAATGTGGCAGTCAGGCAAATTTTTAGAAACGTAATCTGTCAGGGCGTCTCTTATCTCTTCGTTCACCATTGGATATTCGGTGATCGAACCATAGTGCGGACGAGCATCAAAAGACAGAGGTCTGTACTCAAAATTGGTCAGCTCAATCTGTTCGTTGAGTACATTGTAAATTTTACGTGATTTTTCAAGATTGATATTCATTGTTACTGCCTCTTCAAACGGCAATTTGTCATTGTAGCCTCTCAAAAAATAGTAAAAATCATCGCTGCATGAAGGCTCAGGAATATGTGAATCTTCAACAACAAGTTCAGGGAAATTTTCTTTCAGAATTATGCCGGCAGCATCATAAGAAGATTTGTCAGCCAGTCGAAAAAATATTGAGTTAGAGTATATCGGAGGCAGCTGTATTCTTTCAAAATATGGCGTATGGCTGTCAGGCATATTGTTGGCAAGGATAAAAGTGGTGTCATGATATTTTGATACATCATCATAACCCCATTTGCAGGCAGAACCATCTGCAAAAAGATTACCGCCTTCATCGCTTCTCGATACCGCAAATGAACCGTCAAGCATATTCTCGATATCATCGTAACTTTCTATATATGACCGTGCTCCGGCAGATAAAGAAGAAACAGCGCCGACTGTAACTACAGAAGCCATTAGCATGGCTGATATTTTTTTGAATTTTTTCATAATATAGCCTCCTTATTCAGTAAGATACGAATTGTTATAATAGAAATTTAAAATATCCGGTGTGATTGTAACGCCGCTATTATATTCAGGGTCAAAATAAATATAATGTGGAGGCAGAGTAGCAAAACCTCCGGAATGAATAGCAACAACGGTTTTGTACTTATACCATTGATCTCCGACCTTAAATCCTTCTTCAATGTAAACAGGACCGCCGCTGTTTCCGCCTTCTGTATCAGCATCATAGAAACATCTGTATTTATTGGACGGACTTACAGAAGATCTATAAAAATTTCCGCTGGATTTGAATCTGATATCACCAGATTCGCCTGTATAATTATCAGGTAATTCACTGGGAAAACCAGAAACGATTACTTCACCATGACCATCTATATAATCATCTAATGCAACACCAAGTTGAAGTTTGCCATACTTACTCAAATCTTCCTCAAAATATAGTAAAGCATAGTCATATGTGCCTCTGATTTGATTGGTATTATAAATAGCATCTTTTGGGACATGAATATATTTGGGGCTTACAATTTTCACAAGATTGTTGTTTTCATCTATAATTTTGGCTGAGATATCGGAAAATTCAAGTCCGGTGTAAACGCAGTGTACAGCAGTAGCAACAATATGATCGTCAACTATAAATCCAGAGCCAATATTTTTTCCTGAAACTGAATTTACAAGTTTAACAATTGCAGTATCATCATCAGCGTTTACCCTGTTATCGGTACCAACGATATCATATGGAACAGGTTCATCATTTATAACAGACGGTGAAACGTTATCATATGGATTAACAGTTAAAGAGTATTCAGTTTTTGATCTGTTATTAGTGTCTGAACAGTCATGCCTGAAGTACTGTCTCGTAGTTGCAACAGCCTATGTATCAGCACTAACCGGAGCAGGAAGATTGCTATCGTCCACACTGCTACCGTTTATAAGCTGCATCCAATAATGTGCAAGCACAGTTGCATCCTTATTGCTGATGATGCCGTTGCCGTCAAAATCAAATGACTTTACGCTTGACGGATTATACATACCTGCAAGATAAAAGTTGGTTGTGATTGCGTCGTTAAGATAAATTTGACCATCTCCGCTTGCGTCACGGACTGTTGTGACCGCCGAACCTGAAATAGAAACAGTTGAAACTGTTAAAACAGCCATAGCCGTGATCAAAGCTGACAGTTTCTTCTTTTTGCTTTTTATGTAAATTCCTCCTTAAAAAATCGAGCAAGGGGATTTATGCGTATGAAAAAGAGTTTTGCTTACTTATATGATATCATATTTACCATATAATGTCAATGTGCATATATGCCAAAGATGTTGAAGAACATTTGTGTAAAACATTGCAAATAAAAAATCTGCACAGCGCTTGAAAAATTTTTCCTGATAGTGTATAATAAACATATACTATACCGGCTTTTCAGATGACGCATACAGCCGGACACACGAACGGGAGATATATTTATGAAATATAGAAAAATTCTGGTCTGGGCAGGGTGTCTGCTTACCTGCGCAGCCCTTACGGTCGGAAGCGTTTCCTCTGCGCCGAGGAGCAAAACAGACGATCTTAAACACCTGAGAAACGCTCTTCTCCGTGAGGGTGAACTCACCGAGTCAGACGATATTGACGGAGACGGCGTTATAGACGTGTTCGACCTGGTTCAGCTCAGGCAGCAGATCCACTATTCCGGCGAGGTGCAGGATGGCGATTTTGCAGCAGTTTCCGACAATGTAAAGCTGGTCGGACGCACTTTGAGAAAAAACGACGTCACATGGCTGGTGCAGAGCGGTTCGGCAGTGAAGTTCACAGTCAGCGGAAAATCGGCTTCCGTCACCCTTGCCGGGGATGCGTCTGTAAATAACGGTGCGGATTATCGCTCCCGTTATGCGGTTCTGGTGGACGGCGAGATCATCGACGACGACGTTATGAGCGAAAAAGAAAAGGAGATCAGCCTTTTCAGCGGAGATTCCATGAGAACTGCTCAGATAACGGTCATCCACCTTTCCGAAGCGGCAAACGGCGCAGTGGGCGTGAAAAATATCCACGTGACGTCGGGGACGGCGAAGCCTGTCGTTCCGATGCCGGAAAAGGAACTGAAAATAGAGTTTATCGGCGACTCTATCACCTGCGCTTACGGCGTTGAGGGAAAGTCGTCCGGAGAGTCTTTCAAGACCACCACCGAGAACTTTATGAAGTCCTATGCGTACCTTACCGCAGAGCTTCTTGACGCTGATTACAGCGCTGTTTCCTATAGCGGTCACGGAATAATTTCCGGTTATACGTCTGGTGAAAAGAATACGGATCAGCTTGTGCCCGATCTGTACGAAAAAACCGGAAATCTTGCGGATTACTCTCAGCCGTGGGACTTCTCTGCTTCCGATAACGACGTTGTTGTGATAAATCTCGGTACGAACGACAACAGTTATCTCCAGAATTCCCCCGAGGGCGGCGAGGAGGACTTTGTGAAGGGATATACTGCGTTCCTCGGTATGGTGCGCAGAAACAATCCCGACGCCTATATTATCTGCACTATGGGAACTATGGGCGGAAACGACGTGGTTTGCCCTCTCATCGAGGAGGCAGTGAAAAAATTCGGTGATAAAAAGGTCTCGTGTTATGAATCGATCACGCAGAATATCCAGACGGACGGAGTAGGATCCGACTGGCATCCTTCCGAGGTAACTCAGCAGAACAGCGCATACGTGCTTGCAGATAAGATTTGTCAGGCATTGGGCATTGAGTCGTCCCAGATAGGTCTTGATGTGGCTGTTGACGCCGAATATAAGCTTGTGGCCGATCCTGATCTGGGCGGCAGCTGCTACGCTTATCTCAATGATTACGATAAGTCGTTCTGGCTCACAAATTCCGCCGGGGGAAGCGCTCCGGAAGCTCTGGAAGCCGTTATTGCGCCTGTGGGGCTTAAAAAAGACGGCGTATACCGCCTTGAATTTGACTGGACGGCAGGGGCTGAATCGGATGTTCCGATTATCGTCAGGAGCGGCGGAAAGGTAATCTTTGAAGATACCATAAGCTGCGGTGCAGAGAAAATACGTTATGAAAAGGAAGTTTCCGTATCTGAAACCTGCGATGCCGAGATCGTTTTTCAGATAGGCGGATATGACAGCGGAAGATTTACCATACAGAATTTCAAGCTTGTGAAAACGCAGTAAATACGAGGGAAAATGTCTGATATAATACTGATATGCGGCATGATATGCAGCGGAAAATCTCATTATGCACGGAGGCTGGCAAAGGAACGGAACGCCGTGATATTGTCCTGTGACGAGATATCCGCTGATATCTTTCATCATGCCGAGGGCGAAAATTTTGACGCCGTTGCTGCCGATATAAAGCGGTATCTCCACAAAATAGCGGCAAGAATAGCCGGAACAGGCGGAAAGGTCATTCTGGACTGGGGCTTCTGGACAAGGGCGGAGCGCCGGGAAGTCTCAGAGTATTATGCCGCACGGGGGATAACTTATGAATGGCATTACATTGATATCCCTGAATCGGAGTGGCAATTCAATATCGGGCTACGCAACAGGGCTGCTGCCGCCGGTGAGACATCTGATTTTTTTGTTGACGATGGACTTATGGCAAAGCTTATGTCACGATTTGAAACTCCTGAGTATGGGGAGATAGATTGCTGGCTGAAATTCATAAGAGAATAACATTTAACTTTGTTACAAAACACTTAATATAATTTATGAACTATGGGCGTTTTATGTACATATTACCCAAAAGCGGATACTAGAAATTCTACACTTCCGAAAGTTGCGGATATGTCGTAATCCATTGACAAAGCTGCCGTGCTGTGGTAGAATTATGCTATAGGCAATAATGGCTTACGGCTTACTGCACTAAATCCGGAGCCGTGAAAAGAAAATATGAAAAATTACAACGGGAGGTAAACTAATGTTTGACACAACCAAAGGCATAAAGCGTATCGTAAGCATTTCTGCCGCTGCGCTTTGTATGCTTTCATCTATCAGAATCGCTCCTATGACCGTTCAGGAGACGGAAGCTGCCGATAAGATAATGACGGCGTTTGAGATCACTGAAGATATGCAGCTTGGATGGAATCTTGGAAACAGCCTTGATTCCTATATGTCCGCCAATAACGTTCCGCTTGAGACCTACGGTCTTGACGCTGAGACCTGCTGGGGAAACCCGAAGACTACGCCCGAACTTATCGCCGCTGTAAAGGCGAAGGGATTCAACACTATCCGTGTACCTGTTACGTGGTTTCAGCACGTTGACAAGAACAACAACTACAAAATTGACGAAGCATGGCTCGCACGTGTAAAGGAAGTTGTCGATTACTGCTATAACAACGATATGTACGTTATCCTCAATCTTCATCATGAAGAGCCGTATCAGAACCGTTCAACCCTCGGCGCTGATTACGAGGAGATCTCGGGATATGTAACTTCCCTCTGGGGACAGCTTGCCGAAACTTTCAAGGATTATGACCAGCGTCTTATTTTCGAGACCATGAACGAACCCCGTGCAAAGGACACAGATCACGAGTGGTGGGGTCCTACCAACCAAGAGGTCGATACTATTAATAAGATAAACGCCGACGCTCTCAAAGTTATCAGAAGCGTTGATTCGCCCTACAGCCAGACTCGTCTTGTAATGATGCCCGGATACTGCGCTTCCAGCGACACATCCATGATGTCAAAAGTCGTTATTCCGGATGATGATTTCGTAGCGGCGTCCGTTCACGCATATTCGCCGTATTCATTCGCAATGGACGATAATGTGGCGGATCACAGCACTTTTACGGAAGCAAACAAGGCAGAGCTTGAAACTATTCTCGACGGTATAAGAAAGACGTTTATCGAAAAGGATATCCCTGTTGTAATCGGTGAGTTCAGCGCATCCGATTACGGCAATACCGAAGCTCGTGTAAGCTGGGCTGACGCATATATTTCAACTGCCAAGGCATACGGTTTCCCCTGTGTTATCTGGGACAACAATGCAAAGAACAACGGCGGCGAATCTCACCGTTATCTGAACAGATCGGACAACACATGGGACGCAGATTCAGAACCCGTTATCGACAAGATGCTCGAAGTTCTTGCCGACGATTCCATCAAGTGGGGCAGCCTGAAACATGGCGTACAGTACGATCACGAAGATATAACAAAGGGTAACATTATCCTGAATAAAAAAGTTAGTCTTGATGCGTCAGTCAAGGACGGAAACTGTACCGAGGGGCTGAATGTTTCCTGGAAAGCCCTTGAGGGCGGCGATGTTGCTATCAAGTTCACCGGCGACGTTCCTGTAATTGCCGTAGTTGACGGCGGCTATCAGAATTGGACCGAGATCAAGGCTTACGACGTTGACGAAAAAGCGGGAATCGCTTATTATTCGTCAAAGACGATAGAGGTTGCATGGAGCGGAGACGTTTCCGAGATAGCTCATCTCTTTGCAAGAACAAACAGTACGACTACCATTGAAATGATCTCGATCATAGGCGGTTCGTCAGTTATAGATCCTCCCGTTGACAATACTAAGAAGTATAATCTTGACCTTTCAGAGGCAGACCGCACACAGGTGCTCGCACTTCACTTCAGCGGTGCGGCAGGTTCCGTTATCAACGGCTGTGTAGGCTATATGGGCGAAGAATGGACAAATATTGAATGGGAAGGCGTTATTGGTTCTGACGGAACATTAATGATAGAAATTCCTATGAGCAAGATTCCGGAGGGAGTTACATCCGCAGAAGCTCAGATCTGGTGGTGCGACGATGAAAACGGTGAGATGACGAAGTATGAGTTCCTGGGCACAGGTGTTCCTGAAATCCGCTACGGCGACGCTGACTGCGACGGTCAGGTTCTCCTTAACGACGCCATACTCATTATGCAGGCTGTTGGTAATCCTGACGCATACGGCGTGGGCGGAAGTGAGCCTACCGCTATAACGGCAGAAGGAAAGATCAATGCTGATTGCTGCGATACAGGCGACGATCTGACAAACAAGGATGCGCTTGCAGTACAGATGCTGCTGATTAATCTTTTCCCTTCGCTTCCAGTGACATCGAATGATTTTGTAACAGAATAAAATACTGAGTAAAAAAACGGCAGACTTTTCAATCTGTCGTTTTTTTACAGAAAAGTGTGCGTCGCTGACGTACAAGCGTATTTACTAAAAACACAAGGCAGAAACCACGATTTTTCTACTTTCTATCAATTGATTTTCTGCATAAAATAGACTATAATAATTATTGTCATTATTTTGTCAATAAAGGAATGAATGTATCATGAGTAATAAAGTTGTAAAATTCGGTGGAAGCAGTCTTGCAGACGCAAATCAGTTCAGAAAGGTCGCTGCAATCATAAAGAGCGACGAAAAGAGGAAATATGTAGTTCCGTCTGCTCCGGGAAAGAGATTCTCCGACGATATAAAGGTAACGGATATGCTCTACAAATGCTGTGAACTTGCAGGCAGCGGCATTGATTTTTCAGAGACTTTCCAGATGATAAAGGATCGCTATAATGGTATTATTTCCGAGCTGGGCATTGATATGTCCCTGGACGGGGACTTCGATTTCATTGAAAATGAGCTGAAAAGAAGTCCGGCAAGGGATTTTGCCGCCAGCCGGGGCGAATATCTTAACGGCAAGGTGCTTGCAAATTACCTTGGTTATAATTTCGTTGACGCCGCAGACGTTATTATTTTTGATACGAAGGGTTCTTTGCTTCTTGAACAGACCGTCAGGGCTGTGCGTGACAGGCTGAGGGAACTGGACAATGCAGTTATTCCCGGATTTTACGGCAGAACTACTGAGGGTACAGTCAAGACATTTTCAAGGGGCGGCTCGGATGTTACCGGATCTATTATTGCCAATGCGGTAAAAGCTGAGATATACGAGAACTGGACGGATGTTTCCGGTTTTCTTATCGCAGACCCCAGGATCGTTGAAAATCCCGACGTTATCGAGGTCATTACGTACAGGGAGCTTCGTGAGCTTGCTTATATGGGCGCATCCGTGCTTCATGAGGACGCTATTTTCCCGGTAAGGTCGGCGGGAATTCCTATTAATATCAGAAACACAAATCGTCCGGAGGATCCCGGAACAATGATCGTTTCCGACGATTACGACTTCAGCGGCGAGAGTCTGCGCTATACGATAACCGGTATCGCCGGCAAAAAGGGATTCAGCACTATTAATATCGAAAAGGCAATGATGAATAACGAAACAGGCTTCGGAATGAAGATACTCAGCGTGCTTTACGAGAACGGTCTTTCCTTTGAGCATATGCCGTCCGGTATTGATACCATGAGTATTACTCTCAGTACAGAAAAGCTTGCGCCGGTGCGTGATAAGGTCATTGCAGATATAAGAAAAGCCGTTCAGCCCGATCATATCGAGATCGAGGACGATATCTCGATACTTGCCGTAGTCGGACGCAGAATGAAGAATACGAGGGGTACGGTTGCACGTATTTTCGCCGCTCTGGCTCATGCAAGGATAAATGTTAAGCTGATAGATCAGGGTTCGAGCGAACTTAACGTTATAATAGGCGTAAACGAACATGAGCTTCCGGAGGCTATCAGAAGAATATACGATATGTTTATTAATTCAGAGAAATAAAAATCAAGGGCAGTCGGTGTTGCGGCTGCCCTATACTTTTTATCCGTACGTCTCGCTGAGATAAACGGACGCCCTGTTTTGTATCATTTCCGCCGTTTCTTCGGCCGATTTATCACTGTTGAAATATTCTTTAAGCTCTTCGGTGATTATGTCCTCAAGATCGCCGTCATACCGCCTGCTGCATTTTACGCAGCTTCTTACATACTCCATGCAGCAATCTGCTTCCTCCTGCGTGAATGAATCATACAGGATGAACTTCTGCGAATCCTGATTGTCATAGCGGAAAGCCCCCTGCGGAAGCGTTGTCCCGCTGCTTTCATCATAATGATATACTTCAAGCGTATCCATGAATTTTTCCACAAACTTATCCTCTAAAACCGGAAATCCGTAATATTTTTCATATGCTTCGTCAGTAAATGCCAATTTAATAAAATCCCACGCAATATCGGGATATTTCGAGGTTTTCATAATGGCGAACCGTATACTCGGGGTCGATATATATCCCCCCTGGCCGTTATGACTGGGATATCCCACAAAAGTGACCTCCTCGCCAAATTTACCATGCATAGCTTCAACCATATCCGGCGGAGCAAAAAAGCTGTGCTCCGGTCCGAGAAGCGTTTTGTTGTTACGAAAACAAAGTCCGTCGTGTTCCCAGACAAAGCCTTCGCTTTCGAATTTCTTATCGTATTCTTCCCGGGTCATACCGATATGTTTTTCCTTGACAAATTTCATCATTTTGATATATTCCGGAGAATCAAAATCGCACGTTCCGCTGCTGTAATCGACATACTCGTCGGTATTTACGAGCCTTTTGAACAGATCGACCATTGTATAGTAATTATCCGAGCCGTAAATCAGTTCGATATCCTCCGGCATTGAGTCCAGCGTATCGATAAATTCGTCATAGCTCCAGTTTTCCTTATCGCCTGCAAGCTGTGTTTTGCCTATAAGGGTCTGCACCATGAAAAAGGGATAGATCATCGGTATTTTCCCGTCAATAGATACGGCGTCAAGGTAGCCGGGGATAAAATCGCCGGCGTTAAGTTCCGGATCGTTCCTGAGATATTCGCCGAGATCAACGTAAAAGGCAGAGGGGTCGATGCCGTCGATCATATCTACTATAATATCCGGCGCTTTTCCGTTTATTATCTCCATTTTCAGATTATCCATAAGCTCCTGATACGTAGTATTCTCGTTTTCAACATACTGCTTTAATTCAATACGGTATTCGCTGTCGGAATGGGATTTGTTGTATTTATCTGCAAGATCGGCATAAATGTCAACGTCGCTGCAATTGCAATGGATATTATTTTTTTCATGGAATATCAGTCCTTTCCGAGTTATGTGTAAATAAGTGATTTTCAGGGAACAAAAAGACGAGATTCTTTTGCGTTTTGGATAAAGTTACAAAAACAACGTGATTAAATTGTGCATTTGTATTAAAAGAAAACTTGCAGGAACCACTTGCAAAAGCCGGGAAAATATAGTATAATAAAATAGAATAAAATCGGGGAGTATGTCTTATATGCTTTTCCGGAATAAAAAGGAGGAACAAAATGGCTAATTCAAAAGCCTCCCGGAAGTCAAATACGAAAAAACCGGGAGCAAATTCTATCGCCCGCAGAAACGTCACTTACGGCGGCAAGCCCGCACGCACGGCAGCCGATGTGATAGCCGAGGCAAGAGGCAGAAAATCAAACCTCTGGTTCTGCATCCCGGCATTCATCATTCCATTTCTGCTGACGCTTATTTCCTATATATTTTTCGACGTCTATCCTTTTGGAGAACGTTCGGTGCTGACTCTCGACCTTAATGGTCAGTACATCTATTACTTTGAGTCGCTCCGTGATGCGTTCTGGGGAGACGGCAGCCCGTTCTACAGCTGGAGCAGAAACCTCTCCGGCGGATTCATGGGAATTATCGGTTACTATCTCGCAAGTCCATTCACGCTGATAGTAATGCTGCTGCCCAGAAAAATGATCATTGAAAGCGTTATGATTATGCAGATGTGCAAGGTAGGTGCGGCAGGAGCTGCATTCTGCGTATATGCGCAGCGGTCAAAAAAGCTTGCGCCGCTTCAGTCGGTGGTTTTCTCTACTATGTATGCGATGATGAGCTACGTTGTCATTCAGCTTATCGACCCTATGTGGATCGACGGTCCGATCTTTCTTCCGCTCATAATTCTGGGTCTGGAGTATCTGGTGGATGACGGACGCAAGATAAACTACATCATACCGCTTGCTCTCATGTTTGTGGCAAACTTCTATATCGGATTCATGGTGGCAATTTTCGTCGCCCTGTATTTTGGATATTATATGTTCTTCGGAACGGACAGGAAGTTCAAAAATACCGGCGAGTACGTCCGCACATTCGGCGTTATGGCTCTTTCGACGCTGGTGGTGCTTATGCTCAGCGCCTTTATGATACTGCCTGTATACAATGCGCTGGCTCTCGGTAAGTTTGACTTTTCCCAACCTGATTACAGCTTTAAGACCATGTTCAATCTTTTTGAACTCGTCCCAAATCTGCTGCCCAATCAGTATTATTCCGTAAACGTGGACGAAGGTACGCTCTACTACGGACGCCCTGAAATTTACTGCGGCGTTCTTACGCTGGTACTTCTGCCGCTTTACTTCATGAATAAGAAAATAAAGCGGAATAAAAAGGTAGGCAATGGTATTTTCCTCGTTCTCATGTGTATGTGTATGTACATTAAGCCGCTTAATATGATGTGGCACGGCGGACAGGATCCTAACTGGCTGCCTTACAGATATTCTTTCCTGATCTCATTCCTGCTTGTTGCAATGGCTGCGGAGGTTTTTGCACATCTGGACGGATATCAGTTGTCAAAAGCGGAGACAGGCGGAACCTTCGGTATAATTACCGTTCTGGTGCTTATATTTGAAGCTGTGAGAGGAAGCATTAAATATGCCAGAAAGTATACCGAAGAAATAAATACGACAACCGGTGAGAAAATTCTCAACGAAAAATACCGGGGCTACGATTATATGCAGGAGCTACCCGGAAAGTATACCATGAAGCATGATCCGCACGGAACATGGGACGAGCTATTCCTGGGAACGATAGTATTCGGACTGCTGCTTGTGGCTGTATATGTTCTCTTTGTTTTCGGATACAGCCGCATAAAGAGCAGAAAGGGCAAAAATATCCTGACGATCGGCGTTGCTGCCGTGGTTCTCTTTGAAACGGGATATAACTGCTACGATTCTTTCCGAAAGATCTTCCTCGAGGTAGGAAACTCCGACAAGAGTACCTATACCGAGATACTGGAAGCTCCGAAGCTTGTGGAGCAGCTTGAAGATTACGACGGCAGTTTCTACCGTGCTGAAAAAACGTACGACCGTATGGTAAACGACAATCTTGCTTACGGACTTAAAGGTATATCGCATTCAAGTTCTGTCATGAATGCAAGAATTCTCAAACTGCTGGAGGCTATGGGGTACTCTACGCAGAGCTTTGAATCAAAGTACGACGGAAATACTACCATGGCTGATTCGCTGCTTGGCATCAAATATGTTTTTGATAATCCCGACGACAGCAAAAATGTAAACTCAGACTATGTAAAGCGCTACTCAACGACTTCCGTCAAGAATTATGACGAGACATACAATGTAGACGTATATGAGAATCCCTACGCTCTTTCCGTTGGATTTATGGCTGACGATGATATTTTAAGACTGGGACACCTCGGCAATGACAATACGTTCAACAGCCTTAATAACTTCCTGAGCGCTCTTCTGGGCAAGACGCAGTTTGTTGAAATGCCGGATAAAACGGTCGTTCCGCATCCGGAGGACTACTACGAGCTTTTAGATCTTACAGATAACTTCGAGCTTGAACTCGACCCACGTACTGCCGAGAATCCAGAAGCCGGCACAAGCAACGGACAGATACGTGCAAGAATATACAATCATATAAATGAACAAGGTGAAACTGTTCCGCATTACTGTTTTGACGCCGAAGCAGGAGCGGTTGATCCTGTTGTAAATATACACTTTACAGCTCAGAACGACGGCGACGTATATCTTCGCATGGATTCTGAATTCAGAAGAAAGTGCAATCTCTGGATCTCCGATACCGTTGACGAAAACGGCAATTTCTCCAATCACAAGGAGTACGGACAGTATTTTGCCGATAACGGAACTCCTCTTGTGCGCATAGGTCCGTTTAAAAAGGGCGAAAAGATAGAAGTGCGGCTGCGTATTCTGGAGCAGGACGGATTGACCTCGTTTACCGGTCAGAACGAATATGTAATGTTCAAGATGAACGGCGGCTTTACTCTGTACTCATTCAATCTTGAGAAATTCAGCAGCGATATTACCGCTCTTCAGGAAAATCCGTGGATAATAGACACGGATAAGTCCAATGACCGTTATCTTGAGGGAAAGGTCACGGCTAAAGAGGGACAGATACTCATGACTTCCATTCCCTACGAGCCGGGCTGGACTGTTGAGATCGACGGTAAAAAGGTCGATAATCTTGTTTACGAGCAGGAAAACGATCAGGGCATAAAAGAGCTTTTCAATAAGGATGAATCTGTGGGACAGGTTGTTGTTCTTGACTCCCTCATAGGAATAAAGCTTCCGGCAGGCGAGCATACGGTTTCAATGAAGTACACTCCTCCGGGATTTAAGATCGGCGTTGTGACATTTATTCTCGGCATTGCCGCACTGGTGGTTTTCTATATCTATGACAGAAAGAACAACCGTGTGATCGCTGCAAAGCGTGAACTCAGGGCAAAGGCTAAGGAAAGAAAAAAGCTTGGACTTCCTGCTGGCGAGGAAACTTCCGGAGAGGAAGAAAAAACCGAAAAGAAGAAAGTTCAGATAATTAAATCCAAGGGAGCTGTAGAATCAAAAATCTCCGAAGCGGCAAAGCAAAAGGCTGAAAAAGCAAATTCAGAAGAAGAAAAAATACGAAACAAGAACAAGGAGCTTCTTGAAAAGGGCAAGGCTTATGCCGAAAAAAATAAGAATGACAGAGTAAAACCTGATGTTCCGGATGAACAAAAGGGCAAGGTGTTGTTAGAAGCCGAAGAAAAGTCTAATCCCAAGAATAACTCCAATAATCCGAATAAACCGAATTCAAGTAATAAAAAGAAGAAAAAGTAATTGATTTTCCCCCTGTCCATCGGCAGGGGGATTTTTTCAGAAAATCTACATGGCATAAACATTTACATCTATTATGATTATAAAAGAGATTTTGTTTCCTTAAATTCCTGTTAAAGGAAACATTTTTCTGTTTGGCGCTCACTCTAATTCTTAAAAATCCCCCTTGTTGGGATTTTTAAGAATTAATAATAGGTTTCCAAAGGGGATGTACTCCTTACAGGAGCGATGCCCCTCTGTCGGCAAGCCGACATCTCCCCACACCGTAGGGAGTCACCCCTTTGGCAGGGGTACGGGGACAGCGTCCCCGCTTAAGTTAATGGCATTAAGCTCTGTCCCACACTTATACTGATGGTATTTTTATATCCTTTCGTCTGTATGTACTATTACTATATCGTCAATAAGGATAAAATCGCTGCGCTTTATATGCGGTCTTTCCTTTACAGGCTGCGGAGAGATTTCCGGCGTCTCCGTCACCGGAACAGGGGACGTCGCTGGGATCGGCTCTTCCGTGATCCTCTGCTGCTGCACTTCTTTCCTGCGTACCTTTTTTTCCTTTGCTGCGATAATGCTCCACATGACGATGTTTATTACCACAAATACCGCTGCTGCTGCGGCTATAACCATTATTTCATACTTAGTCATTGCTTTTCACCTGATATCAATATTCTGCCCTGAACATAACCGCAGAAATATTATCCTGTTCCTTTCTGCTTTTGACCGTTTCTATAAGTTCCCTTAACTTTGCTTTCATGGAACTGCCGGTTGTAACGAGTTTCGGTGAAAGTCCGCCGAATATCTCTTCTTCGGTAACGACATGACGGAAGCCGTCGGAGCATATCAGATAATTCGTACCGCTTTCGATCGTTCCGAATTTTATCTCCGGCGTGATATCGCCTGAAACTCCTATACATTGGGTAAGTGCGTTGCGCCGTGGATCGCTTTTCGCCTGTTCGGAAGTCATATTGCCGTTTTTTATCTCACGGTTCACAAAAGTATGATCTTCCGTAAGCTGCTTTATCCGATATGAGAGCTTATAAATGCGGCTATCGCCGATATGGAATGTCATCATCTGATTATTGACGGCGATAATGCCCGTTGCAGTAGTTCCAAGCTGAACGCCGTTTCGCTGTCCGTATCCGATAATGCGTGAATTAAGCGATCTCAGCCTGTTGAGGACGCTCTGACCGGCGTCTCTCCAGCTCCAGTTTTCCAGCTCATATGCAAGTTCATAGTCAAACCAGTCGGAAAAGCTTCGGACGACTTCAGCGCTTGCAAGCTCTCCTTTTGATAGTCCGCCCATACCGTCGCATATCATGACGAGAGCAGCCTTTCCTTGTTTTGTCCTGGCGTTTTTTACACATATGCTGTCCTGATTTACCTTTTTTGAAATGCCGATATCCGTTTCGGCAGCTACTGTATAATTCATTTTCATGTTCTCCTGCAACTTATTTCTCTGCAAAAACAAATACCTCGTCTGAAGGTTTTATCTCATCGCCGTCGTTAGAGGCTGTACAAAAATAGACCTCCTCAGAAACCAAGGTACAGCCGTATTTCTGAAAATTTTGTCATACGGCAAGGCAGACGACGAAAGAGGGCTGACGCCCTATGAGGAGGATAACGCCGCCATATGGCAAAAGATTTGACAGACGGTGTGCGTTAGTTTCTGAGGAGGTCTAATATACAAACTCACTTGTATTAATCTTCCAATTTCATTATACAGTATAAACAGATTTAAGTCAAGCAGATTCACATACTATTTACATATTACATAAAGATAAAACTATTCGCTTTTCAACATATGACACATAGAATGTTGAAAAGTTGAAATGCAACAAAAAATCCATGGTGCCGGCAGCAAAACTTGTCAAAGTTCACACATATATTTTTCTGCCGCAGCCCTTGACAAATTCAGGATAATGTAGTATAATAAGTGTAAAGTATTTTTAGATTACACCTATGAGGCTCTTTAATATGGCTAAGGAACTTGAATTTGTTATGCTCCTTGACTGCTACGGCGATCTGCTCACCGAGCATCAACGGAACGTTATGGAACTTTACTACTGCGAAGACCTTTCACTTGCAGAGATAGGCGGTCCTATGGGCATCACCCGTCAGGCGGTCATGAGCCTTATAAAACGCACCGAAAACATTCTCCTTAATTATGAGAATAAACTCGGATTTGCGAAGCGTCTCGGCAGAATGAAAGAATGCTTCGGAAATATCGCAGCTCTTGCGGAAAACATAAATGATACAAATCTCCGGCTCTCCGTTCTTGCAGAGATAGAAAAAGGGCTTGAGATACTATAATTACTATAAAAGGGGAGATACGGCATGGCATTTGAAGGACTTTCCGAAAAACTTAACGGCGTCTTTAAAAAACTCAAATCACGTGGAAAGCTTACGGAAAGCGACGTCAGGGAGGCTATGCGTGAGGTTCGTCTCGCTCTCCTGGAAGCCGATGTAAGCTACAAGGTAGTAAAAGACTTTGTCAAAAAAGTTACGGACCGTGCCGTGGGCGAGGACGTTCTTTCCAGTCTGACCCCTGCACAGCAGGTCATAAAAATAGTAAACGAGGAACTTTGCTCCCTCATGGGAAACAGCAACGCAAGGATAAATTTTTCATCCAAGCCCCCCACAGTCATCATGATGTGCGGCCTCCAGGGTTCAGGTAAGACGACTCATTCCGCTAAGCTGGCAAGACTTCTGAAAAGCGAAGGACACCGTCCGCTGCTTGCCGCCTGCGATATTTACCGTCCTGCGGCTATAAATCAGTTGCAGGTAGTTGGTCAGAAAGCTGATGTTCCCGTTTTTGAAATGGGTCAGATCGACCCTGTTATCATCGCTAAACAGGCTCTTGCTCACGCTAAAGACTATGGTCACGATGTTCTTATCATTGACACCGCAGGTCGTCTCCATATTGACGAAAAGCTTATGGAGGAGCTTGTAAAGATAAAAGAGATCACTCAGCCTGACGAAATCATGCTCGTTGTTGACGCCATGACCGGTCAGGATGCCGTAAACGTTGCAAAATCCTTTGACGAGACTGTCGGCATAACCAGCGTTCTTATGTCCAAACTGGATTCAGATACACGAGGCGGCGCCGCATTGTCGGTTCTGTCCGTTACCGGAAAACCTATCAAGTACGTGGGAATGGGAGAAAAACTCGACGATTTTGAACAGTTCCACCCTGAAAGAATGGCTTCACGAATTCTCGGTATGGGCGACGTTCTCACCCTTATCGAAAAGGCAGAAAACGTAATGTCCCAGAAAGAAGCCGAAAAGCTTACCAAAAAATTCAAGGAGAATAAGTTCGATATGGACGATCTCCTGAATCAGATGAAACAGATAAAGAAGCTCGGCTCAATGAAATCGATCCTCGGAATGCTTCCGGGCGTCGGCGACAAGCTCAAGGACGCCGATATCGACGAAAAACAGCTTGACAGGGTCGAGGCTATAATTACTTCAATGACACGAGCAGAACGTGAAAAGCCGTCTATCATTAATCCGTCCCGGAAAAAGCGTATCGCCAAGGGTTCGGGTACTAAAGTTGAAGACGTAAACAGGCTTCTCAGACAGTTTGAACAGATGCAGCAGGTCATGAAGCGCTTTACAGGCAAAAATAACAAAATGTCCCTGCGCAAGGCAAGAAAACAGCTCGCAGGCATGAACTTTGACAAAATTCAGGGCAAGGGCGGAGGTAATATCCCTAAGTTCTGACCGGATGTCAGGGTGATGGTGCACAAAGATTTCAAGGCGGTTTTCCGCTTGAATATACAGATTATTTCCGGAGGTGAATTATAAAATGGCAGTTAAGATCAGACTCAGAAGAATGGGCGCTAAGAAAGCTCCTTTCTATCGTATTGTAGTTGCTGATTCCAGATACCCCAGAGACGGAAGATTCGTTGAGGAGATCGGTTATTACGATCCTACAAAAAATCCTTCAGTTGTTAAGGTTGACGCTGATAAGGCTAAGGACTGGATCAAAAAGGGCGCTCAGCCTACAGACACTGTAAAGAATATCCTCAAAAACGAGGGCGTTCTTTAATCACCTGTTCTACGGCGGAGGAGAGACTGACGTCTCTGCCTCTGTTCCGCAAGACGCATGGAGGACGTATTTATGAAAGATTTACTTTATGCTATCGCAGCCGGACTCGTTGACGACAAGTCCGCTATTAAGATCATCGAGGACGAGCCTGACGAAGAGGGCGTTATCGTTTTTCACCTGACCGTTGCCCCCGACGATATGGGACGTGTTATCGGTAAACAGGGCAGGATCGCAAAAGCTCTCCGCACCATTATGCGTGCCGGCGCCGCTAAAAGAGATCTTAAGGTTTCCGTTAATATTGAATAATAAAAAAAAGTCCCCTGATTTCGGTCAGGGGGATTCATTTTTATTAAGGCTACAGCCTCCTCAGATTGTCATGTGTTTTTTAACGAAAAACATCAAGTTTCTCCACGTTGATATTATGACTTTGAGCATATTCTGTTCCGTAACATTTTTCAACAACATTTCCCACCACAAGGAGTAGATCTGAATCATCTATCATGTGTTCATCTGCCAGGCTATAGCACTTTTCATTATACCGGACAGATACAGTCTCAACACTGTCAGCTTGTGCATGAAGATCAAAGAATCTGTCACGAAATTCCTCCACCCAGTTTGTAGACTGCTCCTCATAGGGCATTGCAATGTGCAGCTCAATGTCATTATACATACGAAGCGCTGAAATTATCTCCGCACACCACAGCGGTACTCCATACTCGCAGTTCACCCAGAACCGATCATATCCCCGACGGTAAAGCTCCCATATTTTTTCACGGAGTTTAGCCTTGATTTCGGGATATGGCGGTTCTTTTTCATTTTTGCAGGCAAGGTTAAGTTCCTCGCCGGTTGATATTATTGTACAGGTCACATTAATTAAATCCTTTCATATTATAATTTATTATATTATGCCACAATTCGAGCCAAATGTCAATGGCACAAATTGAAGCATGGTATACTCTTCTTGAGGTGATTTCAGATGATATATGAAAGAATTAAAAATCTTCGGGAAGATATGGATTTAACTCAGCAAGATATGGCAGACAAATTATTCATAAACAGGCGGACTTATTCAAGCTACGAGACAGGTGTCAGAGGGATTCCAATAGAGGTATTAAGCCATATTGCTGATATTTTTAATACAAGTACCGATTATCTGATAGGAAGAACAAATGTAAAAAAGCCTTATCCACAAAAATAATATAAAAAATAGTAGGTGATAATAGTATGTCAGTTGCAAAAAATGCTGTAGTGCAAAGAATAAAAAATATTTGTAAGGAACGTGGAATAGCTGCCAATGAACTGGCAAACATTTCTGGAGTTACACCATCCACTGTCTATAGCTTGCTAAGCGAGGAACGAAAAAATGCCTCTATAACTACAATTAAAATACTTTGCGACGGACTTGATATGTCATTAGGAGAATTTTTTAGTTCATATGAATTTGATGATCTCGGACAGGAAATTAAATAAAGGTATTACCTATAATTTATCATACGGAGGATATTATGATAACGAGAGAAGCAGTTGCAGAGCGAATTCTTGAACTTTGCAAAGAAAAAGGAATTACTATTAATGGAATAGCTAACCTATCGGCGCTACCACCTTCGACGGTCAAGAGTATAATTTATGGAGTAAGTAAAAATCCGGGAATTGTTACTATAAAAATGATTTGTGATGGACTTGATATATCTTTGCCTGATTTTTTTGATTCCGATTTTTTCTATGATTTGGAACAGGAAATCAAATAAAATATTCCCTATAATCTATCACACGGAGGGTATTATGATAACGAAAGAAGCTGTAGCTAAAAGAATAATTGAACTTTGCGAGAACAATGATATTGCTATCAATTCACTTGCAAATCTATCTGGGGTTTCTCCTTCTACTATTTATAGTATGCTGAATGAAAAGTCGCAAAATCCCGGAATCGTTTCAATAAAAAAGTTGTGCGACGGATTAAACATAACACTTAGACAATTTTTTGATTCTGATATTTTTAACGATCTCGAACAGGAAATCAAATAAAAGCAAAATAATAAATTTATTGCATTAACCTAATAAAAATTGAGCAGTCTTTCGGGGCTGCTTCAATTTATCAAAAAGGTCCAGTTTTAAGCTGGACTTTTTTGATAGGCTGAGGACACGGGGCACCGCTGGTGCCTATATGTCAAATTTTTTCTTTAATTTCTCGAAAAAGCTCTGACGCTTGGCGTAATTCTTCTCGTTCAGGGAATCCTCAAACGCTTTGAGCAGATCTTTCTGCTTTTTCGTCAAATTCTTCGGAACTTCAACGTTTATCTTGACATACTGATTTCCTCTGTCAGACCTCTGGAGCTTCTGTATTCCCTTGCCTTTCAGCCTGAATACCGTTCCTGTCTGCGTTCCTTCGCTGATATTATATTTCACATCGCCGTCGATAGTCGGCACGGTAATCTCCGCACCGAGCACCGCTTCGGCATAAGTAACGGGTATTTCGCAGTGTACGTCAAATCCGTCTCTCTTAAATAAAGAATGACTTCTTACATTGACGTTAAGCAGCAGATCTCCCGAAGGACCGCCGTTTACACCGCAGTCTCCCTGTCCGCCAAGACGTATGGTCTGTCTGTCCCCGATTCCTGCCGGAATATCCACAGAAACGGTTTTCTGCGTCCGTACTCTTCCGATACCGTGGCAGCTCGGACAAGGATTCTGTATGATCTTTCCCTTGCCGTTGCAGTGCGGACACACCTTGCTCGACGAAATAGCGCCGAAAGGCGTTCTCTGGGTGGTTTTGACCGATCCTCTTCCGTGGCAGTCCGGGCAGACATCGGCTGTCGTTCCCTCATGAGCGCCCGTGCCTTTGCAGGCATCGCAGGTACACATCCGGTTGATCTTTATTTCCTTGCTGACGCCCTTGCAGGCTTCCATGAAGCTTATCGTAACGGATTCCTGTATATCTGTGCCTCTCTTCGGAGCATTTGCAGACGCCGAGCTGCGGCTTGAACCGCCTCCGAAACCGAATCCGCCGAATATATTCTCAAGAATATCTCCCATATCGCCAAATCCGCCGAAACCTCCTCCGAAGCCTCCTGCACCGTCAGCTCCGCCGTAACTCGGATCAACGCCGGCATGACCGAACTGATCATATCGTGCTTTCTTATCTGGGTCGTTGAGAACCTCAAAAGCCTCGTTGACCTCCTTCATCTTGTCCTCGCAGGAAGGATCGTCAGGATGAAGATCGGGATGATATTCTCTGGCCTTTTTCTTATAGGCCTTTTTTATTTCATCCTCGGAGGCTCCTTTCTGGATTCCGAGCACTTCATAATAATCTTTTTTTTCAGCCATTTATTTCTCCGTTCTGCGGCGATTCCGTCCCGCCGCAATGAATTATTACATTCACACGTTCAGGGCGAAAAAATATTCCGCCCTGAAAATGATATATCCGGTTAATTATACCTCAGTAAAATCTGCGTCAACAACGCCGTCGTCGTTTCCGCTTTCAGCCTGACCGCCAGCCATATCGGCAAACTGTGAAGGATCGATTCCTCCCTCGCCGCCGTTGGGATTAGCCTGCTGGTAAAGCTTTGCAGAGAGATCATAGAATGCCTTCTGGAGATCGTCCTTCTGTCTCTTGATCTCGTCGTAATTGTCTGCTTCAACAGCAGACTTGAGAGCTGCGCACTTAGCCTCGATATTCGACTTTTCGTCAGCGGATACCTTATCGCCGAAGTCTCCTAGAGCCTTTTCACACTGGAATACAAGATTCTCAGCCTCGTTCTTTGTATCTACCTGTTCACGGCGCTTCTTATCCTCAGCCGCATACTGCTCAGCTTCCTTGACAGCTTTGTCGATATCCTCCTTGGACATATTTGTAGAAGATGTTATCGTGATATTCTGTTCCTTGCCTGTGCCGAGATCCTTTGCGGAAACATGAACGATACCGTTTCTGTCGATATCAAATGTTACTTCGATCTGGGGGATTCCTCTCGGTGCAGGAGCGATTCCGTCAAGCAGGAATGTTCCGAGCATCTTATTGTCTCTTGCAAATTCACGCTCACCCTGAAGTACCTTGATGTCAACGGCAGGCTGATTATCGGCATATGTTGAGAAGATCTGCGACTTCTTTGTAGGGATAGTCGTGTTTCTTTCGATCATTCTTGTGCAGATTCCGCCGGCTGTTTCGATACCCAGTGAAAGGGGAGTAACGTCGAGAAGCAGAAGTCCGTTTTCAACTTCGCCGCCGAGGATACCGCCCTGATATGCAGCTCCGAGAGCTACGCACTCGTCAGGGTTGATGCCCTTGAACGGGTCTTTGCCGATAAGCTTCTTTACAGCGTCCTGAACGGCGGGAATTCTTGAAGAACCGCCGACCATAAGCACCTTGTCAAGCTCGGAAGCGGAAAGTCCGCTGTCGCTGAGAGCCTGACGTACAGGTCCCATTGTAGCCTCTACCAGATCGGCTGTAAGCTCATTGAACTTAGCCTGTGTAAGGGTAAGATCAAGATGCTTGGGAGTGCCTGAAGCGTCAACAGTGATGAAAGGAATATTGATAGAAGTAGTAGTTCTGGATGAAAGCTCGATCTTTGCCTTTTCAGCGGCGTCCTTGAGTCTCTGACCTGCCATCTTATCCTGTGAAAGGTCGATTCCCTCTGCTTTCTTGAATTCGTCTACGATCCAGTTGATAATGCGCTGGTCGAAATCGTCGCCGCCGAGACGGTTGTTTCCGGCTGTTGCAAGAACCTGCTGAACATCTTCGCCCATTTCAATGATAGATACGTCGAACGTACCGCCGCCGAGGTCGTAAACCATTACGGTCTGCTCCTCTTCCTTGTCGATACCGTAAGAAAGAGCTGCGGCTGTAGGCTCGTTGATAATACGCTTAACGGTAAGACCAGCGATCTGACCTGCGTCCTTTGTAGCCTGTCTCTGTGAGTCCGTAAAGTAAGCGGGAACAGTAATAACAGCCTCTGTTACAGATTCGCCGAGGTATGCCTCTGCGTCTGCCTTAAGCTTCTGGAGAGTCATTGCAGAGATCTGCTGTGGAGTATAGTTCTTGCCGTCGATAGTTACTTTATAGTCAGAACCCATATGTCTCTTGATAGAAGCGACTGTTCTGTCGTGATTTGTAATAGCCTGTCTCTTGGCGACCTGACCTACAAGACGCTCGCCGCTGTTTGTGAACGCCACAACGGACGGAGTTGTTCTTGCGCCCTCGCTGTTGGGGATAACTACGGCGTTTCCGCCCTCCATAACAGCTACGCATGAGTTTGTTGTACCAAGATCAATACCAATAATTTTTCCCATAATAAAACCTCCTGAAAATTAAATCGTTTTATTTATAAATATATGTGTACAGCGGATTCCGCTGATTGTTTTCCGCCTTAAACGGCTACCGCCACCATTGCCGGACGGATAAGCTTATCGCCCAGCATATAGCCTTTCTGATACACGGCGCATACATGGTTGGAATCATACTCCGAACTCTCCGTCTGCTGGATAGCGTTATGGAAATTCGGGTCGAATTCCTCGCCGAGAGCCTCTATAACGGTAACGTTCATCTTCTCCAGAAAAGCCTTCAGCTGTCCGAAGATCATCACCATTCCGCTTTTAAAGTTCTCGTCGCTGCATTCCGCCTCGATGGATCTTTCAAAGCTGTCGATAACCGGCAGAAGCTGCTCTATGCATTTTACGGAAGCGTTCTGATAAGTTTCTGTTTTTTCCTTAGCCGTCCTTTTGCGGTAGTTGTCATACTCGGCAAAAAGCCGCAGATGCTTTTCCTTTGCCTCCTGAAGCTCTTCTTCAAGCTCCGCATACTGAGAAGCCGTATCGTTGTATTCGCTTACGGCGTCGTCCTCGTCGGTTCTTCCGTCTGAGGTATCTTCAAGGACCTTGTTTATAAGCTCCTCGTCTATCTCCACTTCCGGCTCTGTGGATGTTTCCTCAGCTTCGTTTGTAAAGTTTTTTTCTTCCATCGGTATGCTCCTTCCTACGGATTTATTTCGTCTGTATCATAATCGTCGTCGCTGCCGGACATAATGCTCGATATCTTTTGCGTCAGGTAGTCAACGTAGGGGATTATTTTTCTGTAGTCAACTCTCATGGGACCTATTACTCCAAGCGAACCGGCTTCTCTGCCGCCCTTGCGATACTTTGATACTATGAGACTTGAATTTCCTATGGCAAAGCTTCCGCTTTCAGATCCGAATTTCACCTGTATTCCGCTGAATGCGTCCTCTAAGATACCGGTAAATTCATTTTTGTGCTCAATGAACCTGACTACCTCCATTTTATCAAGATCGTCGCAGGAGAGAAGCTTTTCGCCTCCTCTTACGGTAAGCTCCTGATGCCGGAGATCCTCTGAAAGCTCGCATATTCCCTTCACCAGCGGTGAAAGCGAAACCATATACGTGCTGAGTGCGGCAACCATTTTATCAAACATTTCGTCTGAAAGTTCTTCAACGGAAACGCCGCTGAGATTTTCTTCTATATAATGTGTAAAGAATTCGATCTGTTCGTGATTAAGGTCAAATTCCAGGCGGCACGACTTATTCTTTATATTTCCGCTGGAAGTGATAAGAAGAATAACGTAAAGACGCTTTCCGGTAGGTATGACCTCCACCTTTGATATGACCGAGAATCTCGGTGCGGAATTCACAGTTACCGCCGCACACTGAGTAAGTTCTGTAAGAGCCGCTGCGGCATTCTGGATCAGAAGTTCCTCGTTAGTATTTTCATCTCCGAGCATTTCGTCAAGGCGGAGCTTTTCATCGTCGGAAAGCTCCGGAAGGGTCATAAGCTCGTCGATATAAAGTCTGTAACCCATAAAAGTAGGGATTCTTCCGGCTGAAGTATGAGGCTGTTCAAGATATCCCATCTGTTCCAGAGCCGCCATATCGTTTCGTATGGTAGCCGCCGAAACATTTATGTGTTCAAGTTTTGAAATTGCTTTTGAGCCTACCGGCTCGCCGGTTCTGACATATTCGTCAACCACGGCAGCCAGAATTTTCAGCTTTCTGTCGTCCACGAATTATCACAACCTTCCTTTTTCGTGTACGCATTAGCACTCTGTTACTTCGAGTGCTAAATATAATTTATCACTATTATTGCTCTTTGTCAAGGGATTTATGCATTTTCGGCACTTTGCATCATTTTGGAATCTGATAATTGTATGCTTTTTGTCACATTAACAACAAAAAAACATCGTACAAGATATTATCCTGTACGATGCCGAACCGATAATTATATTTCATTGCCGGAATTATCACTTGTTTCGTCAGCGCCGTCGCCGCTTCCCTCATCTCCGGAAGTATCGCCTGCCGATGCATCGACCTGTGATTCAACCGCAGGGATTCCGTCCTCATACACAGTGACGATAAAGCCGTCAACGTTATTTCCCGAAATGCTGTATTCCTTTCCTGCCGGAACGGGAACGGTAGTCTTTTCGGAGCCGTCATCCGAAGCAACAAAATACACCTCATAGTTCCTGTTTTCATCATCCGTAAATAAAAGATGCTCGCCGCCGTACGAATACTTTTCCCGGAGAAGATCTATATATTCTTCCAGACAGAGATCGTGTTTCGTGATATACCATGCGTGCGGAATTCCGACATAGCGGAAGTGCCACGGCTCTGCCGCTATTTTCGTGATATCCTTTTTTTCCTCGGCGTAACGCACGATAAAGCCGTATTTATAACAGTTTTCATTGAGCCACGCAAAATCTCCAGTGCCCTGATAATCATAGTTCACAGTCTCGCTAAAATCGAAAGCGTATCCTGTCTCATGCTCGCTGTATCCGGGTTTTGCAGCTATCTCAGGGCCTTTTTCATCCAGAATAGCCTGCTGACGCTCAGTGCTTCTATGCGCTCCATATATGATAAGGGTGTCGTTATAATACAAGTTGTAAAAATCCTCTATCATTATTTCCATCGGGTCATATACCACCGATAAAATAAGGTCGTCCTCCTCATCAGTGTTGGGATCGGCAAGAGCAGAAAAGAATGTTACTCCCTTTTCAGTGTTCTTCTCGATAATGCTCACAAGATCTTCATCACCGCCGAAATACTGATGATCTTCATTGACAAGAATAAGATCGCCCTTATATTTGCTCTTGGTATCTGCCATAAAGGACTCGTAAATAACCTTGTCCGGATCGGAAGTATCGTCCGGAGCGATCGTCGCAGGCTCGGTAACGTCAATGACGTTCTCTCCCGTATCCGTTCTTTCAATGGTTTCCGAACGCTTCATTGCGCCGTTTATCATAAATGCCCCGACGCCGATTATTCCTGCGCAAATGATGAATTCGGTCAGGAACTTTGCCCGCCGTATACTTTTTTCTCTGCTTATTTTCTTTTTATTCCTACCCATTTTCTACTCCATTCTGCCGCCAATCCGTCAGATTGTATATGGGACAGACCCCGGCTGACGATATTATAAGACATAAATGTATTTTTTGCTATACAGATATATTATAACACACAATTCCGGAAAAATATAGTGGTTTTACATCATATTTGTAAATGTGCACAATTATTTTTCTTAAATTATTACTTTTTTCACAATGTTTGCTTAACCCTATTGAAAATAATTGAATAAGATGTTATAATTATATTATCCATGATGTATGGTTTCAAAGGAGTGATCTATATGACTTGCCCTCAGTGCGGTAACGAGAATCCGCCTAAACTGAAATTCTGCGTAAAATGCGGGACAAATCTCGACAACCCACAGGAAATAAATTACGAACAGGTAGATATGGGAAACTACCATTCCGAGGAAGATCAGAGCTCCGGCGGATTCAGCCTCGGCAGCGGTACATTTACTATTCGTGACACCGCTCCTGCGGCAGATTCATCCTCCGATTTCTACACTGCCGACGAACTTAACAACGACGAAGAAGAATTTGACTTCAGCAGCTTCGACGAACCTTTTATCCCTAAACTGGACGCCGACAGGCTCTCTATGCCGCCTATGAACAATCCTACTCCTCATAGAGGAACTCCACAGCAGCCTTTCCAGACTCAGCAGCAAAATCATGCTATGGGCGGAATTCCGCCGACTCCTCAAATGGGAGGTATGCCGGCTATGGCAGCAATGCCGCAGCCTGTGGGAATGAACGGTATTCCGCAGCAGACGGCTCCCGTTCCCCCTCAGCCCCAGATTATCGGCTACGACCAGAACGGTATGCCCGTTTACGGTCAGGTTCAGCCCATGATGTTCCCTCAGCCCCAGATCATCGGCTACGACCAGAACGGTATGCCCGTTTACGGTCAGGTTCAGCCCATGATGTTCCCCCAGCCCCAGATAATCGGCTATGACCAGAACGGTATGCCGATCTATGGTCAGGCTCAGCCTATGATGTTCCAGCAGCCGCCTGTTCAGCCCGTTCAGAATGATATGCCGGGTATGCCTGGAATGCCCAATATACCGTCAGCCGGAGCAATGCCCGGAGTTTCGGCAATGGGCGCAATGCCGCAGATGCAGCCGTTCCCCCGACAGAACGCCGTGAATCAGCCTGTCAAAGAACGTGACGCCGGAAAAAAACGTGTCGAAGTATCCGACGATTTCTGGAAATTCTTTGACGGCGGAAAATCTGCGGATCACAGTGATAACGACGATTTCTTCGGCAAAAAGGACATTGACGCAGCCGATCCCGGCGGCATGGACTCAGGACGTCTTAAACGCTTCGAGCACAGAAAAAACGACTACATGAGCGATACTCCCCTTGTGGACGGTTCAAAGCTTGCCGCAAATACCGAAGCTAAATATAATAAGCTCTATATGCGCAGGACGGATATCGTGGACGCCGGCGGTCTCGAAGCTAAAAATAATGCGCCGACGCAGGATATAATGAGCGTTACAAAGGAAGTTGACGCCGATACGATAAACGTCTACAAACATTACAAGACAAGGATATCCATGGAACACACCGAGGATGCCGACGCCGGTCAGCTTGAGGCATACAATCCTGAGCACAGGGAATCAATAATGGCTCAGGCAGATCACGCAGTGGAAGCGCTTCCGAAGAAAAAGACCACCTATGTTGACGAAATTGACGCAATAGAGCTTCCGGAATATATGCAGGCAAGGAAAACCGTCCGCATCGACGAACCGCAGATACCGGATCTGCCGGAAGTATAGAAGCTAAGCTGTAACAGCTTAAAATAAAAACAAAGGAGTAAAAAAAAAATGAAAAAATTTTTTGAGGAATTCAAAGCGTTTGCACTTAAGGGCAACGTTATGGATCTGGCCATCGGCGTCATCATCGGAGCCGCTTTCGGAGACATTGTCACCTCATTTACCGAGGATTTCATCAATCCACTTATAGCCTGCATAGGCGGAGCAGAGGTCGGCGGAAAAATCCAGATCGGCAGCACGGGACAATACTTAAACTGGGGACACTTCATCACAGCCGTTATCAACTTCCTTATCATGGCGTTCTGTATCTTCCTCATGATGAAGGGCGTAAACAAGCTTCTTTCGCTTGGAAGAAAGAAGGCTGAAGAAGCCCCGAAGGCTCCACCCGAACCCACAAAAGAAGAAGTGCTGCTCACTGAAATAAGAGACCTCCTCAAACAGAACAACTCTCAGCAGTAATAACGAAAATAACGGATTTCCGGAATATAAAATTTCCGGAGACCCGTTATTTTTTCACGCAAATCCGTTTTAAAAAAATCAATGTGATAACCTTACTTCTATTCACATTTGTAAAGGGGGACGCCGCTCCTAACAGTCGCCCGTGGTCTCACCTGTCGGTTCGGTCGGTGCTTCTCGCTTTGCGAGAGGTCTCCACCGGAGACCCGCACCCCTCTGTCA
>CAMZZN010000033.1 GCA_947345935.1 uncultured Ruminococcus sp.
TTCTTACCTTGCTCCCCTCCGACAGCTTTTTTATTATATCACCTTTTTTCTCCTTTGTCAAGTAAAAGGTTGTCCACTTTTTTAATGAACTTTTGTTATATTTTGACATATTGGCATCAAACAGCGCCAAATCACAGCGATTTTATCACATAAGTAGCCAGCGAAGCGAGAAAAACACTGCCACTCCTGCCAGAACTCCTGCAATAATTATATTCTTTTTTATTTCTTCCTCATACTCGAATTTTGACGGATCAATGCTGTTAAAGCGTATCAGCTTCTTTGTCCCAAGCGCAAATGCCTGATTGAATCCTGCTCTGTCGTCCTTTTCGTAAACTTTTCCGTCGTATTCAAATTTCATTCGGTGTATATATGCAGTTGTCATACCTTTTCGGTTCTTCTTCTCCCGAACCTCTTTCACCTCTGCAAGCACCAACTGCCCTCTTTTTTTAAGTAATATCAGACGCAGCATATAAGCTGCCGCAACAGCAGCTATTGTCAGCCCGATTACTCCCCAGATCATGTTTTTCATATTTTCCTCCGAAAACGGGCGGATAAATCCGCCCGCAGTTATACATATCAAGCCATAAGCTTGACCATAACGGCTTTCTGTGCGTGGAGACGGTTTTCCGCTTCCTCGAAGATCTCATTTGCATGAGCCTCGAACACCTTCTCAGTGATCTCCTCCTCACGGTGCGCAGGGAGACAGTGTAGAACCATTGCGTCTGCGTTTGCCTGAGCCATAAGCTCGTCGTTGATCTGATATCCGGCAAAAGCATTCTTCCTCTTCTCAGCTTCGCCCTCCTGACCCATAGATGCCCACACGTCCGTAATGAGCACGTCAGCGTTCTTTGCAGCCTGTGCCGGAGAATTCGTCATGCTGAACTTATCGCCGTACTCTGCGGCAAAGTCAAGTATCTCCTTTGGCGGCTGATAGTCGTCGGGACAGGCGATCGAAACTGTCATTCCAACTTTAAGACAGCCTACGATAAGAGAATTTGCCATATTGTTTCCGTCGCCGATAAAACACATTTTCAGACCGTCAAAGCTGCCCTTGAACTCACGTATTGTCATAAGGTCGGCAAGCACCTGACACGGATGACAGAAGTCCGTAAGACCGTTGATGATCGGAATGCTGCCATATTCGGCAAGATCCTCGACTTCCTTCTGCTCAAAAGTACGGATCATAATACCGTCCAGATAGCGGGAGAGCACCCTTGCCGTATCCTGAACAGGTTCTCCACGTCCTATCTGGAGATCATTGGACGAGAGAAACAGCGGATATCCTCCAAGCTGATACATACCTGTCTCGAAAGATACCCTTGTACGTGTGGACGCTTTCTGGAATATCATACCAAGAGTTTTTCCTTTAAGAAGATGCGAATGCGGAATCCCGTGCTTTAATTCGTATTTAAGCTGATCTGCAAGGTTGAGGATATCAATTATCTCCTCGCTGCTGAGATCAAGCATTTTAAGTAAGTGCTTCATGTCAATTTATCCTTTCAAAATTATGTTTTAGCTGCGGTTCATTTCTCCGAACGACTTGTCTATGGCCACTGCAAACAGTGGGATATAGTCGTCAAACGCCGTATTTTCAATTTCAAGATCATATTGCAGTGCGCCGGACGCAGCAAATTTTGTAATAATTTTTCCAACTTTGATATCGTTAAGTATTATATCAAAATTCTTTCTGTCCTTGCTTGCAATAGAAAAATTCATATCTTTGCCCTCTGCCGTTATCGTTGGATCAAGAAACATCGACCTGCATTCCATTTTGAGAAAAAGATCGTCATTGAGGATCACCGAGAATACCGGTTTTCTTGAATCGCCCTCCTGCACAAGCGTATAAAGATTATAATTGCTTGCGTCCAGCAGGATATATCTCTGGGCAAATCCTTTTTTCTTAACGGTATACAGGAGTCTTGATTTCTTATCCTCCACAACATATTTGCTGCCCTTTTCTGCTACTGTTAATTCCATAAATCATTCCTCCAGTATTTCAATAAGGATTTTTATTCCGTCATTTATTTCATTATATGTAATATTGAGGGGAGGCAGAAGCCTTACTTTTTCTTTCGCCGTAAGCACCAGCAGCCCTCTTTCAAACGCCCTTTTGGCGATATCCGCCGCATTTGCCGACTTATCGGCAAGCGTAATGCCGATCATCAGACCAAGACCGCTGACGCTCTGAACTGCACTGCATTCCTCAAGCTTTGATTTTATGTAAGAAGCCTTCTCGTTCACCTCATCCAGAAATCCCTCGCCCGTTACCCTGTCGATAACTGCGATTCCTCCTGCACAGGCAATAGGATTTCCGCCGAAAGTAGAACCATGCGTTCCGGGAACAAGCACGCTCATCGTTTTTTCATTGAACAGACAGGCGCCCATAGGAACTCCGCCGGCGATTCCTTTCGCAAGCGTAGTGATATCCGCCTTTTTGCCGTACCATTCTCCTGCAAGAAATCTGCCGGTACGTCCCACTCCGGTCTGTACCTCGTCGGCTATCACAAGGATATCTTTCTCGGCGCAAAGCTGATAAACGGCGTCAACAAAATCCTTATCGAGAGCGTTCACGCCGCCCTCGCCCTGAACGTATTCCAGCATCACGGCGCAGACCGTATCGTCAAGCTTTTCCTTCAGATCGCTGATATTATTCGCCTCAACATTGATAAATCCCTCCAGGAACGGGAAAAAATAATTGTGAAACACGTCCTGTCCCGTTGCCGACAAAGTTGCCATCGTTCTGCCGTGGAAAGAATTCACCAAAGTAATAATATTGTGCCGTCCTTTGCCGTACTTGTCGAAGCTGTACTTTCTTGCGGTTTTTATGGCGCATTCATTTGCCTCCGCACCGCTGTTTCCGAAAAAGACCGACTGATAACCTGTCGTTTCGCAGAGCTTTGCGGCAAATTCAGCCTGAACTTCGGTATAATAGTAGTTGCTGTTATGCTGGAGCGTCCGCACCTGAGCGCATACTGCATCCGCCCACTGTTCATCGCAGTAACCGAGACAGTTGCATCCTATTCCGCTGCCGAGATCAATATATTTCCTGCCGTTTTCGTCAACACATTCTCTGCCCTGTCCCGATTTCATCGCAAGGGGATAACGTCCGTATGACTGTACTACATGATCGTTAAATTTATTGATTGTTTTTTCATTGCTGTTCATTTAATTTTCCTCCTCGGGACAAAGATGCGGAATAATCTTAGACTGAATTCTACATCTATATGTATAATTATAACTCCATACCTATGATAAAATCAATATAGTATAAGCACAATAACGTAAATTTTTTCTTTATTTGTAATATGATTTATAGAATTTATCAAATCAGACAAATTGCGTTCCGATGCCTTCGTTGGAAAGTATCTCTATCAGAATAGAGTGGGGAACTCTGCCGTCAATGATAACGGTCTTGTTCACGCCACGCCTTACGGCTTCAACGCAGCAGTCTATCTTCGGGATCATACCGCCGGATATTATGCCCTGTCTCTTGAGAAAAGGCACTTCGCTTACGTTCACTTCCGGAATAAGCGTGGACGGATCGTCCTTGTCACGGAGCAGTCCTGCTATATCCGTCATAAGGATAAGATTTTCCGCTCCAAGCTCGGCTGCTATCCTTGCTGCCGCCGTATCGGCATTTATATTATATGTATTTCCCTCGCTGTCTGTTGCTACGGTAGCGATAACCGGAACGCTGCCGTTTGCCAGGGCGTCAAGTATCGGCTTGGTGTTCACTCCGGTTATCTCCCCGACAAAGCCGAGATCCTGTCCGTCGTCTGTAGTCATTTTCTTTGCGGTAAGCATTTCGCCGTCGATTCCGCAAAGTCCCACTGCACTGCCTTTATGCTGTGCCAGAAGCTGCACAAGCTCTTTGTTTACCTTTCCGGCAAGAACCATTTTCACAACGTTTATCGTTTCCTCGTCCGTGTAGCGGAGACCGTTCACAAATCGGCTTTCTATGCCGAGTCTTTTGAGCATATCGTTGATCTCAGGGCCGCCTCCGTGAACCAGCACGACCTTTACGCCTATTTGTGACAGAAGTACAATATCCGTCATTACTGCGTCTTTAAGCTCGTTGTTTGTCATGGCGTTTCCGCCGTACTTTATAACAAGTATCTTATTATTGTATTTCTGGATATATGGCAGAGCGTCAATTAGTACCTGCGATTTATCGCTGTTTGAAATTTTTTCCATTTTATTCTTCTCCCCTTATGAACGATAGTCGCCGTTGATTTTAACGTAATCGTACGTAAGATCACAGCCCCATGCAGCGGCGCTGTGACCGCCGTTTCCGATATTAATTATAATACAGATCTCGTCCTCGCCAAGGATCTCCTTTGCCTTTTCCTCAGAGAACTCAACGCCTGCGCCGTTCCGACAAACTTCAACGCTGCCTTTTTCGGAAGAAATTCTGACGTCCACATTATTTATATCAAACTCTGCGTCCGCATATCCGACAGCGCAAAGGATACGTCCCCAATTTGCGTCCTCTCCGAACATTGCCGCCTTTAAAAGACTTGATGTAATTACCGACTTTGCAACAGTCTCGGCAATTTTTTCCGTATCTGCTCCGCCTACGACGCACTCGATGAGCTTTGTAGCTCCCTCGCCGTCACGAGCCATCATTCTGGCAAGATTCATCATAATGGCGTAAAGAGCATTCTCAAAGATCTCAAAATCGCCGTCCTCATGAGCAACGGTCTTATTTCCGGCAGTTCCCGAAGCCATAACGCATACCATATCATTTGTAGACGTATCGCCGTCCACGCTTGCACGGTTAAGCGTCACCTTTACAATATCGCTTAATGCACGCTGGAGCAGCTCGGAGGAGATTCCTGCGTCCGTTGTGATAAAAGTAAGCGTAGTCGCCATGTTCGGATGTATCATACCGCTGCCCTTGAGCATTCCGCCCATAGTACAGGTCTTTCCGCCCACTTCAAACTGCACGGCTATTTCCTTTGGCATGGTGTCCGTTGTCATAATAGCCTCAACGGCACGTGTATTGCCGTCATACGTCAGCCCCTCTGCAAGCTCCTTCATTCCATTTGCAATAGGTTCGATAGGCAGCACCTGACCTATAACTCCGGTGGACGCAACGATCACGTCGTCAGGAGATATGCCAAGCTCTGCGGCGGCAAGATCGCACATTTTTTTTGCCTTTTCGACTCCGTCGGCATTGCAGGTGTTTGCGTTGACTGAATTAACAATAACAGCTCTTGCCTTACCGTTTTTAAGATGCTCCTTTGTCACAAGGATAGGCGCTCCCTTTACTTTGTTTGTCGTATAGACAGCCGCTGCCGTGCATTCAGTATCAGCGTATATCAGCGCAAGATCGTTTTTCTTTTTCGTAACGGACGCTCCGCTGTGTGCAAGTCCGCACTGGATTCCGTTAGCACGAAATCCTTTTGCGGCACAGACTCCTCCGTCTGTAAATTTAATTCCTTCTATTTCTTTAAGCTTCATAATTCTTACCTCACACAAGTCCTGTAGTTTCGTCAATTCCCATCATTATATTAAGGCACTGAACAGCAGCTCCGCTTGCTCCCTTTCCAAGATTGTCAAGACGTGAGCAGAGAAGTATCTGTTCGTCGTTGCCAAAGACAAATATCTGCATTTTATTTACTCCGCTCAGCGTATTTGAGGCAAGGAAAAACGATTTCTGCTCATCCGCCGTCATAAGCGGCATTACTTCTATCATCTTTGCTCCTGCATAATGTTCCACATACATCTCATGTACCTGTGCGGCGGTCACGGATTTTTCAAGCATCCTCGTCTGTATCGGAACGCTGACAACCATTCCGCTGAAATAATCGCATACCATAGGATTAAACATCGGCTTGAATTTAAGTCCCGATATCTTCTGCATTTCCGGCAGATGCTTGTGCCGCTGCGACAGCGCATACTGTCTGGGGCTGTTGAACTCAAAAGGCTTGTCCTCTCCCTCATAAACTGCTATCGCCTTTTTTCCTGCGCCGCTGTAGCCGGACGTAGCATAGGCGAACACCGGGAAATCATCGGGAATAACTTTATTATTTACAAGCGGATACACGACAGAAGCAAATCCGCTGGCGTAGCATCCGGGAACGGCAACACGCTTTGAAGTTACGATCTTCTCTCTGTGCGCAGGCGACAGCTCCGGGAATCCGTATGCCCAGTCGGGATTAGTACGGTGAGCGGTAGAGGCGTCGATTATGCGGACATGATCGTTTTCCACGAACGAAACAGCCTCACGTGCAGCTGCATCAGGCAGACAGAGAAAAGTGTAATCGGACATATTGATAAGTCTTGCCCTTTCTGCCGGATCTTTTCTTTTTTCTTCGCTTATGCGGAGCAGTTCAATATCGTTCCTGCCCTGAAATCTTTCAAGAATCTTCAGTCCGGTAGTGCCCTCCTGACCGTCGATATATACTTTAACTGCCATGAATATTCTCCTTATTTTGAATTTTATTGCCCGGGGGAGCGGTGATCTTAAACGACCTGTCTGCGTTCTTTTCCCTCTCCCCTATCGGAGGGAGGGGGTACTCCCCTTAATATTTATAACTATATTGCGCAAAGATTTCAGCTACCTTTTTTCTTCCTCTTATTCACCTTGCGCTGATACTTTTCCTTTTTAGGATCTTTCAGGTCGGATTCGTCCTTCATCATGGAGTGCCACACATTTATAATGAGCGTTACAGCTACGATACCCACGAACCACCAGATATAAGCCTTAGGTTTTACTGCTATCCACAGTCCCATAACAAGCATTCCCACGACCCACAGAACTCCCATGAAAATACAGAGTCCTATAGTAAAAATAAAATCTTTCTTCTTCATCGTTCAAGATACTCTTTCAGCGCTGATTCCGCAAGAGAGATCTGCTCCTTTACGGCAGCCGGCGACGGTCCGCCCTCGGAAAGACGTCCGTTCACGCAGGTATCAAGGCTGATAGCCTGATAAACATCTTCACTGAATTTATCAGTCATCTTCTTATATTCATCCAGCGGCAGCGTCTCCAGAGTCAACCCCTTTTCAATGCACAAAGCCACAAGAGTTCCGGTGATCTTATAGGCGTCACGGAACGGCATTCCTTTTTTCACAAGATAATCGGCGCAATCGGTAGCGTTGATAAATCCACGGGCGGCGGCGTTCCTCATATTTTCCTTTATAACACGCATGGTCGCAAGCATTGGGATAAAGGTTTTTATACAAAGCTTAACGTTGTCAACAGCGTCAAAAATAGCTTCCTTGTCCTCCTGCATATCCTTATTGTAGGCAAGCGGCAGACCTTTCATCATTGTGAGGAGTGTCACAAGATCGCCGTTCACCCTTCCTGTCTTGCCCCTGATAAGCTCCGTAACGTCCGGATTTTTCTTCTGCGGCATGATAGAAGATCCCGTAGCAAATGCGTCGTCAAGTTCCACGAACTTGAACTCCCAACTGCACCAAAGAATTATTTCCTCGGAAAGTCTGGAAAGATGCGTCATAAGCAGCGACAGCGCACAGTTAAGTTCTATGCAGTAATCACGGTCGGAAACTCCGTCAAGACTGTTCGCCATGGGTGCGGTGAATCCTAAAAGCTCCGCTGTCTGCTTTCTGTTTGTAGCATAAGTCGTACCTGCAAGCGCTCCGCAGCCGAGAGGACTGTAATTCATGCGCTTTGCGGTATCACGGAGGCGGTCAAGATCACGGAGCAGCATCCACACATATGCCATGAGGTGATGCCCGAATGTTATCGGCTGCGCTCTCTGGAGGTGGGTATATCCCGGCATTACCGTTTCGGTATGTTCCTTGGCAGTAGAAATAAGCGTTTCTGCAAGCTTTGCAGTCAGTGCGGATATCTCCTTTATCTCGTCCCTGAGATAGAGACGGAGATCAACTGCGACCTGATCGTTCCTTGAACGTGCGGTGTGAAGTCTCTTTCCCACATCGCCGAGACGCTTTGTAAGCTCCGCCTCTACGAACATATGTATATCCTCGGCGTTGGGATCAAGCTCCAGTGCGCCGGAATCTATATCGGCAAGAATTTCTTTCAGACCGCCGATAATTTCAAGACTGTCCTCCTTCGGAATGATTCCGCAGTCGCCAAGCATCGTGGCGTGTGCGATACTTCCCTGTATATCGTGACGGTACATCCGCCCGTCAAAGACAATAGAAGAATTGAAAGCGTTTACCGTCTCATCGACCTGCTTTGAAAATCTTCCTGCCCACATCATATCTGCCATAATTTTTTCTCCTAAAATAACTATTAAAATATAATATTTCCTTTATACACGACACGTCGTGTCCATACATATATTAAGTATCAATTCTACTCATGTCGCTAAATCAACAAATTCCCCGTCTTATAATTTCATCGATTAATTTTGGCTGAATCAACGGATACGTCCATTCGGACGGCAAATCGTCAAGCAGATATATCTTTTCGATCTCGCTGTGCAATTCGCTTTCAAAAGCTTTTATATCCGCAAAATACAGCATTCCAAAAGTTTCCTCGGCATCAATATCATCAGAAATAACAGAATAAACGCATATTGGCTTTATTGTAAAATCAACAGCCCCTGTTTCTTCATATAACTCACGCTTTGCAGTTTCTCCGATTTTTTCCCCTATCTCCCTATGACCGCCGGGAACTTCTGATGTTTCCCTTTGTTTATGTTTGCAGAATACCCATTTTCCATTATATTTTGAAACAATGACCGCAAATTTCAACAGAGAGTCTTCTGCTTCGTCATAAAACTTTACTGTCATTTTATTTTTCTCCTATCAATATATTTCTCTCCAACAAGAACAAAGTGTCAGAACAAACAAAATGCCCATTATAAAAAGAGGTATAATATTAAACAAAACAAGCGCAAGATACTTCTTTCCAATTAGCTTTTTCTTCCGCAGATCACGGTACAGCGCAACTGAGATTACTGTAACAATTATCGGGATAAAAATAATCTGTGCAGGAACAAGGTAATTACGCTCGAAAACCAGATACGGACTTGAAACATAAATAGCTCCGTCTATTGTTGCGTCAAAGTAAAAATTAAGCCACAAGCACCACAGGTCCGCTATCAATATCACAACTATATCAAGCAGCGTTAATAATATCTTTTTCATACGCATTCCTTTTATTATTACTTTTTCGCTTTATACTGATCCATGAACTTTGTAAAATTCTCCTGCTGATACGGTATATTCTTCTCCGTAATCCTTGCCATAAGATACAGCTTGTATTTATCCACGGCAATATTGATTTTCTGCACCTTTTTATTGAAGATATTGAAGTTCTTCACCTTTACTTCGCTGATAGCCTCGTTTCCGATAAAAATATAATTTTCCGGTTCAGGTTCGAGCTTATCAGCATTCAGCGTAAGCTGAAGTCCTTTCTGATGCATGGGGATGATTCCAAGTCCCTTTTCCGTCTGATTTATGAGAAGTCCTGTAAATTTGCCATCCAGAACTGTCTCAGCCGCTTTTCCGGTCTTGATTACAACGCCGGGAAGTCCTGCCGAAAGCATTCCTCCTGCAAGACCGCCTGCCAGTCCGGCTTTCATTCCCTCACGGGTCGTATTTTTATAAACTACAAAAATATTATTCTGAGCTGATATTCCGTCAACCGACTTAAACAGTGCGGACGCTCCTTCAAGCGTTCTGAAATCTTCCATAATTTACTCCTGTCTAAAATCACAACAGGCAGGAGAAAGGCTCCCCTGCCTGCATATTTTTATAAATTTACTTGTTGTTGCGCTTCTTATCGAGCTGAGCCTTGACCTTGATCGGGAGACCGAACAGATTGATAAATCCTGCAGAATCCTTCTGATCGTAAACCTCGTCCTCGTCGAAAGTAGCTACTTCCTCATCATAGAGAGTGTACGGAGAAGTTACGCCGGCATTGATGATATTACCTTTGTAGAGCTTAAGCTTAACATCGCCGGTAACAGTTTTCTGAGTTTCGGTAACAAATGCGCTCATAGCCTCACGGAGAGGTGTGTACCACTGACCGTTGTATACGATATCTGCAAACTTGATTCCGAGATACTGCTTGATACGTGCAGTTTCCTTGTCGATACAAATAGTTTCAAGAACTTCATGAGCATGGTAAAGGATAGCGCCGCCGGGAGTCTCATATACGCCTCTGGACTTCATTCCTACAAGACGATTCTCAACAAGGTCGGCAAGACCGATACCGTTTTCACCGCCAAGCTTATTAAGCGCAGTAACCATTTCAACGCCGTTGAGTTCCTTGCCGTCCAGCTTTGTGGGAATTCCCTTTTCAAAGTGAATAGTGATATATGTGGGCTTATCGGGAGCGTCGATAGGTGAAACGCCCATTTCAAGGAAACCGGGCTTCTCATACTGCGGCTCGTTTGCCGGATCTTCAAGGTCCAGACCCTCGTGTGAAAGATGCCAGATGTTCTTATCCTTGGAGTAATTTGTCTCTCTGTTTATCTTGAGGGGGATATTGTGAGCCTCGGCATAGTCGATCTCCTGATCTCTCGATTTGAGATCCCATTCACGCCAGGGAGCGATTATCTGCATTTCAGGAGCGAAAGCCTTGATAGCAAGCTCGAAACGAACCTGATCGTTGCCCTTTCCCGTACAGCCGTGACAAATAGCGTCAGCGCCCTCTTTAATTGCAATTTCAGCAATTCTCTTTGCAATGATCGGACGAGCGAAAGAAGTTCCGAGCATATATCTGTTCTCGTATATAGCGCCTGCCTGAACCGTAGGATAAACGTATTCCTGAATGAATTCTTCTTTAAGATCCTCAATATAGAGTTTTGAAGCGCCTGTCTTTATAGCCTTTTCTTCAAGACCGTCAAGTTCTGTGCCCTGTCCTACATCTCCGGAAACAGCTATAACCTCGCAGTTGTTGTAATTTTCCTTGAGCCACGGAATAATGATAGAAGTATCAAGACCGCCGGAATATGCCAAAACTACCTTTTTAATTTCTTTATTCATTTTAGTGTACCTCCTGGATAAATTTAATTCATTAATTCTATTATACACATAATATTTCCATTGTCAAGAGTATTTGAATAAATATTCATATATTTCGTAAATATTCATGTATATTTGAATATTATTCATTTTGTCTGTTACAAGCTGTCTATATAAAATCATTGTTAAATATCATATCTATTTGTACAGTCTTACAATTTTTTACTTTAAATGACTGTATCTACTTGAAACTTTCCAGAAAAAATGCTATAATTAAATAGTATAAAAACTTGTTCTAATTTACTTAGGAGGTCATACTATGGGAGATAAAAAAGGAAGCAAGATCACTATTTTAGGCGCAGGAAACGTAGGCGCAACTATTGCTTATACTTTCGCCGTAGGCGGAACCTGTTCTGACGTAGTCCTTATTGATATAAACAAAGCCAAGGCAAAAGGCGAAGCTATGGACATCCGTCAGGGCGTTTCTTTCGGTCACAACGTTGAGATCTATGACGGTTCATATGAAGACGCCAGGGATTCCGATATAGTTATTGTAACTCTCGGACTTGCAAGAAAACCCGGACAGACACGTCTTGACCTTGCGCAGGCAAACGTAAATATAATCAAGGAAGTTATGCCGCAGATAGCAAAATACGCTCCTGACGCCATTTACGTTGTTGTAAGCAATCCCGTTGATATTCTGACATATACCATATTAAAATGCACTGACCTTTCACCGAAACAGGTCATTGGTTCAGGTACGGCTCTTGACACGTCACGTCTCCGCTCGGTTATTGCCGATCATCTGGAGCTCAGCCCGAACAGCATCCACGCTTACGTTTTCGGCGAGCACGGCGATTCATCCTTTATCCCCTGGTCGCTTACGAGCATTGCAGGCGTTGAAATGGACGAATATATCGAAGCTCAGGATCATGCCGACCTTGATAAAGACGAAATAATTATCGAGGTACGCAAAGCAGGATCTGAAGTAATCAAGCGCAAAGGTGCAACGTTCTATGCGATCGCCATGTCCGTAAATAAAATATGTGATTCTATTCTCCGTGACGCAAACAATATCATCACGGTATCATATCTGATAAACGATAAATATGGCATCAACGACATCTGCCTCAGCCTCCCTGCCGTTATCGGAAGCAACGGCATCGAGCGTGACGTAATGCCAAAACTTACCGATGAAGAAATCGAAAAACTCCAGGCAAGCGCAGCGGCATTGAAAAAAGTTATAGATCAGATAGAATTCTGATAAACTCTCAACAGGAGTGATACATCATGAGCTTAAATGATACGCCATCCGGAGAACGGCTTCATATCGGCTTTTTCGGCAGACGCAATGCCGGAAAATCAAGCGTGGTGAACGCTGTGACCGGGCAGGAACTCTCCGTTGTTTCGGATATAAAAGGAACTACCACCGATCCGGTCACAAAAGCAATGGAACTTCTTCCGGTGGGTCCTGTCGTAATTATCGACACTCCGGGATACGACGACGAGGGAACTCTCGGCGAACTTCGTGTGAAAAAAACCCGGCAGATACTTAATCGAACCGATATTGCCGTTCTTATTGTCGATTCTTCCGAAGGAATGTCCGATATCGACCGACAGCTTGCCGATCTTTTCCGTGAAAAAAATATACCGTGGCTGACGGTATACAATAAGTCCGATATTGTCGGATCAAAGCCAGAAACCGCCAATGAAATCTCTGTGAGCGCTCTTGACGGAACCAACATCTATAAACTTAAAGAAAAAATTGCCGCTCTTGCAAATACCGACAGGACGGAAAAGCGCATCGTAGGAGATCTGCTCGAACCAGGCGATCTTATAGTCCTTGTAACGCCTATCGACGCCGCTGCTCCTAAAGGAAGAATGATACTTCCACAGGTGCAGACTCTCCGTGATATACTTGACGCCGACGCTATGGCAGTATTCACAAAGGAATTCCAGCTTGAAGAAACGCTTCGTAAACTGGGAACAAAACCGAAGATGGTCATTACTGACAGTCAGGCTTTCGGATATGTAAGTAAAATTGTGCCGGACGATATCCCGCTGACTTCATTTTCGATACTCATGGCAAGATACAAGGGATTTCTGGAAACAGCCGTAAAAGGCGCAGCAGCTATCGGCTCTCTTAACGACGGCGATACCGTGCTGATCTCCGAGGGATGCACTCATCACAGGCAGTGCGGAGACATAGGCAGCGTCAAGCTCCCTGCCCTGCTTAGAAAAACTACCGGAAAATCTCTTAATATAGAGCTTTCTTCCGGACGTGAATATCCGGAAGATCTTTCGGATATAAGTCTTGTCATCCACTGCGGCGGATGTATGCTGAACGAACGTGAGGTAACTTACAGAATGAAATCTGCTGTCGATCAGGGCGTTCCGTTTACAAATTATGGCATCATGCTCGCCTCAATGAACGGCATATTGAAAAGAAGTCTTGAAATTTTTCCTGATCTTCAAAAACTTATAAAATAAAATTACTCCCCTGCCTTTCGACAGGGGAGATTTATTATTTATAGAACTCTGTATAATCTATTATCAATATGAATCAGTCTGATGATGTCAATGTGTCAATAACGGTTACACCGTCGGATTCATATACATTTACAACCATAGGAGGATTACCGTTTGCTCTCCTCTCCTCCTGAATTCTTATAGCTTCTTCCGGAGAAGACGGCGCTTCCCCGATCAGTTCGCTGTTGCGGACATATCCTTGTTTTCCATTATCGCCTATTGCAGGAATCAGATCAGGCATATCACTCATATAGGGACTATCCGGCTCAGTTCCGTAAGTTTCTCCGTTTTCATTTACATTGTAATCTACAGTTACATGAGGTATCGGCTCATTTGTTTCCGCATTATAAACTATCGATTCGTCAACAGTTTTCTCATTCCTTTCGGAAACCGCAAAAGCAGTTGTGGCAATTGAAAATCCTGCCAGAAGTGAAGCAGCTGTAATTATATTAATAGCTTTCATAAAATATCCTCCCTTATTGTCATGAGTAGTCGTTTAAATTTGGCGTTCTATACGTACCATACGTATGATAATCAGTTCCCATCCAAACTTGTACAAGACCTTGAGAATAGAACGCTGGTGAACCTGAAATTACTCTATATGTTTGAGAAAACATCATTGCACTTACACCGTCACTATTATATTTCCATTGCCCATAAGTTTTAAGATTTCCTGCTGAATCATAATCCCTATACTTATAATATAGCACGTTTTACACTATTTGTCAATTGTGAGATATTACAATCTTGGAACATATTTTTTGTTGTTAATGTACGCAAAAACAATATACGACGATTCTGCATATAATAGATCATACCTGTATATTTCCATGATCAGGGTCAATAATATAATCAGCAACACCCAATTATTATAAACAGGAGATAATTATTATGTCGGTTAAAAGAGGAGAAATATACTACGCCGATCTCAGCCCGGTAGTCGGCTCGGAGCAAGGCGGAATCAGACCAGTACTTATCGTTCAGAACGACGTAGGAAACAAGCACAGCCCTACAGTAATAGCGGCAGCTATCACCAGTCAGCGTGACAAAACACGTATGCCGACGCATATTGAAGTTCAGGCAGATAAATGCGGTCTTGCCAAGGACAGTATCGTACTTCTCGAACAGATACGTACAATTGATAAAAAGCGTCTCAAGGACAAAATGGGAGAACTTGATCTCAGATCAATGAATAAAGTAAATACCGCATTGTCTATCAGTTTTGGTCTGGAGATATAGCCGGCGGTCATTTACTGCGGAAGAACGGTAAATTGCTCAGCAGAGGCACTGCCACACTGAATCCCAGCGCCGTCAGGAGCTGCTGCGAGGATAAAGTTACCGTTTCAAAAACTGGCTGTAACTGCGAAACAGCGACTGCTGCCGCCAGAGCTGCGGCGGAAATCCCCACTGCAAGAATCAGCTTAATATTATTTAAAAAGTTGATTTGCAGCAGCGACTTTGTTTCAGATTTGCACTCAAAAACGTGTATAAGCTGAGACATTACAAGGGTTATCAGAGCTGCTGTTCTTGCCGCACCGACTGTTCCGCCCATGTGAAGGATAACTGCAAATGAAGCAAGGGTTGATAATCCAATAAATATTCCCCTGAATAAAATTTTTCCCATGAGACCGCCTGAAAAGAATCCCTCTGATGATTTTCTCGGCGGTCTGTTCATTACATCGCTTTCGGGCGGTTCAAGACCGAGTGCGATTGCCGGAAGTCCGTCGGTAACCAGATTAACAAGAAGTATCTGCACCGGCAGCAGAACTATCGGCATACCCATGAGTATTCCTAGAAACATTGTCAGAACCTCGCCTATATTGCAGGAAAGAAGATAACGTACGAATTTTCTTATATTGGCATAGACGCACCGCCCCTGTTCCACTGCGCTTACAAGGGTAGCAAGGTTATCGTCAAGAAGTATAACGTCTGCCGCCTGCTTTGTGACGTCTGTTCCGGTAATTCCCATTGCAACGCCGACGTCGGCTTCTTTTATTGCCGGAGCGTCGTTTACTCCGTCACCTGTCATTGTCACAATCTCTCCACGTCTCTTAAAGCTGCGAACGATACGGAGTTTATGTATTGGCTCAACACGGGCAAAAACGGTATATTTCCCGATATTTCTGTCAAGTTCCTCGTCGGACATTTTATCAAGCTCTGCGCCCGTCATTGCCATTCCGCCTTTCAGGAGACCTGCTTTTTTTGCTACGGCAACGGCTGTATTTTTATGATCTCCGGTTATCATCACTGTTCTGACAGAAGCGGAGGCACATTTTCTTATTGCCGCTTTTGCCTCCTCACGAGGGGGATCTATCATGCCGATAAGTCCCAGAAAGACAAGATTTCCTCTGTCCGGAGCAAACTCTTCTGACACGCAGTATGCCAGCGCAAGAACTCTCAACGCCTTTCCGGACATTTCTGCTGCCGCTGATGAAAGTTCCCTGCGCACTGCCGGTGTTAATGTCCGTATTTCGCCGCTGTTGTCCATATATTGAGAACACCGTGGCAGCATGACTTCCTCAGCGCCCTTGAAATAGATCTTTCTTTCACTTCCAACAGCGCAGTGAACCGCCATAAAACGATTCTCGCTGTCAAACGGAAATTCCTCCAGACGTCTGTTATTTATGGCAAGTTCCGTTTGCATTATACCTGCCTTTGCAGCTGCAATCAGTATTGCCGCCTCGGTAGGATCGCCGGTCACTTCCCATTCGCCTCTTCCGGAGAGCTGTCCACGAATCCGGCTTTTAGGCGGTATTTTTGCTGTTATTCGTGCAGTTGAACACATTACTCCGCAGACAAGCGTTTCAGTGAGAGCCTTTTCATTTTTTGGATTAACAGCTATTCCCTCTTCTGATTTTGTAACTCCGCCGCTTATCCTGTATCCCATTCCGCTGAAATAATAATGTTCTCCGACTGCCGCAAGCTCTGTTGCAGTCATTTTATTTTCCGTGATAGTTCCGGTTTTATCGGAACATATAACAGATGTGCAGCCCAGAGTTTCAACGCTGTGCAGCTTGTTTACCAGAGCTTTTTGTTTCAGCATCCGATTTACTGCAAGCGCAAGCGCAATCGTAACTGTTGCCGGAAGTCCTTCCGGAATAGCGGCAATGGCTATCGTTATTCCTGTCATAAGCATTTCAAATACTTCTTCTCCCCGAAGAACTCCGGCTGCAAACACCGCTGCACAGACAATAAGACAGATCATAGCCACTACTCTGCCAAGTTCTGCAAGACGCTTTTGCAGCGGCGTCTGTTCCTTATCGATATCCGTGAGCATTTCCGATATCCTGCCCATCTGAGTATTCTTTCCAACAGCAATAACCTTTGCCAGACACCTGCCCTTTGTTGCCGACGCTCCGCAGTAAATAATGTTTTCCTTATTCAACGAATTGTCAGTATCATTCTGATTTCCTGCCTTTTTTTCTACAGCGGAGGATTCTCCGGTAAGAATGGATTCATCGGAATAAAATCCTGCCGCATTCATAATGACGCAGTCCGCCGGGATTCTGTCCCCTGCTTCGATCTCTACCATATCTCCGACTACCAGCTTTGCGGCTGCAATTTCTTTCAGCGCACCGTCCCGCCAGCATTTGGCAGTTGGCGCTGTCATGGATTTCAGTGCTTCAAGAGTATGCTCGGTGCGGTATTCCTGTATAAATCCAAGAATTGCATTGAGCAGTACGATAAGTATTATGGTTACCGCATCGGTAATCTCACCCAGAAGTACAGATATACCTGTTGCGATCAGCAGAATCATTACCATTACATCCTTGAACTGACCGATAAAAATTCCTGCCGGACCTGTTTTTTTGCTTTCCGCAAGTATATTTTCACCGTCCGATTTCAGCCTTTCAGCCGCTTCTTTTTCCGTAAGTCCCATAAGCTCACCCTTCCCTTAGAGATTTGTCCTTACAGTATATGAATCTTGCGGACAGGATATGCCCTATGTTTCATGTGAAACAATTATATTTGTTTTAGGGTGTGTTGACACTAAGCTAAACAATTGCCTTTTTTGCAAAACTTCGCACATCCTGCGTTAAAAACCCTTGTAGTGCGACAGCACGTCTACGGATTTTGCCTTGCCTATGCAAAATTTATGCTAAAAAATCCGCTTATTCATTTAATGTTAACACACCCTAATTGATGCAAAAAATGTTTCACGTGAAACAATCTGTCAGAATTTTATGTGAACACGATCTAAATGTTTCACGTGAAACAATTGAAAATAATTTACTTGTCTTTCTGTGGAAATATTGCTGCTCCCAGAACTCCGAAAAGGAGAGCCGCAGTTATACCGCCGGCAGCGGCTGTCATTCCTCCGGTGAATATGCCAAGAAATCCGTCGTCGGATATCGTTTTGCGTATTCCTTCCGCAAGAGTATGACCGAAGCCTGTGAGCGGAACAGTAGCTCCGGCGCCGGCAAATTCAACAAGCGGACCGTAAATCCCCACTGCTGATAAAATAACGCCTGCTACCACAAATCCCGTAAGAATTCTTGCGGGAGTAAGCTTTGTATAGTCGATAAGAAGCTGTCCTACAGAACATATGATTCCCCCGACAATAAAAGCTCTTAAAATATCGATTATCATGATTCAGACCTCCTCAGATGCACGAGATGCGAAATAGTCGGAATGGTTTCTCCCTGCTGCAAAGACATAGGCGACATGAGTGCTCCCGTTGCTGCAAAAAGAATATTTTTAACCTCTCCTCTCTCCAGCAGCGGCAAAAAATACCCGCAAAGTACGCTTGCACTGCATCCGCATCCTGAACCGCCGCAGTGAGTATCCTGTTCCGAAGGATCAAATATCATTACTCCGCAGTCACGATGCTGCTTTGAAATATCCGTTCCCTTTTTCATAAGAAATTCAACAAGAAGGGAGCTTCCGGTAATACCGAGATCGCCGGTAACTATATAATCATACTCATCCGGCGTAGTTTTTGTTGCTTCAAGATAACGCCGTATCGTTTCTGCCGCTGCCGGAGCCATTGCGCTGCCCATATTGTTAATATCTGTCACGCCCATGTCGGTGATCTTTCCTATACATCCACCAACGGCTTCAATATTTCCGTTATTGGAAATTATTACAGACCCGGACGCCGTACAAGTCCACTGGGACGTAGGAGTACGCTGTCCGCCGTAAGAGAGCGGAAAGCGGAACTGACGTTCTGCCGTTGAAAAATGGGAAGAAGTAACTGCCGCACAGCGGTTTACCGCACCGCTGTCAACAATAACAGAAGCCAGCATAAGTCCCTCCGCCATTGTAGAACAAGCTCCGTATATGCCTAAATATGGTATTTCAAGTTCTCTCAGACCGTATGTCGAACCGATACACTGATTTATAAGATCACCAGAGCAGACAGCTCCGATATCCTCCTTGGCAAGATCAGCCTTTCTGATAGCCGTACTTACTGCCTCAAGCTGAAAACGGCTTTCCGCCTGTTCCCATGTATTCTTGCCGAAATGACTGTCCTCGACGACCTGATCGAAATATTTTCCGAGCGGTCCTTCGCCTTCTTTTTTTCCGGCTATTGAAGCATACGACTCTATTTTCGGCGCATTTCCAAATCTGAAAATTCCTCTGTCAATATATTCTGCCATATAAACACCTCCGGATATATTCTTTGACAAACAGCGCAAATTATTCTTATTGCCCTAAACATTGCTAAAAGATGCAGTCAAAAATCAAATTTATCAATTATGATGACAAAAACATACTGACTTATGGCGAGGAGAAAGACTCAGAGAAATTTGGTTTTTGACAAATATTGACGGCAAGGTTTAGTTGGTGGAGCAATATTGTGCGGATTTAATGAAAACATTGTGAAATCCATTGATTTATTTTTAAAAATATGATATAATTATAGGCAGCATAACGCAAATTATAATATAAAGAGGTAAAAATATGCTTTTTCATAAAAAAACAGCAGCTCTACTGATGAGCCTGCTTATATGTGCGTCGGCTCCGGTGTATACGTCTTTTGCGGATAACGAATCGGAAACGTCAGCCGCAACCGAAGATACAACCTCATCCGAACCCGAAACAAAGATATCCGGCGATTTTTCTTACACCATTACAGCTGATAATACCGCCCGTATTGAAGGCTGTACCAGCATTGAAAAAAATCTTGTCATTCCTGATACGCTTGACGGCGTTGCTGTTACAGAACTTGGAAAATCTGCTCTCGGAGATAATGACAACCGTCCTTACGAAACAATAACCATTCCGGCGTCGATCAGTTATATTTCGTCGGATAACCCTTTTTCCGTGTGCAGCCGCCTGAAAGAAATAAAAGTTGACAGCGCCAACGAAAATTACATTATCGAGAACGGCGTACTCTACACCAAGGACAAAACTCAGATCATCTGCTACCCGCAGCAAAAAACAGGCACATCCTTTACCGTCCCCGAAGGCGTTAAGATCATAGGAAGCGCAGCGTTTTATAACCTTCCGCTTACCGAGATAAAGCTTCCTTCTACTCTTGAAGAGATCAATTACTTTGGATTCAGTTACTGTGAAAAACTTGCATCCGTTGATCTCAGCGGCACAAATCTAAATTATATCCACGAATTCGGATTTGCCTACTGTTCCGATCTCAGCGACGTCAGACTGCCCGAAACGCTCATGGAAATAGGCGGCGGAGCATTTGCTAACTGCACTTCGCTTACCGATATCACTCTTCCCGATAAATTACAGCATATCGGACAGTCCGCTTTTATAAACACCGGTCTGAAAAAGATATATATCCCCTCTTCCGTAAATTCCATAGACTATTGCGCTTTTGGTTATTCTATAAATAATGCCGGCGAAGAAGTTATGGACAGCAGCTTTATTATCGTCGGAGAAATAGGTTCGGCTGCCTATACATACGCTATTGATTCTGATTCAGATTATGAATATAAAAATGACTTTCAGTTCCGTACTCCTGAACAGGACGAAGAAATGAAGTATATAGAAAATCTCACAATGCACAGCTTTGGAGACTTTCAGTATGCCGAGATCGAGGGCGGCGCAGCTATCGTATACTGTTCGTCTGTAGAACCGGTCATTACTGTTCCTTCTGAAATGGATGGAATAAAGATCACAGAGATCTACCCTGCCGCCTTTTCAGAAAACAAGGCAGAGGAGATCATTTTTTCAGAGGGAATAACGACCGTAAGGAAAATGGCGTTTATGAACTGTACGAATCTTAAAAACGTAACGCTGCCACAAAGCGTTACCCTGATCGAGGGTAACATCTTTGACGGCTGCAGCGCTCTTGAAAACGTCGATCTCGGCGGAGCGGTCACTGTAGGTTCGGGCATATTCAATTACTGTACCAAACTAAAGGAACTTAAACTCTCCGGAAACTGCAAGTCTATAGGCGCAGAGGGTGAAGATCCTTTCATGTATCTGTCATCTCTGGAAAAAATCAGCGTATCTGACGGCGACGGAGCGTATTCCTCCAAAGACGGCATACTCTACAATAACGACGGAACAACTCTTGTCCATTATCCAAAGGGACTTACAAGCAAAAAATTTACTGTTCCTGACGGCGTAAAGACAGTCGGCGACGACGCTTTCTCAGGAAATTACCGTCTTGAAGAAATTGATCTTTGCGGCGTTGAGAATATTGGCGTTTCCGCATTTGAAAACTGTAAAAAGCTCTCCTCTGTCAAGCTTTCTAAAAATCTTAAAAAAGTCGGCGACGGCGCTTTCTACGACTGCATCAATCTGAAAAAAGTCCGTCTGCGCAGCAGCGATACCGAAATAGGTATTTTTGCATTCGGATATTTCCATGACGATACCATTACAAATGAGGACGGCACTACCGGCGGAAACGGACTTGTCGAGGGATTCCAGCTCTATACAAACAAAGCAAAAGACGATACGGGCGTTGATTACGCCAAAGAAAACAACATCGAAGCGGTAACGGATACTGTTGAAATTTTCGGAAAGAACGTCAGAAAAAACATTATCTGGATATGCGGCAGCGGCATACTTCTTCTTATTGCGTCTCTTATTGGAAGCATTGCAGTGAAGAAATCAAAGGCGAAGAAATCTTCTTCTCCCATAAAGAAAAAATCTGAAAAAAAGAACAATGAAAATCAAGAAAAAACTGATGAAAAGGAAAATAAGAACGATGAAGAAAAATCTTAAAAGAATCCTTTCAGCTGCTGCTTCGGCTATAATGTCGTTAGCGGCGTTTCCGGCATATGTAGTATCGGCAGACAACCTCCAGACCGCTGAAGATGTATTACAGGACGGAAGCTTTATTTATGAAGAGGTCGAGGGCGGATATGCCGTAAAGAAATGTACCGCCACAATCCTTACTTCCTTTCCCGGAATTATAAATGGCGTAAGCATTGTAGAAATAAAGGACGGCGCATTTGCAGGATGCTCCACGCTGTCAGAGGTAAATATTCCGGAGACTGTAAAAAAAATCGGCTCGAATACCTTTGTGGGATGCACCTCGCTTAGAAAAGTTACTATTCCGCCGGCAATAACTAAGATCCCCGATAATACATTCCTTGACTGCAGTCTGCTTACAGAGGTCGTTATTCCTGATAATCTCACTGAAGTCGGAAACATGGCATTCGGAAACTGCAAATCACTGACAGGAATTGATCTTCCGGACAGCGTTACAAAAATAAGCGATTCCGCTTTTGACGGATGCTATTCGCTTACTCAGTTCACTCTGCCGGATTCCCTCACAGAGATCGGAGATATGGCGTTCAGCTATGCTCCGATAGAAACCTTTGATACCGAAGGCTGCGGGGCATTCAAGGTCGTTGACGGTATCCTGTACGACAAGGACGAAACAGTAATATATCGTGCCGCACCCAGTATTTCGGGTGATCTTTACATAAAAGACGGAGTAAAGGAAATAAACGGCGGCGCATTTTCGCTTTGTTCCGGCATCACCGATCTGTTTATCCCCGATTCAGTGGAAACTATAGGCGGTTATGCATTCAGCGAATGTACAGGTCTCAAAAGCGCCGACTTTTCAGAGGGACTCAAAACACTGGAAAAATGTGCGTTTGCTTACGATATGTCCCTTGAATCCGTAGAGCTTCCCGTTTCGCTTGAAACGGTCGGCGACGGCGCATTCATGGTTTGTTATTCCCTGAAAAAAGCGATACTCCAGGAAAATCTGAAAACTATCGGAGCTAATGCGTTTCTTGACTGCACGGAACTGAAACAGGTGACGATCCCTAAATCCGTTGAGAAAATAGGCAGCAATGCTTTCGGACGAAAAAATAACTATTCCGAGGACGGAAGTTATGAAACAGTAAGTATTGACGGTTTTAAAATGAGCGTCACTGCCGGTTCAGCCGGTGAAAAGTATGCAAAAAGTAATAAAATCGAGTATGATTCGACAGGCGTTGATCTTAAAAAACTTGCGTTTATTATTATCGTAGTGGGAATTCTTCTGACAGCGATCGTTTTTGCAGTGGTATTAATGTCAAGAAGCAGAAAAAGCGCAACTCGTGGAGCTAAAAAAGCACAGAAAGAGGCTTTTGAAAAAGAAGCCGAAAAGAACTACGAAAAAATTGCCGACGACGAGCTGTAAGACCGTAGTTCACGTTCTCTCTCGCTTCTTATGCGTAATGCAAGTCTGCTTTCGCACATTGCAAGTAAATCCGTAAATGTAATGAAATAAAATTAACATAAAAATCCCGAAGAATTGCCAATATTGCGGCTCTTCGGGATTTTTTCAATTCTTAATTCTGCATTCTTTATTCACAGACTTGCCTGCGTTGTGCGAATGGCAACTACAATTTGCACAGAAAGTAGTGCGTGAAACGCACGGGAACGTGAATCGGGCGCAGCATCACGCCGCTTATTCTTCAGGCTCTTTGATCTCGCCTACTATCGGCAACGGATCTATCCCCTGTCTTGTATAATAATCTGACAAAGCTGATCTTACCGCCTGTTCAGCGAGAACTGAACAATGTATCTTTACTGCCGGAAGTCCGTCCAGAGCCTCCACAACAGCGTCGTTGGTGAGCTTTAAAGCGTCGTCGATCGATTTACCCTTTATAAGCTCGGTTGCCATAGACGATGTCGCAACAGCCGCACCGCATCCGAATGTCTTGAACTTAGCGTCCGTAATGATTCCCTTATCAATTTTGAGATACATTTTCATGATATCTCCGCACTTGGCGTTTCCGATCTCTCCAACGCCGTCTGCGTCCTCAATTTCTCCTACATTTCTGGGATTTGAAAAGTGATCCAGAACTTTTTCACTATACATCATAACTGTATTTCTCCTTTTGTTATTTCATGCAATAATCGTTGATGCCATTAATTTAAGTGGGGACGCTGTCCCCATACCCCTGCCAAAGGGGGAATCCCCCCTTTGGAAACCCATTATTAATTATTTTAATTTTCCCATAAAGGGGTAATTAAAATAATTAGGGTGAATGTCCATAGAGAAAATTTCCCTTGGCAATGTGTGAAGAACAGGATACTTTAAATTAATGATATTGACGATTATTTCTTTTGGTGATGCTTTTATTTTACTTCTTCGCCGTTCATCATTTTTTCCCATACGGGCGACATTTCCCGCAGTCTTTCAACTACTTTCGGAATAACTTCAAGAATATAATCGACATCCTCGTCGGTAATATCCTCCTCGATTGAAAGTCTTAACGAACCGTGAGCGACCTCATGTTTAAGACCTATTGAAAGCAGCACATGGGAGGGATCAAGCGAGCCTGACGTGCAGGCAGAACCGGAAGAAGCGCATATTCCGTTAAGATCGAGCATAAGAAGCAGCGATTCACCCTCTATGCCTTCGATAGATATATTCAGATTGCCCGGCAGTCTCTTATCCCTGTCGCCGTTAAGACGTGTATACGGAAGCTTCAGAATGCCGTCTATCAGGCGATTTCTCCTGGGAGTAACAATGGCTGCCTTTTCGGCAATATTTCTGCAAGCTATCTCAATAGCCCTGCCCAGTCCCACGATAGCAGGAACATTTTCCGTACCGGCACGCTTTCCTCTTTCCTGTCCGCCGCCGTGAATGAGATTCGGCAGAACAATGCCCTTTCTTACATAAAGAGCTCCAATGCCTTTCTGAGCGTGGATCTTATGACCGGAAAGCGACAGCATATCTATCCCCTGCTTTTTTACGTCGATTTCCACATGACCGATAGCCTGTACGGCGTCCGTATGGAAGAGAACCTTCTTTTCATGACAAACTTTAGCGATCTCCTCGATAGGCTGAATTGTACCTATTTCGTTATTTGCGTACATTATCGTAACAAGCGCCGTATCTTCACGGATAGCTTTCCGCACGTTTTCGGGATCAATAAGACCCTTTTCATCAACGGGAACATAAGTTACTTCAAAACCGTGTTTTTCCAGATATTCGCAGGTATGAAGCACTGCGTGATGCTCGAATACGGAAGTAACAATATGTTTTTTGCCCTTTTTGGACATCATTTCAGCAGCGCCTTTGATAGCCCAGTTATCGGATTCTGAACCGCAGCTTGTAAAAAATATCTCCTTTGGATCTGCACCGAGAGCGGCGGCGACCTTTTCACGAGCTTTTTCAACGTCAGCCTGAGCGTCTCTGCCGAGCTTATAAATGCTTGAAGCGTTTCCGTAACTCTTTGTAAAATGTGGAAGCATAGCGCTGAGAACTTCTTCTGAAACTGCCGTTGTTGCGGCGTTGTCCGCATATATAAATCTTTTTTCCATTTAAAATTCCTCCTTTTTTTAATCAATGAAACTTTATAAAATACTCAATAAGTTTAATGCCAGAAATTAAGTGATTTTATATCCTGAACTCTTTTCAAATGTGGTTCATTCTATGAACTTCCGTCCTAATTATTTTCAGTGCCTCTTTATGAGGTACTGAAAATAATTAATACTGGGATTCCAAAGGGTGATTCCCCATTGTATGGGGAAATGTCAGCAAAGCTGACAAAGGGGACACGCCCCGGTTAGGGGATG
>CAMZZN010000034.1 GCA_947345935.1 uncultured Ruminococcus sp.
ATGAGCATCAGTATTCCGATCTCACGCATTATAGCTCCCAAAACCTTCTTACCCGCCTCTGTCTGGGAAAGAGTCTCAAAGCCCTTGCTTTCGTTGAAGATTTTTTCTTTATTGTTTTTTTCAAAATTAAAAGCGTATGGATTATCCTTGCTTTTGCGCCATTTTTTGAAATTCCCGTTATACCCGGAACCCTGGATAGCTGCGTCAAATTCATCCACAACGTTGATTATATTTTTTTCTTCGGAATCTGACTGTTTTGCCATTATAACACCTCCGTCGTCGTCAGCGTTTCCGGATTTACAGAATACGCCGCCATATTCATTACTGCGATGATGGCGTAATTTCCCTTAAATCTGATATCACTGCATCGTTACTGCCGGCAGCCGGGATCAGGCAGTTATGTCCGGCGATTCAGAAACACCGGATAATTATTGTCACAATTAGTCAATATTATATTATCATAAACAAAGAAATTCAATGTTATTATTTTAGAACTATTTTCTTAATAATATATTAACTGGTAAGTTCGATTTACAAATAATTCCGTAGAAAATTTTTCAGAGGAGGAAATAACATTTACGATTATAAAAGAGATTTTGTTTCCTTAAATTCCTGTTAAAGGAAACATTTTTCTGTTTGGCGCTCACTCTGCTTCTTAAAAATCCCCCATTGCGGGGATTTTTAAGAATTAATAATGGGTTTCCAAAGGGAATTTACTTCCCTTTGGCAGGGGGGTTAGGGGGACAGCGTCCCCCTTTGTCATGGGAAATTTTAAAAAACACGTGACAAATTAATAAAAATGGTGTATAATAGAAATAGTATCAATATCTGAGGATTGGAGAGAAAATTATGTCAAAAAAACCATTCTATATTACTACGGCTATTGCCTATGCATCGAAAAAACCTCATATAGGAAACACCTATGAAATCGTTTTTACCGACGCTGTTGCACGATTCAAGAGAATGCAGGGGTACGATGTTTTTATGCTTACCGGAACGGACGAGCATGGTCTTAAAATAGAGGAACTCGCAAAGGAGGAGGGAATCTCCCCCAAGGAACACGTTGACAAGGTAGCAGACGAGATAAAGTCGATATGCAAGCTTATGAATATATCTTACGATGGATTTATCAGAACTACCGACGAACAGCACGAAAAAATCGTTCAGAAAATATTCAAAAAGCTCTACGATCAGGGAGATATCTACAAAAGCTCTTACGAAGGTCTTTACTGTACACCATGCGAAAGTTTCTGGACTTCTTCACAACTTGTCGACGGCAAGTGCCCCGACTGCGGCCGTGAAGTCAAACCGGCTAACGAAGAGGCTTATTTTCTCAGACTTTCAAAATATCAGAAGTGGCTTGAGGACTACATTGAGGAACACCCTGATTTTATCGTTCCGGAAAGCCGCAAAAAAGAAATGCTCAACAACTTTATCAAACCGGGATTACAGGATCTCTGCGTATCAAGAACCACATTTACCTGGAGCATACCTGTTACATTTGATCCCAAACACGTTATCTATGTGTGGATAGACGCTCTTTCAAACTATATAACTGCTATGGGATACGACCCTGACGGTTCTTCTGAGCTTTTCAATAAATACTGGCCCTGCGACTGTCACGTTATCGGTAAGGATATCATGAGGTTCCACTCTATCTACTGGCCGATCATGCTTCATGCTCTGGGACTGGAAATACCTAAAAAACTCTTCGGACACAACTGGATTCTCTTCGGCGAGGACAAAATGAGCAAATCCAAGGGCAATGTCATTTATTCCGACGACGTTGTGGAATCTTTCGGCGTTGACGGAGCAAGGTACTATCTTCTCAGTGAAATGCCTTTGAACTCCGACGGCTCTATCACATATGAGTCTCTTATAGAAAAATATAACTCAGACCTTGCCAATACTTTAGGTAACCTCGTAAACAGAAGCGTAGCTATGGCAAAAAAATATTTCGGCGGCGAGATCATCTCCCCCTCTGACTCCGAAGAAGTTGACAATGACCTCATGGCAAAAGCCGTTGAAATGCCGCTGCTGGTCGCAAAATATATGGACGAATACCGCATGGCGGACACCATGGACGCTATAATGAGCCTTGCACGCCGTGCGAATAAATACATTGACGAAACTGCTCCGTGGGTCCTCGCCAAAGACGAAAGCAAAAAAGCAAGACTTGGCACGGTTCTTTACAACCTGCTGGAGACAATCCGTTTTCTGGGAGTTGTTCTTGCTCCGTTCATGCCCGAAACTTCTCAGAAAATACTGGATGAGATCGGCGCTGAAAAACGTGATCTTGACAGCCTGGAAAGTTTCGGCGGTCTTGAAGCCGGAAAGTACGTAGGCGAGCCTGTACCGCTTTTCGCACGTATAGACGCCGAAAAATTTATTGAGGATGCCAAAGCTAAAATGGCAGCCCAGGCGGCAGAAGCTCAGAAAGAAGAAACTGAAAAAGAAGAGATAACTCTTGCTCCGGAAATCACTATTGACGACTTCGCCAAAGTAGAGATCAGAGTTGCAAAGGTTGTTTCCTGCGAGAAAGTCAAGAAGTCAAAAAAGCTCCTCTGTTTGCAGCTTGACGACGGAATGAGCGGACGTCAGGTCGTTTCGGGAATCTCTCAATATTACTCCCCGGAAGATCTCATCGGCAGAAAGATACAGCTTATCGCCAACCTGAAGCCCTGCAAACTCTGTGGAGTTGACAGTTTCGGTATGATCTGCGCTGCCGATACTCCCGACGGAGTAAAAGTCCTCTTTGTTGACGACAGCGTGCCTGTAGGAGCTAAAATACGATAACAAGAATTCTTTGATAAAGATGCACAATCCGAATCCTTAATTTTTAGCGGCTATGCTGAATTTTATTATAGTTTATGTATCTTCCTTGACAGAACATGATATTTGATGTATAATTTTGTCAAAATACATCGTTTGTCGTATTAGCACATTACTACTTCAGTAAGGAGATCATATTATGTTCTGTAAATTTTGTGGAAATCAGATCAAAGACGGTTCGGTATTCTGCCCCGGCTGAGGAAAAAATCAAGGCAAAGCTACGGCTGCACCTCCACCCTGTACACCACAGCCGCCAATATACGGCAATCCTCAACCCCCCCATGTACGGTAACCCCAGCCGCCGCTTTACGGAGGCCCAGGATATTACAGTCATATGTCATCTGCCGGATATTCAGGACGGAGAACTTTCGGGTGGATAACCGCAGCCGTAATTGCGCTATTCTCAATAATATTCATGATAGGGCAGTTTTCTTTCAAAATGTTTAAGTATGGATCAGACGACATTTTTAGAAAATATTCATTCGGAAAAATGGTTTCCGAATTATTAGGAGATCTCGACTCAGACGGAATGACCTTATTTATCGCAATTCTTTCCGTTTTTTGCGTAATGACTTCTGTTGCATTTCTTATCGTTGCACTTGTCCGGGCGAAAAATCATCCGGCAAGCTGCGTAAGATTCGCCGCAGCGTCGCTTCTCCCTACAATCGTCGGAAGAATAGGTCTTATTATTGAAGTCGTACATTTAAAGAGCGATTCTTGGGGAGGCGATTACATTCATCTTTCCGGTTCTGTGATTTTTTCAATGATATTCTGCATACTGTTGTATGTTGTTTCGCTTGTGCTTGCATCTTCTGTTTCCGACTAAAAAACGCAGCAATGGAAATTCCATTGCTGCGCTTTTATTTTATCCGTATTATCCTGCCTCTTTGACTTTAAATTCCTTTTCCTTCTGCTGTTCAATAAGCTGTTCCATAAAAAGTTCCAACTTGCCCTTATTGCGCTCAGTCAGACATGAAAACTTCTCGATCAGATCAATTTCTTCATCGCTGAACTGCGGGTTCGCCTTTCCCTTGAGAAAGTTTGTGCGTCCGGCTATATAGTCAATGCTGACATCATAAAAATCTGCAATCGTCACGGCAAAATCCAACGGAACAGTATGTTTCCCCTGCTCGTAGTTGGTATAAGTGGTCTTGTGCATATAAAGCCGGCGGCATAGCTGCTCCTGGGTAAGGTCGCTGTCCTCTCTCAAATCACGTATTCTGTGATAATGTTGCATAACTCACCACTCCTTTTTTTAGTAGTTATACTGAATTATATCATAATTCGTGTATTTCCCTTGACAAATTACAATGTTTAATGTATAATTTTATTCAGATACATTATTTGTTGTATTCAGCAACATAACTATTATATGTAAAGGAGTTTTTTAATATGAACTTGAATCACGACGAAAATCCGGCAAACATCACTGCCCCAAACCAGAAAACAAAATTTGGTACGCTCTATGCAGTCATATTGATCGGACTTTTGGTTCTCATGGGAGTCGGACAATTTTTCTTTCCTGTTTCATCTTTAACCCCCTCAAACGATGAAACAAAACTAAAAGCCGCTATAGAAAACGCTCATAGCGTAGATAATAAAAAGGACTATAAACACAAAGATTATTTAGGTTACAGCACGGCGCTCAAAATCTATCCAATTGACGGCAATGATAAATTAAAGTCGGCAGTCAAAAATGCAAGTACGACAGATAAAGAACACTATGACTACAGTGACTATATAGACTACGAAGCTGCACTTAATATTTCTGCAAACGATTCAATAAAATATACAATTTCATCCGGCGATATAGTTTACCCTATTAAATTAACAGAAGATAAGAAACAGGTTTCTTTAGCCGAACTGGCATTTAAACCGATCTACTATAAAATAGATATATCATGCAAAGATAACCACAGTCCACTTGTTATAAATGCCGTACTGGCTATATCAATTATCTGCTTGCTGGTTTGCTGCGTTTTTGCTGTACTGGGAATTATAACAATTCCCAAAAATACCAACAAAGCCTGCACTACGCTAACCATTGCTTTTATACCTATGATATTGGCAAAACTTTCGCTGATTCTTTCGGCAACTCAGATAAAGAATTTTAAAATAATTGAAATCACAGCAGAAAAAATCGCAATAATCGCTGATCCCGTTCATATTTCATTAATTCCCATTATCATGCTTATTGTTTCGATCTGCATTCCGATTATTTCCTTGAAGTTAATACACCGTACATAAAAATCAAAACCGCCGCATTCCATTCCAGAATGCGGCGGATGTTTTTATAAACTATAAAATCAGTTCAGACCGTAATATTCCTCTAATGTAAGCTTTCCTTCTCCTCCGGAAGAAAGATACGTGTAATACTGTAGAATTCTCTGAGCGTCACTCCCGGATATCATACCGTCACTGTCAATATCAGCCGATTTTTTCTGCAATTCCGAAAACATCGACGTACCGTTCCCATTAACAATTGTATACTCCATCAGAGCGAGCGTAGCGTCAGAACCGGTTACCATCGTATTGAAATCCACATCGCCCATTTTAAAGTTTCCGGCTACCTTTTTATAGGTGTCAAGCGGAATAAGGGGATATTTTATTTTATATCCCGGATTCGGTAAGTTACAGTAAATCTTCGTCAGGAGACCGCTATCATCATGAAGAACGCCGATAGTATCAAGTACTTCAGCGGCAATTGCCAGATGCCCTCTCTGATTCGGGTGGAAATCCCTGTCATCCCCTGGAAGCTGCATATCGGTGAAGAAATAGGCAAACCCCTGCTCGGTCGCCTCAGCGTCATCAGGAAGAGATGTGAATTCGTTCAGAATATCAGCCACATCAGCGCCCTCGATATTGTTCAGCTCTGCTCTGAAATCCTCAAGTATATCCTTAAATCTGAGTCGTATCATACCGATCGCCATACTCTTATTTTTACCTGAGAAATGCTCCTCCATGTAATCAGGCGAAAACTGAATCGGCTGGTAAACGCTCTGAATAATGATACGGGCGTCGGGATTTATCGCCTTTATTCCGTTCATCGCTTCCTCGATATTCGGAATTATAACATTGTCTATATATCCCTCATAGGTCTGATTGTTATGACAAAGATTACCGGAAATATCGCCAAGAATACTACCAAGCTTCAACTGTGCCGCCACACCGTTATTTTCGGCATATTCCATAAGACCGCCCTCGCCGTCTATGTTCATATATGTCAGAAGATCGCTTATAGTAGGTTCCGGCGGAATATCATCCTTTGTGTATCCCTTGTTGAGAAATCCTTCATCTGCCGCAAAAGCAAGAAGTTTTTTTGTTGCGTAGTTCATCATGTCGTTTCCGCCGATCGAAATAATGACCACTTCGGAATCAGAAACGAATTTCTTCTGTTCATCTGAAAGATTACCTATAACATTGAGAAGATCAAATGTAGTATCTCCGGAAACGGCATAATTTTCAACCTCGCATCCCAGGTAATCGCCGATGATCTGACCGTAATTATATTCCTTTTCAGTGTCAAGACCGTATCCGGCAGCAATACTGTCACCGAAAATTGTAACGCTGTCGATTCCGGATGTTTCTCCGGCAGCCGGTGCAGGCGGCATCACCGCAAGTGAAGCCCCCATAACGGCGGAAAGCAACGCTGATATTATTTTTTTCATTCCGATTCCTCCCGTTTAATATAAATTATTGAAATAAAATCTTTATACGTATTATAAACTATTTTGAACCAAAAGTCAAGCATATATGCGCTGTCAAAAATTGCAGAAAAAAATATATTTTTTTACTTGCATTTATTACAAAATTCTATTGACATATCGGCTAAAAAAGTGTATAATAAATATGTTGTATTTATTTGCATAGTATTACTATGGCAGTTTATGCGGCTTTGTTTTACATCATCTTCGGGGCGCATATAAAAATAAATTTGCTCCCCGCTGTATAAATATAATTTAAAACAGCATCAATATTTAATGAATAAAATAATGCGGCATTTACCGCCTTTAAGTAATAGGTTTATAGTACAAGCTTATTAAATTATTTTTGAAAAAGGAGGTAATGCACTGTATGGACTTGATTATTGCAATCATTATGATCGTTCTGGCTCTCGCTGTCGGCATAGCGGTCGGCGGATTCATCGCATATAAAAAGGGCGTTGACGCAGGCATCGAAAAGCGCAAACAACAGGCTGAATCTATCGTAGGCTCCGCTGAACAACAGGCTGAACGCATCATTGAAGACGCCGAAAAAGACGCTGACAATAAGAAAAAAAGTGCTCTTATCGAGGCAAAGGACGAAATCCATAAGCTCCGCACGGAAGCAGACAAAGAAATCAAGGATCGCAGAGCAGATTTGTCACGTCAGGAAAGACGTATGCAGCAAAAAGAGGAGAATCTCGATAAAAAGAACGATAATCTTGAGCGCAAAGAGGATATTCTTAATCAAAAGATAAAATCCGCCGACGAAAAACTCAAGGAAGCTGAAACTATTAAAAAAGGGCAGCTTGATGTTCTTGAACGAATCTCTGAATTCACCAAGGATCAGGCTAAAGAATACATAATTTCAAAGCTTGAAGAGGATCTTGTTCACGAAAAGGCTGTCAAGGTGGCTGCTTATGAACAGCAGATCAAAGACGAATGCCAGGAAAAAGCAAGGAGCTATATCTCACTGGCTATCGCAAAAGTTGCTGCCGATCAGGTATCGGAGGCCGCCGTTTCTGTTGTTCCGCTCCCCAATGACGAAATGAAGGGGCGTATCATCGGTCGTGAAGGCAGGAATATCAGGACTCTTGAAACGCTTACCGGAGTTGATCTTATCATTGACGATACTCCCGAAGCTATTACTCTGTCATGCTTCGATCAGATACGACGTGAAGTTGCAAGAATCGCTCTTGAAAAACTTATTGCCGACGGCAGAATTCATCCCACACGCATCGAGGAAATGGTTGATAAGGCTCGCCGTGAAGTCGAGTACCGCATCAAGCAGGAGGGCGAACGTGCCGTTATTGAGACAAATGTTCACGGCGTAAACCATGAGCTTATAAAGCTTATCGGACGTCTTAAATTCCGTACAAGCTATCGTCAGAACGTACTCGATCATTCGATCGAGGTCGCAAAGCTCTGCGGAGTTCTCGCTTCCGAGCTTGGCGTTGACGCAAATATTGCACGCCGTGCAGGACTGCTCCACGATATCGGTAAGGCTCTCACTTCAGAGATCGAGGGTTCACACGTTCAGATCGGCGTTGACGTATGTAAGAAATACAACGAAAATCCCGTTGTTATCCACGCTGTCGAGGCTCATCACAATGACGTTGAACCCAGAACGGTCATCGCCTGCATCGTTCAGGCTGCCGACGCTATCTCCGCTGCAAGACCCGCCGCAAGAAGCGAAAATTATGAAAGCTATATAAAGCGTCTCCAGAAGCTTGAAGAGATCTGTACGTCATATGACGGCGTTGAAAAATGCTTTGCCGTTCAGGCAGGACGTGAAGTCAGGATCATGGTCGTTCCAGAAGTCATAAACGATGAGAAAATGGTTCTCGTGGCAAGACAGATTGCTCAGCAGATTGAAACCGAAATGGATTACCCCGGACAGATCAAGGTCAATCTCATTCGTGAAAGCAGAGTTACTGATTACGCTAAATAATGCTGCAAATTGCGGACGGTTCATTCCGTCCGCTTTTTTTAAAATCCTCTCAAAAATTTTTAAAGGAGCTGATACGCATGAAAAAAACCATCCTCGCCATGCTGACGGCCGCCCTCGCCGCAGGAGCTTCCGCCATAGCAGTAAGCAGCCTTGATGCGGGCGCTGACTGGAAGCAGATCGGATATATGGGGGATCTCAACCACGATTCCCAGGTAAATTCCGCCGATCTTGTCCTCATGGCACGTCACCTGAATGGAACGCAGCCGCTCACAATCGCCAACACCTATTACATTCTCGGTTCTCCGCTGTCGATAAACGGCGGCGAAGCTATTGAAAACGTCAATTTCCTCCAAACCGCAGATATTGATCGTGACGGCGTTATAGACGCCTTTGACATGGTTCTTCTCCGGCAGCGTGTACTGAGCGGACAGAGCGAAACGGTACATATCTGGGAATATCCAGCACCGGCTGAATCACCTTTTATAGATGCTCCTATTAAAGATGTCGAAGCATATCTGCCTTCGCAGGATGAGAGTAATCTGGTCATTTTCTATGTAGATTTCCCCGATTGTAAGTATACTTATGATCCGTCGGCAGAAGAGATCAGCGAGATCGCTTTTGGTAAAGAGGACATATCCGACAAGAATTATCCTTTTGACAGTATGTCCGCTTTCTACGATCGTTCATCAAAAGGCGCAATGGAGCTCAAAGGCAAGGTGTTCAGGTATACGGCAAGGGAAAGCGTTTCCGCATACGGTACGGACAAGGCAAAACTGGCTTTCGAGTGCTACAACGCTTTTAATGACAGCGAGGATTTCACCATGTATGACGGCGATAAGGACGGATATATCGACGCCACTCTGTTCACCGTTCCCACAGCTGCCGGAGATACGGACTGGTGGCCGTGCGCAGGACCTCTGGGCAGGGATGAATTCACAGTTGACGGGATGAAAGTCGGTCATATTATTACCGGAAACGCTCAGATCGAGGCTTCTGACGATTACTACAATTTCAACAGCAGTTATCTCCATGAAATGGGTCACTGCATGGGTCTGCCCGACTACTATCTCTACAATGGAGACGACAGCGAAGGTATGCACGGAATGGCTGGATCGGAACTTATGGATACGGACGCTTCAACTGATTTCAGCGCATTTTCAAAGCTTCAGCTCGGCTGGTTCAGGGAAGATCAGATCCAGGTATACGACAGCTCGCAGGAAACTCAGAGCTTTACTCTCAACAGTTCTCAGTCTGATAACGGAAACTGCGTTATTATACCCAACGGCGAACTTGACGACCAATATCACTCAGAATATTTCGTGATAGAATACAACACCAATGACCGCAATAACAGCAAGCCGCAGTGGTGGCAGCCAACCGGAAACGGCGTGCGTATTTATCATATAGACGCCGAACTTTTTGACAACGGCTGGTGGGTTTCGTATAAATACGCAAGCGGCTCGGAATTCACTAAGAATGATACGGGACGCCGCCTTATCCGTCTTGTAAACGACGCAACAGACAACGCAGCCGATAATTACTTCCATGAAGGAAATGTTATCAACAGTTCTATAAACGGCTTCCGGTGGTATGACAGCTCCGACGCCGAAACTGTTGATCCAAGTTTAAAGATCAAAGTTGGAACTGCGGAGAACGGTTCATGTTCAATAACTATCTCGCAGACATAATACAAAGAAAGGTCCGGAATCATGGCAAAAAATATAATGAACACTTCTGACAGCTCCAATTTTATACTCAATATGACAGAAGAACAGTACTCAAAGGCAGCTGCATTTGGGATTATCGCATCCTGTCTTTCCGTATCGCTCTTTACAATACTGCCTGAAGTCACAGCGGAGGCAGCATATTCCATTTCCTCTATCGGACTGGCTATTCCGGGGGTTATATGCATTATACTGGCTCTGATTGCTATAATCAGAAAATTTGTAGAAAAAAAAGCGATCTTTGCATCCTGCGCATTCGGTGCAATGACAGGCTGGGGAGTTGTTTCCATGCTCGACTCATACGATATCAACGTAGGATTCTACGGCTATCCGCAGCGTGGAGAAGGACTGCTGGCAATTCTGTTTTACTGCTGCATCTTTATAACAGCTGCTTCCATAAAGCGTGAAAAAGCCCTGAAAGCCGTCGTAAACGGCATTATACTGGCAGGAATTGTCAACTCTCTGTTTGCCATAGTGCAGATATTTACCGGAAAATTCTGTCATTACCATAACTTTATGCTCAATTTTCGCTTTGCGGCCTCCGGACTTTCGCAGTCCCCCATTTTTCTGGCAATGGTACTTACTCTCGCCCTAATTGCTGCTCTGGTGACATTTGTTCTTGACGCTTCTGCAAAACGACGGATATTCTGTCTGGCAAGCTCATGCACATTCACCTTTGCGATGATATACACCTTCTCATTGATGAGCCTCGCTGGTATCGTTCTGGCAGTTATCTTTGCAATCGCAGCCGCTGTCATAAAAAAAGCGCCAAAAAAGCCGCTTATCCTTCTGACTGCTCCCATAGCCGCCGGAGCCATTGCCGTTATTCTTTGCTTTAACGGCGTTGCTTCACACACCGGCGATTACAAGCTTCATGACGGTCATACGCTCTGGACCGGCGACGCATTTCAAAGAGCGTCTGCCAGCGGAAATTACGACAGCCGTGCCGTTGATATCAAAAATACGTATGACGTTTACAGCTTCCTCAACAGAAAGACTATCGATATCATAAAGGAATCTCCGCTAACAGGAACAGGTCCGGAACAGCTCGTATATCCGCAGATCTACACCGTTACCGACCAATCGGGAAATAAACTTGAATCCATGGCGGAAGTCGTAAAGGAAAATCCGGGCACATTCGACAAAGTATATAATGAATATCTATATACTGCGGCAACAAGGGGAATCCCCTCTCTTATCGCTCTCCTCTGCGTACTGATCTCCGTAATCTCCATTGGTTACAAAAACATGAAAAAAACATCGTCTCCTGAAACCGCCTGTCTGTTTTTTGTAACGCTTGGAGGGGCTTTGATATTCCTTATCGGATGCAGCAATATCACTTTTGCCCCGATCTTTTGGGCAGCCGCCGGAGCTTCGCTGGTTAATGCCAGTCGTTCCAAATAAGCCTGTTATATTTGCGAAAAGTCTAAAAATCCAATAGAAGCAGATATAAACAGATATTGCCTTCGTAAGCGGCAGCTAACAAAAAAAACTTGATTTTTTCTGAAAATATGCTACAATATAATATATAAACGAGAGCTTGATACTCTCAAATAATACGGAGGTGCATACTTATGGCATACATTATCTCAGATGACTGCATCAGCTGCGGCGCTTGCGCTGGCGAGTGTCCTGTAGGTGCTATTTCAGAAGGAGACGGAAAATACGTTATTGACGCTGACGCTTGCGTTGAGTGCGGCGCTTGTGCAGGCGTTTGCCCTGTTTCAGCTCCTGCTGCTGAATAATTTTTCAGAACATAATGATAAACAGCTCTCTTTACAGAGGGCTGTTTATTTTTGCGTTTTTACACACAGATCTCTTTTTAAAAAATCAACGTAATAACCTGAATTTGTAGGGACACGGCATGCCGTGTCCCTACATACATAAAATATATCTGAATATAATTTCAAAATTGATTTGCGTAAAAAATGTCAAGGTAACAGAATTTATTTTTTATTATGATTATAAAAGATGTTTTGTTTCTTTAAATTCCTGTTAAAGGAAATATTTTTCTGTTTGGCAATCACTCTAATTCTTAAAAATGGGTTTCCAAAGAGGATGTACTCCTAACGGGAGCGGCCCCCTTTTATAAACATGAATAGAAATAAATGCTGATGCTATGATATTTTTTGAAAAAAGTAGTGACATTTCCGTTTATTTGTGGTATAATGAAATAAGTATAATCTTACGGCAGTACATACAGATACTGACTAATACAACATTCATGCAAAAGGACGTGATCATATGTCTCGTAATTATGATGTTATTATCGCAGGCTGCGGCGCAGCAGGTCTCTATGCAGCGATCAATCTCCCGTCTCACCTTAATATACTTATTCTCTGCAAGCGTGACCTTGATCTCTGCAACTCTTCACTGGCGCAGGGCGGCATAGCAGGCGTTTACGATTCACCCTCTGACAGCATACAGTATCACCAGAATGATACCATGATCGCCGGCGGCTTCAAGAACAACGTTGATGCCGTTCATACGCTTGTCAGCGAGGCTGCGCAGGATATAGACCGCATCATAAAGCTTGGCGTTGACTTCGACAAAAACCCTGACGGTTCATATCATCGTACTCTTGAAGGCGGACACAGCCATCACCGTATTTTCCACCACGCTGATTCTACAGGCAAAGAAATTGCCTCAAAGCTTCTCAGCTATGTACAGACCCTGGACAACGTAGAAATTATGGAAAACACTTTCATGTGTGAAGTAAAAAAAACTTCCACCGGCTATTCCGCTTTCCTGAAAATGCCTGACGGCGGCTACAAAAACTGCAATTGCCACTTTATGATACTGGCAACCGGCGGAATCGGAAGGGTTTATAAATACACGACAAATTCTGCAATTGCTACCGGCGACGGTATCACCTTCGCTTACGAAATGGGAGCTAAGATAAAAAATCTCAGCTACGTGCAGTTCCACCCGACTGCTTTCAATAACAGGGAGACACGTGAATGCTTCCTTATCTCAGAGGCTGTACGGGGCGAAGGAGCATATCTTCTCAACTGCAAAAAAGAACGCTTTATGCACAATTATGATAAGCGGCTTGAACTCGCTCCAAGAGACGTGGTTTCACACTCTATCATCATGGAATCAAGAAAACAGAATTCAACGGAGTTCTTCCTTGATATAAGCTACAAGGACAGCGATTTTCTGAAAAAGAGATTCCCCATGATCTACAGAAATCTTATGGAACAAGGCTACGACCTGACTAAGGAACCCATTCCGATCTATCCCTGTCAGCACTATCTGATGGGAGGCATAGACGTTGATATGAACTCAGAAACTACCCTGCCAAACCTTTTCGCCTGCGGAGAGTGTTCTCACACCGGCGTACACGGAAGCAACAGACTGGCAAGCAATTCTCTTCTCGAAGCTCTCGTATTCTCACGACACGCCGCCGATACTATTGCATCACGGCTCGGCAGCGTTCCTGATGACTTTGAAGAAGCCTGCTTTGACGCACATATCGGCAGCCGCAGCATTCCGACGGGATACCGAACGGAAACCAGAAATATTATGCAGAAAACGCACTTTGTCATTCCGGACAAACAGGCGGCTGCGGAATGCCTGAAACGCATCGAGGAAATGCGGAATGATCTTATAAACGGAAATTATCTTGTTGACGCAGACTATGTGCTGGCAAAGTCGATAGTCACCGTCGCCTATATTATTTTAAAAGAAGTCACACAGTAAAGGAGAAAATTATGAAGCTTCTGCAATGTTATATCGACAACATCATCACTACCGCCCTTATGGAGGATATAAATTACATCGACGCCGCTGCGGATAATCTTATTCCGGAGGATCACCGCAGTTCAGCATATTACGTTGCCAAGGATACAGGGATTGTCTGCGGTATCGAAGTCGCAAAGCGTGTTTTTGAACTTGCTGGTGGAGACGTCGAGTTCAGGATCCTGCTGAAAGACGGTACAAAAGTACAAAAGGGAGATATAATCGCCGAACTTGAAGGAAGTACCCTCACCCTGCTGAAAGGTGAAAGAACCGCCCTTAATCTGCTCCAGCATATGTCCGGTATCGCTACTGCAACGAATAAATGCGTTGATCTTGTAAGCGGAACGAAAGCGTCTGTTACAGATACCAGAAAAACGCTTCCGGGTCTGCGTGCTCTCCAGAAATACGCCGTAACTGTAGGCGGCGGAAAAAATCATCGGTTCAATCTGTCTGACGCCGCAATGCTCAAGGATAATCACATTGACGCTTACGGTGGAATCACCGCTGCGGTGGCGGCTCTCCGTGAAAAAATCGGACATACAGTTAAGATCGAAGTAGAAGTCAGAACTCTTGACGAACTTAAAGAAGCCCTTGAAACGAAGGTAGAGATAATCATGCTTGACAACATGAGCTGTGAGGAAATGGCACAGGCTGTTGAAATTACCGGAGGCCGTGCCTTACTGGAAGCGTCCGGCAATGTTACGGCTGAAAATATACGCTCTGTTGCCGAAACCGGCGTTGATATAATCTCCCTTGGCGCTCTGACGCATTCCGTCAGGTGCTTTGATATTTCTATGAAGATAAGAAAATCATGATATATACTTGACACATTTCATTATTTGTGATATACTAATAAAAAACATCTTAAAAAGTGAGGCAAAAACATGAAAAGTTCAAAAATCTCAGCGCTGATTTTTTGTGCAGCAATGGCTCTTTCGGCTGTCAGCTGTGAAAAGAAAGACAGCAAAAGCAGTGATTCCGGAAGTAAATCCTCCGGCTCAGGAGATTATGTAAATCCCGGTTTCGATGATACGACCAAGGAAAAGCCGCAGGATAACACGCTTAACCCCAATAACGGTGAGAATAAGATAAGCGCAGGTCTTAAGGAAGAAGCAGGCGCAAACGATACCTTATTCAAACTCAACTCTGTTGTTGAAACCGATGTTATTGATAACGGCAATAAATACGTTTATCTCAACGTTGACATCTCGAATAACACCGACGAGGATTACAATCTCAGCTGCCTTAATAATTTCTATCTTCTCCATGACGAAAATGTCATTGAAACTTCAGATCTCATAACAATGTTCTACGCAAAAAATAATCTCCAGAATATTACTATCAACCAGGATCCTTTTATCGTTCCTGCTAACGGAACTTTCTCTGGTTTTCTCTGTGGATTTGAAGTGCCTGAAAGTCTGAATGAATTCACTGTCGGCTTCTATCCTACGCAGAACGACGCTCTTAACAAGAGTTCGGTAATCGAAGTAAAAATAACAAAGGATGATATTCAGAATATTTCAAACGGAATGATTTCTTAAATATGCAAAACAGCCTCATTTACGGGGCTGTTTTTTTGCAGCGGCATACGCAGTAAATATGTAAACAGCTCCGCCTGTTAACATTGACAGAAGAATCACCGCTATGCCATGAAGATGCTGTCTCTCCGCAGCGGAAGCCGTCAGATATGCCACGCCTCCGCACATAAGTCCGGCATATATTATCCCCATAAACGGAGGGGCGCAGATGCGTACTCCGGATGCTCTTACAAAAGCAATAAAGGAAACGGCAAGTATCACGCCATAGCATATCGTGGTGGAAAGAGCTGCACCGTCAACGCCCATATGCGGGATGAGCGACAGATTTCCCACAAGCTTAACAGCTGTTCCGAGAATCATTATTTTTAAAGGCAGCACCGGCTTTCCGATCGCCTGAAGCATACTGAACAGCGGAAACGATATGCAGAGAAAGACCATTCCCGGCATCATCAGCCGCAGCGCATTTATACAGATCTCCACCTCGTCCGACTGATTCGGAAAAAGAAAACTCATGATCTCCGGAGCAAGAACTATCATCCCTGCTGCTGCGGGAACAGCTATTACAGCAGAAGTAAGCAAAGCTTGCGACGCACTTCTTTCAAGTCCCTGACGGCTGCCGCTTTCCCAGTGATCGGTTATGCAGGTAAGCGCTCCTTTGCCAAGCATATTTGTTACCGAGGGAACGAGGTTGAAAACAGTAATGGCTATTCCGGCAAACGAACCGTATATTAAGTGAGGCATCTCCTGTGCAGATATTCCTGCCGGAACTTTTACCGACGTGCCAAAATACGATATACAGCCGATCACTGTCCACATATCAATAAGCGCCGTAAGATTTGTTACAAGAGCGCTGACGCCTATTGGCAGCGCTGTGGAGATCAACTCACGGGTAATGCGCCTGCCGCTCATAACAGTATGATCCGTCGATTTCTCATACCGCCTGAAAAGTCTCATCACTGCAAAAAACAGAACTGCTCCCAGAGAAGAAAGCGTCACCCCCATTATACCGGCTGCTGCGGCTACGGCTCGTACATCGGTGATGCCAGGAAAGAACTTCATGATCGATTCGCTGTGAGAAGTGACGTAGCTACAGAGCCACAATCCGCCCACTACTTTGACTATCCCCTCTGCTACCTGAGACAGAGCCGTCGGATACATATTGCTCATTCCCTCGTAATATCCACGTTCTACGGCTGTTATGCAGCCGAAAAACACAGCCGGAGAGATCATTGCCACTGCTGCGGCTGCCTGCGGACTATTTACTGAATATACGCTAAAAGGCTTTGCAAGAAAAAATGTCAGCAGGCTTCCTGCAAATCCTGCGGCAGAAAATATCATAAGAGCGACCCGGCGGACTTTTCTTGCATTTTCCTCCATTCCGAGAGCCATGCTCTGAGCGGTCATGCGTGCGACTGCCGACGAAACACCTGTTACCGTAAGCGCATATACAGGCATAAACAGACTGTAGGCACAGCTGAAATAACTCATTCCAACACCGCCGAGAATATTCGTGAGAGGTATCTTGAAAAACGCTCCCAGAACCTTGGCAGCAACGGCAGAGATCATTAATATGAGCGACCCCTTTATAAAAGTTTGTTTTTTCATATAATCAACCCTTTTCAACAACATAAACGATATTTGATCTTATAACACATCAACAGCATTTGTTTCTATTCATGTTTATAAGGGGGACTCTGTCCCCCTAACCCCCTGCCAAAGGGAAGTACATTCCCTTTGGAAACCCATTATTGATTCTTTAAAATCCCCACAAGGGGGATTTTAAAGAATCAGGATGAAAACCAAACAGAAGGTTTTTCCTTTAACAAAAAGTCAGGGATACAAAAGCTCCCTAATATACGTAATAAAAAGTAAATGCTGTTGACGTGTATTTTATAAAAATATATGTTGCAGATTTCAAAAATATGTGGTATAATAGTAACAGGCTATTTTTTTATGAAAGGTTGTATTTATATGGAATATAAATTTTCCAATAAAGTAAGCCATTTACAGGCTTCGGCTATCCGTGAAATACTTAAATACACTGTTGACCCGGACGTTATCTCCTTTGCAGCCGGAAATCCTGCTCCGGAGGCTTTTCCGACGGAGCGCATTGCTGAAATTTCTGCCGAACTTCTCAGGGACGATCCTATCCTTGCATTGCAGTACAGCATTACCGAGGGCTACGGTCCACTCAGGGAATATCTTAAGGGCTGGATGACGGAAAAGGGCTGTTTCCACTCTGAATTTGACGATCTTATCATAACTTCCGGAGGACAGCAGGCAAACGAACTTTCCTGCAAGGTTCTTCTTAACGAGGGCGATACGCTCCTTTGCGAATCTCCGAGCTTTATCGGTTCTCTCAACGCTTTCCGCTCCTACAACGTAAACCTTAAAGGCATCGAAATGGAGGACGACGGAATTGACCTTGAACAGCTTGAAGATGTTCTCAGAAACGACAGAAATGTAAAAATTCTGTATCTTATCCCCAACTTCCAGAATCCCACAGGCCGTACCATGTCGCTTGCAAAGAGAAAAGCCGTTTACGAGCTTGCGTGCCGGTATGACTTTATGATCCTGGAGGACGACCCCTACGGCGAACTCCGGTTTGCCGTAGAGAACATTCCGACTATCAAAAGTCTTGATACGGAGGGACGTGTTATATACTCCAGCACATTCTCAAAGCTTATCTCCCCCGGTTTCAGGACAGGCTTTGTATCTGCTCCCTCTCCGGTCATCCAGAAGATCGTTGTCTGCAAGCAGGTATCGGATGTTCATTCAAATATCTGGGCACAGGTCGTTTCACACCGCTTCATGACAACTATAAACCGTGAGGAGCATTTCAATAAGCTTCGCAGCATCTACAAGGAAAAGGCAGAGCTTATGTGCGGATATATTGACAGCGGTTTTTCAAAAAGTATCTCGTACATCAAGCCCGAGGGCGGTCTTTTCATCTGGTGTACTCTCCCTGAAAGCTGCGACATGGAAGCCTTCTGCAAAAAGGCTGTCAGAGATTACAAGATCGCCGTTGTTCCCGGAAACTCATTCAGCATCAATGAAAACGAAAAATGCAGTTCATTCCGTCTTAATTATTCGACGCCTTCCAATGCGCAGATCGAAAAGGGAATGGAAATTCTTGCCGCTATGACAAGAGAAATACTGGACTGAAAACTTTTACAGACTAACAGAAAGGAAAAATTACTATGCCAAACAGAAATACGGGCAGATATTCTGTCACACAAAAATACCTTATGACAAGAGGACAGGCTATTAACTTCCCTGCCGAGATCTTCAACATGAACTTTAAGAAAAACGACGTCTACGGCGTTGTTGTGGACATTCCTATGTCTCCGCAGATACTTACTACTATGGTATGCTTCATCAACGGAGCTGCAAACCTCTATTTCAATAACGGCGGCGAATATACAGGCGCTGCACAGAAGTACAGAAATCTTGTTCAGGCTGCTCATACGCTCGTTGCAAACGCAGGACAGCTTCTCCCCAAAAGCGAAAAGACAACTAAATTCGATCTTCCCACTAACAGAACAAATAACGTGTTCCTTCTTACAAAGGGCGGCGTTTACAAGGCAGAGTTCCCTGCCGGACCTATTCCAGAAACAGAACCCGAAAAGCGTGCAATTTATGTGCTCTATCAGCGTGTGCTCAGCGAGCTCAGAAACTGTCAGCTCAAGGACGCCGCAGGTACCGGCATGAATCCTATAAAGTGATCTGATATCAATACGTCTGCTTTCCGGCAGAATTTAAGGAGAATTTTTACTATGGAAAATAAAAAGCTGATTTTCAGCGGTATTCAGCCTACCGGAACATTTACTCTCGGAAACTACATCGGAGCTGTCAGAAACTGGGGACCGCTTCAGGACGAATATAACTGCATCTACTGCGTTGTCGATATGCACGCCATAACTGTAAGGCAGGATCCGGTCAAGCTTCGTCAGGCTACTCTGAATTCCTATGCTCTGCTGATGGCGTGCGGTATAGATCCGGAAAAGTCAATCCTCTTTATCCAGAGTCATGTAAAAACACACGCTGAATTAAGCTGGATTCTCGGCTGCAATACACAGTTTGGCGAACTTTCACGCATGACCCAGTTCAAGGATAAAAGTCAGCGTCATCCCGACGATATAAACTCCGGACTTTTTACATATCCTGTGCTTATGGCAGCGGATATTCTGGCTTATAACGCCGATCTGGTTCCCGTTGGAGTAGATCAGAAACAGCATCTGGAGCTTGCGAGAAATATTGCCCAGCGCTTCAATCAGCGTTACGGCGAATTCTTCACACTTCCGGAACCGTATATCCCAAAGGTGGGGGCAAAGGTCATGTCGCTCCAGGATCCGACTAAAAAGATGTCCAAATCAGACGAAAATCCCAATGCGGTAATACTTATTCTGGACGATAAGGATACTATTATCCGCAAATTCAAGCGTGCCGTTACTGACAGCGATACCGAAGTATGCTATCGTGAGGGCAAGGACGGAATAAATAATCTTATGACTATATATTCCACAGTCACAGGCAAGGATTTCGCTTCTATCGAATCGGAATTCGCCGGAAAGGGCTACGGTGATTTCAAGCTTGCCGTAGGCGAGGCGGTCGCCGATCATCTTGAACCTGTCCGCACCGAATTTGCACGTCTCTCAAAAGATAAGGAATATCTGAAAAAATGCTATACTGATGGCGCTGAAAAGGCTCTCAAGTATTCGCAGAGAATCGTTTCAAAAGTTTACCGCAAAGTTGGATTCGTTGACAAGGGATGAGACTTTTTGTATAACAAATTTATACCACATCCACAAATTTGACAAAATCACTTGCATTCCGACTTATTTTAATGTATTATTATATAGGCGTCAGGGCACGTCGGCGGCGTGCTCAGCCTGTCTGGAGTTTTATTATGGTTGAATACAAACAAAAACCGAAATACAACATTGACGATCTCACAGAGATCGTAGGACTTCTTCGCAGCGAAGGCGGTTGTCCCTGGGATCGTGAGCAGACTCATGAATCTATCAGAAACGACTTTATTGAAGAAACCTGCGAAGTTATCGAAGCTATTGATCTGAAAGATACGGAGCTTCTTCGTGAAGAACTGGGCGACGTCCTTTTGCAGGTAGTTTTCCATTGCAGGATCGAGGAAGAGAATGATTCTTTTAATTTCGATGATATATGCGATGGAATCTGCAAAAAGCTGATCGTTCGTCATCCTCACGTTTTTGGGGACGTCCTTGCCGACAGTACCGATCAAGTGCTAAAAAACTGGGACGCTATCAAAATGGAAACCAAGGGGCAGACAACTTATGCCGATACCCTCAACAGCGTGGCAAAATCACTTCCGGCTCTTATGAGAGCACAGAAGGTCGGCAAGCGTGCTATGCGTGCCGGTATGGATTTTAAATGCGCTAATGACGCAATAGCCTGTATCGCTGACGAAAAGAAAGAACTGGACACGGCTATCGCATCAGGTGACAAGGCTAATATCGAAGAGGAATTGGGCGATCTGCTCTTTTCCTGCGTAAATGCCGCACGTCATCTTGGCGTTGACGCAGAGCTTGCATTAAAAGCCGCAACAGATAAATTTATCAGGCGGTTTACCGTTACTGAAAAGCTCACTGCCGAGGAAGGACTCGACATGAACAAGCTCACCATCGAGGAGCTTGACGTTTACTGGGCCAAGGCGAAGAAACAGCTTTAACCGCCACACAAAAAATTGGAGGAAATTCAAATGACAAAAGCAGAACTCATTAATTCTATTGCAGATAAAGCAAACTGCACAAAAAAGGACGCCGGATGTGCCCTTGAGGCAACTCTTGCAGCTATTCAGGAAGCCCTTGAAAACGGTGAAAAAGTTTCCATTACCGGTTTCGGTACGTTTGAGGTTCGTGAAAGAGGCGAAAAGATCGGAATTAACCCCAGAACCAAGCAGCCTATGACTTGCCCTCCCTGCAAGACACCTGCTTTCAAAGCCGGCAAAACTCTTAAAGAGGCTGTCAACAAGTAATACGACTGCTCCGAATAAGGAGGTAATCCAGTGAGATTGGATAAATACCTGAAAGTCACACGACTCATCAAGCGTAGAACAATCGCAAACGAAGCCTGTGACGCAGAAAAAATCATTGTAAATGGCAAGGCGGCACGAGCTTCCTATGATGTAAAAATCGGCGATATTATCGAGATCAACATGGGAAGCCGCCCCCTTAAAGTCAAAGTGCTCAATGTCACCGAGTATGCGACAAAGGAAAACGCCTCTGACAATTATACCGTGATTTCCTGAAAAACAAAATGCTGCATGGAAAATCCATGCAGCATTTTTACTTGGTATTTGACAGATCCCATCGTGGGTTGGTCAGCTTTGCAGCCTTGGTATTATCAAGCAGATTATTATTTTCCAGCTTATTCATATCCAGATATCGGTAATTGACCTTTTCATCCTTATTTCCGCCGAATATTCCCTTGATTTTATTGAACGTTCCTCCGGGATTTTTCTGGAGAACCGGACCAAGACGGTGATTGATTCTCATAAAATTAATTATATCCGCACACGTAGTAAGCAGTTTATCGCTTACGTTGTACACACCGGCATAACTCATATCATCGGCGTTTTTTGCATAACACAAAATAAAATCCACTAAATTATGTACGCAGCATAATTGAAATCCGTTCTGCCCCTGACCAATAACAAACAGCGAACCATCCTTTGGATTAGTTATCCGTGACATAAGATTGTCGGTAAATTCACGTGTATATACCGGAGAGTACCTCACGATACAGCACATAACCTTCTTATGATGCTGCATTTCTGCAACAAGAGCCTTTTCAGACTCAAGCTTCATCATAGCGTAATTTGAATCCGGTTTAAGCTCGGAATCCTCACGTATAGGTTCTCTTGTTTTCGGGAAATCATAGACCTTATCTGTACTTAGGAGAATGATTTTTCCTATATTTTCCGTCATTGCATAACGATATACAAACTTATCACAAGCCTTGCATTCGTTCATTTCCTTTTCAGTCACAACAGGGCCAAGATCATTATCAACAGTACAGGCGCCATGAATCAGAATATCAACTTTGTTCTTTTCAAACACTTCAGCATATGCGTCCTTATCAGTTGGCGAAGCCTGCACAAAAGAGTAATGCAGCTTTCCCTCATTATAAAATCCTTTTTCACGATCAATGGCTATAACCTCAAAACCTTTCTTCAGAAGTCCCGAACAGATATACTGACCAATAAGACCGCAGCCGCCTGTTACAACAACTGTATTCATTATCATAGCCTCCTTTCTGATTTTATACCCTAAGGCAACACCGTGCAAGCTCTGTGCGGTGTTGCCCTAACTATAACATTATATCACAATATATTTTTTATTGCAACATCGTTAATAATTTGTTTACAATATTCAGAGAACTGCACAATTAATCTGTTTCGCCGCTGTTCACCTTATCTATATATTTCTGGACGACTGCACTGATCGAGTCATAAGTCTCATTCCATGGGATTCCTTTCGCTGAGTTTCTCAGGCTATTGTCAAGTACTTCACCGCAGTCAGCAGACACGCCCCTTGAAATATCAATTACCGGATTTTTGTCGGCAAGATTCTGGATACTGTCTTTCATATCGACCATTTCCTGAGTCCAGCCATAGTTTTCTGTATACATGGTATCCGCAGTTGATCTTGCCTCGCTATTCAGAAGAACATAACGCTTGCAGTCAAGATATTTTACTGCACCCTCCGGATTGGAAGCGCCTGACACAATGGAATACGCCTCCATTTTGGCAGGTACATAATACTCGTCGGCTTTCGGATCTCTCGGCATAGGCACAAAAAATACGTCCTCGCCATACTTTTCCTGCCAAAGTTCCGGACTTCCATACAGTTCATAAAGTCCCACGGGGTAGAAGAGAAGCTTTCCCTCGCCGATATAGTTCGGCTTAGATTCCCAGCCGTAAGATTTACTGCCAATTGCTATAAGATCCTTCTGGTAAAGCTCATAAAGCCAGTTCTGCACACGTTCCATATTCGGATCTGCAAGATTGCTCACAATTTTTCCATCTTCAATACTTACCGGAGGCACTCCGGTAGTATTTATAAAACCGAATTCAAACCACCATCCGTCAATTCCATACCGCTGATTTTCTGTATCAACGTACTTTTCAAGCATTTCCTGAAAAGTGTCCCATGTCCACTCATCGTTTTCATAGAGAACCGCCGGATCCTCAAGACCTGCCTCCTGCATGGTTTTACGATTATAAAGAACAGCAACGGAGTCTCCCGTTGTCTGCACAACAGCGGTATAGTGCTTGTCATTCCACAAGAGACTATCGTTTATGTCCTTTACGTCTTTCCACAAGGGCGATTCAAATTCAATATAGTCGTCAACGGGAATAAACATTTCACGGATAGCGCCTTTCGGAATAGCGTCCCCGTTTCCGGCAAAAAACAGATCTATACCCTCTCCGCTACTTATCGACTCCGCCAGCTTATCGTAACGCTGATCGTAGTCAACGTGATAGTATTCAATATTCCCCCCATAGATTTCCTGAAAGTAATATAGATCGGCGTGCGGCACTGGATCTGATTCAGTAGGATTTATGTCCCAGTCCGACATCCATTTTACGGTTTTATTTTCAAGATTCCCCTCAAGAGTAATATTCTTTTCGTTTTCAAAAGCCCGATCTAATTTTTCTTTCTTTTTAGCAGGCATCGTATATTTTTCTTTTTTTTCAGTTCCGGAACTCTTTCCGGAATTTCCACAAGCTGTCACGGAAAATGCCATTACTGACATTATCAGCGCAGCAAGAAAAGCCTTGAGCTTTCTCATTTTTCATTCCCCTTTCTATAATATATCAAAGGGGACTCTGTCCCATATGCGTTTACTTAATAGAAAAAATACGAAAAAGAGAATATTTTCTGGAACGTTTTGAATTTGAAGTAA
>CAMZZN010000035.1 GCA_947345935.1 uncultured Ruminococcus sp.
TTATGGGATATTTCTATAATCAATTGATAAACCTGGATTCACATTTTTCCATATACACAAATTGAAATTCATCATTAACCGCTTTGCAATCAAATAAAGAACCATAGGAATGCGACAAAAAACTCTACAAATGCCGTAGTGAAGTCGAACGTTCTTTCTGAGATTAAAACGTTTTAGAAAAGTCTGCACTTGTTATGATAAATTCGATGTTGTTTTTCTTTCTATTATTATACTTGCTATGTTTTTTGATGCCATTTTTACGCGAACACGCTCTAATACTAATACAATAGATGACATAAAAATCCATTTCAACAGATTATCTATATGATATAAACATAAATTGATATGTAATGGAATAAGCAAAAGATTAAGTAGTATGCAAGGAACAAAAAGCTGAAACAGTATTCCAAGAAATAATGTAGTCTCAATATTTACAAGTATCATAGGAAATTGAAAACGTCATATACATATCTGCATTCGTTTCGGAAATAATTCTGGCACTGATCAGCTCATCATTCCCAACGCATGAACTTAATACTTCTTAAGCTGCTTGATCTCATCCGGCTCTTCGGGCTGATGAGAAAGCCAAAAACATGCAGAGTTTGCAGTAAGTGCTGCAACCATCACTGCAAATGCCGCCATTGTTCCACCAAACTTTGTTACAAGGTGAGCAAACTTTTTCTTCATATAAACTTTCCTTTCGTATCCTCTGATTTACAGAGTTTATTTTGGACTTCCTAATCCTTTTATATAATAACATAAATTTCGACAAAAGTCTGTGATATGGTACGAATGGTATAGCTTTTAGGTACGAAATGCAAAATCCGCCTGATATACAAACATCAGACGGATTTTTACAATTCTATTTTTTAATTAAGGCATTCTTAATTACTCCTAATATTAGCATAACACTGAGCAGTACCCAAATACTGCTTAAGACAAGCGATATTTTACTATGATGCAGTAAAGTAAAAACAACAGATATACATATTTCGACTGCTAAAATAGCAACACCACGCTTTTTATATTTTTTCCGATCATTTTCATCTAAAGGTTTATGTAAATCTTCCACAGGCATTAGTATAATTAAACCCACAATAGCTATTAATGATAATATGCCAAATGCTATATAACATTTTTCCGCATTCTGCACAATCACCAATGAAACAGCTAAGATTATATTTGATAAACACCAGCAACGAAATGGTGTTTTGGCATGATATCCTCCGGCATAGATTCTTAATGGAATATATCCAAGAGTAAAAACAATAGTCTCAACGGGCATATTAAACAAAATTCCGATTATAAGAAATGTAACAATATTAAACGCAGTGTCCAAAATATGACTGATCCCCCACCTGCGTATCACAGCCTTATTTTCTTCGATAATCTGACTATTCAACATCCATTTTACAATATTATCAGCTATTTTTACAAACATTATTATTTACTTCCTTTTATATATCAATCAAATTTTATATGCAAAATCCGGACACAGAAACGTGTCCGGTTATTATTAATCCAAGCTATTATAGAAAATAGCTGTTGTGTGATACTTACTTTCTTCCGGATATGAATCTAATTTACCATGATACTTCTGTAATGTATTCTCTACACTCAGAAGACCTATTCCATGTTCTCTGCCATCATTCTTTTTCCTATATGTTGGATCATATGAATTCTCAATATCAATTCGTATTATACCTTTATTAAATTGAATATTAACTTTCAACAACTTTCTTTCAGAGTGTCTAAGTGCTTCAATAGCATTATCCATAAGATTTCCTAATATGATGGTAATGTCAAAAGAGGAAATATTCAATTTTTCAGGTAAATTCACATCATAAATTATCTCCACCCCAAATTCATCAGCAAGTGATAACTCATAATTCAAAAGGCTATCTACATCTTCGTTTCCTGTTTTGGAATATTCTTTTTTGATCACAACGGCATCTTCCATTTCATTTAAATATTGTCTGATGCTTTTTATATCGTTTTCTTCTGATAAAAGCTTCAATTTATTTATGTGTCGATAAAAATCATGTCTCAAAAAACGAATTTTTTGCTGAGATTCATTCATGATTTTTATCTGATTTTGATATGCATAGTTAGATGTTTCAATGAGTTTTAATTTATGGTGCGCTTTGAAACTTTCTTGTTCTAAATTATAAATGTAAAAGTTCATAAAATTAATAAATAACAATATAAGTGCAATTAAATAATCATAAGATGAATTATTATTAACTGTTAATACGCCTATTAATGCTGTTCCAATAGACGTCAATATCAAAAGCCAAGAATATTTGGATTTAAAAGGATATTCATCTTTATTTTTATAGTAATACCTAAATAAAGAACAGCAAATTAAAAATATAACAGCTTGAATAAATCCACTTTTTATTATCTTGTTATCATCAAAAATAGCAAATGCTACCCAATCAATGAACATTCCTATTGCACAAGATGAAATTACTGAAAATACTTTTTTTGACCAAGATGAATAGTACTGGAATGTTATAAGTAAAATTGGTAAAGTATTTAAAATTAAATTCAATGTTGAATTTTGTGCATACAGCCAACAAAGCGTATCTACGAAAAAATAAGAAACGTATGTTAAGCGATTAAGTAATATGTTTAATCGGCTTTTCCCTAAAAATATATTCATAAACACATAAATTGTATACACACGAATGGCATTAGAAACTATACACAGAATAGTACTCATTTTACCTCCTCATATTTCAGATAATCGATCTCTAACTGTATCCTGACACCCTCGACTGATATATAATCTTGAATTATCTGTAAGAAGAATTTCCTTGGTAGTTGCTTCAATAATATGCTGTATATTTACGTATACCCCACGGGAAATACAGATAAACTTGTTTTTATTATCACCAATAATGTCAGCAGCTTTTCCATAAACTGAAAAAGTAGAGCTTCGTGTATGAAATTCAGTCTTTTTTCTATTGCTCTCCAAATATAGAACTTCTCGAATTCTTATTCTGTGTTTTATGTTTTCCAATGTATACTCAAGAAATCCATTTGAATTTTCAAAATGCGTCATATAAGTCAATATACATGACCTCAAGGTTTCTTCAGCAATTGGTTTCACAAGAAATTCGATTGGCCTGATTTTAAACAGTTCCATTGCATAATCTTTGACAGCGGAAATAAATATTATTTGCGTATCATAATTTTTCATCTTCATACGCAGAATCTTACCAAATTCGGTTCCGTTCATCCCCGGAAACTCAATATCCAGAAAGATCAAATCATAATTACATCCATTAATAATACTGTTATATATTTCCTCACAAGAGCAATAATATTCAGGTCGAAAGTCAAAATCATAACAAACATTAAATTTACTGATTAATCCCACTATATCTTTGCACATAAGTTCATCGTCATCTACAACGGCAATTTTTATCATAATACTCCTCCGATATTTCAACTTGAATGATTTTTATTTTTAAAATCGGATTTTACCCTATTAATTATAGCAAAATTTTGAATGAAAATCAAGCATATTTGAAAAGCAAATATGCTATAATAACTATTAAAAACTTTTTTCGCAAAATTCGGACTTTTGCGAAAATTCGAATATTCCTTAAGCGTATCGCAGTATTATATATTACTCAATAAGTGAATATAGTCAACAGTCATATTTATCAGATTTAATATCTTTATTTTCTTTAAGAGAGAAAAGCTGTATCAATATTTCATGATACAGCTCCTCATGAATGCCTTCATTACACAGTAAACCCTTATCAAATTAATTCGGTTTATGTGCAGACGCCAAATTTAAACATATACTGATTATAAATTACTAAGCAGCATTTTTCATTAAACAAAGATCAAAGAGATCGAGCTTGTCATCTTCATATAAATCAGCTGCTTTACAGTCAGCAAGATTGGCACCAGGAACAGCTAATAACCATTTTTTTTCATATGCACATCCTTACTTTCTCTTTTTCATAAACAGTACTGTGGATACGGCTGGTATACCAATTGCCGTCAATACAATGAAAATCGGAAATGAATCTCCTGTTTTCGGCGAACTTCCTTTTGAATTATTTACATTTCCGTTGGAAACAGGATCTTCCTTTTGAGTTGTGGTGATTGTTTGTCTTGACGTTTTACTTGCTTCATCAACTGTACCGGTCGGTGGAGAAGATTGTGTTGTAGATGCTGGAATATCAGAAGTTACTGTAGTAGTTGATCCGGTTGTTGCATTAGTTTGATCGAATGAACTGGTAGTTGTCGTCTTGATTTCAGTAGAAGTTTCTATTGACGCCTTAACATCCACTTCAAAAGATTTCATCTCTGTTGGCAAAAAAGCCTGATATTCATCTGTGCAAGATATGTTTATTGCATACGTTCCAGCTTTTGTGCTATCGAATTCAGATGTATCTACAACAAATACCTCAGGATCATCAACTGGAAAATCAGAAGTATATATATTGTTCATATTTCCATGCTGATCATAAAGTACAAGACTTACCTTTAATCCAGTTAAATCCAGAGACTCCCCGATATTGTAGGAAACCTGATCCGGCAGGCTGTCGATAATAATTTCATATTGCGACTCGTACCAGCCTTGTGGAGTTGTTGTTTCTGCTGGCAACGGCTCAGTGTTCGATACTTGGATATTTTTTGCATCAACTGAATTCTGATGAATGAGAGTTACTTTTTCATTTACAAAAGACGGAGAAAAAACAAGCAATGATGTAAAAAAAGTCGTAAGCAAAATATTCGTAAATATAATCATTTATATGCCTTCCATTAATCGTAAAATACTATATTTTCGGTTGGTACATGAGAAAAAGTCACTTCTCCATTATCATCTTCATACTCATTTCTTGCTATATTTGGAATTCTAACTGTAACATTTCTGTCATTCCAAAACATTGATCTGTTGTAATCGTTTTTTGTTGTTCGTTCAAAAGTAATTGTACCATGACTTGAGAACCAGCACATATTAAATGCATAAGCATCTATTTTTTCTACACTTTCAGGAATAGTTAAATTCACAAGACGGTGGCAATTATAAAATGCAGAATTTCCTATATATTCTACTCCTGCTGGAATGGTAAAGTTAGAAAGCTTTTCACAATTATAAAATGCTCCTCCGTCGATTCTAATTATACCGCTTGATAACGATACAGTTGTAAGATTACTACATTCTTTAAAAGCAGAATCTCCAATTTCGACTACAGTATTTGGAATAGTAACAGAAGTTATATAATTATTATTTTCAAAAGAAAAACCATGGATAAATTTAACTGGATAACCATTTATTTCCGAAGGTATATTAATATTTTCAGCAGTTTCAAGACCTTCGTCAAGTCCAATTATCGTAACATTGCCATTGTCAACATAATATCTAAACAAACCGTTATTCTCAATACCAGAAGCAACAGGAACGAAGTAGCTATCTTCTACCCATTCATACTTTGTACCATTTTTGCTGTACATTATTTTTTCACGCAGAGCAGCTGAAATTTTTTGTCCTCTACCAGGTATATAAGATTGCGAAACAAAAAAAGAATTATCAAAAGCTCCGTATATTGCCATTTCAACATCATTTGTTGTCAGATTAATTAAATTAGGATATCCACTGTTCATTAATCCGTGTTTTCGTATTTCCGGATCAAGCTGTACATCATTAATGAATGGGATTTCGTATCCTGCATCAGAATAATAATCAGCTAAACCTAAAATGTGACCAAATTCATGGGAGGATGACCTATAAAAATCAATCATGCTTCGAGCACAAAAAATATTGATCTCATTTACAGTCATATACGACCTTCCCGGTTCTGAATGCAATACTGCATACATCCTGTTTTTATGGTTTGTTCCATCATCATAATAGCTGTCTGTACCGGTGAAATCGTGAATAACGATACTTGTATTAATTTTCATACCGGGGTAAAAATTAAATAATGAACCTGTAAATGATTTTTCCCAGTGGTATTTTAATCCATCAATAAAGGCTTCCCTTAATGTTCTGGTATCTCCATCGTTAATCTCACTTAATATTTGCGATGCAGGTTTATTGTAATTATAATCAGATTCATTTGAAGGTTTAGTTTCAATATATTGAGAATCCCATAACATTAAATTAACGTGAATTTCTATATTGTTATCATTCACTACCAAATAAGTTGAATTAGATGAACTGTTTAAAGAACTATTTTTCAGTTCAGGAAATAGTGTTTCAACGGTATACGGCTTTAATGCATTACGTTCCTTATAGCGGTTTTCCAGATGTTCGTAATAATATTCACTGTCATCATAAAAATCATAATACTCATGATTTTGCGAATAATAGTCGGATTTATATTTATCAAATATTTTCTCGGGATGTAGCTTATCAAAATCATTAATTCCATCGTCTACGCTGCATTCCTTTTCTGGATTTGCAACCATAGTAAAGTAAATACCGCCATTACTACTGATGAAAGGCTCTGGAATACTACCATACATATAGTTATAAGCAGCCTTCACTTCATCTGCATCATCTACAATATGCATAATTACTTCTTCGCCATCTTCCAGACCATCACCGTCGGTATCTTTCACTTCAGGATCGCTAAAAAGAACCTGACCGTTTGCAACCGGCATTCCATACGTTTCAAATAAATCCGGAATACCATCTTCATCTGTATCTGTGATAATATCATACTTCTCCCCCATGCTAACGGTCAAGAAATATGAAATCAACTCTTTAGCAGTGTTAGCATAATAATACTCGCCATTGGTTCTGCGTGACATTTCTCTCAGAATTTTTTCATTTACACCATTCGTTAATCCAATAGTATAAATTCGAATTCCCTTGCTCGCTGCTTCATCAACCAAAGAATAATCAAACTCATCTTCCGATATTTCTATGCCAACGCCTTCAACTACATTTGTTGGACGTCCATCAGAAAGAAAAATAATAATATTATCTGCATTAGAATCAGGCTGCTTTTCTAAGCTGTCAATAGAGTATCGCAGTGCAGCTGTATAATTGGTTGTACCAGCTGAGAAAACATCATCAATAGCATTTTTTAAAGCTTCCTGATTATTGGTTAATTCCTGCTTTTCATCTGCGCCATCTGCAAAGAAAATTACTGATGCCAGATCAGCAGCATTCATTACGTCAACAAAACTATTTGCAGCCGTAATTCGATAATTATTCGGATCATTGCCTATCATGCTGCTTGAGCAATCAATTGTAATTGCCGTATGTAATGTATTTCCATTCAAAGGATAGTTATTTTCAGACCACGCTTCATACCATCTTGAACAATCCACAATCAAGTATTTACTGAAATGTTCTACTGTCGTTGTAAGCGTTGAAGCAGCGACATCTGGAATCGTTTCCATCTCAACAAAACGCTGCTCCTCTTCATTGTACCATAAAACGGCTAAATCTTCAAACTGTGTATCGCCTAGAGAAGATTTGTCTACATTAAATGTAAGCGTAGCCGTATCAAATGAAGAATCGGAAGAAATGTTATAAGGATTGCCGACCAGACCTACAACATTTGAACACATCCAGTCTATATCCATAATATTCTCAAAAGAAGTGGTGGAATTAATATAGCCCGTACCATCAAATGATACGTTAATAGAATCAATAACTGTATCTGAATCTTCAGTATCATATGTCATGCTTTGTGAAAACTTTTCCTCATTATCCGGAATACCATCCCCGTTACTGTCAGTAACCAAGGGATTTAATCCAAGAGCAATTTCATCACCGTCAGACAAACCATCGCCATCGGTGTCTGGATTTAGTGGATCAGTATCATAAACATTTACTTCATCCCCATCGGACAAACCATCAAAATCAGAATCAGCCCGAAGCGGATCCGTGCCAAGAAGATATTCTTCATAGTTACTCAATCCATCCTGATCATTATCATATTCGCCATCGGAAAGTATGTTATCCAGTGAATATGCATCTGACGGATTCGAACCGATTGTTATAATTTCATAGCCATCTGGCAAGCCGTCTCCATCTGTATCCGGATTTGCCGGATCACACCCGTATTCTTCTTCATATTCATCCGGCAAACCGTCTCCATCTGTATCTGGCAATGTACTCCAATTAATGTAGTCATTATAAAATTCATCATCTTTGTCGCTGCCGTTGATTATCGAATTAATAATAGACTCATCTACAACAACCTCTGTCATTGAATAGTCGCTGATGATTGGTTCTCCCTCTTTCATACCATTAAAACCAAGGGAAATACTTCCACCAGCTGGAATAATACTTGTATACGTTCCTTTCAGCATATAGTTGTACGACTCAAGTTCAGTAACATCGGCCGCCCAACTATTTGTAATTTCGGTTATAGTGAAGTTGGTATCTGCCTTAAGTTCCCATGCCTCGATTGGTGCGTCTGTATCATTCCGGATAATAATTTCACCATTGAAATACTCGTTATTACTGCCCCATGTATAATTCACTTTAAGTGAAACAGCATATCCGTTTTCCTTTGTCATTCTTGACTGACAGAACTTATAATTACTTGGAATCTCTTCACAGTCATTGACAGCATAGCGGAACTCAACGGACGCACCGGGATCAATATCTACATTGTAACCTGGATTTTTGATATACCCTATTCCGTTAGTTGTCGTCATCTGAACAGCGTCATTGACATACTGAATCTCACCATTAGGATTAAAATAAAGCATCCAATCTTCAATGGTTTCTGTTCCCGTATTTGTAAGCGTCAGAGAAACGACCTCAGTATTTCCCCATGAATTTTTAACCTCATATCCAACAGTATACCCATCAAATTCAAAAGTTTCTGAAATATTATCTGCGAAAACTGAGAACGGCATTGTAAGCAAAACATTTGCACTCATTGCAGTTCCTATCATTGTTGCAAAAATCTTCTTAAATTTTGACATTATTTTACCTCTTGATTATTATAATTTATATAAATATTTTGTGTTCTACTATCACCTCACATTTTTAATATTTAAAATATTTTGTTTATACCATCCCCCTTATTTCTGTCTACAAAGAAATCCAAAAAAGATTTCCAAAATAATGACATTTATTATTTAGTTTAACACAATGCATATCGCCTAAATTGAATTATAGCACAAGTGGTATATTTTTTGGGTACGAAATGCGAAATTCAATGTATTTCATACCCGAAAAAGTATTTTATACCATAACATATAATTAAATTTCAGCAATATAATATAATCTAATGAATACTTCAACTATTTAGTACGGTCAACAACTCAAAAACAACCTCTTTATCAAGCATAACTATTCAACCTTACATGCCGAGAGTTATACTCTTTTTTATGCCCGCAACTATTATTCATCAATAGTTTACAAATATCACTTTCCAATTTTGAACCCTTAATTTATCTTAATATTTCAATGAGGGCAAATAGGGCTCGTTCTCAAAACTGAATATGGAGAGAGAAAAAGCTATGACATACAAACTCAGTAAAATAATTACTGCATATAAAATCAGAAAGTCTGACAAGCTGCAATAAATTTGTAACTTGTCAGACTTTTTTATTTTTGAAAATCGTTAATATAAATGTGAATTTTCCGAATAATTTTCACGGTAAGGATTTGATTATTAAAGCTCTTAAAAAACTTTCGCAGGAACTTTCTGTGATTGAAAACCAAAACAGAGAATTATTTCTGAAAGTTGTTATTTTATGCCTGGAAAGTAAATTGACAAATAGGGAACTCCTTCTATGCTCTCACCGAGCACCTGCACATTATATCAGGATATCTGTGTTATACACATTTTACTTAAAAATTACAGTTACAGAAGTACCAGCATTTTCTTTACTTTCCACTTCAATTTCCGCATCATGATACATTGCAGCGTGCTTGACAATAGCAAGACCCAAACCTGTACCTCCGATAGCCTTGGAACGTGCTTTGTCAACTCTATAAAAACGTTCAAAAACACGACTTTGTTGAGATATTGGAATTCCGATTCCTGTATCTCTAACCATTAGCTTCACCTTGTTGTCTGCTGAACTGATGATGATATCGACAATGCCATTATCCTTATTATATTTTATTGCATTGTCGCAGAGATTATAAACCATTTCATCAAGAATTTTCCGTACTCCGATAACTTCTACAGTATCGCCTATCACATTAATTTTAACATTTTTCTTATCAGCTTCCGAACGAAGTCTTTCTGAGACTTCTAAAGAAAGAGTAAACAAATCAACTGTTTCTTTTTCATAGACTACAGACTTTTCATCCAGTTCTGAAATCTTCATAATATCTGAAACAAGTGAGATCAATCGCTGGGCTTCATCATAAATAGAATTTGAAAAATCAATCACCATTTCATTTGGAGCATCACCGTTTTTCATGATTTCAGCAAATCCCGATATAGAAGTAAGCGGCGTTTTCAATTCATGAGAAACATTTGATGTGAACTCACGTCTCAACTTTTCACGATTCATGCTTTCTGTAACGTCTAAAATTACTATCACTGCACCAATGACCTGTTTTTCCTCAAAAACGGGATTGGCAATGAAACGATAGTATATTCCGTCAGATTCTATTTCTGATTCGTCACGTACTCCCGATAAAACATTCTCCAGCATCTTTCTGAATGCTTTTGAACGATTAACAGAAAGAATATTTTCAGGTTCTTTATCAGACATATCCAGCAGTTTCATTGCCGCTTCATTATGTGTTAAAATTCGCATTTCATTGTCAATCACAAGAAATCCTTCATTCATATTTTCGGTGATCAGACAAAATTCTTCCTGTTTCTGAAGTGCATTTTTCAATTGTTCTTCAATAGTCCTGTGCTGATATGCAATTTTTTTCAGAAGAGGAGTAAGTTCTTCATAAGTTTGGTTATTTTCAGGGCACTCAAGGTCAAGGATGTTTATCGGTGCAACAAGTTTTTTAGATACTCTTTGACACAACACAAATGATAAAACAAATGCAATAATTATTACAACTAAAATAGGCTGTAATAATCCCAGCAATATCACAACCACGGAATAGTGTCTTGCCGAAACACGCAGAATATTTCCATTTTCAAGCTTTATGGCATAATATACGATTTTTTCCGTCAATGTATCGGAATATCGTGAGCTTGTTCCACTGCCGTTTTGTATAGCCTCTTTTACTTCTTCACGGTCAATGTGATTTTCAAGAGCGTCTACATCTGCAGCAGTATCTGCAATAACAGTTCCATCCGGAGAAATCAGCGTGATACGCTCGTTTTCACCTTCTATATCGTTCAGATAATCAATACCTTCATTTTCAATTGCTGTAGAAATATATACCGCTTCTTTTTTTATTTCACTGATTAACTGTTTTTCAAAATATTCATATAGCACTTCCATGATCAAAACAATGCTGGACAGCAGCACAAGCAGCGTTACTAGCATAGAGGAGCGAAAAATCTTCTTATGCATTGACTTCACCGCCGATTCTGTAGCCGATGTTTTTTACCGTCTGAATATATTTTCCAGCCGTTCCAAGCTTCATGCGGAGATTACGTATATGCACGTCAAGGGTTCTGGATTCGCCATAAAATTCGCCCCATACCTTTGCAAAAAGCTCATTGCGGGACATTGCCTTTCCGTTCGCTTCAAGCAGCGCAAAAAGCAAGCCGTATTCCTTATAAGACAGCAAAATTTCCTCTTTATTTACCTGAACAATGCGACTTTCGGTATCTGCAAACAGCTCGCCGATCGTGTATGTTTTTTTCACTGAAATATGATTTTTCCGCCCTCTTCTGAGAACGGCACGGACTCTTGAAATAAGCTCTGTGATACCGAATGGCTTGGCGATATAATCGTCCGCACCCGAATCAAGTCCTGTAACCTTATCAATTTCGCTGTCCTTTGCAGTCATCATAACGACATACATCTCTTCATCTTCATGGCGTATTTTTTTCAGAATGGAAATGCCGTCCTCCTCCGGCAGCATGATATCCAGCAGAATCAAATCGGGTTTATGTTGTTTATATTCAGACCAGAATTCGCTGGGAAGAGGAAATCCCTTTACACAATACCCTTCTTTTGTAAGTGCATAACAAACGAGTTTACGAATATTGTTATCATCTTCAAGAACATATATATTCTCCATTTAAGCCACCGACCTTTCTCTCATATTATACACCATTACTAAAAGCAAATCAATATGAAGCGTTCATATCGTGTTGTCCCGTCATCGCATAAATGACCCATTCCGCAATATTTTCTGCATGATCGCCAATACGCTCAAAATATTTTGCGATCATAAGCATATCTACAAGAGATTCCGCATCGTCATGACCATTTTGAACCGCCTCGATCAATTCTTTTTTCACTTTCATAAAAATTTCGTCTACCGTATCATCCATTACAATAACAGAATATGCAATCTCCGTATCTTTCTTAACAAAAGAATCAATACAGTTATTGACCATGTAGACGACAGCTTCTGCCATATCTGTAATATGCACTCTTGCACTTAAATCTGAAAGATGTACGTATTCTGCAATTTCAGCAATATCCTCCGCCTGATCGCCGATACGTTCCATGTCTGAAATCATTTTCAGCGCTGAAGTAATCATTCGGAAATCCGTCGCAACAGGCTGCTGATGCATAAGAAGTTTCATGCAGAGTGATTCAATATCACGTTCCTTGCGGTCTATTTGTCTTTCAGCGTCAATGGAGTTTTCTTTCATATCAGCATCGTGATCTATCAGATACTTTACTGCATAGGCGATTGCCTCCTCGCACAATGCGCCCATTTTGATAAGCTCATTATTAAGCTGTAAAAGCTGTTCGTCAAAACGATTTCTCATAATATCAACCAAACCTTCCCGTAATATAATCTTCCGTACGCTTATCAGAGGGAGCAGAGAACATTTTGTCCGTATCATCAAACTCTACGATTTCTCCCAACAGAAAAAATGCTGTTTTATCGGCAATTCTCGCCGCTTGCTGCATATTATGCGTTACCATGATGATTGTATATTTTTCGCGGAGTTCCACTGCCAAATCCTCAATTTTAGATGTAGAAATCGGATCAAGCGCAGAAGTCGGTTCGTCCATGAGAAGTATTTCAGGCTCGACGGCTAAGGCGCGGGCAATGCAAAGTCTTTGCTGCTGACCGCCGCTCATTCCAAGTGCGCTCTTTTTAAGCCTGTCTTTACATTCATCCCAAATCACAGCTTTTCGCAGGGAATCTTCTACAATTTCGTCAAGCTTCACCTTTGATTTAATTCCGTGGATTCGAGGTCCATAGGCAATATTGTCGTAAATACTCATGGGGAAAGGATTAGGCTTCTGGAACACCATCCCCACACGCTTGCGGAGAATATTCACATCGTAATTTTTGTAAATATCCACGCCGTCAAATGTAATTTCTCCCTCGATACGACAGCCCTCAACAAGATCGTTCATGCGGTTGAGGGATTTCAGAAATGTGGATTTTCCACAGCCGGACGGTCCTATCAAGGCAGTTATCTGTCTTTCAGGCAACGCAATATTAATATTTTTAAGCGCATGATTTTCACCGTACCAAAGGTTCATATTTTTAGCCTGTATAATATTACTTTTCATGAATTACTGTCCTTTCCTCAATTTCCTTGCCGCAAATTTTGCAAGAAGATTCAGCCCGAATGTAAGTATCAGAAGCACTGCCGCAATTGCAAAAGCGGTATCAAAATCTCCCCGCTCCTTTGCGTACATATAAAGCGATACCGTAAGTGTCGAGCCTGCATTATTTGGCATTACTGCATCGAACAGACCTAAAACTTCGTTTGCCATGCCTGCCGTAAAGAGAAGTGCGGCGCTCTCGCCGACAATTCTGCCCACTGACAGAATACAACCGGTAACGATACCATCAATTGCCGACGGCAGAACGGCGGTGCGTATCATGTACCATTTTCCTGCACCAAGCGCAAGACCTCCCTCACGGTAACTATCCGGAACAGTTTTCAGGCTTTCCTGGGTTGTCCTGATAATTGTAGGCAAAGTCATTATAACAAGCGTCAGCGAACCTGCAATGAGGCTTGTTCCAAGTGAGCAGAACTGCACAAAAATCAGCATTCCCACAAGTCCGTATATAATAGACGGAATGCCTGCAAGGGTTTCAATGGCAAGTTCTATCGTGCGGACAAGTTTTTTCTTTTTAGCATATTCGTTCAGATAAATTGCCGAACCTACCCCCAGCGGCAAAACGATTATCAGTGTCATCAGAATGATATAAAGCGTGTTCAGTATATTCGGAAGAATGCCTGTTGTTTCATTCAGCAGACTTGGTTTTGAAGTCAGAAGTTTCAATGAAATATGAGGTAACCCTTTACCAAGAATGTACAATATTATGCCCAATAATATCAGGCAGATAACGCCTGCTGCCGACCATATCAAAGCGTTCATAATGGCACATTTTATTTTGCGTGTACGAGAAATTTTTTCGTTCATATCATCACTTCCGTTCCTTTTTTACAACTAAATTTAATATAAGATTGATCCCCAGAATGAATACGAAAAGTACCAATGCTACAGAAAATAAAGCCTGCCTTTGAAGTCCCGAAGAATATGACATCTCACTTGCTACCGCCGTTGTAAGAAAGCGTACGCTTTTAAAGATACCCGGCATATTCGCAACGTTTCCGGCAACCATCATGACCGCCATTGCTTCGCCGATCGCTCTGCCTATTCCCAAAACTACAGAGGCTAAAATTCCGCTTTTTGCAGCAGGAAGCGTTACTTTGAATATCGTTTCTGTTTTGGTTGCCCCCAATGCAAGCGACGCTTCTTCGTACTCTCTTGGAACGGAACGAATCGCAGTTTCCGATACAGAAATAACTGAAGGTAAAATCATAATTGCCAGCACAATTATTGCGGAGAAAAGATTTGCGCCGTCAGGCAGTCTGAACACTTCACGAACGGTCGGAACTATCAGAATCATGCCAAGAAATCCGTATACCACAGAGGGAATTCCCGACATAAGATTTACCGCTCCGCTTACAATCGAGGAGATTTTTTTGCCTGCGATTTTCGCAATAAATACGGCACATAAAATTCCAAGAGGAACTCCGATCAAAATTGCTCCGAATGTGCCATAGACAGAGGACAGAATAAACGGCAGGATTCCGAATGACGGCTCTGCGGCAGTCGACGCCCATTTTGTGCCAAATAGAAAATCTGTAATTCCAATTTCAGCGATTGCGGGAGTTCCCGAAATCACGAGAAAAATCGTGATTATCAGCACAAACGCCACAGCCATAAATCCGCATACAGTAAAAATGAAATTCATGATTTTTTCAAGAATATCAGCAGTTTTTTTCATTTTTCCAGTTCTGGTTTTCATTTTCGTTATCGTCATTGAATTACTTTGCAATTGGAACTGCACCTGCCTTTCTGATATACTCATCAGCTTCACTGCTCATACAGAAGTCAAAGAAATCTTTCGCTGAACCAGTCAGTTCCTCATCCTTCTTTGTAACAAATACAAAATTACGCTGGATTTTATATTCGCCGCTGAGGATCGTTTCATCCGACGGCATAATCCCTTCTACGCTCATAGTTTTTACACTATCGTTTACAGATGCCAGCGATGCGTAGCCGATGGCGTTGGGATTGGAAGAAACCGTCTGAACCACGTCGCCGGTGGAAGTAAGCTCCTGCGCATATTTGCATTTTTCAGACGTTCCTGTAATGGACTCAAAGCCGTCACGAGTTCCGGACGCAGCCTCTCTTCCGATACATACAATAGGCAGATCCTTTCCGCCAATTTCCGACCAGTTATCAATTTCTCCTGTATACACCTTTGCAATCTGATCCATTGTCAAATCCGATACAGGATTATCGGGATTTACAATAACGGCAATTCCGTCAATCGCAATGACTGTTTCATTCAAATCAGCTTTTTCCTCGTCCTTGAGATTGCGGCTTGCAAGTCCTATATTGCATCTGCCTTCCTGCACTGCCTGAATACCTGAGCCTGAGCCTGTAGGGTTGTATGTGACTTTGACATCTGAATTCTTCTCCATATATGCTTCGCTCAGATATCCGATCACCTTTTCCATAGAAGTAGAACCGTCTGTGGAAACAGTTTTTTGTGAGGTTTTTCCGCAGCCTGTCATCGTTACTATTGCCATAATCGCTGACAGTATTGCAGCTCCAAAAATCTTTGTTGTTTTCATAATCATAATCAATCCTTTCGATTTTTTATTTTTGCCTTTCAGCATATTCAGTATACCGCTTTCCATGTAAAGTCCGAAATCATATTGATGTTAATTGTATGTTAAGTTCAGCTTTTTCTTTTTGTCAGGAGAAATCCGCTTATTATCGCTGTTAATGGCGCAACCGTTACAAGTCCAAATGTATCACGATCGTATGTACTATTTCTGCTGAAATATCGAGCTTTTTCTGAACAACTTTATATACGGATGAACAAATGCCGACTGACAGATCCATTACTGCTGCCGATGAACCTAAGATATTCATAGCGTTCCTCCAAGAGATTTTTCCCCTCACGGAGCGACAGCCAAGTAAAGCCTGAAATAAGGCGGTTGATTATATTCGTTTTTACACCGCCGCAGTCAAGAAAATCCACTTGATCGCCATTTGCATTTTCAAAAATAAGTGTAAAAAACATGACTGCACCTCCTTGATTTTTCTTTGGAATTGATGTATAATAAAGAAAGTAACTACGCATTAACCTGCGTTAAATTCGAATTTATAGGAGAAAAAATGCAACTTCGTAAATATATAATTTCTGACTGTAAACAATTAGCAAAAATATTTTATCAAACTGTTCACAGTATAAATGCAAAAGATTATACAAAAGAGCAATTAGATGTTTGGGCAACTGGTAAGGTTAATTTGAAAGAATGGAATAAATCTTTTTTGGAACATTATACTCTTGTTGCAATTAAGAATAATGAAATTGTTGGGTTTGGAGATATTGATAAAACAGGATATTTGGATAAATTGTTTGTTCATAAAGATTATCAAAGAGAAGGCATAGCTTCCGCAATATGCAATGAATTGGAACAATCAGTCCTAATGATTTGATAAAACAAAAAACACAGTAATCCAGGTTTATAACCCAATTGCTGTGCTTTTTAAGATTTTAAATCAACATTTTCTCTCTGAAAATATCGAGCCTGTTCAGCGCTTCTAAAAGCGTTTCATTCTTTTTGGCAAAGTGCATTCTTATGTAGCGGTTTTCAGGTTCCTTGAAAAAGCTTGAGCCAGGAACAGCTCCAACACCTACTTCTCTTGCCAGCTTTTCACAGAATGCCAGATCGCTTTCATAGCCGAATTCCGAAATATCAAGCAGAACGTAATATGCCCCCTCTGGAATAGTATGAGGTATTTTCAGACTGTCCAGACCCTTCAGAAACAGATCTCTTTTTTCGGTGTATTCTCTTTGCAAACCGGCATAGTATTCGTCACCGAACCGAAGCCCAGTAACAGCGGCTTCCTGCAACGGAGCAGCAGCTCCGACAGTCAGAAAATCATGGACTTTTTTCACTGTCTCGATAATATGCGGAGACGCAATAACATAACCCAGCCGCCAGCCTGTAATAGAATAGGTCTTTGAAAGAGAACCGCAGGAAATAGTTCGATCTTTCATGCCGGGCAGAGTTGAGAAATAAGTATGCTTATGTGGAGCGTAGACAATATGCTCATAAACCTCATCGGTAATAACAAAGGTATCGTACTTTTTGGCAAGGTCTGCAATGATTTTCAGCTCGTCATATGTAAATACCTTTCCGCAAGGATTTGAGGGATTACATAATATCAACGCTTTCGGCTTCTGCCTGAACGCTTCCTCCAGAACGTCCGCATCAAAGAAAAATGACGGTGGAATCAGCGGAACGTATATAGGCTCTGCACCGCAAAGCACGGTATCAGCGCCGTAATTTTCATAAAACGGCGAGAATACTATCACCTTATCTCCGGGATTTGTAACGGACATCATCGCCGCCATCATAGCCTCAGTACTGCCGCAGGTCACAACTATTTCGCTGTTTGGATCAATTTTCATTCCGGTAAAATGCTTATGCTTTTTGGCAAGAGCCTCACGGAAATTCTGCGCTCCCCATGTAATCGAATACTGGTGGAAATCCTCCTTTGTCACCTCGGCAAGCCGTTGTAAAATTTCTTTCGGCGGCTCAAAATCGGGAAATCCCTGAGAGAGATTAACCGCTCCGTATTGATTGGAAATCCTTGTCATACGACGAATAACCGAATCTGTAAAATTTGCCGTTCTATTGGAAAGCTTGGGCATAATGCACCTCCGTCAAATACTGTAATCTAATTTTCTTTCATCGACAATACGTCTGGATTTATGCTCAGATCGAGTATCAAGTCCTCCGTCTGGATGAACGACAACATCATATGGCTTAACACCGATCCTTGCTTTCAAAGCTGCTGAGACCTCTGCCGCTATCTGTTCATCGCTGTTAGTATTGTCTGCATTTTTCTCAATCTCTACGGAATATTTGCAGGTGTAATCCTTTTCAAAAATACGGATAAGATACTCGCCTGTAATGCCTTTAAGGTCACGGATAACAGCCTCAATATCGCTTGGGAACACATTAACTGCGGAAACAATAAACATATCATCCTTTCTGCCGTTGATATGTATTCTGCCGTGAGTACGTCCGCATGAGCATGGCGTATTATCTATCCAGCCGATATCGCCTGTGCGGAAACGAATCATCGGTCTTGCCTTTTTGCGGAGCGTAGTAAACACAAGCTCACCCACAGAACCAGGAGGAAGTATCTCGCCCGTATGAAGATCTACGGTTTCAACAAGAATCTGATCTTCGCAGATGTGCAGTCCGTCTTTGGCATCGCACATTGCGGCACAAGCTCCGAAAATATCGGAAAGTCCGTAGAAATCGTAAAGCTCCGCCCCCCATAAATCTTCGATAGCCTTTCTTGTCGCATCAATAGAACCGCCAAGCTCTCCGGCAACGATTATCTTCTTTATCGAGAGATCTTTTTTCGGGTCGATACCGCTTTTGAGCGCCTTTTCACCGAGCTGCCATGCGTATGACGGACTTGTCCAGAGAATTGTCGGCTGATAGGTTTTAAGGATATAGAGTAGTCTCTCGCTGGGAAGAGTTCCGCCCCAGATACACAATGCGCCCAAGTTCTGTGCTCCTATAACATCAGGACCTCCAACATACAAGGAGAAATTCAGCGCATGAACGTACCTATCATTCGGTCTCATTCCTATCTGCCAGAACCAGCGGCTTTCCGTGTCCTGAAATTCATCAAAATCCTGTTTTGTAAACGGGCTCATTGTGGGAACTCCCGTTGAACCTGTCGATGTGGAAATAAACACAACGTCCTCTTCGGGAACTGCCGCCAGCTCGCCTAAAAATGAGCCTACACCTTGAGTATCACGCTCCGTCTGCTTGTTGATGAACGGGAATTTTGCAAGGTCTGAAAGCTGCTGAATATCCTCCGGCTTTACCCCTGCTTCATCAAAGGAACGCTTGTAATAGGGCGAATTTTTGTAGGAAAATTTCACTATTTCCTTTAGCCGTTCAAGCTGTAATTTCTCAAGGTTTCCCCTGCTGATAGTTTCAATCTCTTCATTCCAATATTTTTTATAAGCCATTTCAATCAATCCTTTCCGAATTTCCAGTCTTTGCGAATCTTATTCCACTTTTCATCTCTGGAGTTTATTATTAAATTTATATCGTCATCTGTAAGATGCCTGAATCTTCCCTGTTTTTTCAGATATTCAGAAACATCTGTAAACTGCTTCGGATTACGATTCAGCGTAAATTCGCCGTTTTCGTATTCCGCAAGATACCACAAGCCGCAGTTCACAATTTCACGGGCAATTTCAACCGTATCGCTTACGGGCACTCCCCAGCCTGTGGGACATGGTGCGATAACATGAATATATTTCGTACCGTTTATTTCAGATGCTTTCTGCACCTTAGTCAGAAAATCCTCCATATAGCCTATGGTTGCTGTAGCTGCATATGCAATATCATGTGCGGCTGCAATCTCAAACATATTCTTTTTGGGACGTATATTTCCGTGGATATTTTTTCCTGACGGAGTTGTTGTAGTTTTCGCACCAAAGGGAGTAAGTCCGCTTTTTTGGATTCCCGTATTCATGTAGGCCTCGTTGTCATAACAGATATAGAGGATATTATCGCCTCTGTCGATAGCCCCTGAAAATGCCTGTATTCCGATATCTGCTGTACCTCCGTCACCTGCAAAGCCTACTGCTGTAAAGTCTGTGATACCCTTTGCACGAAGTCCTGCCTCAACTCCGGTGAGCATAGATGCAGTACCTGCAAATGTGGAGATTATCGCATTATTCGCAAAACAAAGCTGGGGGAAATTGAATCCTACCGCCGACATACAGCCTGCCGGCAAAACCGCAAAGGCATTCCTGCCGAGCACCTTTAATGCGTTTCTTACCGCAAGACTTCCTCCGCAGCCGGCACAGGCTTTGTGACCGTAAAAAAATTCGTCCCTGCACAAATCTCTTGCCGTTATACTCATTTCTCGCTCGCCTCAATTCCAATAAAATTTACAGGCTCTGTACCATTTTCAATGCGATCAAATATTTCTGAAATATCCTCATGAGAAATATTTTTTCCGCCCAGCCCGCCAATAAAATTATAGGCCGGAATGTTAATTCCCGATCGGAACAGTGACGAGTTTACATTGGTAAAAATCGTACCCTCATTGCCGAATGAAATATCTTTTTCAAGAATGCCTACAACCTTTGCATTTTTGACTGCCGCAGCAAGCTCCTCCGTCGGGAATGGTCGTATATAACGCAGTCTTACAACTCCAACTTTTTTGCCTTCAGACCGCAGATAATCGGCTATTTCACGACAAAGTCCTGCAATGCTTCCGAGTGTTATCAATATATAATCAGCATCGTCTGTGAGATAGGTTTCAAGAAGTCCGCCATATTGTCTGCCGAATATTTCAGCAAATTTTTTCTCTGCTTCTGCAATGATTGATTTCGCTCTTAAAAGTGCCTGATGCTCCTTATATTTGAAAATATAATTGTGTTCCGGACCTGCCGAAAAAGCAAGATTTTTAGGAACGTCTATGTCGAGCTTGTTTTCAGTTTCGTATGCCGGAAGAAAAGCATCCGCCTGTTCCTGTGTTGGAACATCAACCGTTTCGTATGTATGGGTCAGTATAAATCCATCCAGATTCACCATAAGCGGAGTGGAAACATCCTTGTGTTCCGCAATATAATAGCTCATAAGTGCAAGATCAAGTCCCTCCTGAGCATTCTCCGCATACACCTGAATCCAGCCACTGTCAAGCTGCGAGACGCTGTCACGCTGGTCGCCGTAAATGTTCCACGGCAATGCAGTGGAGCGGTTTGCATTCATCATTACAATTGGGAAACGTCCTCCTGCCGCATAGGTCAGACATTCCGCCATGTATAACAACCCCTGAGAAGAAGTAGCTGTGAACGCTCTTGCACCGACTGCGCTTGCGCCTATGGCACAAGACAGTGCGGAATGCTCCGATTCAACGTGTATAAATTCAGATTTAAGACTCCCGTCCTCGACCATTTCCGAAAGACGCTCCACAACGATAGTCTGGGGAGTTATGGGATAAGCGGAAATAACCTGCGGTTTTGCAAGCCTTACGCCCTCGGCAAAGGCTTCATCGCCGGATAAAAATTTCTTCGCCATTATCTTTCCGCCTCCATTTCTATTGCATTCAGCCTGCATATTTTACTGCAAATTCCACAGCCCTTGCAGAAGTCGTAATCTATCTGTACTGTTTTATTTTCTATGGAAATTACTCCGTCGGGACAATAAAGATAGCACTGCATACAGCCTACGCAGTTTTCAGAATTTATTACAGGTCGAATGCTTCTCCAGCCGCTGTTGACCATCACCAGATAACCTGCCTCAAATGCTGTATTTTCGGGCGTTTCATTGAATCCGAACGTTTTCTTTTCTCTGAGATAAGGTTTCACCTGAACTCCTCCTTTACAGCATCTATCGCCTTTTTATTTTTATCTTGTATGCGTTCCGGCATATATGATTCGATCGCATGATTCAGATTTTCTATCGTTACAATTCCCGATATTTCCGAAACTGCTCCAAGCATTACCGTATTGACTGTGGGAAGATGCAGCGAATTGGAAATCGAACTGCCGTCAAATGAATATACCTCGTCATTTATTTCATGCTTTGTATTCACAATGATCCTGCCGTCAGGTTTAAGCAGATTTTTCAACGAATCGCTGTAAAGAGTTTCATCGAGAATGACGATGTAATCCACTTTTTCGGTTTCGCTTCTATCAAGTATCGGCTTTGAATCAAGTTTTGTAAATGCCCTTACAGGCGCACCTCTGCGTTCAGGACCGAAAGATGGGAAGGCAATGGAGTAACAGGAATCACCCTTTAACGCATATGCCGCACCCAAGAGCTTTGCCGCTGTAAAAGCTCCCTGTCCGCCTCTGCCGTACCATATTATTTCCGTCATTGTTCCACCGCCTTTTTCTCAATTTCATAAACTTTATTCAAAACCGCACGAGCAAGCGATCTATGTCCTTCGGCATTTAAATGTTCCTGATCTTCATTGCTGGGTTCTGCGTAAATAGATGCGTCCAGAAAATGAACGTTTTCCTTTTCGCAGATTTTTTGATAAACAGACGACAATTTTTCAGAAACAATAATAGATTCAGCGGAAAATTCCGGATCGTATTCGCTGTGCCACACATAATTTCCAAGGTGAATAGGTGAAATTATCAGAATCTCGCTTGTTTTTGTATTGGCACGGATCTCCCCTATCAGCTTTGAAATTCCCTTGCCGATGACTTCTGCCGATGCACCGTAAACTGTCTTGCAATCGTTTGTGCCAAGCATTATTATTACTACATCAACAGGCGTATGGGATTCAAGTATATTCGGCAGCGATCTCACACCGCATCGTCCGTCCCTCAACGGATCTTCAAAAATTGTAGTTCTTCCGACTAATCCTTCTTCAATCACACGATATTTGTGAAGTCCAAGTTTTTCATTCAGCAAACTCGTCCAGCGCACTCCCCACGGATATCTGCCGTGAGTTTCAGGGATATATCCGAATGTATTTGAATCGCCAAAGCATAGTATTTGTTTCATAAAATCACCCTCTTTATCTTTTATTCCAAATTCGTTTTTTGTTTCTTGCTATATACTAATTATACCATACCAATAGGAATTGTCAAATACATATATCCTATTACTTGTTATAGTTTTTTCCTATAATCATAAAAAGCGTGTTTTATCAAATTAAAACACGCTTTTTCGTTTATATAATAATCCCACCGCCAACAACATCCTCATCATACAACACCGCCATTCATGGTAATCAGAGCTTTTTCATATTTTTTCCTTTTTAACATTTCCAATTGCTGTTACGATCTGATAGCCTGCCAATTTCACACGATGTTCCAGACATCCACGTCATTGTGCTGCTTCCTCGCCGGTACATATCTTATTTTCATAAAGCGAATAAAGTTTTCTCACACCTATCGGTGAAAGATTCGGCATTACTACATTCGCACCTGCTTTTAATCCTAATTCACGTCCCTGCGGATCAATAGTGCCAAGTGCCGTAGTTGACGGTATCAATGCGTATGGAAACATTAAGCGCAAAATGGATATTAACCGCAGAGTAAGCACCATAGTTCCATTTTCAAAAGAAGCAAATGGCGTATCTGTATGCGTAATATACGGTCCAATACCTATCATATCCGGTCCAAGTTTTTGTAAAAAACGCAGATCTTCAATCAGAAATTCCGTTCTCTGATAAGGAGATCCCACCATAAACCCCGATCCGACCTGATATCCGATTTCTTTAAGAGTATAAAGACATCTTTTTCGATTATCTAAGCTCATACTGTATGGATGGAGTCTTTGATAATGTTCCGCATCTGCCGTTTCATGACGTAACAGATACCGTGATGCTCCTGCACTGAAAAGCTTCTGATAACTCTTTTTCGCTCTTTCACCTATAGAAAGTGTGATTGCACAATCTGGAAAACGCCCATGAATTTCTGAAATGATTCCGCACAGAACCTCGTCAGTATAATAGTGATCCTCTCCGCCCTGCAACACAAAAGTGCGGAATCCCAGACGGTATCCCTCGATGCAGCAGGCGAGTATATTCTCTTTTGTAAGACGATAGCGCTCCATTTTTTTATTATCCCTGCGAATCCCACAGTAATAGCAATTATTACGACAATAATTTGTAAACTCAAT
>CAMZZN010000036.1 GCA_947345935.1 uncultured Ruminococcus sp.
AAAATGCGCCATCCAGACCAACCAACGGAGAAGTATCATTGTTGATAAGAATATGAGAACCAATCTCCCTCATATCTATGCCGTTGGTGACGCAGTGGAGGTTGAGGATTTTATTACAAAATCCCCTGCTTTCATCCCTCTTGCCGGTCCTGCCAACAAGCAAGGACGCATTGCGGCGGATAATATTGCAGGACTGTCCTCAAAATATAACGGTACGCAAGGTTCGGCTGTGCTGAAACTCTTTGATATGACTGTTGCTACAACAGGAATCAATGAAAAAAGTGCAAAGGCGGCAGGTATCGACTATGACAAAACCTTTATTTACTCCGGTTCTCATGCTTCCTATTATCCTGGGGGTAGCAATATGTCAATCAAGGCGCTGTGGGACAAACAGACGCTAAAAATACTTGGCGCACAGATCGTCGGATTTGACGGCGTGGACAAGCGTATGGATGTATTGGCAACAGCAATTCGTTTTGGTGCAAAAATCACCGATCTTGCAGAACTTGAACTTTGCTATGCACCACCCTTCGGCAGTGCCAAAGATCCTGTTAATATGCTTGGATTTGTCGCTGAGAATGTCATTAGCGGAAAAATAAAGCAATTTTTCTGGGATGATGTTGAAAATCTGCTACGTGACGGCAGTGTGACACTTCTTGATGTCAGAACTGCCACCGAAGTACAACGTGGCAAAATAGATGGTTTTATCAACATTCCTCTGGATTCATTGAGAGAACGCATTTCAGAAATTCCCAAGGACAAGCCTGTTTACGTTCATTGTCACAGCGGACTTCGCAGCTATATTGCCTGCCGCATACTTTCAGGAAACGGCTATGAATGTTTTAATCTTGCAGGCGGTTGGCGGCTTTACGAGTCTGCGATCAACGAAAAAACCGTTCCTGAATATATCTGCACTGAATGTAAATAACAAAAATCTGTGCGTTGCATTTTTATGTGAACACGCTTTATTCTTTTCAGTCGTTATAATCACATTTTTGACATTGCAACACTCCGGCTTGATGTAAATCTCAACGGTCTTGATCTTGCCTTTGACTTTTCCCTTGTAATCGGCTTCAACAACTTTCCTGATCTCTGCAAAGTCATATTCATCAGCACTATACTGAACCTTGATCGTCTCTTTCGGAACAGTTGCGGCTCTTGTGGTCTTAGCAATGGTCTTTGTTGCAGACTTTGCCTTAGTTGCAGTTTTCTTCGCAGGAGTTTTCTTTACAGCAGGCTTCTTAGCCGGAGCTTCTGTAACAGTTTCGGTCACAACCTCTGCCTTGATTTCAGCAACAGGCACGGTTTCGTTTTTCTTCTTTCGTGGCATTGTCGTTATCTACAATTATATCTATTATACTGCTTTTTTCTACCTCTGTCAATCAATTATGCCTGTTTTTTCATTATTTAGATTGAATACCTCAACACTTTTTTCTGAGCCATACGCACGGTCTGTCCTATTCCGCTTCGCTTGTTATTTACATTCCAATAGCTGATACAGCACTCAGTAGCAAGTTCTACAAGTCAAGCATTTTGTGCTTTCATACAGCCGTCATAGTAACGCTCTGAGATATACTCCACGGAAGAACTGAAAAAAGTCGTTCTTTTCGGAGAGCTTGAAAAGCGTCTGCCAAATATCTATGGGGAAAAACTTGTAGCTGAATCCTAAAATCTATGAAGCTACACGGGTAACGGCTACCAAAAAGGAAATGGAAAATTTCTGCAATTGGTATGTTAAGACCTTGAAGCTGAAAGTCAGCTCCAAGAGGACGTTTGTGATTGAGATACAGAAATAAGAAAAGGACATTTGTTAATGTGTTGGTACATTAGTCACGCTCTTATCAACGTGTAGCTATCCGTATGTAGCATGAGGATCATCAATCATTTTGAGACATTAAAAATGTATCTTGCATATATTACGGCTTTTTTCATGCTCCCCTCCTTGAAATTTTTCATTTTCCCCTGCGGTATTGCGAGTACTGCGGGGGATTTTTTATTTTTTCGTCCGTCTTTTAACTTTTAATATCCTACAGACTGTACTCCGTATTCAGCCTGCTCCTGCGTGAACCCTTCATAAAGAAGTTGATCTAAAAGTTCTTCACGAGAAAATGAAGAGTGACTGATATAGCTTGTTGCACATTCTGCTGCTTCCTGAAACCAATCAGCGCCACAGTTATCTACTCCGTAAACAGCTTGTTCATGAGTGAATTGTTCAAATTCTAACTGTTCTAATAATCCTTGATATGAAAAGTCAGAATGATCTATATATGATTTAGCTGATTCAAGAGCTTCATCGTTCCAGTCGGCACCACAATTGTCAGCACCATAAACAGCTTCTTCATGTGAATACTTTTCAAATTCTAATTGTTCTATTAATTCTAAATACGAAAATGACGAATGCTCAATATATGATTTGGCAGATTTTAATGCATTTTGCTGACCTAATGTTCCATTTGATTCAGGAGTAGCTTTTTCTGTTTTGGGTTCAGTTGATGTGGCGGTAGAAATCGGTCTTTTTGTAGTTGGTATTTTAGTTTGCTTTTCTGTTTTTTTCTTGGTAACGACTTTTTTAGTAGTAGTTTTTGTTTCCTTTTCTGTAGTAATTTTTTTCGTTGTTTCTGACATGGTTGTATCTGGGATATCAATTTGAGAATACGAATTACTATATTCAGTGGATTTCTTATTGTTGTTGCCGCAGCTTACAAGTGTAGCGATAATGGCTAATCCGCATATTGTTAATAAATATTTTTTCATTTAAACTCCCTCCAATAATCTGTTAATCATAATCTTCACCGTTACATTATCGGTGATTTTTTATTTTACATTGTTAATTCATAGATTCTACATACAAAAAATCCATAATAGATGCAAGAAATTCTTGTGAAATTCCTTCGGCATACAGTATTTCATACGGATGTTGGAAGCTGTGTATTGCATTTCTTAATTCCATTATAGCGGCTGCTTTTTCCTCGTTAATACCTGGAATTGTCATAAAATCTTCAAGGGTAGCCCGATTAATTTCAATCGGTTGGATTTCAGTTGCAGTTTCAGTCTCCGGTACATTAGTAACAATCTCTGTTTCTGATTCAGCCATGGGATCGGGTTCTGGCTCAGGTTCATCTATGTATTCTTCAACTGTATTGGATTCGTACTCGCCTGGTTGAACCGCTTCAACATCAGGTCTGCACGTCTTACATGGCTCATAGCCCAAACTTATAGCTTGCTCCTCAGATATCATTGTGCAATTATCAACATTAACATGATAGCAGCCTGCACGATGATATTTGTTTCCGCTCTTAGAAATGTATACAGCGTGTTCAGGATCAACAATATATGTAGTTACTTCTGTTTTAGTTTCCGGATTCGGAGTAGACGTTTCAACCGCTGTTGTAAGTACAGTTTCGAATTCTGACCGATCTTGTGTTGACTTAATAATTTCGGTAGTCGCTGCTGATTCTGATTGCTTAGAAAGCATTGCATTGTTGTTATTAATGACTATATTGCTTTTACTGCAAGATTTCATAGTTAATGCAGCAGTTAAAATCAAAACAACAATCACAATTGGAGCAGCTTTTCTTAAATGTGTATAGTCGCCTATAAGCAGTCTTGCAAACTCGTCTGCTTCGTCTTCGACGGCGTCATTTTTTTCGTCATGCTTTAGAACAAGATGCCCGATTTCATGAGCGATTGACAATAGCAGCTGTTCGCCCTCCAAGCTATCCCGGTATAATATTATGGTTTCATCATCATATCCATAAGAGAAAGCACGATATATTTTTGTTGATTCTTCTAAATTGTGTTGCTTAATGAACTCTTCAGCTTCTTTATATGATTTTACTATCCATCCATAGGATTTTGCTATTTTGACCAATTTATCAAAGTCGGGTTTTAAAAATATTTTATTTTCTGTTCTTATTTTAAGCGTTAAAAGCCGTATATTTGCCATGAGAAATCCTCCCGATATGTATATACTCTTAATACAAGTATAACGTTAAAATCGGGGAATTTCTACAGGAAAATACTGGTAATTATTGTTTAATCGTCAAAAAAGTCGCTGATTTTAGGTAAGTCTGCCGGAGTTTCTCTTACTGTTACACCGCCTTCGTCAGCACAGATTTTTGAGTATGTGACGCCGATTTTTGGCTTGCTATCCTCATTTTCTGAAATTGATATGCAGCGTTCGTATTCTAATTCTAATACAGTATCAACCATTTTTCTGCCACTATCATCAATAGCATTATATTTTTCAACAAAACTTGGCGGCAACGGCTTTTGTTTGATCTTTACATATTCATCGTAGAATTCCTCTGGGTCACAGTCAAGTACCTTACATATTTTTAAAAACACTTCTATTTCAATCTTTGAAATATCCCTTGTGATCATTCCGCTTAATGTTGTCTTAGGTATACCTGTAGCTTCTGACAATTCAGCTTGCTTGATTCCCTTTTCATCCATTTTTTGTTTTAGTAATTGTCCGAATCCCATTATTACACCTCCTGTTTCAAATTATACCATAAACGAAAAAGAAAATCAATACATTCGCACTAATTTGAGTACAAATATATTGATTTTGTTCAAAAACGCCAAAAAACGCACTTTCTTTGTGCAAACGAACAAAATACTAAAATGAGTACAAAAAGGCTTGATATATTACTAAAATGAGGATATAATAATATTATATAGTACTCGTTTTAGTACTAAAGCTTCATACAATGTATTTTACATTATATGAAATAAAAAAGGAGGTAAATTATGTATACAAATCTTAACGATAGTCTTAAACGTAAAGGATTATCCATGTCTGCTGCTGCAAATCTTTTATCCATACCAGAAGCAACATTTAGAACCAAGCTTCAGGAAAGAAGTTTCAGTGTGGAGGAAGCATTTAGAATTAAAACTAATCTTTTCCCTGAGTTTGATATTTTTTATCTTTTCAAACGTGATGCAAATGATAGGAAAGGAGAGTGAGAAAAATGAAAAGCAAAATAACCGGATGTATATTGTCGGCAATCGTCAGTGCAGCAGTGACAATAGCAATGTATTTATTAATACGCTTGTAATAAGGGCGACGGTTATCGGATAGATGATAATATAAGATTTTCAGAAAGGAGCGTGATAACTATGAACAAATCCCAAACAGTCATTGAGACGATGCAATTACTATTATTTATAGCAGCGTTGATACTGCTTGCAGTGAATAAGCATGAATCATTCCAGGACTTCATGATATTTTCTATACTTTGCGGAGGGGTTGCTGATAACCAAAAACTAAAAAACAATATCAAAAATCGAGAGGAGTGAGAACATGACAAGAGAAGATATCGGCAGACAGCTGTGCAATTTAATACTTGCATACTGGACGCCTGAGCGCATCGTGCTCTACCGCCAGTGGGAAAAAACCGACGGTTCTGTTCCTTGGAGGGAATACGAACACGCACACAGAAAGGAGGAAACCTAAAATGAATGAATTAATCAACATCAACTACGAGGACAGCAACCGTCCGACGGTAATGGGCAGAGAGCTTCATGAGGCTCTTGGAGTGGAAACACCTTATCACAAGTGGTTTCCAAGAATGTGTGAATATGGATTCACTGAAAATGAGGATTATGCAACGACGGACAAAAATGTCCTCCGTGCTGACGGCACAAAAATGCCGCAAGTTCAGCATGACCACCAGCTCACGATCCCAATGGCAAAGGAGATATGTATGCTCCAGAGAAGTGAAAAGGGAAAGCAGTTCCGGCAGTATTTCATCAAGGTTGAGGAATCGTGGAACAGTCCCGAAATGGTTATGGCGAGAGCGTTGCAGTATGCTAATAAAAACCTTTTGGAAATCAAGCAGATCAACGCCAGACTCGAAACCACAGTCGCCGTACAGACACAGCAGATTCAGGAGTTAAAACCGAAAGCAAGCTATTATGATTTAGTGCTGAACTGCAAGGACCTGCTTTCCACATCGGTTATAGCTAAGGATTACGGAAAGTCTGCAAAGTGGCTGAACGCTTATCTTCATGAGCACGGTATCCAGTTCAGACAGGGAAAAATCTGGCTGCTGTATCAGAAATATGCCGAAAAGGGCTATACAAGTACCAAAACGCATAATGTGAACGGCAGCGACGGTCAGCAGCATCCAAAGATACATACTTACTGGACGCAGAAAGGCAGGCTCTTTATTTACGATCTGCTGAAATCAAATGGTATTTATCCGATCGTTGAGCAGAATGCGGCTTAAACACAGAAAGGAGAAAACCAATGCAAAATCGAAAAACGGATGCCGGAACATCAATAAAAGGCAGGGTGGTGATAAATCCGGATATAAAGTTCACAGACGACGATATATGCTGCCTGCTGTTGGGGCTGAACATGGAGCAGCTCGTCAGGGACATTCAGCTTAACAAGGGCGGCAAATATGATGAGCTTTATGTAAAGGAGACATCCCCATGCCCCTAACACCGCTAATAATAACATTCCTGTCACTGACAGAGATTTACTGCATAGCGTGGCTGATAAGTTACGCAGCCGATCTCATAGCAGAGCGCACAGAGAAGCGCAGAGCCATTTACAGGGCAAAAGCATACAGAGAAGTAAGAGAGCGCAGGATAAAATCCCAGAACCGGGACAGGCTCTGGGATGCTCTCGGGGAAAAACAGATTTGAAACCGGATAAAAAATCCCCGCCTGAGAGCTCAGACGGGAGAAAATAAAAAAATTATTAACCAATGCTATTATATCACAGCGAGGAGAAAAAGTCAATGGATATCAAAGAAAAAAACACGATCAGACTGACAGATACCGACGGCATAGAATTTGAGATTGATATCGACGCCGTTGACGGAGTTGTCGGGACCGGAGGATCCGGAACAGATATCTGCGTCGCAGGCGGAGAAAGGATCAGCGTTAAGGAAACCGCCGTCGGGGTAATGGAGAAGATCGTCAGGGCGAGGTTCGGGATATGAAAGTTTTGGTCGCCTGCGGAACAGTGGGGAAAGGAATATAAAGGAGGATAAAATGAAAAATCCCGTAATAATAACAAACGCCGAATATCACGATGCACCGGGCGTTTCAAAGTCAGACCTTGATCTGATAAACAGATCGCCTGCGTATTACAGGTACGTCAAGGAAAACCCAAAGGAACAGACGGCGGCTATGCTTTTCGGATCAATGGCGCACAAGCTCGTTTTAGAGTCGGAGGTTTTTGACGATGAGTACATAATTGCTCCTGATGTTGACAGGCGCACCAAAAAAGGTAAGGAGATCTGGGAGGAATTTAACGCCGAATTAAAGAACAAAATCGCAATCGGCAGACCGCTGTACGAATCGGCTAAGAGTGTTGCAGAATCCGTCATGAATCACCCCATAGCCGCCAGGCTTTTACAGGGCGGACAGGCTGAATCGTCCTGGTTTTGGGAGGAAAACGGAGTTAAGTGCAAATGCCGCCCCGACTATCTACGGGGGGATATCAAGTGTGTTATCGACCTCAAGACTACACAAAATGCAAGCCCTGAAAGCTTCACAAAGATTGCCTATGACTACCGCTACCACGTTCAGGCGGCGTGGTATCTGAGAGGTCTGAGAGAGTGCGGAGTGGACGTTGAAAACTTCATTTTTATTGCTGTTGAAAAAGATCCTCCTTACACCGTTTGCGTGTACACTGCGGACGATCTTATGATTCAGCTCGGAAATGACATTGCCAACGCAAATTTTAAAACGCTTTGTGACTGCATGATTTCAAGCAATTGGTACGGCTACGAAGAAAATCCCGAGATACACAGCTTATCGCTGCCGGATTGGGTGACAAGAAAATATTTTTAGGAGGAAAAATTTATGGAAAATCAGATGATTCAGACTAACGAGCCTAATCCTTTCAAGACGCAGACAAATTCACGCATCAATGCAGGGGCGGTAACCATCGAATCGAGCAGAGCTGTCGCCGAAGCTCAGGGAAAGCTTATCATAGCCAAGAATTTTCCACGCAGCGAGTATGAGGCTTACGCCAAGGCCGTTGAAGCCTGTAAACGCAGAAGCCTTGCTGAAAAGGCTATTTACAGCTATCCGAGAAGCGGAAGTACGATATCGGGTCCGTCTATCAGACTTGCCGAAGAGCTTGCGAGATGCTGGGGAAACATTGATTTCGGAATCAAGGAACTCTCGCAGAAAGACGGAGAATCTGAAATGCAGGCTTACTGCTGGGATATGGAAACCAACACCATGAGTTCTCAGACGTTTGTTGTAGCTCATGTAAGAGATACCAAAAGCGGCAGAAAAAAGTTAACCGAACAGCGCGAAATCTACGAAAATAATGCGAATATGGCTGGGAGGCGGCTCAGAGCGAGAATACTTGCTGTTCTCCCTCCCGATCTGGTCGAACAGGCGGTTGCGGAATGCAGAAAAACACTTGCAGGAAATAATGATACTCCGATAACCGACCGCATCAAGAAAATGGTCGTGGCGTTTGAAAAATTCGGTGTAAAGGTCGAGACTATCGAAAAACGCCTTGACCGCAAGATCGACACCATGACCGCCGATGATATCAGCGAATATATCGGCATTTACAACAGCCTTAAAGACGGTAATTCAAACGTTTCCGACTGGTTTGACGTCAAGCTTAACAGCGATAGATCCAAAGAACTGACAGCAACCATTCTTGGCGATAATTCAGGACTTTTGGAGGATAAGTAATGTACAGCAAACTACAGGACGGCAGCTTTATGATCTGCGGATATGTCGCAAGGGACAGCGAAATGAAAACGTCTCAGAACGGCAAAACTTATACGAAATGGAGCGTCAAAGTCGGAGAGAAACCTCCGAAAACAGAGGACGAACGCAGTGAAGCAATATGGACAAACTGCATAGCATGGCACGATATCGCCAGACTGGCAGACACGATACGCAAGGGCGATACGGTTCTTGCTGTCGGGAAAATCGAAACAAGCAGCTACGAGGGCAAAACATATAAAACTCTTAACTGCGAATACATAAGCGTCATGGCTAAGACTGCCAGAAATCCGGAAAATCATTCAGAATCCGATCAGAATTCAATTCTTGCCGGATATGAGGAGATCCTCAGCGACGGCGACGTTCCGTTCTGACGTAAATATTCTGCAAATTTTCTGGGCGTACAACGGTTTTGCATTGTGTTCAGAGCCGTTTCCGCCCTATTATAGGAGGTGGCAAAATAATGCTTCTGACATTTAACAGTGATTCATTGGAGAAATTTGATACTAAACGGATATCAGAAAATATATTAATAATGCGTGATTCTGCTGATAATCAAAGAGAGCTTACATCAATGCTGACATCGTATCGACAACAAGCCCGTGAGGTTGGAAAAGGAAAAGAATTTGACGAACTCGTTTCCCGAATCAATGAAGCAAACCCGACTGACGAACTTGCGATCAGATATGAATATGAATTTTCAGATTTCTCAGAGTCGGAAACGCCATACTGGGACGTGTTCAATCAACCCACAACACTTCTGAGAATACAGAGATTAGAAGTTCTTGCCTCTGAAGCTAAGGAGGTTGGATACAAGTCGTTCAAGAAGTCTTACGGCGCATTCCAGAAGAATCTTCGCAAGCTTAACGTACGTATGGACGGAACTTCTTTCCAGAATCCCACGACTTTTCCGGGTCAGCCAATGGAGCTTGACGCAGGCGACTGGCGGTGCGACGCTATGGGAGTTGTCAGAGAAACAGGCAACGGCGGTACCGAGACAGCCTGCATTCATCCGATAATGCCTGTTGAACGATATGTAAATATCGATACCGGCGAGGAAAAAATAAAGATCGCCTATTTTAACGGGAAATACTGGCGAGATGCGATAATCTCAAAATTAGACGCTTTTGACGCTTCAAAGGTTATCCGGCTCGCCGCCATAGGCGTTTCGGTCACTACCAAGACGGCAAGGGCATTGGCGGATTATCTGTGTTACATCGAAGGCAAAAACAAAGATATTATCCCCGAAACCGAAAGCGTTTCAAGACTGGGATATATCGGGAGCGGAGAGCAGTTCTCGCCGTATGTAGAGAAACTCGTATTTGACGGAGACACAAATTACAGCACGATATATGATGCTGTGACCGAGCACGGGAACTATGACAAATGGCTTGAAACGGCGGTAAAATGCAGGAACGACAGCATTACGGTGCAGATAATGCTTGCTGCTTCTTTTGCAAGTGTGCTTATTAAAAAAATCGGAGCATTGTGTTTTTTTGTACATTTATGGGGAGCAGATTCAGGTACGGGAAAATCCGTTGCTCTCATGCTTGCGGCTTCTGTCTGGGGCGATCCTGAGATCGGTAAGTACCCCCAGACTTTCAATGCAACTCAGGTCGGTCATGAAAAAACAGCTGCATTTCTGAATAATATCCCGATGTGCATTGACGAACTGCAGCTTAGCAAGGATTCTCACGGGCATAGCAAATTCGACGTTTATCAGCTTGCTCAGGGCGTCGGGCGAACTCGCGGAAACAAGGGCGGAGGCGTTGATAGAACGCCCGTATGGGCGCTGTGCGTGCTTACTACGGGCGAATCCCCTATAGTTTCCGAAAATGCAGGCGCAGGAGCTGTAAACCGTGTTATCGACATTGAATGCAGGGCTTCTGACGCCGTTGTCCGGGACGGAATCGGAGTATCAAGAATAATAAAGCGGAACTATGGATATGCCGGAAAAAAGTTTGTGGAGGCTTTGACCGAAGATATTTTCAGTGAAGCGCAGCAGTCTTACGAGCGTTATTTCAAGGAACTTTCAAGCGGTACTACAACCGAAAAACAGGCAATGGCGGCGTCAATGATACTTACCGCAGACGAGCTTGCAGACAACTTTATTTTTAAAACCGGAAAACATCTTACAGTTTCGCAAATCTCTGAGTTTCTTAAATCGAAAGCGTCCGTTTCCGTCGGAGAACGTGGATATGCATATATGTGCGACTGGGTCGCTATGAACGCAAACCGTTTCAAATCGGAAGAAAGCAACAGCGGCGACTGCTACGGCGTTATTGACAATGATTTCGCCTATATCAATAATACTGTGTTCCGTAAAGCAGCCGGCGACGCAGGATTTGACGCCAGGGCGCTGCTTTCGTGGATGAAAACTAATGGGTTTATCCAGACCAGAGGCAGAGCGTTTACTAAAAACAAACGCATCAACGGAATTGCAACGGAATGTGTGGTTATGCAGCTTCACAGCGGCATTGAAAACGGTCTTGAAGATTATGAGGAACTTTTATAAGCGTTCCGGGGAACTTGTTGTACATAAAAAAATGCCTGTTCTTCGACGTTTCCGCAGTATGGGGAACTGGGGAACATTTCCCCCGGATACATACAGCATATATAAACGGATAATAAGGAACTTACAAAAAACTTTTCCTGACGAGACAGCGTGCGAATTTGTTCCCCAGTTCCCCGATAAGTATTATTCGCCTGTATTTCGGGAGATTTTATGGGGAGCGATATGTTACCCGGCGTTCCTCATGTTGCAAAGGAGATGATAATTATAGAACTACGTGAATATCAGACAGAATTGATAAATAATATCCGGAAATCAATAAGAACCGGAAATAAATCTGTAGTTGCCGTGCTTGGCTGCGGCGGCGGTAAATCCGTGATTCAGGCAGAGATCGCACGTTCGGCAGCCGCTAAGGGCAATCGGGTATTATTTCTTGTGCACCGCAGGGAATTATGCGAGCAGATAACAAATACGTTTGAAAATCAGGGCGTTGATATGTTACTGTGCTCTGTATCTATGGTGCAGACCGTAAGTCGCCGTATTGAAAAAATTCCCGCACCGTCGCTGATAATCACTGATGAAGCGCATCACAGCACAGCGAATACGTACCGGAAAATTTATGATAAGTTCCCGAACGCTCTGAAACTGGGCTTTACCGCAACTCCCATACGCTTGAACAAAGGCGGTCTGGGAGAAGTGTATCAGGACTTGATAACGTCCGTATCTACCAAATGGCTTATAGATAATCACTATCTTGCACCCTATAAATATTACAGCGTGAAGCTGGCTGATACGTCGGGTCTGCATATCAGATCGGGCGAATATAAAGCCGACGAGGTTGCCTGCCTTATGCAGAACAAAGAGATATACGGCGAAACCGTGAAGCAGTGGGAGAGGATCGCTAAAGGCAGGAAAACTATCGTCTATTGCGCAAGCGTAGAAGCCTCTAAGATGACCGCCGACGAATTTTCAAACGCAGGATATATAACTTGCAGCCTTGACGGTACAACTCCTGAAAATGAGCGCAGAGACGTTATGGAGCGATTCAGAAACGGAGAAATTCAGATTCTTTGTAACTGCGATCTCTTCGGCGAAGGACTTGATGTTCCCGACTGCGAATGCGTCGTACTTCTCAGACCTACGCAAAGCCTTACGCTGTATATCCAGCAGTCAATGCGTTCAATGCGGTATATGCCGGATAAAACTGCTATAATCATAGATCATGTCGGGAATTGCTATCTTCACGGCTTGCCGGACGATGACCGGAAATGGACTTTAGAATCAAAGCAAAAGCAGGAAACAACCGTAAAAATACGTGAATGTTCGAACTGCTATGCCGTTTATGCTCTGACGCTTTCAAAGTGTCCGTATTGCAAGTATGAAGCAGTCAAAGAGGTACGGCGCAGCAGCAAAAAAACGATTGAGATCGATCTTGTTGAATTACGCAGACAGGAAGATCTGAAAAATACAAAACTGTCGGACGCAGTTTTTAATACCTGGGAGGAAGTAGTGGAATTTCAGAAAATCAAAGGATATAAATTCGCATTCTGCATCCGGTATGCCGCAGCTCATGATATACCGATACCGTCAAAATACAGCTATATGAGGAGGATAATAGGATTATGACAGAACATGATATACAGAACGCCGTTCGCCTGAAACTTTCGGAGATTGGATATGCAGTATTTCGCATAAATACAGGGAAATTCAAGCTTGCCGACGGTCGCTGGTTCGATGTGGGCGTACCGAAAGGATTCAGCGATCTTGTCGCAGTCAGGGGCGGCAGGGTTTACTTCCTTGAGGTCAAGAAGGCGAACAGCAAGGCAAGTCCCGATCAACTGAATTTTATCGCCGTAATGCGTGACCGCTATGGATGCACCGCCGGAATTGTCAGAAGCGTTGACGACGCAGTCAAGCTTGTGGGAGGTGAGCAAGATGACTCCTAAAGATATTGAGATACTTGCTCACGATAACAGACCGATGCCGGAATTCTCAGCCTTTAGCGACGTATGTCTGTATCAGGCTTTTGCGAATCTTTACAACAGACTGAATCTGAAAAAGATAGTCAGAGATCAGGCGAAGACTGAGAAAAAACGGATATTGAAAACATACGCAGAAACGAAGTCGGAATATGAGCGGTATCGGTCAGCAAATAAGGAATATCGGGAAAATATCCGCAAAGCTGGTACGCTGCTTTCGGATATTGAAAAAACACAGGATATCCGTGAAATTGCATTGAAATCCTGTGAATGTATTGGGATTATGACAGACGATGCAGACTTCTTAAAACGTCAGATGAAGAAATTCGTGGAGGACAAGCGTGATAAAATACGAAGATGAATGCGCCGGCTGCCGGGAAGCCGGGCTGCCGTGCAGGGGTATCGGCTGCCGGAACCGCCGTGTTAAAAGGCTGTATTGCGACGAATGCGGCGAGTCGAGTGATTATAAAGTCGACGGAAGCTGCAAAGCAAGTTTATACTGCCCCCCACTGCGGCGCTAAAATGGAGGATAGATAACTATGGATAAGCCCTATGAAAAATACAAGGGACAGTACATTTCTAAACAAGATATTTTGAAATTACTATGGGAACAACAGAAATTTTCCAATGTTAAAGATAGCAGAGGTCGAGCGAAGGCAATGATGACAATTATGGACTTCCCTGTTGCTGATGTAAAAACTGTGAAACACGGGGAATGGGCTAAACGCAGAGTACAAAACAGATATGAATGTTCATGCTGCCACTCGCCAGCCACAATTACAATAGCTTTCACTGAATATTTATCAGATTTCTGCCCCAGCTGCGGTGCTAAAATGGACGGAGGTATTCCAGATGAACCTATACACGATAAAAAATAAATTCTCAGGAACACTTCTGAGAGATAATCATGGCGATATACGCATATTCCAGTCAGAGATATCAGCACGTAATTACATAGCTGAGCATCTTTTCGATAAGTTCTGGGATGTGGATGTACCGAGGAGGTAAAATAAATGAATATTTCAGAAAAATGTTGTTTTTCGCATGACGGAAAATGCGGAATACTCACAGAAAAGAACAATACGCTTAACGATCCGGTGGAATGCAGTGGTACGGATATCCGCTGTAAATTCAGGAAAACCGAAGAGGAATACATAAGCAGCTACAACGAATCCGTCATGATGAACCGTGCTAAGGGAAACTGCGATAAATGCCGGTACAAAAAGAAAAGATGTCAGCTTCTGTACATGAATGAGGTGTACGATGACGGTCAGGCAGAATGAGATCAGAGACTGGCTCAACAGGGCTTTTTATGCAGACAAAAAAGTAAAAGTTCTGGAGATGCTTCTCAAACAATGCAGAGAACGTGCTGAGGGGGCTGCGGTGTGTTATGAGGGGAATGACAAGGGTAAATCTTCCGGCTCTGAAAACAGCACTGAGAACGTTCTTATCAAGCTGGTCGATACGGAGCACAAATTACAGCAGCAGATCACCGGACTTGCTTCAATATCCGGCGAGATCTTCGATGCTATCTCAAAGATCAACGACGACGATCTTGAGACTGTCCTGATCCACAGATTCCTGCTTTTTCACACTGTCGAAGAAACGGCGGAGATCATGAATTACAGTCCCCGTACAGTCAGGGACAAACAAAAAAAGGCTATCGAAAAACTCTGCCTACTTTTGCCTTGTTTTGCCGTTTGAATCGTGCTATAATAATATCATAGAAAAATATTCAAAGAACACCGCTTCCAGTTCAGGAGCGGTGTTTCTGGTTTATTGCTGAGGTGGTGAAGACAATGAGAAAAGCCTGCCCATACTGCGGAGCGATCCACGACAAAAATTTTATCTGTAAGAAAAAGCCTGTATCAGAATTCCGCAGCCGAGGATATCCGAACGATGCAGACACTTTCCGCTGGTCGTATGACTGGAAACAAAAGCGGAAAGAGATCATGAAACGTGACAGGTATCTTTGCCGTGCCTGTTTAAATTTACTGCCGGGAACTGTCAAAAGGCTCAATAATGAGGAGCTGTCAGTTCATCATATCAAACCTGTCAAAACAAACTGGGAGCAGCGACTTGACAACGGAAATCTCATAACGCTTTGCCATATGCATCACGAATCAGCAGAATCAGGACTGATTTCGGCTAAAATTTTGCTGAAAATCGTTCAGGATATCCCCCCCGAGGGGAAATTTTTATAAAAATTTAAGTTGTAGTCCAACGACACTCCCCTCTGTGTGTAAAATATTCCAAAAATGAGATTTTGTCATTCCCAAGGAGGTGATAATGTGGCAAGACCCACAAAAGCAGCAACAACAACAGTCGGGCATTTCACGTCAGAAGAACTGAAAAAACGAATTGACGGCGAAGCTAAACTCAAAGGAGAATCCGATAGGTTAAAGCCGCCGGCATATCTTACTCCGGCTCAGAAAAAGATATTCCGATATATTCTGACCAACCTGAAATCCAGCGAAATTCTTGGAAATCTCGACATTTACGTGCTCACTGAATGCAGCATCTGTATTGACAGGATGCAGACCATTGAGAAAAAAATAAACGAATCTGATCTGCTTGATCCGGCTCTGGTTGCAGTCAAGGAAAAGTACACAAAGGCATTCTTCCGTTATTGCAATGAACTCAGCTTATCACCTCAGTCACGGGCGAAACTTGCCAATATCAACACTCAGGCGAAAGAGGAAAATCCCCTTATAAAGGTTTTGATATCTGATGATTAAAACCAGCCGGGCTTATCAATATGCGCTCTGGTGCGCCGAACCGGGCAACAGAGCTGTCGGGAAATATGTAAAGCGGCAGGCGCAGATCTGGCTTGATATCGCAGACGGCAGGAACGAGGAAGCGTACATTGGCGAAAAGCAGTTCAGAAGAATAACAAAACTCCTGAAACTGATGATACATCCTGATATTCATGTTACGATGTATGAGGGACTGGAAGATTACGCAGTATTTTTTATCTACGCTTTGTTTTGCACAAGGAGTAGGACGGATAACATCAGGTATTACATAACAGGTCTGTTGGAGATCGCACGAAAGAACTTTAAAACGTTTACGTCGGCGGTCATTTTTATTATCGGATTGTTGACGGAGGCAAAATTCAGCCGCTTCTTCTCTGTTGCTCCCGATCTGTCATTGTCAAGCGAATTGCAGCTTGCTATAAAGAAAATAATCAAAAGCAGTCCCTGTCTTGCTGATGATAAGATTTTCAAGATACTTCGTAAAGAAATACGTTGTAAGCTGACAGAATCAGAATATATGCCCCTTGCCTATTCACAGGACAGAATGGACGGCAAGCTTGCAAATATGTTTCTTGCGGACGAATGCGGCGCTATGGACAACTATCCGATAGAAGCGATGCGGTCATCGCAGATCACGCTGAAAGAAAAACTGGGCATAATCATTTCGACACAGTACCCCAATAACAACAACGCAATGACGGACGAAATAGATATCGCAAAAAAATCACTTGACGGACTTCTCGAAAACGAACGGTGTTTTGCCCTGCTTTATGAGCCGGACGATGAATTCAAGACCGGCGACGCATGGAAAACGGACGATATAGCGATATATCAGGCTAACCCGGTTTCTCTTGCTCATGAGTATATTTTTGACGACCTGAAAAAGAAGCGTCAGAAAGCGGTTTTGTACGAAAACAAACGTGAAAATTTTCTTTGCAAGCATCTTAACATCATGTACAAAGGGCTTGGCGTGGTGGGGTATGTGGAGATCACCAGAGTAAAGCAGTGCGCTGTTGTGAACGATCCGGAGTTCTGGAGGGGAAAACGTGTATATCTCGGTCTTGACCTCTCGCAAAGCGACGATAATACCTCAGTGGCAATGGTCACGCTTTACGATGATAAAATTTACGCTGCCGTCTGGGGCTTCATTCCCACCGACCGCAAAGCAGAAAAATCCCTGCGTGAAAAAGTTGATTATCAGCAGCTTATCGACAGCGGCGTGTGCTTTGAGTGCGGTGATGAAGTAATTGATTACGGATTTGTGGAGAGATTTATCCAGTCTCTCCCCGAAGAATACGGCGTTGAAATCGTGCAGCTTGGTTTCGACCGCTACAATGCTCTTTCAACCGTTCAAAAGCTGGAAAGTGCTGACGATCCGATCGAGTGTGTTGAGATAAGACAGCACTCGAGCATCCTGCATCGTTCAACAAAGCTGCTTAAAGAATATATTCTTAGTAAAAAATTTCAGTATTTTAAAAACAGGATGCTTGAAATCAACTTTCAGAACGCACGCTGCACCGAGGACACAAACCTGAACAAATACGTAAACAAGAAAAAATCCAGCGGCAAGGTAGATATGGTGGTATCGCTTATCAACGCCATTTATTTGCTGCAAGTAAACGAACTTGACAACGCCGGAAGCGACTTCGGCTGTCAAAAAATCTGGTAACGCAACAGCGGTGCGCCCGGTTCACGTTTTCACTCGCAAGCTCGTTTAACTCTCTGCGGCGGAAATAGTCTGCTTTCGCACGCATCAGATGTCCGGCGGCAGGCAAGCTGTAGCCAGCTTGACCGCAGTTCACGTTCTCGTGTGCGTTCGCACACTACTCTCTGCGAAACGCAAGTTTGCTTTCGCACGTGGGAAGTAAGTCTGGATTTATAATTTTAGAATAATCACGCACCGATAGTACATCCAATTCACGAAAAAGGAGTGAGTAATATAGGACTTTTCAGAAAAAGGAAACAGGAGATCAGAGCCGATACAGCAGAATCGGCTATTCTGACATTCTTCGATTCAAACGAGCAGATTTCACGCTCTCAGGCGATGGAAATTCCCACCGTCTCCGCCTGCGTAAGCAAGATAGGTGAAGCGGTTTCAAGACTTCCGATAAAGCTTTACCGCAAAGCTGAAGGAATTGTCTGTGAGATAACAAACGATATCCGCATTGAGCTGCTGAACAGAGAGACAGGCGACGCCCTGTCAACGGTCGATATGTGGAAAGCCGTCACGGCTGATTACTTCCTCGGACGTGGGGCATGGATATTTGTAAACAGTAACGGCATTAATGTTGAAAGTCTGCATTATGTGGACTGCAACAATATCAGCATTCTGACAAATAATGATCCTATATTCAAGGCGTTTACGGTTCAGGTAAACGAACGGAAATTTTATGATTTTCAGTTCATGAAATTTCTGAGACGAACTAAGGACGGCTTTACGAATATCCCTTTACAGGCTGATAACAGCAAAATTCTTTCGGCGGCGTATAATTCATTGAAGCTGGAAAAAATGATGAGCTCTAACGGCGGATGCAAGCCCGGATTCCTCAAATCAAAAACAAAACTCTCGAAAGAATCTATAGAATATATCAAAGCGGCATATCCGGAAGTATACGGTAATTCTGATTCGGCAAAGAAAATTATCGTTCTTAATGAGGGCATTGAATTTGAAGCGATTTCCTCAACAGCGGCAGAATTACAGCTTAACGAAAATAAAAAGATAAACAGTGTGGAGATCTGCAAGCTTTTCGGATTTCCGCATACGATCATTGACGGCGGCGCATCTGAAACAGATAAGCGTGAGTTTGTCTCTGCCGTGATAAATTTCCTGAATCAGATCGAAACTGAGCTTGACCGCTGTCTGCTTCTTGAAAGCGAGAAAAATGACGGTTACTACTGGGCTTTCGATACAAAAGAGCTGACGAGAGGAAGTATTCTGGAACGCTATCAGGCGTATGAGATAGCTGTAAGAAACCGCTTTTTACAGGTCGATGAAATAAGGCAGGCTGAGGACTATGATCCTATTGGATTCAACTTTGTTACTCTCGGTCTGGGGGATGTTCTGCTTAATCCGCAGACGCTTGAAGTCTTTACGCCCAATACAGGGCAGTCAAAGAATCTTCTTACAGGAGAGAGCCGTGCAGAGATAGATTTGCTCACGAAACTACAAAAAATCAGAAAGGAGCTGAAAAATGAAAATTGAAGTAAGAACGGACGGACTGCATATAAGCGGCTACGTCAACGTTACAGGGAAACTCAGCAGACCGGTTGTAACGCCAAGAGGCAAGGTGCTTGAAACTATCGAGGAGAGAGCTTTTGACGAAGCTATCCGGAAAAGCGGAGATGTTACCGTGCAGCTCGATCACGACGCAGGTCATGTCTATGCGAGTACATCGGATAACAGCCTTACGCTCCGTGAGGATGCTATCGGGCTTCATGCCGAGGAAAGAGCAAAGGGCATTAAAGATTTTCATGCCCCAATGGCAAACTCTTCCGAATCAAAGAAAAAACTCGAAGAAAGAGCCTTTAAGGATTACATTCTTGGCAAGGCAACCGAGATGAGAGCCGGCGAACAGAATATGACAATGAGCAATAACGGGGCTGTTATCCCGGAGACTATTGCCAATCGCATTATTGATGCCGTTGTGGATATTTGTCCTATTCTTTCAGGAGCAGAAGTATATCACGTTAAGGGAACGCTGAAACTTCCTAAATGGACAAAGGCAAATACCTCTCATGATATTACCGTAGGTTATTCCGCAGAATTTGCGACACTTGCTGCTGACAGCGGAAAGTTTGATTCCGTTGATCTGAGCGGTTTCCTCGTCGGAGCGCTGACCCTTGTGGGCAGAAGTGTTGAAAACAATGCCCAGATAAATATTGTAGATTTTGTTATCAGAAAAATGGCTGAGAAGATCGCCGAGTTTATCGAAAAAGAACTTCTCACCGGAAAAGGCACAAACGCTGCACAGGGCGCTCTAAACTGCTCGAATACAGTAACTGCGGCATCGGCTGCGGCTGTCACCTTTGACGAACTTGTGAAGCTTCAAAGCGCTGTAAAGCAGGTATATCAGAAAAACTCCTGCTGGACAATGAACAACGACACTTTTACAATGATAAAGCTACTTAAAGACACCAACGGCAGACCTCTCGTTGAGCCGGATGCATCAAAGCCGTTCCCGTTCACACTTCTTGGAAAACCTGTGTATCTTTCCGATAATATGCCAAAAGCGGCTGCCGGAGCAAAATCTGTTCTTTACGGTGATTACAGCGGACTTGCCGTCAATTTCCGTGAGGATATCTCCATTCAGGTACTTCGTGAAAAATATGTAGATCAGCACGCCCTGGGCGTCATTTCATGGTTTGAATTCGACAGCCGCATAACTGACGAACAGAAGCTTGCAATTCTGGTACAGAAATCTGCATAATAGGGAGCTGAAAACATGAAAATAAGTGAGCTTACCGCCGGTATTGTAAAGGACTACTGTGGAATATCCGATGATAACAGCGATGATATTATTGAAAAAGTCCTGTTGCCTGCCGCCCGGGAATACATCAAGGGGTATACCGGGCTTACTGCGGAGCAGTGCGATGAACATGAAGATCTTTCGATTGCCTGTATGATACTTGTAAACGATATGTTCTCACAGCGTGATTATACGATAAGTATGCACAGACAGATTTCCCCCACGGTAAAAACTATTCTCGGTATGTACGCCGTAAATTATCTGTGAGGTGAGATCATGACATACAACAAGAAAATTGAAGTGCAGCTTCTGACGGAAACAAGAGACGAAATCGGGCAGCAGATAACAGGCTGGGAGACAGTTTTCAGTCCGTGGTCGGAGGTAAAGTGCAGCGGAGGGCGTGAGTATTACGCTGCGGCGCAGGTCAATTCTGAGAACGATATGACGTTCAGGATACGCTGGTCAGGGAAAATCGCAGGAAAGCTCACATCGGAACTGCGTATCGTATATGGCGGAATTATTTACAACGTTATTCACATTGAGGACGTAAACGATCAGCACCGTGAGTTCGTTATACGTGCAAGACAGCTCAACGGGGAGGTGCGAACGTGAGTGATATCATTTCGCTCGACGATCTTGCAGGGACGCTTGCCGAATATTGCAGGGAGTACACCGGGGAGATCACAGAAAAGATCGAAGCAGGCATCGAAAACATAGGTATGGAAGCCGTCCGGGAAGTAAAGGATCTTTCCCCCATATCCGACGGAAGCGATAAAAGTATTCCTAAAGGCGCATATCGCCGTGGTTGGACTTGCAGGATCAAAAAAGATCAGGGAAATATCACGGCAACCGTCTATGTCAAAGGAAAGCATTCTCGCCTTACTCATCTGCTTACAAACGGTCATCTGAACCGTGACGGCACTACTCATTCAAAGGAATTTCCATATATAAGCATCGCAAACGAACACGCTCAGAAAAAAGTTGAAAAACTTCTGGAGGATCTATAAATGGAACTGAAAGAAATAGCCGAAAGACTTGAAACTCTTGACATACCGACAGCATATCTGAAATTCAACAAGCCGCAGAAGCTGCCGTTTCAGGTTTGGTATGAAAAATCGGCGGAAATAAATGGGGCAGATAATTATAATCTTTACCGGGAATGTCAGATAATCGTTGAAATCTATAGTTCCGCAAGGGATATTCTCCTTGAAAACAGATTTGAGGCGGCATTCCGTGATGTGGAGCTTGACAGATTCTGCACCTATCTAAAGGATGAAGAAATGCACATGACCGCATATTCATTCAATATCATTCAGAAATACGGAGGTTAAATTTATGCATACGCAGACAAAGGAGCTGAACAGAATACAGCTCGGTTCTATGGATTTTTACATTATCGAATTCACGGGAATTATTCCGGAAGATTCTGTTATTGAAACAGAAGAGAACATGATCGGACGCACGAAAAACGGCGGTACAATAAATTATACCGCTACCTGGTGTCTTGCCGAATCTGACGACGGCAAAGCAAAAAAGCGCAAACTCACCGGAGAAAGCGCTACTATCGGCTACGGAAATATCACATGGAACGGATATACCATTGCAACGCTGGTTGCTACTGCAAGAGTTTTCGAAAAGGACGGCAAGCGTACAACTAAAATCGGCGGCATTACGAACAATAACGGCAAGCGCTATCTTATCAGGGGCGTTCACAGAGACGCAACTGACGGCGATGTGCGTATTACAGGTGTGGGCGTAAATACCGGCGGCTGGGAGGCTGTATATAATCCTGCGCAGGAAACGATCATTAATCCCAGTTTTGAGCTTGAGCCTAAACTTGATGATGACGGCACACTCCTTATTTATGAGGAGGAAGTCATTGAAGCTGCCGTTACATCCGAGGAATGATCGAATTAAGAATTATGAATTGAAAGCCCGGAAAGCCTATTTTTGTAAATTTCCGGGTGTTTTGATTCCTTATGGAGGTAAATATGAGAAGATTTAATTTTAAACTGGATAATGGCGCTGTACTGACTATCAAGCCGCCTACGCTCCGGCAGTATTACAAGGGACTGCTTCTTGCAAAAACTGACCCACAGCTTTTCCGGTCTGTTGCGGAAATATGCAGCAGAAACGACGAGGGAACAGAAATCACGGAAGAATATATTGTAGATAATTTCACCACTGACGATCTTCAAAGGTTCATGAAAGAATTCCCTGCATGGATCAACGTCGAAAAGGAATCCGACCCAAACTGATAGTGCCTTACTATCCTACAGGCAACGAGAGTAAGGCGTTTTTTAAGAACAACAGCAGTGATGTGAAGATAGTTTCTGATTACACGGGATACAACTTCGGCAGAGTTTACGAGCTGGAGGTTTTCGCATATTGGGGCTATCTCCACGACGCAGTTGTGTGGAATTGCAGCAGGACGGATGCCGGAAAAGAATATCTTGAAAACGCTTATTATTATCAGCAGACAGAACCTGACCGCAAGGCGCTGAAAGCTAAGTTCGGAGGAAAATCATGGCAAGCAAAATAATAAAAGGACTAACTATACAGATCGGCGCAGATACTCTTGGACTTAACACAGCTCTGAAAGACGTTGAGTCCAAGAGCAGAACGGCATCTTCTGAGTTGAGGGAAATAAGCAGTGCCATTAAGATTTCAGGAGATTCAGCCATTCTCTGGAAACAGAAGCAGCAGATTCTGAATGACGCTCTTGAAAGGAGCAAAGAAAAGGTCAAGATTCTTGAAGATGCACAGAAAGGTTTTACAGAGAGATTCAAGAACGGCGAAATCGATAATGGAGCATACGATAAATTTCAGGAAAAGCTGACTAAATCAAAGTACGTTCTTGCCGTCTTGAAATCTCAGCAGGAACAGTATGAAGCTAAATTCAAAAGCGGAGAGATAGATCAGGGAAAATATGACAAGTTCTGTAAATCAGTTGAAAATGCCGAAGAAAGAGTAAAAAAACTGGAAATAGCACAACATTCCATGGAGGAAAATCTCCGTCTTGGCAATATCTCAGAAGAACAGTACCGAGCTTTCCAACGTGAGACGGAATACGCTCGTGCCGCAGTTGAAAAATATGAAGCTGGTCTTAAAGAAGCTAATCAAAAGGTCATCGAGCTGGGAAATGAATCCGACCACACCGCAGATGATGTGAAAGAACTTGGTGAAAAAGCCGATAATACTGCATCCGGCGGTATATCTGCAATGACTGTGGCTCTGGGAAACCTTGTCGCAGACGGCATAAAAAAAGCCGGCTCGGAGCTAAAGGATTTTACAAAAGATGTCATTCAGACCGGTGCGGACTT
>CAMZZN010000037.1 GCA_947345935.1 uncultured Ruminococcus sp.
GGCGACAAGAAGCCCCTCGGTATTCTTGCAGAAACAGGCGGTGCAGAGCTTGGCGTGACTTCTGCATCCCAGACGGCGATCACCTTTGACGAGATTTTTGACCTTTACTACAGCTTGAAATCGCCATACCGACGCAATGCGCAGTTTATCTGCAACGAGACTATCCTCCTTCAGCTCATGAAACTGAAGGACAAAAACGACCAGTATTTATGGAAGCCCTCACTGGACATTGCGAAGCCTGATACGCTTCTCGGCAGACCTGTCCGCACAAGCTCTTTTATGCCTGCGATTGGCAAGGGCGAGCGTGTTCTCCTCTTTGGTGACCTGAAAAATTACTGGGTTGCAGACCGTCAGAACCGCACCTTCCGTCGTCTCAACGAGCTTTATGCACGCACAGATCAGGTAGGCTTTATGACTACGCAGCGTGTGGACGGCAGACTGATCCTGCCGGAATCCGTCAAGGTGCTGAAAATGGCAGGAAACAAGACTGCTGCCGCAGGCGGTAATGGCTGATGAATTTGATTTCATTGCCTGAAACGAAAAATTATCTCCGTGTTGATCACCCCGAGGATGACAAGCTCATCCTCACTCTGATCGATACGGCGCATCGGCTGGTGATGGACGTGGGCAGAATGGATGAAAAGCGGCTTGCGGAAAACGAGGAAACCTCCCGGCAGGCTATGCTGTACACAGTTTCGTATCTCTACGAAAACCGTAATACCGCCGATTATCACGCATTGACATTAACCTTGCGTTCGCTGCTTTTTGCACAAAGAGAGGGCGTGATTTAATGGAGATCGGAATGCTGAATCAGAGAATTGCTATTCTTGAACATCGCACTAAAAAAGATTCTATCGGCAACCACAAGGCTTGTTGGGATGAAGTATTCTCCTGCTGGGCTGCCGTGTCCGTGAAAAATTCCACGGAAACTTCGGATGCAGGCGTGACAAAGGAAGTAACATCGCTGGAATTTATTGTCCGTCAGACACCCGATACCATGAGAATCAACACCACCACACACAAGCTGCGTTTCCGTGGACTGCTTTACAATATCGACGGTGTTAAGCCGAATTTCAGGTCTATGGACTATATGAAGATCACCGCAGGTACACGAAAGGCAGGTGAGCAGGATGACTTCGATTGACGATATGGCGGATGAGATCATGAAAGGCTTGACGGAATACAGCGAGCTTGCGGATTCTGCCATGAAAAAAGCAGTTCGTAAAACTGCAACTTCTGTCAGGAAAGAAATTTCTGAAAATGCTCCGAAACGCACAGGCACTTATGCGAAAAGCTGGACAACGAAAAAGGTCACGGAGAATAGTCATTCTCTGGAAATTACGGTGCATTCTAAAAACCGCTATCAGATTGCACACTTACTGGAGCATGGCCACGCAAAAAGAAGTGGCGGTCGTGTTGCAGGCAAACCGCATATCGCTCCTGCTGAAGAAAATGGTGCGGATTTATTGGAATCACTTATCGCAAAGGAGCTGTCATGAGTTACGAAGAAATCAACGAAATGATGCTGGAAATGGGATTGCCTTTCGCTTATCATCACTTTTCCGAGGGTGAAAATCCTAAGCCTCCTTTTCTGATTTTCTTATCATCGGGGGAGCATACTTTTTCGGCGGATAATATCATGTATCACAGTTTCAAGAAGCTGGATATTGAGTTATATACGGATGAGAAATCTCCCGAAACAGAAGTGGAAATTGAAGCGGTTCTCAGGCATCATCATCTTTTTTACAACAAAACCGAAACATAGATTGCATCTGAGGAGATGTATGAAGTGTTATACGAAATGGAGGTTTAGTCTATGGCTATGGAAAAAAATAAGGTCAAATTTGGCTTGAATAAGGTGCATTGGGCGAAGCTCTTATCCTATGATGAGGACGGAATGCCAGTATATGCCGCACCCGTCAGACTGCCCGGTGCAGTATCGCTCAGCATCGACGCAAGCGGCGAAAACGAGCCATTTTACGCCGATAATTGCGTTTATTATATGTGCAACAACAATTCCGGATATGAGGGGGATTTGGAGATTGCTCTTGTGACTACCGATTTTGCAACAGATATTCTGGGCGAAATTCTTGACAGCAAAGGTGTGCTTGTGGAACGCAATGACACGGAAACTGCTGAATTTGCACTGTTTTTTGAGTTTGAGGGCGACAAGAATAAAATTCGTCATATATTCTATCGCTGCTCGGTGGCACGTCCTGCAACAGAATCTTCAACGACAGAGGATAGCAAGGAAGTCAAGACAGAATCTCTTACACTTACTGCATCTGCTCTTGAAAATGGACTTGTCAAGTCAAAAAGCTGCGAGGAAACGGACAAGACAGTTTATGATAACTGGTACAAGAGTGTGTATATGCCTACATTTTCGACCACTAAGGCATCTGTAAAAACAACATCTTAACGGAGGTACAATATGGCTATCAAGAAAAATATTACCATTGACGGCATCGAAGTTCCGTTCAAGGCAAGTGCGGCTGTGCCTCGCCTTTATCGTTTGAAATTTCACAGGGACATCTACAAGGATTTCGCCGCACTGCAGACAAATGTCAAAGAGGGTGACGAGGAAAATTCTACGCTTGACATTGAAAGCCTTGAAGTCTTTGAAAATATCGCCTTTATTATGGCGAAACACGCTGACCCGGAGAACGTTCCCGATAATCCCGATGACTTTTTGGAGCAGTTCAACACGTTCAGTATTTATGAAATTCTTCCGCAGCTTATTGAACTGTGGGGACTGAATACGGCTACACAGGTGGAATCTAAAAAAAACATCGCCAAACTGACCGACCGATGACGACTCCCTTATTTCTCCTGAGATGCAAACAGCTCGGTCTTTCGATGACCGAGCTTGATTTGCTGACAATTGGAATCATCAATGATATGTTCACAGAACGTGAAAATGATGACTTTGATTACTGTGAGTACGGAAATCAGGCGGATATGGACTTATTTTAACGTTAAAATAAGTCGAATTATCACAACTCAAAGGATATCCACACCCTTCTTAAAAACAGCATATTTACACAAAAAAATCATTAAAAGGTGTGGATATCAACACCCCTTCATCGTCTCCTATATACATTTAAGAGTTATAATCATACCGACAACTTTTAATAAAGGAGGAGACAACTTTGAATGTTTCATATCTACACACCAACATAGATGCCTTGCTCAACCACATGCGCATAAGTGGGTATTCGGTAACTTCTGTCAAAGCGTGTCGAACCACATTCAACTACATAATTCGACTTTCATCTGAATTATCGTGGGACTCATATGATGATGTGAGGGCATGGACATCTGGAAACGAAGAGTTTTCAGATAAATATCGTAATAATCTTCAGATAGCAATTAAGATCATTGAACGATTTGACATCTATCATGAACTCCCTATCCATCCGGTAGATCAGAATCAAATGTCATATTGCTTACACAGCGCAGGACAACTTGACTTACTCCCCCTGCAGGAAAGAATGATGGATTTCGAGAAATCTATGATTGAAAAAGAATTTCGTTATGAGTACATCAAAAGGATTAAGCAGTGTTGTGCAAAAATCATTGTCACTGCTAGAATGGTCGCCTGGGATAGCTTTGAAGATATTCGAACCTACTATAATAATTCTGACCTATCTAAAACATCCAAACAATGTTACTTACTCGCCATAAATAAGATGGAAGACTTCCTTAATAGTGGGAAGGTTTCCTGCCATAGAAATGCGCCACATTGTATCGAAGATGCAACACCGAGTTTAGGAGCCTTAAACCTTCTGGAACTAAAAAATCGGCTTCCCGAACTGCAGCAATATATGGAAGACAATCAATACACTGCGCCATATATTCGGAAAGTTATTCTAAAGGCGGAAAAAATCATTGTCCTTTCTGGCAAAATAGTGTGGAATTCCTATCAGAATATTCTTGACTGGTACCGCGATCAGGGGTATGATGAAAAGTATATTCGTGACATCCGTACCATTGTTGGTATTATGTCGGCATTGCATTTATATAATATATTTCCGAATAACCATGCTACTCAACACCCGCTTTGGCCAAGAGAAAACAATTATCAAAAACTAATTCCTGTCTATCGCAAAATAGTGGATTATGGCTGTGAAACGCAAAGAAATAGAGGACTTCAGCCATCATCAGTCGAACGAGCCAAGTGTGAAGCATCTTCATTCTTTTTCCGCCTACAGGAAAGAGGCGTTTATTCTTTGGAGACAGTGACCGAAGAAGACGTTCTTGCTGTGTTTCGTAATGGCTTGAACAGCAGATCTGTCCTTCACTCCCTTTCCCGTTTCATTCGGGATTGCATTCCTCTGAACACTTTTCTTTTCAGACGAATTGACGAGTATATCCCAGTTTCACATAAGGCACGTAAAACTATTCAGTATCTTACGACTGAAGAAAGCAATGCTTTTCAGGAGGCTCTTGAGGACATGAATAACGATCTTTCCCTCAAGCAGCGTGCAGTTGGAACGATTCTTTTCTATACAGGAATGCGTGCTTCCGATGTTGCCAACCTCCAGATTGATTCCGTAGATCTGAAGAAAGGACTGCTTGAATTTATACAAGTCAAGACTGGTGAGCCAGTAAAACTGCCTCTCTTGCCGACAGTCGGTAATGCTATTTATGACTACTGTTCAATGGAAAGACCGCTGTCTAACTCACCCGCTGTTTTCTTGGGGAAAAACGCACCTTTTCATACGATCACGGCTGGTTCTATTGGTTATATCGTAGGGAAGATAATGGATCGAGCTCAAATCCGTATGAATCCAGGAGACCGTCGTGGATCCCATATATTCCGGCATCGTGCTGCGACAAAAATGGCAGAAAACAATATACCGGCACCGGTAATAAGTGCAACTTTGGGACATAGCTCTCCAAAATCACTTGATTCATACCTGTCAGCAGATCTGGTTCACTTGAAAGAATGCGCCATAGATCTCGGAGATTACACAATTCCAAAGGAGGTGTTCGCCTGTGTTAGCCTTCAGTAAAGAAAGAGAAGATCTGATCAAAAGATTTATTGAATACCGCACATCCTGTGATCAGTGGTGCGAAGGATACGCCTTAAACCTTTTGTATTTTGACCGTTTCTGCACAAAGCACTATCCCGGTGAAACTGGTGTTACGCAACCCATGATAGATGGATGGTGCATTCAGCGCAAAACTGAGAATAAGACTTCATTGATCGGTCGGACTCTTCCTGCAAGAAAATTCATTGAATACCTAAATTCTCGCAGCTTGGCAAATCTGAGTATTCCGGAAATGCCAAAGCCAGAAGGCAAGGAACATATCCCCCACTTTTTTACAACGGAAGAGTTGATGAATTTTTTCTCTGGCTGTGATGAAAATGTGCTTACAGCAAAGTCAAGCAGCAAAAAATTCTATGCGTTTCAGGTATCGGTTCTTTTTCGGCTGCTTTACAGCAGCGGTATACGCACAACTGAAGCAAGACTGCTTCGTGTTGATGATGTTGATCTAACACACGGCATCTTGAATATTCGGAAAACCAAAAACAGTATCGAACATTACGTTGTTCTGCATGATGCCACGGCACAGATGCTGAGAGAGTATGACGAAATAGCCGATCGAAACCACCCCGAAAGAGAACTGTTCTTTCCATATCGCGGGAACGGACCGTTTTCGCCAGATATGCTGACATACGAATTTCACAAGGTCTGGGATCGTGTGAATACAGAAAATGCTGTTCCATATGATTTTCGTCACAATTATGCCATTCAGAACATCAATTCCTGGATCTCATTAGGATTTGACTTTAATGACAAATTCTTTTACTTGAGTAAAAGCATGGGGCACACTTCCTTGGAAAGCACACGCTATTATTACTCGCTTGTGCCTGCTCTCGCTGCTATTATTCAGGAGAAGACGGAAGAAGGGTTCAACGAGATCGTTCCGGAGGTGCCGCACTATGAAGGCTAAGAAAAATAATGAGGCAATGGAACTCTCACGGCACATCAGTAATTTTCTCACTCAGTATGCACCATATCACTTGACGAACAGTCCGAACACCCTTCGATCCTATGAAGCTGCGCTGGCTCTCTACGTTGGTTTTCTTGAGAATAAATGTGGAATCACTCCCAACAACTTTACAAAAGAATGCTTTGACCAGAAGCATATTGAGGATTGGCTTGTATGGCTCATTGATGAGAGAAACTGTAGCATAAAAACTCGAAACAGCCGACTGTCCTCGTTGCGTGCATTCACCCAGTATCTTGCTTCTCGGGACATAAAGTTTCTAGCAGTCAATACAGATGCACACGCTGTTTCATACAAGAAGGCTGCTAAGAAGAAGGTAACAGGACTTTCCCGAAATGCAGTAAAAGCTATTCTTGAGGCACCGAACGCAGATACCCGCTGTGGCTTGAGGGATGTTACACTTATGACAATTTTGTACGGTACAGCAGCCCGCATCGATGAATTGTTGTCTATTCGGATCGAAGATCTACATTTGGATGCTCCTAAACCCTATATCATTATTACAGGAAAGCGCGAAATGACCCGCACCCTATATTTGCTTCCAAGAGCCGTCGAATACCTAAAGTTGTACACAAGCACTTTCCACGGTGATCATCCCGTAAATGACGCTTATATCTTTTTCTCTCCAATTCAAGGAAAAGAGAAAAAGCTATCCCAGCAAGCAGTTTTCAAAATGTTGCGAAAATATGCTGCAATCGCTCATAATAGATGTGAGGATGTTCCTTTGGATCTCCATGCGCACCAATTCCGGCATGCGAAAGCGACGCACTGGCTTGAGGATGGCATGAACATTGTTCAAATATCTTTTTTGCTTGGGCATGCTTCTGTTGAAACTACGATGGTGTATCTGGATATTACCACTGAAAAGGAATATGAAGCACTTGCTACCCTTGAAAACGAAAAGCAACGCAAAGTTAAACCCAAATGGAATAAAGAAAAGGATACCCTATCCGACATTTGTGGCTTGCATAAATTGAAGACATAAACCAGTGTTTCGTCAAGGTAACTTTGAACAAATAATCAGTTTTATTAGAAGTTGCCCAAGCTGTAAACGAAATTTAAGATGAACCCTATCCAGAATCCCTAAAGGATATCTTCACCTAAATATACTGTATTTTCTGTATTTGCAGGCATATTTCAAAAGGTGAAGATATCCTTTTTGTTGTGATAAATGGACGCTTTCTAACTCAGCAAATATGTGCCAGAAGCCATGCAAGAAACTGCTCATCAGATATTTCGCCTGCTGCAACGCCAAGTACCAACTGTATAAAATCACGATCTTCATATTCAACTTCAATGCCGTTCAAAGCAAGGAATACAAGCATTGTGTGAGCACCAATTCTCTTGTTTCCGTCAACAAATGCGTGATTCTTTATGAGGCTGTACCCTAAACGTGCCGCTTTTTCAATGAGTGTCGGATACAATTCTGTTCCTGCAAATGTCTGAAACGGAGCATTCAAAGCAGAGTCCAGCAATCCGTCATCACGGATTTCAGGCGAGCCTCCTGATACGGCAATAAGTTCCCTGTGAAGCAGTATGACCTGTTGTTTTGTAAGTCGAATCATTTCGCAAGTTCCTCATATACAGCAGCGTTACGTTTCAGAAGTTTTTGTGAAGCAGCGAGCACATCCTCATCGGCAGCGGTCTCGACAGCATCTGTATCCTCAATCTCAATCACTCTATAGCGTGGCTTGTTGTTTTTGAAAATAACGGCTGTACCATATTGGTCTACAATTCGTGTGACCAGTGAAAAATTCTGATTTGCTTCGGTCATAGAAACGATTGTGTTTGTATCGATCATCATACGAACACCTCCCTTGTTTCTATTATATCACAAAGTTAGGATAAATTCAACCTATTTTTCAGAAAAAGTGAGGTGAACATCATGGCAAACAGAATCAAGGGCATCACGGTCGAAATCGGCGGCGACACTACCAAGCTGTCAAAGGCTCTGGAGGGTGTCAACAAAAACATCAAAAACACCCAGATACAGCTAAAAGACGTAGAAAAACTGCTGAAACTCGACTCGTCCAACACGGAACTTCTGTCGCAAAAACAGAAACTGTTAGCCGATGCTGTTTCCTCAACAACCGGCAAGCTGGAAACCCTTAAAAAAGCAAGTGAACAGGCGGCAGGAACAAAGGACAACTATGATGCGTGGAAAGCAAAATATGATCCTATCAAGCAGAAAATCAGTGAGACGGAAATCAAGCTGAAAGACCTCAAAGAGCAGTCAAAAATTGCCGACGAGCAGCTTGCGAAGGGTGAAATATCGCAAGAGAAATATGATGCCTTACAGCGTGAAATAAAGGACACCTCTGATGAATTAACCTCTCTGCGGCAGTCGGCAAGGGAGGTATCCGATGAATTCGGTAATCCCATTTCTCCTGAACAATACGACTCTTTGCAACGTGAAATTATTGAAACTGAACAGGATTTACAGAGATTACAGCGTGAGGCTGAAAATTCAAAAATTGCTCTTGAAAAAATTGGAGAAGCCGGGGCAACGATGGAAAAGGCTGGAGATAAAATCTCAGGTGCAGGGAAGAAATTACTGCCGATCACCGCAGGTGTGTCAGCTCTTGGAACGACTGCCGCAATGAAATTTGCAGATGTGGACAAAATCATGCAGCTTACCAATGCCACGATGAAAAACAGCGAGAAAGAGGCGAATTTACTTGACAAGGCAATGAAAGATGCCGCATCAAATTCTACTTTTGGAATGAGCGATGCGGCAACGGCAACGCTGAATTTTGCCCGTGCAGGTCTGACAGCGGGACAAGCGGCATCCGCACTTGCTCCAGCCATGAATTTGGCAGCAGGTGAAGGTGGAAGTCTGGACACTGTTTCAGCTGGACTTGTTGCGACAATCAACGGATTTCATGGTTCTTTCGATGATGCTGCAAATTACGCAGATGTTTTTGCTGCCGCCTGTAATAATTCTGCATTGGACATTGATAGCTTGTCTGGTGCGATGTCTGTTGCTGCTCCGATTTTCTCCACCGCAGGGTACAAAGTAAACGATGCAGCCCTGTATATGGGGGTTATGGCAAACAACGGCATTGAAGCCGAAGTTGCTGCAAATTCCCTGAAAACAGGTCTTGCAAGACTCGTCAGTCCTGCCGAAGAAGGCGCGGCAATGATGGATCAGCTCGGTATTTCGGTTACGAAAAGTGACGGTTCCATGAAGGATTCGATTACCATCCAAAAGGAACTTAATGCTGCATTTTCCAAACTTTCTGAGTCCGAGCAAATCGCTGCGGCCTCCGCTATTTTCGGCAAAAACCAGATGGCACCGTGGCTCGCTCTTATTAACACTGCCCCGACTGACGTTGAAACGCTGAGTGGTTCTATCAACAACTGTGCAGGTACGACTGATGAAATGTCTCAAGCGATGATGAGCGGTTTCGGAGGTTCGATTGAACAGTTGAAGTCGTCAATCGACGTTCTGATGACATCTTTGGGACAGCTTTTAGCAGACTATTTGACTCCAATTATTGCCAAAATTCAGGAATTGATCACGAAATTCAATGCCATGGACGACAGCACCAAACAGACAATTATCAAAATAGCCCTGATTGCCGCGGCGTTAGGACCTTTTCTTATCGTTGTGGGCAAAACGATTTCTACAATTGGAACCTTGATGCAGTTCATTTCAAATATCCCCACAATAATTGCAGGCGCTAAGACAGCGTTTGCAACGCTGAGTGGTGCGATTGGCGGCATTTCTGCACCTGTAGTTGTTGTTGTTGCGGCGATTGCGGCATTGGTGGCAGCTTTTGTACATCTATGGAAAACCAATGAGGAGTTTAGAAATAATATCCTTGCAATATGGGAGAAAATCAAGGCTACTTTTGAAAGACTTACATCCGGGATTGTTGATCGACTGAATGCTCTTGGGTTTAATTTTGAGGATTTCAGCGATGTCGTTAAAACTGTCTGGCAAGGTTTGTGCGATATCCTCGCACCTTGGTTCGAGGGCGTTTTCACCTATATTGCGGAAACTTTTGATGTTATCGTTGATGTGATTCTCGGCATTCTGGACGTTTTTATTGGTCTGTTTACAGGCAATTGGGAGCAGATGTGGAATGGCATCAAGGGCATTTTCGTCGGCATTTGGGACTTTATCAAGAACACGTTTACCAATATTCTGGATACCCTGAAAGGCATCGCAGATGTATTTCTTGGCTGGTTCGGCACATCATGGGACGAGGTATGGACAGGAATAAAGAACTTTTTTATAAGTATCTGGAACAGTATATCCGCTTTTTTCACAGGTATTTTCACGTCAATCAGCAACTTCTTCACGAGCATTTGGACGGGAATTCGTGATTTCTTTGTGGGGATATGGGATGCAATTTACACCTATATTTCGGAGAAAATCACAGCAATTCACACTTTTATCACTACCATCTGGAATGCAATTTCTACAGCGATTTCAACGGTCATGGATACGATTTATAACGTAATCTCGACCGTTTGGAACACTATTTATGAGTTCATTTCGCCTTTGCTTGACGCTTTCAAATATCTTTTTGAAACCATTTTTCAGGCAATTCATATCATTATCAGCAATGTTATGGACTGGATTTCTGAAAAAATTCAGGCTGTCTGGAATGCTATTGTTGAATTTATTACGCCGATTTTGGAAGGCATCAAATCGTTTTTTGAGACGATCTGGAACGCTATTTACACGGCAATCTCAACGGTAATGGATGCGATTCACAGCGTAATTACGACCGTGTGGAATGCGATTTCAGGCTTTATTTCTGGGATTCTTAACTCGATATGGTCAGTTATTTCTTCGGTATGGAATACGATTTCATCAACTGTTTCAAGCATTCTGAATGCCATTTCTACAACTGTTTCAAATATATGGAATGCTATCAAGACAACAATTACAAATGTGATGAACACAATCAAAACCACAGTTTCAAACATCTGGAACAGCGTAAAAACAGCTATTTCAAATACAATTACAGGCATCAAGGATACGATTGTAAACGGCTTTAATAACGCTGTGAACTTTGTAAAAAACCTTGCAAGCGAGGCTTGGGACTGGGGTGCGGACATCATCAACGGCATTGTTGACGGCATCAAAAGCTGTATCAATAAAGTCGCAGATGCCGTGACAGGAGTTGCGGATAAGATTCGCAGTTTTCTGCACTTTTCCGTACCTGACGAAGGACCGCTGACGGATTTTGAAAGCTGGATGCCTGACTTTATGCAGGGACTTGCCGACGGAATTAATTCCAATGCGGGAATGGTGGATAATGCTCTCAGCACATTTGGAACGAACATCACAACAGCTCTGACGGAAACTTTCCAGACTGCCATGTCCAATATTGTGACAACGGTGCAGACGTTCATGGAGAATACGCTGACGGAAGTCACAACCGTCTGGAACAGCATCAAATCGAATATGGACGCTGTTCTTGCAGGTATTGGAAACGCCGTAAAATCGGGCTGGGATGCAGTTAAGAATACAATTACAACAGCGGTAAACGGCATAAAAAATGTGATTTCAACTGTGTGGAATGGAATCAAAAGTTTCATTTCTGACGGTCAGGCGAATATGAAAAGTACAATTTCTTCCACTTGGAACAACATTTCTGACGGCGTAAAAAATACTGTAAATGCGGTAAAATCTGCTGTTTCTTCGGCTTGGAATGCCATGCCGGACGCAGTCAAAGGTGCGATGAATACTATCCGTGATACCGTTTTCAGCATCTGGGACAACGTGAAAAATGGCGTGTGGGACAGGCTCGGCGATATCCGTGATGCAGTATCGGGCGTAATGGACAGCGTGAGAAATGTAGTGATGGGCAAGGTGAACTCATCCTGGAGTTGGGGTCGTGACCTCATGCAGAATCTTGTCAATGGTATCCGTTACATGATTGCGGACATTTATAACTCTGTATGTGATGTGGCAAATATCATCTGGGAACACCTGCACTTTTCCGTTCCTGAAAAGGGACCGCTAACTTCTGTCAACGAGTGGATGCCGGACTTCATGAAAAATCTCGCTGACGGCATCAATAAAAACAAAAAGCTGATTACCAAGGCAATCAGCGGTGTTGCGGATGTAATGTCGCTGGATATGGATTCACAGCTTGGAATGAGTATTACTGCTCCGATGAAGGACAGCAATCCGTACGGAACAGTGGTAAACAACTATAATAACGACAACAGCCGCACAGTAAATCAGACGAATAATAGTCCGAAATCACTGTCACGGCTGGAGATTTACCGACAGACAAGAAATGCCTTGAATGTGTGAAGTGTGGTATTATCTGCCTTTATGTTTATCTTTTCGCTTTTGTTTTTTAAGAGCATATTTACGTTGTTTTTCAGCTTCTATTTCCTGTTTGCTTATCACTCTTCTTTCCAGTTTGCTTTGTTGTCGTTGAAGTTGGAGTGCTTGCTGTGATTTGGTTCCTATCCTTGTCACTTCAAGCTGCTTTCTTGCTTCACGCTGTCGCCTTTTCGGATTTTTAGATTCTCGCTTTGTGCTAACCTCAATTGGCGGACTAAATTCCAATTTAAAGTAATTTTGAAGAATGAATTCCCAGACTTCATACTCCTTTGGTTCTGAGCCGAATGTGACCTTGCAAACAGATAATTTGCCATTATCTATTTTTTCAAATACACCTACCCAAAACGGATTTTCAAAAAATACTGTAAGCTGTCCTTTTACCTTTTCCATATGAGACCCTCCTAAAAAATACAATACCCAAGGAATGGACAACCCAGGAGGGGCAGGTTACTTACCACATAAAAATGTGACGGCCGGGCTACCTACCGGCTCTAACATATTGCTATATGTATTGCGTTTTTATCCTTGTACCTTTATTTTAGCACATTTCACTGAAAAAGTCAATCCGCAGAAAGGAGGTTTTGTACCATGCGATTCACCTTAATTTTAGAAAACGAAACCGGAGAGCAAATCAATATGACCACCAATGCCAACCAGTATATGACCTCCGAAATTGACGGCTTGTATCCTCCTGCCGGAACAATAAGTACATCAACTTACGCAGGTATGGACGGCAGTTATCTGAACAACGCTTTTATTGAAAAGCGCAACCTTGTGATCTCTTTTCAGATGCGAGGTATTGGGATCGAGAACCGCCGTCATGCACTATATCGTGTGGTCAAGCCGTCTCGATATATCAAGATATATTACCGTACTGCGAATATTGACGTGTACACGGAAGGATATGTGGAAACCTGCGAAATCAGTAATTTTTCTAACCTTACAAGCGGTCAAATCTCAATAATTTGTCCAGATATTTACTGGTACAGCACCTCCGCAGTTTATGCCTATTACAGCCAAATCACGGGAGCGTTTCACTTTCCGTTTCCTGATAATGACAAGCCTTTTGTACTTGGAACTTACAGCAAAACTGATAACATTTCCATCGAAAATCACGGCGATATAACCGGGTTTACGATTCAGATTGAAGCTATCTCCGATGCCATGACTCCGACCATTTATAATGCTGACACAGGTGAATATCTGCAAATCAAAGGCGACATTTTAAAGGGCGATGTTATCAAAATCACAACAAAAACGGGTAATAAAACAGTTACTCTTACACGCAATGGCGTGGATTACAACATCATTAACCGCCTTGTGTCAGGTTCAACTTGGCTGCAATTATCAGAGGGGGTGAACACATTTCATCTGACGGCGATGCGGAATATGAAAAATCTCCGTGTGACGCTGATTCACACGGATGCTTATTTAGGAGTTTAAAATGCAGATTGAAGTTTATGATATGCAGGCAAACGGTTCTGAAATTTCTATTACTTTGGAGGCAGTTTGCGACAGTTTTTCAAGTTTGCTCTGGGACGTGGAATATTACCGGTGCGGACAATTTGAAATTTACATAGCTGCAAATCCACGTAATTTAGCTGTTTTTCAGATCGGCAAAATTATCGGACGTGATGATGACAAAACTCACTTTGGAATCATTGAATCCGTTGTACTGGAAACAGACGCAGAAAACGGCGATTATCTGGCTGTTACGGGAAGATTTTTGATGTCGCTGCTATCACGCAGAATCATCTATCCCACGTTGTCGTTTACAAGCAAAACAAGCTACGGAGAAATGCTGCAAAAGGCAGTTCGTCAGAATTGTCTGTTAAACGGCTCACGCCTGATTCCGGGATTGCAAATCGGCACGATTTTCGGCACTTGCTGGGAACAGACCGCAAGGCTTCAGGTCAGCTATGCAAATCTCATGGAATGGATATACAAAATCTGTGAGCTGATTGGCGGTACGGCAAATATCCGCTTGCAGGAAACGACTGTTAACAGCGGTCAGTACAAAATGCTTTTTGAGCTTTCAGAGGGCATAGACCGCAGCATTTTACAGGAAGAAAATCCGCATCTTGTTTTTTCGGATTCCTACAATAATCTGCTGAATTTTGCCTATTCTGCGGACTGTTCGGCTCATACCAATACGGCATATATTCTCGGCTGCGGTGAGGGTGATGCGAGAAAAAGAACAATGTTTTTTCATGGCGATGAACCGCAGAATCTTGACCGCTATGAGGTCTATGTTGATGTAAAGGACATTCAGCAGGAAACGCAGAACAGCGGAGAAACAGTGCAGATTTCCGATGAAGAATATCTGGAGCTTTTACAGGAAAAAGGTGCAGAAAATCTTGTGCCTATCACGGAGTCAAGCGAGTCCACCATTGCAGTTGACGGCCGGCAGTATCAGTACAATAAGGACTATTTTGTCGGCGATTATGTCACAGTTCAGCACGAACGATTTGGCTTATCACAGCCAAGAATTCAGCTAATCGGCATGGTAGAAAGTTTCGATCAAAACGGCAGAGGGCTAACGCCCACGTTCAAAGTTTAAGGAGGTTTTTATGGCATTTTCATACGGATTTTTTGACTCCAGAGGTCTGGACAGAAAGTACACGGCGGAGGACTTCACAAACTATCTTTCAAGCCTAATTTGCAATGGAATCCTCGATACTTACGGCGAGTGTTTTAAGGTGACGGCGAATGAAAACTTATCCGTTACAATCGGTACGGGTAAGGCTTGGATAGGCGGTCATTATTTCATCAATGATTCTCCTTACACGCTGGATTTATCCCGATATGTGGACGAATCCATGAGCAAGTATCTCATCATCGGCATTTACTGCGACACAAGCGATGCGGTGCGAAAATGCGACATTGAAGTAAAGGCAGGAACGGCGGCAACAACTCCTGCAATTCCAAACTTTGCAAGTTCCCAGACGAAAACTTATCTCACCCTTGCAGCGGTTCGACTGAATGCAGGAGTGACTGAAATCAAGCAGTCAGGCATTACGGATTATCGTGAGAGTTCTTCTAAATGCGGCTATGTCAGGTGTATTTTGGGCAAGTGCAAGGTGTCGGAAATGCTTGATGAAATGGTGCAAATTCGTCAGGATTTAAGCGGATTAAATGACGGTTCACTTTCTGATGCCGTGAAGGAATTGCAGCATCAAGTGTTCAACACATCGGATAGAATCATCTTCAAAAAAGATGACGAGGGCAGGCTTTTTTACAAGGATTCTCAAGGCAATAATGTTACTGGAAATATCAAAATCAACGGTATTCCGTACCAATTTGCTGCTGACGGAGTCCTTAAAACTGGCTGGAGAACCGTATTCGGAAAGCGATATTACTACGATCCACAGACCGGAAACATTCAGCTTGGCTGGGTGGATTACACCGATGACAGGTATTATGTTACGCTTTCGGAGGGTAAGCTGGTCAACCAGCACCGCACCATTGACGGCAAGCGATATTGGTTTGACGGCTATGGCGTTGCGAAGGAGTCGAGGTGCGTAAACTACCCTGACGCAGATGGTGACGGCAGAGTAGATGCCATAGATGCATCAACTGCCCTTTCTTTTTCAGCAGCCTGCGGTGCCGGAGAGTATACAAATGATGAAAACGGCTGGGAGCAGTTTTTGATTGACCGGGAGGTGAAAAACTAATGTGGAAATTTCTTGTAAAACAGCAGAAAATCGAAGTTTTGGAGCGTGAAGTTATTGCTGATCATCAAATCGCTTTCGTGAATCTGAAATTTGTCTTTGACGGCGACTGGAAGAAGTTTCACAAGGTCGTGCAATTTTCGCAGTGCGATGAAACCTACAGTATCGTTCTGGGATTTGACGGTACTTCATGCCATTTGCCTGCTGAACTTCATGTGGGTGCAGTAAAGATGAGCGTTTTCGGATATGATGCGGAATCCGATACGACCGTCAGGGCAACAACAGTTCCTGTAACGCTTAATATCAGAGAATCTGGATTTGTGGGCGATGATGATACACCGATTCCTCCCACTCCCGATTTGTACACGCAGTTGTTGCAGAAAATTGCAGAGATTCAAGCAGGTGTGAATGGTAAAAGTGCTTATGAAATTGCAAAAGAAAATGGCTTTGTGGGGACAGTTTCAGAATGGCTTGAAAGTTTGAAAGGTGCTGACGGACTTCCCGGCAAAGACGGTGTTGATGGAAAGAATGGCAAGGATGGTCACGATGGCACAAACGGTGAACCTGGTGCAGACGGTCAATCTGCATATGAAATCGCTGTTTTGCATGGATTTATTGGCACGGAACAGGAGTGGCTCGACAGCTTGAAAACTGTTGCAGATTTAGATAATTATGTTACCATCGAACGGCTGAACGAAGAAGTTCTTGCCATCCGTGAAAGCCTGATTCCGCTGATAAGAGAGCTGCATTCGCATAAAAATATGGCGGTTCTGGATACGCTGACGGCTGAACAATTGGCACTGTTAGGGGATTTGCAGCAGTTTGAGGACAGCACCAAATATGATATTCAGACGATCAGAGAATCCGTTGAACCGGTTATTTCGCAGGCACATTGGCATCATAATCTGACGCTTCTCAACAGCTTAACGTCTACAAAGATTACAAAATGGGATGAAATTTCCGATGTTGAGACTGAATTACAGCAATTTCAGGATTCTGTGCTGTACGATCAGCAGAATCAGAATGACAGGATTTTGTATTTGGAGAACAGAATTACACTTCTGGAATCACAGCTTGCAAATGAAAATAACGCGGTTACGCTGTTTTCGGCTGGTACAGATGCTCTTGATTTATACGGTTCAGAGCTGTTCACGATTTACAACAACGCCTATAACTCAATCACTGATTTTTCTGCTAATAATCCGCATTTTCTTTCAGCCGACAATGACTATCAAATTAACTTTTCTGTGGATGATTTTGGTTGGGACGGTATGGTCTATCTCGTCTGCACAAAAGAATTGAATTTGTCCGAAAAATCACAGATTTCTATGTGTTACCAATCAGGAGCAACTGAAAACGGCGATCTGTATCTTGTGCCGAAACCTGAAAGAAATGACGTGCCAACTTCCGTTTATATTTACACGCAGATTCAGAATGGCACAGCAATAAAAATCCCATTCCAATGGCTGTATTCTGATAGCCATATCACTACATTATCGAATTGTAATGTCAGCAATGGTACATATTATTTTGCCTTTGCTGGACGTTCCAATAACTCGCATCCGATGATAAAACAGATTCAGATTTTGAATTGACTTTTTCGGGGTGTGGTGATATAATAGGAGTAAAAACAAATCAGAAATTAGAGGGTGAAAAAATGAAGATACTGTTATTCCTTGCAAAAGGCTTTGAAACAATGGAAGCAAGCGTATTTGTTGATGTTATGGGATGGGCAAAAAACGATTATCATAATGATGTTGAAGTAATTACTTGTGGATTTCAAAAAACTGTTATCAGTGCTTTTGGTGTACCTGTGAATGTAGATGTGTTATTAAAAGATGTTTGTGTAGATGAATATGATTCATTAGCAATTCCCGGTGGCTTTGAAGAATTTGGATTTTATGAAGATGCCTTTTCTGAAGAATTATCCGATGTTATTAGCAAATTCAACCGTCAGCGCAAACTGATAGCAACAGTCTGTGTCGGAGCTCTGGCACTTGCTCACAGCGGTATTTTAACCGGAAAAAAGGCTACAACTTACCATCTGAATGACGGACACAGGCAAAAACAACTTGCAGAATACGGTGTTGAAGTTGTCAATGAACCTGTTGTTAAAACGGATAATGTAATCACATCTTATTGCCCTCAGACTGCACCAGAAGTTGCATTCGTTCTTTTAGAAAATCTTATAGGAACAGAGGAAATGCACAAGGTTAAATCAGCTATGGGATTTGAATAAATCGCTAAATTCTAATTTATACAACGGAATAACTACTAATAACCGTCCATGGCAAATGCCACAGACGGTCTTTTTATACCCAAATGACGAAAGGAAGATGAAAATGAAAGAAACAATCTGTACAATTGCAGGACTGATCGGTGGCTTCATAGCCGCTATTTTTGGCGGCTGGGACTCTGCATTGGTTACGCTTGTGATTTTTATGAGCATTGACTTTTTCACGGGAATTGTCACTGCTGCCATGAAGAAATCCAAGCATACAGAAAGCGGCGGTTTATCGTCAAAAGCAGGCTGGTTTGGACTTGCGAAAAAAGTCTGCACTTTGCTGTTAATTGCAGTTGCCGTCAGAATGGATATTATGCTCGGAACGACGTATATCCGTGACGCTGTCTGCATCAGCTTTTGCTTGAACGAACTGCTGTCAATCGTGGAAAATACATCGCTTATGGGTGTACCGTTTCCGCCTGCCATCAAGAAAGCAATCGATGTCTTACAGACGAAAGTCGGCAGAATTGATGAAGAAACCACCAACAAAAATAACGAGGAGGAGAATTGATTATGGCAATCTTAAAACCTGATAAAACCACAACTCTCGGCGGTGTTACCGTTAATGAGTATTGCTTACAAACCACAATCCAAATCACATTGATATGCCCTCCGTTTCTATGGAGGGCAAAATTATTGGCGTGACGATTCACAACACATCGTGGATCACAACGGCATCCGAAACAACTCCGGCAGAGCAGTACACCCGTGCAACGGTCAATGGAAATATGAACGATGTTCGAGTTCACTATTATGTTGACAACACTTGTGCATGGCAGAACCTTCCACTTACTTTGAGTGGTTGGCACGCCGCTGACGGCTCCGGCAATGGCAATCGCAGAACTATTGCCATTGAGTGTATTATGAGTTCTGCTTACAGCGATAAAGATAAAAAGTCTGAAGATAATGCTGCAAAACTTGCAGCGGCATTGCTGAAGAAGTACAATCTCAGTATTGATAATCTTTACACCCACACGCATTGGTTGAACGTCCGTGACGGAAAATCTGGCAGCGTGGATTATCTGAATACTGCGAAAAATCTCTACAAAATGTGTCCGCTGTATATTCTTCCGCACTGGTCGGCTTTTAAGGCAAAGGTGCAGTCTTACATGAATTCAGGAACATCCGCAGCAACAACTCCAACCACTACACAGCTCTACAGAGTCCGCAAAAGCTGGAACGATGCAAAATCGCAGATCGGTGCGTTTTCTTCTTTGGAGAATGCGAAAAAGGCTTGTAAATCGGGATATTATGTGTTTGATGCAAACGGCAATGTTGTCTATCCTGCAAAGAAGTCCATTGATGAAATTGCTCGTGAGGTCATTCAGGGCAAGTGGGGCAACGGTGCCGACCGTAAAAATAGACTTACAAATGCCGGATATGACTACAATGCTGTGCAGAAGTGTGTGAATGAATTGATGAAATAAACTTTATAGACGGCTGTCGATTTGGTTCGGCAGCCGTTTTCATTTGGAGGTGCTTTATGACTGACGCTGAAAAAAATAATATCATAAAACTAAGGGCAAAAGGCATCAGCTACAAAAAAATATCCGCCGAAACAGGCATATCCGAGAACACTATAAAATCATTTTTCAAGCGAAATACGGACCTTTGCCCAGTCTGCGGAATCCCCTTGACAGGCAAAAAATACTGCTCCGATAAATGCCGTATCAGCTGGTGGAACAAGCATCCGCACCGCACTTTCGGAATGATTGAATGCCAATGTGAAACCTGTAAAAAGACATTTTTCGCTTATCCCAGCAAAGCAAGAAAATACTGTTCCAAAGCCTGTTATGGCAAGTCATGCCGAAAGGAGAAATGCAATGACAAATGAAAAATTACAGCGGATTGCAGCTTACAAAGTCACCATTATCATCTTTCGCAGACTGCTTAGTGACGGCACAATAACCGAGGCTGAATTCAGGAAATGCGAGTCAAATATCGCCGAAAAATGCGGCTTATCTTTGTGTAGTATATATCGGGAAATCGCTTGACTTTCAGGCACTTCTGATTTAATATGTAACACTGACAAGGAGGCGATTTTATGGCAAGAATCGTAGAACAAGTCAGATTTCCTGTTCCAAAATTTAAGAAACAAATCAATACAGCGGCTTACGCCAGAGTTTCCAGCGGAAAGGACGCTATGCTTCATTCTCTTTCTGCACAGGTCAGTTATTACAGTGAGCTGATTCAGAAAAATCCGGAGTGGAGATTCTGCGGTGTCTACGCCGATGAAGCCATGACAGGCACTAAGGATAACCGTGAGAATTTTCAGAAAATGCTTACAGAATGCCGTGCTGGAAATCTGAATTTAATTATCACAAAATCAATTTCAAGATTCGCAAGAAATACGGTCACACTGCTTGAAACTGTCCGTGAATTAAAAGATTTAGGCGTTGATGTCTATTTTGAAGAGCAGAATATTCACAGTCTTTCTTCGGACGGTGAACTGATGCTTTCTATCCTTGCAAGCTATGCACAGGAAGAAAGTTTGTCCGCAAGCGAAAATCAAAAATGGCGTATCCGCAGGGATTTTGAACAGGGAAAAGTCAGCAGCTTACAGATGTTAGGTTACAAAAGGAATCATGACGGAGTGCTTGAAATTATTCCTGATGAAGCTGAAATTGTCAGGCTGATTTTCAACAGCTATCTGTCGGGAATGGGGAAACTTGCAGTTGCAAATATGCTGAATGAACAAGGAATTCCCACAAAATTCGGCAACGAATGGACGGCAGATTCAATCAGAAGAATCCTCACTAATGAAAAATATTGCGGTGAACTTATGCTGCAAAAATTCTACAGGGAGAATTATTTGACAAAGCGAAAAATGGTCAACAAAGGCGAACTGAATAAGTTTTTTATTACTGAATCGCATGAACCAATCATCGAAAAATCGGTATTTATTGCAGTTCAGAACTTGCTGAAAAAACATCAGAAACAGTTTTCTTCTGAAAAAAATAATACTGCGGCCTATCCATTTACAGGAAAAATTCAATGCGGCTGCTGCGGTAAAAATTATCGCAGAAAAACAACGGCAACCGGCATCGTCTGGATTTGTGCTACATACAACACAAAGGGCAAAAAATACTGTCCTACAGCAAAGCAATTCCCGAAAATACGCTGATTTCTGTTTGCTGTGAGATTCTTGATATTTCTGAATTTGATGAGGATATTTTTGAACAGAAGATTGAAAGAATTCTTATTCCTGCACCGAATGAACTGACCTTTGTTTTCCGTGACGGACATGAAATTTTAGAGCAATGGAAAGACCGTTCACGTTCTGAAAGCTGGACAGATGAAATGAGAAAAGCAACGGGAGAAAGGAGTAAAAAATGGCACGAAAAGTCACAATGATTCCTCAAACAATAAATCCTTTGACGAATCTGCCAAATGATGCAGTCATAAAACGTAAAGTTGCAGGATATGCACGAGTTTCAACGGAACAGGAAGAACAGCAGACTTCCTATGCTGCACAGGTGGATTACTACACCAAATACATCAAAAAGCACGGCGAATGGGAATTCGTAAAGGTATATACGGACGAGGGAATTTCCGCTACGAATACAAAGCATCGTGATGGATTCAATCAGATGATTGCTGATGCTCTGGATGGGAAAATTGATCTTATCATCACAAAAAGTGTGAGCCGTTTTGCCCGAAATACCGTAGATTCTCTTTCCACAATACGAAAGCTGAAAGAGCATAATGTTGAGTGCTATTTTGAAAAAGAGCAGATATGGACATTTGACGGAAAGGGCGAATTGCTTATCACGATCATGTCAAGTTTAGCACAAGAGGAGTCACGTTCCATTTCAGAAAATGTCACATGGGGACACCGCAAGCGTATGGCTGATGGAAAAATTTCTCTCCCCTATTCCAGTTTTCTCGGTTACAGGAAAGGTGCTGACGGACTTCCAGAAATTGTGCCGGAGGAAGCTGAAATCATCCGTTTCATTTATCGTTCCTTCCTTGAAGGAATGACTCCGTATAGCATTGGAAAGAATTTGATGGAACGTGGTATTCCTTCGCCAAGCGGTAAGGAAAAGTGGCACGCCTCCACAATTGAAAGCATTCTGACCAATGAAAAATACAAGGGGTCTGCATTGCTGCAAAAAAGTTTTACCACTGATTTTCTCACGAAAAAGAAAAAGGTCAACGAAGGCGAAGTACTGCAATATTACATTGACGAAAGTCACGAGGCAATCATAAGTCCGGAAGATTTCGAGCAAGTCCAGCTTGAAATGGCAAGGCGTAAAAAGCTGGGTAAGCAATACAGCGGAAATTCACTCTTTGCCGCAAAACTTGTCTGCGGTGACTGCGGATGCTTTTTTGGCTCAAAAGTGTGGCACTCTACTTCAAAATACCGCCGTGTTATCTGGCAGTGCAACAATAAATTCAAAGGACAGCAGTTATGTTCAACTCCCCATTTGTATGAGGACGAAATCAAACAGCGTTTTGTCAATGCCTTTTCCGTGTTCTTTCAGGGAAAAGATATGATTCTTGAAACAGTTCAGATTCTGATTGAAAATCTTTTCGATACTTCTGCACTCGATACGAAAATCGAAAAAGCCATTCAGGAAATGGAAAATACCGCCACACTAAATCAGATGCATATTCAGAACAATATTGTAACCGCCAAAAACAAGGAAGAATTTGATAAACGTCATGATGAACTTGTTCAGCAATACGAAAATCAAAAGTCAGTTTATGATAAATTGATACAGAAAAAAATCGACCGACAGAACAAAATTAAGCAACTTCAGCAGCTTGTTTTTCAACTTGAAAAAGCTGATAATCCCATTGATACTTTTGATGAGAATCTTTGGCGAATTATGATTGATAAAGTTACTGTGTTTCATGACAACAAAATGGTTTTTCAGTTTCTTGATGGAACGGAGATCGAAGCATAAAATACATTCAGCCGCCGCAGTAGTCAATACGATTACTGTGGCGGCTGTTTTTTTGCTTGTCCAAGGAAATTATGGGGTGCATTTGAAATCCCCCTATTTTTCGGGACTTTCGAGCAATAGAAAACGATGGGGTGCAAATGGGTCAAAATGGGTGCAAAAGAAAACGCTAAGCCCTAAATTTCGGTGTTTTACCCCATTTTCAAGGCAAATATCACTACCCTATTCAGACAACAGAAAACGGCACTTTTTAAAAAGTACCGATACTGCGTTGTTTTCAA
>CAMZZN010000038.1 GCA_947345935.1 uncultured Ruminococcus sp.
CCTGCCAAAGGGGAGTACATCCCCTTTGGAAACCCATTATTAATTATTTCTATTACCTCATTAAGAGGTAATAGAAATAATTAGAACAAATGCCCATAGAGTTAATGCACCTTTGATAAGAAAATAAGAAACAGAATTCCTTAAATGAAGTGAATATCTCTGGCAGAATTTTATCGGTACTGCTTCCATTTATAAAATCAGAAAATAAAAATTTATTTCATTTATTTATATCTGAATTGGTTTTTCTGACAATTTCAAGCTCATCCTCGGAAAAGCCTGTTTTCGGCAGTATATAGAATATTTTCCTGTCCTGCAAAAGCAGAAAGAATTCTTCATATTCAAGCAGTCTGTAACCTTCTTTTGTATTTATCCTGGTTTTCTCCGGAAGTCCAGTATCATCGGAAAAGTCATCGTACGTTTCTTCATCTGGTCTTTCATCTTCTTCCGTTCCGTCGTCAACGGTGGATATATCCAGAAATCCTTCGCCTATGCCTATCTTGTAAACGACTTCCCCCATATCACGCACCGTTTCGACCATGCGCATCCTGGCAAAACGTGGGGTATGCCATTCACGGAAAGCAAAGGCAAGGCATATCACAATAAGCAGATAAACTATCGTATTGTCAGGCTGCTTTACCGCCGCATATACAAAGTCTGCGGCAAGAAACAGGAACAATCCCATAAAAAGAAAGCTTTTCGGATACACGAATTTTTTCTGATACGTCCTGTACGCCTTTTCAAATAAATCGGGCGGAACGGTATATTCCTTTTCCAGTTTGTAATTTTCTTCCATTTTTATTCCTTCCCTGATAATCTTATCAATTACTTAAGCGGGGGACACTGTCCCCCTTACCCCCTGCCAAAGGGGGAATCCCCCTTTGGAAACCCATTATTGATTCTATTCATTACCCAGAAAAGGGATAATGAATAGAATCAGAATAAATTTCATAGAAAAAATTTCCTTTTGACATGAGTATAAGAAACAAAATCCATTAAGCAATTGATACTGATTAATCAGATGTCAAGATTCTGTGCGAATTTAGCGTTTTCTTCAATAAATTTTCTTCTCGGCTCAACGTTGTCTCCCATGAGTATAGAGAAAGTCTCGTCTGCTTTAAGAGCGTCCTCCATAGAAATGCGGACTATCGTTCTGTGTTCAGGATCCATTGTGGTTTCCCAGAGCTGTTCAGGATCCATTTCACCAAGACCTTTATATCGCTGCACTTCGACCTTGTACTTTCCGTCGTCCGAAAGTTCGGCGATATACTGATCTCTTTCCCCTTCAGAAAAAGCATAGCGTATCTTCTTGTTCCTCTCGACCCTGAAAAGGGGAGGCTGCGCTATATATACGTTTCCGTTGGCGATAAGAGGACGCATATATCTGAAAAAGAAGGTCAGCAGAAGTGTTCTGATATGCATACCGTCAACGTCGGCATCCGCCATGATGATAACCTTTCCGTAACGAAGCTTTTCTATATCAAAATCCTCGCCGATGCCTGTTCCGAGAGCCGTTACCACAGGAGAAAGCTTGTCGTTGCCGTATATCTTGTCTATGCGTGCTTTTTCGACGTTGAGCATCTTTCCCCAGAGGGAAAGGATAGCCTGATATGCACGGTTTCTTCCCTGCTTGGCAGAGCCGCCGGCTGAATCTCCCTCTACGATATAGATTTCCGTATAACGTGGGTCACGCTCGGAGCAGTCCGCAAGCTTTTCGGGCATAGAAGAACTTCCGAAAGCGTTCTTCTTGCGCTCGGCTTCTCTTGCTCTCTTGGCGGCTTCACGTGCTTTGAGGGCTGAAACGCTCTTGTCGAAGATCATCTTTGCCACATCGGGATTCTCTTCGAGGAAATTCATGAGCTTTTCCTGCACCAGTTTATCGATAAAAGGCTTGACTTCCGGATTTCCGAGACGTCCCTTTGTCTGTCCCTCAAATTCGCACTCCGTAAGCTTAACGGAAATTACGGCGGTCAGACCCTCACGGACATCGTCGCCGGCAAGCTTCTCTTTATCCTTGAGAAGTCCCATTTTTCTGCCGTATTCGTTTATAACCCTTGTGAGAGCGCTCTTGAAGCCGACTTCATGAGTTCCGCCGTCCTTGGTATGGATATTGTTAGCAAAGGAAAGCACTGTTTCGTTATAGGTATCGTTGTACTGAAGAGCGATCTCCGCAAAAGAGTCGTTCTGCCTGCCCGATACATAAATGACATCCGAACTGAGCGGTTTTCCTCTGTTGGCATTGAGATATTCTACAAACTGACGGATTCCTCCCTCGTAGTGAAGAACCTCTTCACGAATATCTTCACTGTCACGCTTATCCGTGAATACTATCCTGATGCCGGCATTGAGAAACGCCTGTTCACGGAGTCTTTTAAGGAGAACTTCATAATCGTAGACGGTGCTTTCAAATATTTCTCCGTCTGCCTTGAACATTACGCTTGTGCCCGTATCGGAAGTATCTCCGACCGCTTTAAGCTGCTCGGAATAATTTCCACGCTCAAAACGCTGGAACCAGATATGTTCTCCATCCTTTACCGTAAGTTCAAGCCATTCCGAAAGGGCGTTTACTACGGACGCTCCCACGCCGTGGAGACCTCCGGAGACCTTGTAACCGCCGCCGCCGAATTTTCCGCCTGCGTGCAGTATCGTATATACGACGGTAGCTGCGGATATCCCTTCCTTGTGGTGGATTCCTACGGGGATTCCTCGTCCGTTGTCGGAAACACGTATTATATCGCCCTCCAGTATTTCCACCTTTATCTCCGTGCAGTAACCTGCCAGAGCCTCGTCAATGGAGTTGTCCACTATCTCATAGACAAGATGATGCAGTCCCCCCGGACCCGTTGAACCGATATACATACCCGGTCTCTTGCGGACCGCCTCCAGTCCCTCCAGTACCTGTATGTCGTTTTCGTCATAGTTGGTGTTATTCTGCTGACTCATGAAGTTACCTCCGAATTTATAAGTTATGTGCCGTCGGGCGTACCGCAGTCAATTCTCTTTCTTAGTGTGGGAGCCGAAAGCGGCGATATATAGACTTTTTCAATACCTTTTCTTACAGTGATTATAAAACTTTTCGGCATTTCGCAGCCGATGTATACGCAGCTTTTTCTCTTTGCCGCACGGTCAAGGAGCAGCTTTGTACACTTTTCAACAGTGGTGTTTTCAAGATCAAATATCCCTATCAAATCACGTGTGTCAACTGAAAAGTCATTCCCAATGTGAAGATACATCTGTTATCCTACCTCCGCTTATACGCAGTATTTTTCCCTTTATTTCTGGAAGAAGCGCACTTTCGTTAGGAGTTGTCAGAAATACCTGCATATCTTTTATGATATCAAATACAAATCTCTGACGGCCTTCGTCAAGCTCGCCCATAACGTCGTCAAGAAAAACAACGGGAGAATCCTTTGATTTTGTTTTGTAGATCTCCGCCTGGGCAAGCTTCATTACAAGGGCGGCGCTTTTTATCTGCCCCTGAGAACCGAAGTCCCTGGCGCTGAGTCCGTTTATCTTTATCAGTATCTCATCCCGGTTTACTCCAATATGGGTAGTTCCCGTCCGGATGTCGTATTCCGACGATTCCCGGAGTTTTCTGTAATACTGCTCATATGCCTCGTCACCGCAGGGACGTTCAAAGTCATGGGGATGAAAAACGGACGATCTGTATTCAAGCTCCATTTCCTCGCTTCCTCCGGATATAATCCGGTAAAGACGTCCGCATATATCGTTTATTCTGGCGATATATTCGTTCCTCATGTAGGATATCAGAGTTCCCTCATGCGCAGCCTGTCTGTCCCATACTTCCAGAACGTCTGCGCCGGCGTTTCCCTGCATTATTTCTTTCAGCAGAGCATTGCGCTGATTCATCACGGCGCCGTGCTTGTTTATATGGACAACAAAAACAGGATTAAGCTGTGACGCCGCCATATCGATAAAGTTTCTGCGCCTTTCCGGAGCTCCCTTGATAATTTCGGTATCGTCCGGTATAAAGGCAATGCACTTGAAAACGTCGAACAGCGCTCTTGTTCCCTTTTGCTTCACGCCGTTAAGAACGATCTGCTTGGGAGAAGAGGCGTTCCTCGTCATTTCAATGCTGATCTTCTGCTCTCTTGCGCCGTCGTGTATTTTTATCTTTGAGGACATTCTGTTTCCGCCGATAGTAATATAATCCTTTTCCTTTGAGCCACGGAAGCTCCGGCAGCCTGAGAGTATCCACATAGCCTCCAGAAGATTGGTCTTTCCCTGGGCGTTCGGACCGACAATTATGTTGTATTTCAGGTCGGGAGCAAAAGAGATCCCGGACAGGTTTTTAAAGCCGTCTATGTCCGCATAGGTGACTATCACTCTACGGTTACCTCTTTACCGCCAAGCGAAACCGTATCTCCGGGGCGTATTTTTTTGCCCCTCATGGTGCATACTTCGCCGTTTACTAATACCTGACCGTCCTGTATAAAAGTCTTTGCTTCTCCTCCCGATCCCACAAGGGACGCAAATTTAAGGAGAGCGTCAAGCTTTATGAATTCTGTTGTTATTTTTACTTTTTTCATTTTTCTTACCTCAGTTCTTTAACTGTATCGGCATTACAAGATAGATATAACTTTCGCCGTCAAGCGGAAGGATCTCTATTACTTTCATTGCTCCGTTAAATCGGATTTTCAGTTTATCTCCCTCGGCAGCCCGCAGAGCTTCAAGCATCAGCTTGTTATTGAATCCGATAGTTACCGTTTCCCCGGAAATATCGGCAGATATGGAATCGTTTATTTTTCCTATTCCGGTACGGCAGCTTATTTTTACCGTTCCTCCGCCGATCTCGCAGCGGATAGGCGATTTATTTTTTTCGTCAAGCAGCAGAGAGCATCTCTCCAGACAGGTCGAAAAGGCTCTTTTGCTGATTATCAGTTCTGTCTTGTATCCGTTCGGGATGCTCAGCTTGTAATTGTGGAAAGCGCCCTCAAGCAGACGTGATATCACAATGACGTTGTCTATCTGGAAAATGATATGGCGGTCGTTGGTGCATATTATACAATCATTGTCGCTGTCGTCTTTGATAAGGGTAGAGACCTCGGTAAGCGCCTTTTTCGGAACTACAAAGTGATATTTGTCAGGACATTCCAACTTTTCGCACCGGATGGCGAGACGGAAGCCGTCGATAGCCACCATATTGAAATTACCGTCCTCGATATCGAAAAGTTCTCCCGTCATGACAGGCTTGCTTTCATTTGTAGAAGTGGCATAGCTGGTCTGATTAATCATAGAGCGGAGGACGGACTGCTTTATAGCGAAGCTTCTGTTTGAATCTACAACGGGAAGTTCCGGATATTCCTCTGCTGACATTGCGGAGATACTGCATTCAGTAGCGTCGCATGAAATGTTGATAACAAGATTTTCATCTATATCGAAATTTATAACGTCGCCGGACATTCTTCTTGTGAATTCGCTGAAAAGTCTGGTGCTTACCACAAACTCTCCTTCTCCTTCTGTTCCGGCGTTTATAGAAGTTCGTATTCCCATTTCAAGATTGTAGGCTGTAAGTTCCAGTTTTCCGGATTCTATTTTAACTTTAATTCCTTCAAGGGCAGGAATGGTAGATTTTTGCGAAACCGCTCTGGAAACGTTTCCGATAGCTTCGCTGAGTTCTGATTTATTACAGGTAAATTTCATTTGAGACCTCCGTTTTTTAACTGTCCTTGATCGAAGGACAGTTTTAGTGTAATTTTATCCTCGCTGTATATCTTTGCTGTGCTAAGTAAAGCTAAGATAAGAAAAGATATTTTTATATTAAGATAAGATAAATATATTTGTTGTTGTTGTTGGGGCGGTGGAAAAGTTTGAATCATTGTTTTTTCCCAGTGTTAAGCCGTAAAACCGTCCACATACGGCTGTTGTCAAATTTGGGACAAATGTGGAAGGAGCTTCCGGAAAATTTTTTTCTGTTGAAAGAGTTGAAGCTTGTGGAGTTGAAGTGGACGAATTGTGGACAAATCTGTTTAATCGGCTTTTTCTGACTTTCAACTTTCAAAAATCTGTTGATTGTGGAAAATTTGAAAATGTTGAATAAGCGGCAGCAGGAAGAAAGGTTGTCCTCAATTTCCGGCAATATATGGAAAGATTTTTATAAACTGACATTCCACCATGTTTTCAACACAATGTGGAAAACATGGTGGAAATACGAATGTTTTTCACTTTTCAACTTAACAGAATTGACATTTCAACAGTACGCTGCACGTACAGCAGACAATGCCGCCAACTTAAGGAACTTTGTTTCTTATACCCTTATCAAAGGTTAATTTATTCTATGAGAATTCACTCTAATTATATTTATTACCTCTTTACGAGGTGATAAATATAATTAATAATGGGTTTCCAAAGGGTGACTCCACCCTTTGGCAGGGGTGTGGGGACAGAGTCCCCGCTTAAGTTGTCGGAATTGTTTCCCTTATACCTTGCTTTTATCACGGATATTTTTGATTATATCTTCCACAAGAGTACGCAGGGTGGAATCCTTTGCCATTGCGTCGGTAACGCTTGTAACTGAATAAACTATAGTTGAGTGATCTCTTCCGCCGAATTCTGTTCCTATCGAGGCAAGCGGCATCTGAGTTACTTCTCTTACCACGTAAATGGCTACTTTACGTGCAATGGATATCTGAGCGGAACGCTTGTTGGAGCGGATATCCTCCGGAGAAACGCCGTATACCGTAGAAACCTCGGAAATTATTTTTTCCACAGTGATCGGTATAGGCTGTTCGTCGGTGAGGACGTCACGGATAACGCTCTGCGCCATTGAAATAGTTATCGGACTGCCGGCGAAATGATTGAGAGCCTTAAGGCGTGTAACGGCTCCCTCAAGCTGACGGATATTTGACTTCAGGCGGTTTGCCATGAATTCGGCAACTTCTCCGGGCATTTTAAGTTCGAGAAGTTCGGATTTTCTGTTGATGATAGCAAGTCTGGTTTCGTAGTCCGGAGCGGATATATCGGCGATAAGTCCGCCCTCGAATCTTGTACGGAGACGTTCTTCAAGGGTTACAAGTTCCTTTGGCGGCTTGTCCGAGGTAATAACTATCTGCTTTCCTTCCTGGTGAAGTTTGTAGAAGGTATGGAAGAATTCTTCCTGCATTCGTTCCTTTTCCGCAAAGAACTGAACGTCGTCTATTAGCAGTATATCGACGTTTCTGTATTTGTCGTGGAAGTTGGACATCATACTTTTATTGATAGCGTTGATAAGATCGCCGCCAAAAGCCTCGCTGGTAACGTAAACTATATTGAAGTTGGGATGATTTTTTCTGACCTCGTTGGCGATAGCAGTGATAAGATGAGTTTTTCCCATTCCGGACGGGCCGTATATAAACAGCGGATTATAGTCCGGAACCGCCTTTTCTCCGCAGTTTTTTGCAACGGATTTGCTGCACGCCAGAGCAAATTCGTTTGACCGCCCCTCAATGAACGTATCGAAAGTATAGTCGTAATTGGCAAATTTATAGGATTTTTCGAGTTCTGCGTGTTTCTGGTCGATTTCGGCGTCCGTAGGGACTTTTATTTTTTCAGGTTCATCGGAATCAACGTTTATTATAATGTTTGTATTGAATCCGAGTACGTTATAGAAAGCTTCTTTAAGAATATCGCCGTATTTTGTCATAACGATATTTTTCTGAAAGTCTGTCTGTATGCTGAAAACAGCGTCGGTGCCGTTAAAGTTTTCAGGCTTCATCTGGTCGATCCATGTTGTGATGCCGATCTCCGGTATTTTTTCGTTTTCGAGACAATACTTTTTAACATTCTCGAAAACTTCCTCAAATGAATTCATGTTGAACCTCCGTATATATAATTGTTCTGTTTTTATGTATGTAAGAGTAAAAAACGATACTCCCCTATAATAATTATAGTAATATTATAACATATCGATGTTGAAAATGCAAGCAGTTTTGACTGTTAAAGTTTTAGAAAATAAGCCTGAATTCCACACCTAAATTGACATATTGTTGAAAACTTTGTGGATTCCACATCATAATTGTGAAAAACATCGCTTTACGGCTTTGTAAAACGAAAAAATAAATGTTGAAAAGTGAGCTGATATTAGTTTTGAACATGGTTTTCAAAAGTTTCAACATAGAGCCTGTCAACTTTTTATTACGCCGTTCTGAAAGCAGCGATGTCAGCTTTATGCGGGGACTCTGTCCCCACACCCCTGCCAAAGGGAGATTCCCCCTTTGGAAACCCATTATTAATTATTTTTATTACCTCGTAAAGATGTAATAAAAATAATTAGAGTGAATATACACAGAAAAAATTTCTGCTTGGTTTAGATGTAAGAAACGGAAATCCGATAGCTCCGTCGCTATTTTCAGAACAGGCGTGATAAAATTATAAAAAAGTGGCGGTTATTTTTCAGTTCTATTGGTAAAAAATCCTAAAATACAAATTTTTTTAGAAAACCGCTTGACATATCGTATATTTTAATATATAATGTTTTAGTGTAATGCAGACAGGTTTGTTCAGCATGGCTTCAATAAACTGAATGCGTTATTAAATGCATTCTTAATATACAAAGCGCAGAGAGGAGGATCTGAATATGAAAAGAACATATCAGCCTAAAAAGCTTCACAGAAAGAAGGAGCATGGCTTCATGAAGAGAATGGCTACAAAGAACGGCAGAAAGGTTTTAGCTCGTAGAAGATCTAAGGGCAGAGCAAGATTAACTCACTGACGACGCTGACCACAAAATCTTAATTTTGTGGTCTTTTTTGTTAGTTTGCAGGAAGGATGCTCTTTAGGTGTTGTTATGCTTTATACGCAGATTTTAAATAATAACAAGGATTTTCTTGCTCTTTACAAAAGGGGAAGATACTTTGCTTCGAAATATTCGGTTATATATGTAAGACTGAACGGCAGACCGTTCAACAGGCTCGGTATCACAGCCGGTAAGAAGGTCGGCAACGCCGTACACAGAAACAGGGCCAAAAGACTTATCCGTCTTGCATACAGAGAGGCGGAATTAAAGCTTCCGGTAGGAATAGATCTTGTGATAGTTGCACGCAGTTGCATATGCGGCATAAAATCCCAGGAATTCTGTGATTATATGAATAATACCGGGGTCAGGGAGATCAACGGCATATTCCGCAGACTTTCTTCCGGAAAAGGCAGGGTATGAAATACATAGCTCTTCTTGTGATTAAATTTTACAGAAAGTGTATTTCGCCTCTTTTTCCTGCAAAGTGCAAGTATTATCCGACGTGCAGCAGCTACGCCATGACAGCGTTCCGGAGATTCGGATTTTTCAGGGGATTTCTGCTTTCAGGCTGGAGAATAATGCGCTGCAATCCATGGTCTCCGGGAGGAATAGATCATGTTCCTGATAAATTTACTCTGAAAACAAAAAAGATGCGGTTTGACGGGCTTTACAGCAATACTGACGACGGGAGCTGCGAGGGAGACGTTCCCTTTTCCGGCGTCGAAACACAGGACGACAATAACGATTAAGAGGGATGAAATTTGAACGTACTTTATGATATTATAGGTGTTCCTTTCGGATACCTGATGCGGTGGATCTATATGCTTTGCAATAATTACGCCGTGGCAATTATTCTTTTTACGGTGGTAACAAAGGTTTTGCTTTTCCCCGTAAATTACAAAACACAGAAAAACGCTGCGAGAATGCAGCTTCTTAACCCGAAAATGAAAAAGCTCAGAAAGAGCTACGCGAACAATCCGCAGCGTTTGCAGGAGGAACAGCAGAAGCTTTACGTTCAGGAAGGCATAAATCCTATGGGAAGCTGTCTGCCTGCATTTATTCAGATGTTTCTTCTCTTCGGCGTGCTGGACGTTATTTACAAGCCTATCACTCACATACTTGGATTTGCCAAGGATATAAGAGTTGACGCCTGCGCTATAGCAGGAACTAAAATAAAGGATCTGAGATGCGAACTTAACATTATGACGCATCTTTCAAAACATCCCGCAGATTACATCAGCCTTGGGGATTTCAGCAGTAAAGTTTCGGAGTTTACCAGTAAATATACTATTTTCGGTGCAAATCTTGGTAAAACGCCGACTATGCATCCGGACGTATGGAACAGTGAGGCAATAATTCTTTTCTGTATTCCGTTTCTTGCAGGTCTTGCACAGCTTGTTTCTTCTTTTTACAGCCAGATGCATCAGAAAAAAGTAAATCCCGATATGCAGGGCGGAGGATGCATGACGTTTATGATGTATTTCTTCCCGATCCTGTCCATAGTATTTGCGTTCAATGTTCCTGCCGGAATCGGTTTTTACTGGATTTGGTCGGCTCTTTTCTCATTTGTAATAACCTTTGCTCTCAACCGCTACTTCACACCGGAAAGAACGGAGGCTATCAACAATAAGGAAAAAGAAAAAGCACGTATCTACGCTGAAAAACATCCCGAGAAAAAGACTTTCATGCAGAGGATGATGGAACAGCAGGAACTTCTGAATCAACAGCAGAACGGCGGTCAGAGAAAGAATGATGGCGACAAGGTTTCAAGATCTGAAATGAACAAGTACAACAGAGACAAGATAAAAGAAGCACGTAAGCGCATGGCAGAGAAATACGGCGATCTTTATGATGAAAACGATAATCAGGATTAATTTTTAAGGAGTTGTTAATATGACTGAGATATTTAAGGCTGCAACAGTAGACGAGGCTAAGGCCGCAGCAGCAAAAAAATTTGGCAGGGATATCAGATCAATAAAGTTTGAGATCATTGAAGAGGGCAAAAAGGGTCTTTTAGGTTTCGGAAAGAAAGAAGCTGTGGTAAAGGCTTCTTATGAGGAAAAAACTCCGGTTTCCGCATCTGCCGCAAAAGTTACGGCTGCTCAGCCGAAGCAGACTGCCGCACCGGAAAAAAAGAGCGCAGCTCCGGTTAAAACAGAAAAGGCTGCTCCAGAGGTGAAGAAAGAAGCTGACGCAGTTCCGGAAGTCAAGGCTGAAATAAAGAAAGAAGCTCCTGCAGAGGTAATTGTTCCCGCAGAGGAAAAGGCTGAAATTTCTGATGCAGCTCCTGAAAAGTCTGCTGATGCCGCTAAGGATAACGCAGCAGTTCAGGATGAAGAGTTCTTCTCTCTTGATAATTTTACTCCCGTTGACGAAACGCTTGAGCATCCCAAGGTTAAGCTTGCAAAGGATTATATCACCAGTATTTTCAGCGCTATGGATATTGAAGTGAATTATTCTATTTATCAGAACGAAACAGGCGCCGTTATAAATATTGAGAGCAGCAATAATGGTACGGTTATCGGTAGAAGAGGCGAAACTCTTGACGCTATTCAGTATCTTTGCTCCATCATTGCAAATAAGGGCGACAAGGACTACTTCAGGATTACTATCGACTGTCTCGGTTACCGCAGCAAGAGAAAGGATACTCTTGAACAGCTTGCTGTAAAGGTGGCTAAATCTGTTATCAGAACAGGACGTTCGCAGCCGCTTGAGCCTATGAATCCCTACGAGAGAAGAGTTATCCATTCTGCTATTTCTAAGATAGAGGGCGTTTCTTCCAGATCTGTGGGAGAAGAACCGTACAGGAAGATCATCGTTTCTTCAAATAATCCCAGATATAATAACAGGAGACGTGACAATCGCCGTGACGGCGGCAGAAACGACCGCAGGAATGACAGAAAAGGCGGCGACAGAGAAGTGACGATGGAAAGAAAATCGGTCAACCTTGCAACAAGCTTTGAGAAGGATTACAAGAGACCGAAGCCTGAGGACAGTATCGAGGGCGGTCTTTACGGAAAAATCGAATTCTAAAAATTTTAAGAATAAATGGCAGCAGTGCACATATCTGTGCTGCTGCCTTTTTAGGAAGTGATATTTTGTCAACTATTGCAGCTATTTCTACTCCGGATTCTCCCGGAGGAATCGCCGTTATACGTATTTCCGGAGATGATGCGATCGTTGCGGCTGAGCGTGTTTTCAAACCATTTGGTGAAAAAAAAGTCGCCGATATGGCAGGATATACCTGCGCTTATGGCATCGTTCACGACGGCGGTGAAAGGATAGACGATTGTATTCTCACGGTCTTTCGTGCTCCGAATAGCTATACCGGCGAGGATACGGCAGAAATTTCATGTCACGGCGGTATCTTTGTGACACGTAAGATTCTCCGTACAATACTAAAAAATGGAGCTGAACCAGCCCAGCCCGGAGAATTCACAAAGAGAGCTTATCTTAACGGAAAGCTTGATCTTACTCAGGCTGAAGCGGTAATGGAGATAATCTCTGCAAAAGGTGAAAGAGAATTGAAAATGGCGGAAAATCTCCGTGAGGGAGCGGCTTTCCGTCAGGCTAAAATATGTTCGGATATGCTGGTGAGGATTCTTGGCAATCTTGCCGCATGGGCAGATTATCCGGAAGAGGATATTCCTGCTGTCGAGCCGGAAAATCTGATAGACGATCTGACTGATGTAAGAGAGAGGCTTTCGTCGCTTGTTGAGAATTACGACTGCGGAAGAATACTTCGTGAGGGAATCTCAACAGCTATTGTCGGCAGACCGAACGTTGGAAAATCTACCCTTTTTAACTGTCTGAGCGGATGCGAAAGAAGTATTGTGACTGATATTGCGGGAACTACCCGTGACGTTATCGAGGAAACTGTGACGCTGGGGGATATTGTTCTCAGATTGTCGGATACGGCTGGAATTCACACGACCGATGATGTTATCGAGGAAATTGGTATCGGTATTGCCGAAAAAACGGCGAAGTCCGCTGAACTTGTGATCGCTGTTTTTGACGGAAGCTGTACGCTCACTAAGGACGATATTGCTCTTATTGATAAGGTCAAGGACTTGAAATGTGTTGCTGTTATTAATAAATCGGATGAAGATAATTTGATTGACGATAAGATAATCAGAGAAAATTTTGTACATTTAGTATATATTTCTGCCAAGGAAAAAAAGGGAATAAATGAGCTGAGATCAACGATAGAAAGAATATTTTCGATAAATGAAATAACTATTAATTCTGTATGTGCCGCAAATGAACGACAAAAAAGATGCATAGATTCCGCATTGGAGTGCGTTGATAATTCAATAAAGGCTTTAAAATTAGGGGAAATGCTGGACGCTGTAAATGTTCTTATTGATGAGGCAGAACAGCATCTTCTGGAGTTGACGGGCGAAAGAATCACTAATGCCGTAGTCGATAATGTTTTTTCAAGATTCTGCGTTGGAAAATAATGTTTCACGTGAAACAATGAAGTGAGGGATATCTTTGAATTATAAAATGGGAGAATTCGACATTGCAGTCATAGGCGCCGGTCATGCCGGAATTGAGGCGGCTCTTGCTGCCGCTCGCCTTGGATGTAAGACAGTAATGTTTACGATCTCTTTGGATCAGATAGCAAATATGCCCTGTAATCCGTCGATCGGCGGAACTGCAAAAGGGCATCTTGTACGTGAGATAGACGCTCTTGGCGGTGAGATGGGAAAGGCAGCAGATAAATGTTTTATTCAAAGTCGTATGCTGAACAGGGGAAAAGGTCCTGCTGTTCATAGTTTGAGAGTACAGGCTGACAGAGTTCAGTATCACGATTATATGAAAAATGTCTGCGAAAAGCAAAAAAATCTTTATATCAAACAGGCTGAAATTTTGGATATTATTACAGATAATGGAAAAATAACCGGTGTCAGGACGTCTCTTGGTGCGGAATACAGCGTAAAAGCCGCTATTATCGCTACCGGAACTTATCTCAAAGGAAAGATACATATTGGAGAAGTATCATATGAAAGCGGTCCGGATTCTTCGCTTCCAAGTAGATATCTTTCAGAAAGTCTCCGAGAAAACGGAGTAGAACTGAGAAGATTTAAAACCGGAACTCCATGCCGTGTGAATAGGAGAAGTATTAATTTCGATATCATGGAGAGGCAGGACGGCGACAAAAATATTGTTCCTTTTTCTTTTGAAACTCCTGCTAAAGATCTTAGTAATAAAGTTAGTTGTTATGTAACTTATACAAATAGTAATACACATGAAGTGATTCTTTCAAACCTGGACAGATCGCCGTTATACTCCGGAAGAATAGAGGGAGTTGGTCCAAGATATTGTCCGTCAATAGAGGACAAAATTGTTCGTTTTTCCGATAAGCCGAGGCATCAGCTTTTTGTAGAACCCATGGGACTTACGACTGAGGAATTTTATTTGCAGGGAATGTCGTCGTCGCTTCCGGAAGATGTACAGCTTGCATTTCTGAGGACGATAGAGGGGCTGGAGGACGTGGAAATAATGCGTCCGGCATACGCTATCGAATACGATTGCTGCGATCCGATCCAACTTTCGCAGACGCTTGAATTTAAGAAAATTGCAGGACTATACGGCGCCGGTCAGTTCAACGGAAGCTCAGGATATGAGGAAGCTGCCGCTCAGGGGCTTGTTGCCGGAATAAATGCGGCATTGAAAATTCGTGGAAAAGAACCCATGATACTTGATCGTGCAAGTTCGTATATAGGGACGCTTATTGATGATCTTGTGACCAAGGGATGTTCTGATCCATACAGAATGATGACCTCACGAAGCGAATATCGCCTTATATTAAGGCAGGATAACGCAGATCAGCGGCTTACACCGATAGGATACAGGATAGGTTTGATATCCGCTTCAAGATATGAAAAGTTACAGAAGAAGATTGAGTTGACAAGCCGTGAGCTTAAAAGAGTAACAACAACGAATATAGCTCCTTCACAGCAGCTGAATTTATTTCTTGAGGAACGTCTTACAGCACCGATATCTTCCGGCGTCAAACTGGCAGATCTCATTCGCCGTCCTCAGCTCGGATATGATATGCTTGCGCCGTTTGACCCGGAGCGTCCGGAGCTTTCGGCAGAAATCAGAGAACAGGTTGAATTACAGATAAAATATGAGGGATATATTTCAAAGCAGCTTGCGCAAATTAACAATATTCGTCGGCTTGAAAATCAGAAATTGCCGTTAAATACAGACTATAGCAAGGTTTATGGGCTGCGTCTGGAGGCAGCAGAGAAGCTGAATAAGGTTCAGCCGTCGTCGATAGGTCAGGCGTCGAGGATCTCCGGTGTTTCTCCGGCGGATATTTCACTGCTGACAGTCTGGCTTGAACACAGAAAGGATGATGAAAATGTTTCCTGATTATACGTTTTGTCGTGAGAGATTCAAAAAATACGGACTTGAACTTAGTGAAAATGCTTATGAAAAGCTGAAAATTTACTGCGATTTTCTTATTGAATATAACAATTGTGTCAATCTTACGGCAATAACAGATCCGGTCGAGATACTTTACAAACATTTTATTGACAGTATTTTGCTGGCTGAACACGGAGAGATTTCCGGTGATATTTCTCTTATTGACGTTGGAACAGGCGCAGGATTTCCTTCAGTACCTCTAAAAATCTTTCTCCCGGGAATAAAAATCACGCTTCTTGACAGTATTAACAAGAGGATAGAATTTCTGAAAAAGCTCTGCAATAAACTTGAAATTGAAGCTGAATTTATTCACGGCAGAGCTGAGGATATCTCACAAATGACGGAATATCGGGAAAAATTTGATGTTTCATGTGCAAGAGCCGTTGCGAATCTTTCAGTTCTTAGCGAGCTATGCATTCCTTTTGTATCAGTAGGCGGACGTTTTATTGCAATGAAAGGGCCAAGTGAAGATATTTCTGCTGCTGCCAGCGCTATTGAAAAGCTTGGCGGAATTGTTTCACGTGAAACAAATTACTCTCTTGAAAACGAAAACCGCCGGATAATACAAATTAAAAAAATATCGCATACGCCGACAAAATATCCGAGAAACAGCAGTCAGATCAAGAAGAAATCTTTGTAATTCTGAAAATTTATAGTATAAAAACCGACAGTTTGCAGATTACTGTCGGTTTTTTTGTGTGGTAATTATTTCCCAAAGATGCTAAAATATTATTACAGGGCATGATAGCAGTATTTACTTTTATTTACGTTTATAAAGGGGGACGCTGTCCCCCTACCCCCCTGCCAAAGGGAAGTACATTCCCTTTGGAAACCCATTATTGATTCTATGCAATCCCCACAAGGGGGATTGCATAGAATCAGAGTGAAGTCCAGACAGAAAGTATTTTCCTTTAACAGGAATTTAGAGAAACAATGTCTCTTTTATAATCATAATAAAAGTAAATGCTGTTGTTTTGTATTGCAAGCAAGCCCAAGTATTAATATCAGAGGTAGAAAAAATGGCAGGTTTTTTAAATTTTACGAAAGAAAAGTCTATAAATAAGGTTATTGAAATTGAAATAAAGCAGATTATTCCTAATCCTCATCAGCCGAGAAAATCATTTCCGGATAATGAGATAGCTGCGTTAGCTGAGTCTATATCACAGAATGGAATCCTACAGCCGCTTTCTGTCAGGAGACTGGGCGATAAATTTGAACTTATTGCAGGTGAAAGGAGGCTGAGAGCAGCAAAATTCTGCGGATTATCCGTCGTTCCATGCATTGTTCACGAAATAAGCGACCGGAATTCTGCAATAATTGCTTTGGTGGAAAATATCCAGCGGCAGGATCTTTCATTTTTTGAAGAAGCAGTGGCAATCGAAAAGCTGATTACATATTACGGAATGACTCAGGAGGATGCCGCTTCAAAGCTTGGAAAAGCTCAGAGCACTATTGCAAACAAGCTCCGTCTTCTCAGGATCACTCCGGAGGAAAGAAATCTTATAATGAAATTCAATCTTACGGAACGTCATGCACGGGCGCTGTTAAAGCTTGCAAGTCCGGAGGAACGTCTTACGGTGCTTGACAAGATAATCAAGCATAATCTTAATGTAGAAAAATCAGAAAAACTTATTGAGGACTTTATTGGCTTACAGAAAGAGAGAGCAAGTTATAAAAAACGTTCAAAGGTTTTTCAGAATGTAAAAATGTTTGTTAACACAATCAATAAGGCGGTTGAAACTATGCAGGCTGCCGGGATCTCCGCTGATTCACGGAAGATTCAGAATGAAGATTATATCGAATATCGTGTAAGAATTCCAATTCAGAAGAAGGCAAAATAATCCTTAATTGTTTCACGTGAAACATTTTTTACATAAAATAATGAAAAATTTCTCTTTTTTATTTACATTTCCTTGAAAACGTGGTATAATAAAATTATAAATGTATGAAGGGAAAGATTTCATGGGAAAAATAATTGCTGTGGCTAACCAGAAAGGCGGCGTGGGCAAATCAACGACTGTCGTTAATATCGCCGCATATCTGGGTTCCCGGGATTTTAAAGTGCTTTGTATCGATTCAGATCCGCAGGGAAATTCAACCACCGGCTTTGGAATAAAGAAAAAAACAGTAAAAGCGACGACATATGACGTTATAACAGGCAAAACCCGGATTCAGGACGCCGTTATCCATACCGATTTCAAGAATGTATCAATAATTCCTGCTACGGAAGATCTCGCCGGGTGCGAGGTGGAACTGGTAAATTACGAAAACAGGGTTAACCGTCTGAAAATGCAGATACTTACCTGCAAGCTTGATTATGACTATATTCTCATAGACTGTCCTCCGGCGCTGGGAACAATCACTATTAACAGTCTGGTCGCCTGCGACACGATTCTTGTTCCTATGCTTGCGGAATTCTATGCACTGGAGGGACTGTCTCAGCTTGTAAACACTATTAAAATAGTAAAAAGTAATTACAATCCTGCAATCGATATTGAGGGAATACTTTTTACCATGTTTGACGCTCGTCTGAATGTTGCAAATGAGGTTGTTTCCGAAGTTGAAAAATATTTCCCGAATAAGGTATTCAAAACTAAAATTCCGAGAAACGTGCGTATTTCCGAAGCTCCGAGCCATGGAAAGCCCGTTATGTACTATGATAAAAGTTCAAAGGGCGCTGAATCGTATGAGCTGCTTTGTCATGAGCTTCTTGGTGAGGCTCTTGAACTTCCGCAGAAGAAGAGAAGAGGAATTTTTACATTTAAGAAATCTTAAGAAAGGGAGAAACGTATGGCTATAGGTGGTTTAGGAAACGGTCTGGATTCGCTTTTTAATGATAATACGAACGATATTCAGGTAAAAAAAACGCTGCGTGTTTCGGAAATTGAGCCGAATCGCAGTCAGCCGAGAAAAAATTTTAGTGATGAAGCGATATCTGCGCTGGCGGATTCTATTCAGGAACACGGGATTCTACAGCCGATCCTTGTACGACCTCTTAGTACCGGCGGTTATCAGATAGTTGCCGGAGAGAGAAGGTGGCGTGCGGCAAGAATGCTGGGTCTGGACGAAGTTCCGGTTAATATCAAGGAACTTTCTGACATGGAAACGATGCAGATCGCCATTATAGAAAATCTTCAGCGTGAAAATCTGAATCCTGTCGAGGAAGCCGCAGGATATAACGAACTTATCGAGAATTATGGCATGACGCAGGACAAGGTCGCAAAAATGGTAGGCAGATCACGGTCTGCTGTAGCCAATGCGGTAAGGCTGCTTACCCTCCCGGAGCGTGTGCTGAAAATGCTTGAAAAGGGCGACTTATCGGCAGGTCATGGACGTGCTCTTCTGGGGTTTGAGGATGATGAGGAGCTTCTCACAGCAATGGCTGTCAAGGCGTCGGACGGCGGACTTACAGTTCGTCAGGTGGAAAAGGCGGCACAGAAATATGCTGCGTCGGAAGAGGAAGTTTCTGAAAAAAGCAACAGAAAGATTGACAATTATTTCAAGGAAATGGAACTTTCACTCAATGAGACGCTTGGCAGAAAGGTCAAGGTAGATTACGGGAAAAATAAGGGAGCGCTGATACTGGAATTCTACGACAAGGATGATCTGGCGTCAATCGCAAAAAAGCTTACAGAAGAATAATGCGGATATTTCCCAATAAAATAAAGGAGTTAAAGAAAAATGATAGACATTAAACTTATCAGAACAAATCCGGAGATCGTAAAGGAAAACATTAAAAAGAAGTTTCAGGATGAAAAACTTGAACTGGTTGACAAGGTTATCGAGCTTGACAAAAAATACCGTGAAACTAAGGTCGAATGCGATAGTCTGAGAAACCAGCGCAAGGTGAAGTCAAAGGAAATCGGCGGATTTATGGCGAAAGGTCAGAAAGAAGAAGCTGAAAAGGTTAAGGCTGAGGTTGCCGGAATCGGCGCAAAGCTTTCTGAAATGGAAGAACTCGAAGTAAAGCTTGAAGGGGAAATCAAGGAAATAATGCTGGTTATCCCGAATATTATTGACGAGAGCGTGCCGATAGGAAAAGACGATAGTGAAAATGTAGAGGTTGAACGTTTTGGAGATCCGTTCGTGCCTGAATTTGAAGTACCATATCATGTTGATATCATGGAAAAGGTTAACGGAATCGATCTTGACAGCGCAAGAAAGACAAGCGGAAACGGTTTTTACTATCTTTGCGGCGATATTGCACAGCTTCAGTCGTGCATTCTTTCCTATGCAAGAGATTTCATGATCGACAAGGGATTTACTTATTATATTCCGCCATTTATGATTCGCAGCGACGTTGTTACAGGCGTAATGAGTTTTGCGGAAATGGAGGGAATGATGTATAAAATAGAGGGAGAAGATCTTTACCTTATCGGAACGAGCGAACATTCTATGATAGGTAAGTTTATTGACACTATTATTCCCGGAAATGAGCTTCCAAAAACGCTTACGAGCTATTCGCCGTGTTTCAGGAAGGAAGTAGGGGCTCATGGAATCGAGGAAAGAGGAGTTTACCGTATTCATCAGTTTGAAAAGCAGGAAATGATCGTTGTATGCGAGCCTGAGGAGAGCATGGAGTGGTTCCATAAGCTTTATAGTTATACGGTCGAATTTTTCCGTACGCTCGATATACCTGTAAGAACGCTTGAATGCTGTTCGGGCGATCTGGCTGATCTTAAGGTGAAGAGTATAGATGTTGAGGCATGGTCGCCGAGACAGAAGAAGTATTTTGAAGTTGGAAGCTGTTCAAATCTTGGAGATGCACAGGCAAGAAGACTTGGTATAAGAGTAAAGGGAGCTGACGGAAATAAATATTTTGCGCATACGCTTAATAATACGGTAGTCGCTCCGCCGAGAATGCTTATTGCATTTCTTGAGAATAATATCAATGAGGACGGATCGATAAGGATACCGAAAGCATTGCAGCCATACATGAGAAAAGAAGAAATAAAAGTATCGGAATAAAAGAAATAATGGGATTCCAAAAGGGGGAAATACCCCCATTGGAATCCCATTATCAGTCTTTTGCAGCTGTACATAAGCACATTGCAAATACTCCTATCGTTCCGCCAAACACTGTTCCTAATATAAAGCTTATCATAAAATCACCTCTATAAATATTATTTACTGCTTTTTATCCTTATATGCAACAAAGGAGATCTCATAACTGAAATCTCCTTTATCATCATAATTTTACAGACCGATCATCTTTATAATGTCCTCTTTTGAACGAAGTCCTACGCACTGCGCTGTGATGACTCCGTCTTTGACAACAACTATCAGCGGTATACTCTCTACTCTGAATGCAGCGGCAAGCTCCGGCTGTTCGTCAACGTTGACCTTTCCTACTTTCACTCTGCCGTCATATTCGTCGGCAATCTCTGAAACGATCGGTGAAAGCATCGTACACGGACCGCACCAGCCTGCCCAGAAATCAAGGAGAACAGGCATTCCACGATAATTGCGGACTTCTTCGTCAAAGTTTTCCTTAGTAATTGTAATCTCGTTCATATTAATCCTCCAGCGATTTATAGTACAGCAGGCAGTGACAAAAGCCTTCAAATTCAGGATCGGCTATCTGATCACGGAATTCTTTGCACATACATTTGTTTTCAGGTATTTTTGCAAGACGGCACGGACAATAGCCGTCTTTTTTTTCAAGACCCTCCTTAAGCTTTGCAACAAGCTCTTTGTCGGAATTCAGCGTTATTTTCATATTCACCTCATAAGTTCGGCAGCCATTGCTTCTATCTGCTGAATATTTTCAGATTTTACGCCTGCCTTTATTGAAATTGTTGTATCGAGCCAGGTTATATTCTTGGATTTTTCAAACATTCCCTTCATTACCCTGGCGGCTGTGGGCGCCCATGCGCCGTTTTCAATGAGACCTATAGTGCGGTTCTGGTAGTTTCTTTCTGTTAAATCGCCGATAAAATGCTTCATAAATGGGAAAATATCGCCATTGTAGGTAGTCGTTGCAAGAACAAGCTTGCCGTATCTGAAAGCGTCTTCAACGGCTTCCGCCATATCCTCACGTGCAAGATCACAGAAAACGACTTTTGGACAGCCTTTTTCAATGAGCTTGTCACGGAGAATTTCAGCTGCCTTTTTAGTATTCCCGTAAACCGAGGTATATGCGATCATTACTCCCTGTGATTCAACGCCGTAGCTTGACCAGGTATTGTAGAGATCAATGTAATATCCGAGATTTTCAGTCAGAACCGGACCATGAAGCGGACAAATTACGCTGATATCCAGTGCGGACGCCTTTTTCAGAATACTCTGAACCTGAACGCCGTACTTTCCTACGATTCCAAAATAGTAGCGGCGAGCTTCGCAAGCCCAGTCCTCGTCAGCGTCAAGAGCTCCGAATTTACCGAAAGCGTCGGCGGAGAAAAGAACCTTTGCAGTGATGTCGTATGTGAACATTACTTCCGGCCAGTGAACCATAGGAGCAAAAACAAATTTAAGTTCATGGCTGCCGAGAGAAAGCGTATCGCCGTCCTTGACTTCAACAGTTTTGCCGTCAAGTGAGATATTTTCAAAAAACAGCTTCATCATATTGAATGTTTTTGAATTTCCGACTACTGCGGCGTCCGGATATTTTTCCATGAATCTTACAATATTAGCGGAATGATCGGGTTCCATATGCTGAACGATCAGGTAATCGGGAGTTTTTCCGGCAAGAGCTTCTTCAAGATTTTCAAGCCATTTGTCTCCGAAATTTACATCGACAGTATCTAAAACCGCAATTTTTTCATCCATAATAACGTAAGAATTATACGCCATTCCGTTTGGAACGTCGTACAATCCCTCGAACAGATCGATCTCATGGTCGTTTACTCCGATATAAAAAATGTCCTTTGTAATATTATTCATTGTTTTTTTACCTCTATTCTTTTTTAAGATAATTTTATTATACCATATTATGTAAGCTAAAAAAAGTGGCAATTGCAACAAATATTAATGTTGATGTTTGTTGAGTAAAACAATTATTCCTGTTTACTCAGGGTAACAAATGCGATTTTCTGGAAATTCTGAGTTATAATAATAATGGATTATTTTCATGGGATGTGAATGTTATAGATACAGTTGAGATTTTTACGGATGGAGCGTGCAGCGGAAATCCCGGGCCGGGCGGATACGGTGTGGTATTGAGATTCGGCAGCGTGGAAAAGGAACTTTCCGGCGGAGACAGCGCCACAACAAATAACCGCATGGAACTTACCGGAGTTATAAAAGGACTTTCGGCTCTGAAACGTCCGTGCAGAGTGATACTTACCACGGACAGCAAGTATGTCTGCGACAGCGTTAATAAAGGCTGGCTATACGGCTGGAAGAATAAGGGCTGGATAAAATCCGATAAAAAATCGGTATTGAACGTCGATTTGTGGGAACAGCTTCTGCCGCTTCTGGAAAAACATGACGTTACATTCAATTGGGTCAAGGGTCATGCCGGACATCCGGAAAACGAACGCTGCGACAGGCTTGCGGTGGAACAAAGAGATTTAATGTCAACGGTTTAAGTGGGGATTCCATCCCCACACCCCTGCCAAAGGGGAGTACACGCCTTACCGGCGCCCGTGGTCTCACCTGTCGGTTCGGTCGGTGCTTCTCGCTTTGCGAGAGGTCTCCACCGGAGACCCGCACCCCTC
>CAMZZN010000039.1 GCA_947345935.1 uncultured Ruminococcus sp.
CTTTCCTGACATTTTCTTTTCCACCTTTTTTCTTTTTTTTTTTTTATACCATGGCTTAATCTTTTCTGTCCAATTTATTATAGACGATTCATCCTTAATTTGGGTAATGGCAAGTTCCTCGATTGTATCGCTTGGAACAAGAATCATGATTTTCTGCTGTCTGCCAAACAGCAATCTCATCACTCTTTCTCTCAAGGTGATATTTTTACAAGAAACTATGTCATTTTTTCGTGGCTTGTCTGAAACACAAATTTGAAGCTTATGTTTCATTTCAGCACCTCCAATTCTGAGAGATTTATCACTCTCTATCTTTTAGCCGGGAGATGATACATAAAAGGACGTTTCAAAAATATATTTTTTAGTTGCTGTATCTTCTCTCACTGTTTAGCCTTGCTACTTATAGAAAAAGGACGCAGTAACAAAAAATCCCACGAAATATGAAAAATCACATTTCGTGGGATTAGGGTTATGAAATACTTCATTCCCTGTGCGTTAGGACAATGTGTTGAAACAATTAAACCGAGACAGCGGGCTAAAAAGCCACCCCACAAAATATGAAATAATCATAATTTGTGAGGCAGCTTTATAAAATAGATTTAAATTTACAGTATAGGATAGAAGTTTATTTTTCCTTAAAGATGTTTGTATACGAAATAGCCTTTGACGGACAAACATTTTTACATTTTCCGCATCTGATACATTCAGTATGATTACAATTTACAGACGGGTCAACAGCCATATCACAAACCTTTGCGCAAGCCTTGCAGTTATTGCATTTTGATTTATCACAGGACATCTGAACAACTGAAACCTTATTCATGATTCCATAGAATGCACCAAGAGGACATAAATATTTGCAGAAAGGTCTTGCGATTATGATGCTTGTAAGTATGATGATTGATAATATGCAAAACTTCCATGCAAATCTGCTTCCGAATACGGAGAATAATGTTGTATCAGAGAACGCAAGCAATATACCTGCAAGTGTTCCTGACGGACAGAGATATTTGCAGAATACAGGCGTGAGTTTACATATTATCGGAAGAATGATAACCATTACTATGAGAATTATATATTTCAGTTTTCTGAGAATCATATCACCCTTGAACGTTCTGATTTTCTTTGGAAATGGAATTTTATGCAGCAGATCCTGAACCAATCCAAACGGACACAGAAATCCGCAGACTATTCTTCCGAGTATCGCACCGAAGAAAAGCAGAAGTCCGAGAACATAGTAAGGAAATTTAAAAGAATATCCTGAAAGAGAATTCTGGAGTGAACCTATAGGACATGAACCGACTGCTCCCGGACATGAATAGCAGTTAAGCCCCGGAACACAGACTTTTTTTGTATCACCCTGATATATCTTTCCTGTGAAAAATCCTTTGAAGTTTGCATTCTGAATCAAGGTGGCAATACTCTGTATAACAATTTGATAATGCTTTTTCTTAGCCAATTCCAACACACTCCAGACAAATTCTTATTGCTTTGCTTAATACTGAATCAGGCTGATTCTGATAAATACCCACTCCAATCATCGAAACAGACAAGCATAAAAGCAGCACAGATGATATTTTTTTATACTTCATAACACACCTCAGTCAAGATAACTCTTTATAAGTTTTTCCCATCCAGCATAGTCTTTTGCACCAATCTCAGGTTCAGCAGAAAGGATGTTTCCGTTACCGTCTGTGAATACTGTTGTAGGGAAATACTCTGTCGGACATGAAATCTCTTTGTTGCCCAAGATGATAGGATATTCAATACCCTTATCCTTGATAATTGCTTTCGCATCATCTTCAACAGTCATATCTGAGGTTACACCAAGAATCACAAGTCCCTTATCCTTGTAATTCTCATACAGTTCCTGAAGTTCAGGCATTTCGCCAACGCAAGGACCACACCAAGGTTCCCAGAAGTTAACCATAATAAGCTTTGCATTTTTGAAATCATCCATTGAAACAGGATTTCCGTTGATGTCGGTTGATGTAAAGCTGATTTTTCCATTCTCGCTAATCGGAGTGTTGTTTTCTTCTGGTTCTTCACCATTTGTTTTTGGTGTCATATCAATCTCAATATCCGATGAATAAGTGTATGTTCTTTCTTCGCTTACATCATTACCCTGATATGATTTATAGGTTGATACAACTTTTTCAATAAAACCTGTAGTCGGATCAATTGTGAGTGTTTCCTGCTGTTCAATTTCAGAAATGTCAACTGAAACAATGTATTTTCCGTTTTCTTCCTTTATCTCTTTGATTTCAGCATTAAGTGTGTCAAGTCCGAGGAAAGATTCGTTTACAATGGGATTTATTTCGCTTTCACCAAACGGAGAAACGTCACTGCCCTCGCTGCTTTTAACATACATATTTCTGTCATTTGCGTCATTATTAAAATAAAGCAGAGTATACTGTCCGTTCTGGTATTCAGAATACTGATTCACATGAATGACATCACCGATTTTTTTATAGGATTCACAAGCAGATGAACCATCAAGAGCATCATCTTCAAAACCGCTGTACTTTATATCTGCCTTATATCCAACGGTTTCTTCAACGATTTTTGAAGGGATCGTTTTTTCTGTGATTTTTTCGATTGAAACTTCATCTTTGGAGGAATAGTAAGGCTTATCATAGCTCTGAGATACAGAGACATTATCGGAGTTTGCAGAAGAATTTTCATTGCCGGACTGGCAGCCAGCAAATGAAGAAATAATAGTAACGCCAAGAAGTAAAGCAATCAGTTTTTTCATAGTAATATGTCCTTTCATTTTGAGAAAAATTAAGTTTGATTTATCTTATGTGCCTATTATATCACAAGCGGTGTAAAATTCCTGTTAAGAAAACAGACTAAATCAAATTTTTCTATTTAATTTTTAGTCTTTTTGTGCTATAATGGGGTAGTGCAGTATTGCTGATTACAATAATCGAAAGGATACAATATGAGACTACTTATAATAGAAGATGAAACCGAACTTCGTGAATCTATGGCAGAAGGTCTTAAGATAGACGGATATGAAATTGATACAGCATCAGATGGAGAAACAGGTCTGGACTTACTGTTTGATAATGTATATGACCTTGTTCTTCTCGATCTTAATCTCCCCAAACTTGATGGAATGGATATTTTGAGAGAATTCAGAAAGGAAAATCTTGAAACACCTGTAATAATCCTTTCTGCCAGAATTGGTCTTGACGATAAAATAAATGGACTTGATGAAGGTGCAAATGATTATCTTACCAAGCCTTTTCATTTTAAAGAACTTGAAGCAAGAATAAGAAGCCTTACAAGAAGAAATTTTGTACAGAAGAATACTGTTCTTAAACTCGGAGAGCTTACCTATGACACTAAAACAAGAGAAACGTCAATCAATGGAGAAGTAATTAAACTGACGAGAAAAGAATCAGGAATTCTTGAATATATGCTTATCAATCAGGAAAAAATTATTAGTCAGGAAGAGCTGATTGAACACGTATGGGATACAAACGCAGATGAATTCAGTGGCTCAGTCAGAGTTCATATTTCTTCTCTTAGAAAAAAGCTGAAAGAAAAGCTGAATTACGATCCAATTCGTAACAAAGTAGGTCAGGGATATATTATAGGAGAAAACGTATGAAAAGATTATCTATAAGATTAAGATTTACTATTATTACTACGCTTCTGACAACGCTATGCTGTGTAGTTCTCAATATTCTGATAATGAACTCTGCAATTATGAAACTTGATAATCTTGAAGCCGTTGCACTTGATTTTTCCGGAAAAGGCAATCAGGACATTAAGATTGAACTTGGAATATCAGATTTATTTCCCGACATTATAAATACAATCGCCGAGACAAAACACGATTTTACAGTACAGGCTGTAATCTTTACAATTCTGATTGTTATAATCGGAGCATTGCTTGCATGGTTTTTTAGTGGAGCGGCATTAAAGCCTGTTCGTGATTTAAGCAGAATAATTGCTGAAACAACAGAAAATAATCTTACGAAAGAGATAGAAGTATCAAAAGCAAATGACGAAATCAGTCTCCTTACTGAATCGTTCAATAAAATGAAACTCAAACTAAATGATGCCTTTCAGTCACAGAAGCAGTTTACAGCTAATGCTGCACATGAATTAAGAACACCTCTTGCAGTAATGATGACAAATCTTGAAGTTTTCATCAAGAAACAGAATAAAACTGAGAATGAGTATAACGAATATCTGGTTTCCTCTCAAAAACAGATTAATCGGTTAAATAAACTTGTAAATTCATTACTTGAATTGCTAAGTATGCACACAGCACAGCTTAACGATGAAATTGAGATTGTTTCATTAACCGATGAAATCATTTGTGATTTGGATTCGGTTGCACAGAATAATCATGTATCAATTGAGTTCAATCCGCAATCAGACAGCATCACATTAAAAAATAAAGGGAACGAAGTGCTGATATACAGAGCAATTTATAATATAATTGAAAATGCAATAAAATACAACTCCGAAAATGGCAGAGTTATTGTTACAATATCTGAGGAAAATGAGAAATCCGTTATAAGAGTTGAGGATAATGGTAAAGGTATATCAAAGGAAGAACAGAAAAAGATATTTGAACCATTTTATCGAGTTGATAAATCAAGAAGCCGTTCCCTTGGCGGTTACGGAATCGGTCTTGCTATGGTTTCTGAAATAATGGATATTCATGGTGGAGCTATTGAACTTGAGAAAAGCGATGAGAATGGCAGCATTTTTTGTTTAGTGCTTTGAAAATAACATAGAAACAACCGAGTGCAATGTAAAATTTGCATTCGGCTGTTTTTTTATGAAGAAAATTCTGCAAATAAACTATAATCGAACTATCTACTTCTCATCTTCCTATATTCTTTCGGAGCCATTCCTGTCTGCTTATGGAATAATCTGCTGAAATACAGAGAATTTTCATACCCAACCTGTGATGCTATTTCAGTGATAGAATAGTTGGTATTTTCAAGTAAGCTCTGAGCATTTGAAATTCTCATTGACAGGATATATTGCAGAGGTGTCTGACCTGTAATCTGTTTGAAGCAGTTAATAAACCAACAAGCTGTCATATTTCTTGATTCCGCATATTCCTCTATACTGATTTCCTGATTGTAATTTGCTCTGAAATAGTGCATAGCCATAGCGATTTCCTTTTCAGTTGCATTGCTGAAACTTTTATTACTTTCAAGACTTCGGCTTATTAAAAGAAAAATGTTCCTTAACTGTAAAGATATGACTTCTTCATAACGATGACGGCATAACTGAAGTTCCTGAATTATCTGTCCAAAAATCCACTGATAATCAGGTGATGTGCCGATATACAGAATATTGTTCTTCACAGGTACGTTATAATATTCAAGAATTGTATCAACATCCGAGCCTGTGAAGTGAATCCAGTAAACATCTGTCTTATCTTCCTTGTAGTAAACATAATCCTGTGGTTCATCAGGTACATATAGAATAATATTTCCTGCTGTAACAATATGCTCTTTTCCGTCGATAAAGAAATGACCTTTTCCTGACGCAATATAAAGGAGCTGATAGTCGCTTCTTCCGACAGGACGTTTTGTTTCTACCACAGGTCTTGTCTTGACACGATAGTTTCCACAGCTTGTAACGATAAGTGGTTTTGATTTATCATCAACTGCGGGCAGATGATTATTAAGATATGCTGCATTTACATACATAAAATGTCCTCCGATTTTAGTTCTTCTACTATTATATCATGCTAAACTTTTGAATTCAATAGTAATACTTTAATTTTGTGCATAAAAAACTTGGTTTAGTGTATGGATTCATTAAAATAATGTGCTATAATATAATTAAGGAAAACGGGAAAAGTAAAGACGTCAGCCCAGAAACACAAATAGCTATTTGTAAAACTCATAAGTCAATATGCCTGAAATCAATTTGAGAAGCTGTCAAATAATATCAGGCAGAATAATCAAAAACAAATTCTGTGCATAATCAGAATGATAATTCTAAAGGAGTTTTACTATGGAACAGAAAAAATACTTGAAATGGTATAACAAAGTCGGATACGGCTCAGGCGATATTGCAGGAAACGTCGTATACGCATTACTTTCAGCATTTGTTATGATATTCCTGACCGATACAATCGGACTTAATTCAGGAGTTGTAGGTACATTGATTTTTGTATCAAAGTTTTTCGACGGAGTAAGTGACATATTCTTTGGCTCATTGATTGATAAGACAAAAACAAAAATGGGTAAAGCAAGACCTTGGATGTTATACGGATATTTCGGATGTGCTTTATGCTTAATCGCAATCTTCTGTATTCCTGTTGATATGGGAAAAACTGCTCAGTATGCATGGTTCTTTATCGTATACACAGTTCTTAATGCAGGATTCTACACAGCAAACAACATCGCATATTCAGCACTTACAGCACTCATTACTAAAAATAATCATGAACGTGTACAGATGGGTTCAATCAGATTTATGTTCGCATTCGGTACAAGTATGTTAATTCAGGCAATCACTGTCGGTTTTGTTGCAAAGCTCGGTGGCGGTGCAGCAGCTTGGAGAACAGTTGCAATTATCTATACTGTAATCGGTGTTATCACAAACACAATCTCAGTTCTTTCAGTTAAGGAACTTTCTCCTGAAGAACTTGAAGAAGGCGAAGAAAAGGCAGAAAAAGAAGAAAAGTACAACCTTATTGATGCCTTCAAAATTCTTGCTCACAACAAATACTTCCTTATGATTTGCGGAGCATATCTCTTAATGCAGCTTTATTCAGCAACACTCGGAATGGGAATCTACTTCATGAAATATGTACTCGGTGATGAAGGCTTATTCGGAACATTCTCATGGGCAGTTAATATTCCAATGATTGCAGGACTTCTCCTTACTCCTACACTTGTAAGAAAGTTCAGCGGAATGTATAAGCTCAATCTTGTAGGATACACAATCGGTACACTTGGCAGAGTCGGAGTTATTATTGCAGGATATATGGGAAATATCCCTCTTATGCTTGGATTTACAGCAATCGCAGCACTCGGAATGAGTCCTTTGCAGGGCGATATGAATGCTCTTATTGCAACAACATCAGAATACACAAGACTTACAACAGGCAAAAAGGTTGACGGAACAATGTACTCATGCACATCATTCGGAACAAAGGTCGGCGGCGGTATCGGTACTGCAATTGCAGGCTGGCTTCTCGCAGCAAGCGGATATATCGAAAAATCAGCAGTACAGCCTGAATCCTGCATAAATATGCTTCATGTAATGTATCTCTGGCTCCCGATGATTTTCAACTTACTTATTACAATAGTCCTTATCAAACTCAAGGTTGAAAAGGCAAACGAAGAATTAAAGACAAAGGCAAACTAAAACTAAAGAAGGCAGATGAAAAACTCTGCTTTCCGGTAAAAATGGAGGTTTTACCATGAAATATACACTTGAATGGCTCGCAAATCCCGAAGTATTTGCAGTAAACAGAATCGAAGCACACTCTGACCATAAATTCTACGCTGATATGAACGAAGCTGACAAGGGAGAAACTTCACTTGTACAGAATCTTAACGGCACATGGAAGTTCTCATGGGCAAAGAATCCGTCAGAGAGAAAGGAAGGCTTCTTCTCCGCTGACTACAGCACAGATGATTTTGACGATATACAGGTACCCGGACACATTGAGCTTCAGGGTTATGGAAAACCTCAGTATGTAAATACAATGTATCCATGGGAAGGTCAGGAGCATCTCAGACCACCTTACATTTCTGAAACAGATAATCCTGTCGGAAGCTATGTAAGATACTTTGACCTTGATGAATCTCTCAGAAACAAACGTGTTTTCGTATCATTTCAAGGTGTGGAAACTGCAATGTATGTGTGGCTGAATGGAGAGTTCATAGGCTACAGCGAAGATTCCTTCACTCCTTCAGAGTTTGAATTGACACCATACATTAAGGAAAACGGCAACAAGCTCTGTGTTGAGGTTTACAAGAGAAGCTCTGCAAGCTGGCTTGAAGATCAGGACTTCTGGAGATTCTCAGGAATTTTCAGAGATGTATTCCTCTATGCAATACCAACGGCTCATGTTCGTGACATGAAAGTCATTGCAGATTATGACGGAACAAACGGTATCTTCACAGCAGACCTTGATATTATCGGTGAATGCAGCATCAAGGCTGTTCTTACAGATAAAAACGGAAATGCTGTTGCTGAATCAACAGACAAGAATATCTCATGGACAATTGAAAATGCACAGCCTTGGAGTGCTGAAATTCCTGACCTTTATACATTTACAGTTATTCTTGAAGATGAAAATGGCAATGTCATTGAAGTCAGCAGAACAAAGACAGGTTTCCGCAGATTTGAACTCGTAGACGGTATCATATGTCTGAACGGAAAGCGTATTGTGTTCAAGGGCATCAACCGTCACGAATTTAATGTAAAATCAGGCAGAGTTGTCACAAAGGAAGATATGCTGTTTGATATTCAGTTTATGAAGAAGAACAATATCAATGCTGTCCGTACCTGTCACTATCCGAATAATTCACTTTGGTATGAGCTTTGTGATGAATACGGAATCTATCTGATTGATGAAGCAAACCTTGAAACACATGGAACGTGGCAGAAACTTGGAGCAACAGAACCTTCATGGAATATTCCTGCATCACTCCCTGAGTGGAAGGCTGCCGTTCTCGACAGAGCAAAATCAATGTATGAGCGTGACAAGAATCATGCAAGTGTGCTGATATGGTCTTGCGGAAATGAATCCTACTGCGGTGATGATATTGCGGCTATGTCTGATTATTTCAGAAGCGTGGATTCTACAAGACTTGTACACTATGAGGGCGTTACAAGAGTTCCTGACGGAATCTATGACCATATTACAGATATGGAAAGCAGAATGTACGCTACACCTGAAATGGTTGAAGATTATCTGAAACTCGGCAAGAAACGTCCGTATATCAGCTGTGAGTATATGCACGCCATGGGAAATTCTCTCGGCGGACTTCATCTCTACACTGACCTTGAAGATAAGTATGAATCCTATCAGGGCGGATTTATCTGGGACTACATTGACCAAGCAATTGAAATGATAAATGATGACGGGCAGAAAGTCCTTGCATATGGCGGTGACTTTGAGGACAGAGCAAGTGATTATGGCTTCTGTACAAACGGTATTGTTTACGCTGACCGTACTTATTCATCAAAGGTTCAGGAAGTCAAGGCTCTTTACTCCAATATCAGAATGACAGTAAAGAACGGACTTCTTACAGTTGAAAACAGAAATCTTTTTGCAGATACAAGCGATTTACAGTTTGTTGCAAGACTTGAAAAGCAGGGAGTTGTTCTTAAATCTGATACATTCTCACTTGATGTAAAGGCTGGCGAAACAAAAACAATTAAGCTCTCAATCAATAAGGTTGACTGTGCAGGAGAATATGTATACCACGTTTCAGCAGTAACAAAGAATGCAACAGCATGGGCAGATGCAGGTCATGAAATTGCTTTTTCACAGGAAGTATTTGAAATCGAAGATAATACAATTCCTGAAAGAAATATCAAAAAGCCTGTTATTGTATACGGTGATGTCATCATCGGTGTTCATGGCGAAAACTTCTCCATGATGTTTGACAAGAAAGAGGGCGGAATCAGTTCTCTGAAATATAACGGCTTTGAATATATCACTCGCACACCAAAGGTCAGCTTCTGGAGAGCAATGACAGATAATGATATGGGAGCATCAGAGCCTACAAATCTTGCTCAGTGGTTCATTGCAGGAAAATTTGCAAAATTTGAGACAGTATCTTACACAGAGCATGAAGATTCACTTGAAATCAGCTTCACATACAGAACAGCTTCTTCTCCTGAATTTGAGTATACTATCATTTATACAGCTTATTTTGACGGCAGACTCGGAGTATGTGTGAATTACGCAGGAGTAAGCGGAATGCATGATATGCCGATACTGGCACTTGATTTCAAGATGAAGAAACAGTTAAACAGCTTCTCATACTATGGCATGGGACCTGATGAAAATTATATCGACAGAAACAAGGGTGCAAGACTTGGCGTGTGGGAATCCACAGCAATGGACAATCTTTCAGGCTATCTGAATCCACAGGAATGCGGAAACAGAACAGGTGTCAGAAACCTTACAGTATCAGATAACACACAGCATGGTCTGACCTTCACAAAGGTAAATGCTCCATTTGAAATGAGTGTTCTCCCATATAGTGCATATGAGCTTGAAAATGCAATGCACATGGATGAACTCCCGAATGTACGCTATACTTGGGTGCGAATTGCAGCAAAGCAGATGGGTGTCGGCGGTGATGATTCATGGGGCGCACCTGTACATGATGAGTACAGAATCAAGTCTGACAAGCCTATGAAACTTGAATTTTTCATCTCACCAATTGCAGAATAAACAGAAAGGCAATATTATGAAAATACAGGAATTTCAGAATAAAATAACAAGTGGTGAGCTTGACGGAATATTCGGAAAGCTCTACAAACCACAGGATGTAGATGCACAGAAGTCAAGATATATGAGTGCCATTGAGAAATTCATGAACTTATATCCTAACAGAACCGATATTCACGTTTACTCTGCTCCCGGCAGAACGGAAATCGGTGGCAATCACACAGACCATCAGCATGGATGTGTGATTGCAGGAGCTGTTGACCTTGATGCTGTCGCTATTACAGCATTTCACGATGAAAAGATTATCCGCATCAAGTCTGAGGGATACGATGAGTTTGCAGTATCACTTGAAGATTTAGATGTTCATATCGGTGAAAAGGGTTCATCTGAAATTGTCAGAGGAATTGTCGCAAGATTCAGAGATTTAGGTGTTGAAGTCAAAGGCTTTGATATGTACACTACTTCAAATGTACTCGGCGGAAGCGGTATTTCATCATCTGCGGCATTTGAAACACTTATTGCAACAGCCATTGACAGTTATTACAACAATAATCAGGTTGGTGCAGTAGAGATTGCCAAAATCGGACAGTACGCAGAAAACTTCTACTTCGGCAAGAAAAGCGGACTTATGGATCAGATGGTTTGTTCTGTTGGCGGATTTGTATTCCTTGATTTCCAGAATATTCAGAATCCGAGCATCAGCAAGGTCGATTTTGATTTAAGTACAACAGGCTATGAGCTTATTATTACAGACACAAAAGGCAGTCACTCAGATCTGACAGATGATTATGTTGCAGTAAGAAGTGAAATGGATGAGGTTGCTGAATACTTCGGTAAAAAGGTGCTTCGTGAGGTTGAGGAAGCTCAGTTCTGGGAGAATATGCCTGATATACGAAAGAAAGTATCTGACAGAGCAGTGCTTCGTGCAGTACATTTCTTCGGTGATAACTATCGTGCTAAGGCAGAAACAGAATGCCTTAAAAACAATGATTTTGAAGGCTTCCTCGCACTTGTCAACGAATCAGGAGATTCATCAATGAATTATCTCCAGAACCTTTACTCATGCAGAAAGCCTACAGAACAGGCTATTCCTCTTGCAATTATGGCTGGAAAGAGAGTGCTTTGCGGTAAGGGTGCAATCAGAGTGCATGGTGGTGGATTTGCAGGAACAATTCAGGCTTTTGTACCAAGTGAGCTTGTAGAAAAATACAAGTCAGAAATGGACAGAATTTTCGGACAGAATTCATGCTATGTAATGAGCATCAGACCTGTCGGTGGTATTGAAATCAAGGAGGACTAAAAATGAGTGTACTTGTATTAGGCGGCGCAGGATATATCGGTTCACATACAGCATTGGAACTTATTCGTGCAGGAGAAGAAGTTGTAATAGCTGATAATCTTGCAACAGGTCATATTGAAGCAGTTCCAGAGGGAGCAAAATTCTATCAGGGTGATTTGCACGATAAGTCATTTCTTGACAGCATTTTTGAAAATGAAGATATAGATGCAGCAATTCACTTTGCGGCATACTCACTTGTAGGCGAAAGCGTTACAAATCCTCTGAAATACTATGACAATAACCTCTGTGGCACGAAAGTTCTGCTTGATTCTATGGTTGAGCATAATATTGATAAGATTGTTTTCTCATCAACAGCCGCAACATACGGAGAACCTGAGAATATTCCGATTCTTGAAACAGACCGTACACAGCCTACCAATCCTTATGGTGAAACAAAACTTGCTATGGAGAAAATGTTCTACTGGACTTCAAAGGCACATGACCTGAGATATGTTTCACTTCGTTATTTCAATGCCTGTGGTGCAGATAAATCAGGTAGTATCGGTGAAGCACACAATCCTGAAAGCCACCTTATACCGCTTATTCTTCAAGTTCCAAACGGAAAGCGTGAGAGCGTTTCAATTTATGGTACTGATTATGATACTCCTGACGGAACCTGTATTCGTGATTATATCCATGTGACAGATTTAGCACAGGCTCATATTCTTGCTGTAAAATATCTGAGAAACGGAAACGAAAGCAATATCTTCAATCTTGGCAATGGCGTAGGATATTCAGTTCGTGAGGTTATTGAAACTGCAAGAAAAGTAACAGGACATCCGATTCCTGCGATTGAAACGCCTAAACGTGCAGGTGATCCTGCAAGACTTGTTGCATCAAGCGAAAAGGCAAGAACAATTCTTGGCTGGAATCCTGAACATGACAGCCTTGAGGAAATCATTGCGGATGCATGGAACTGGCACAAAAATCATCCCGATGGATTTCAGAAATGAGGTAACAATATGATTTACAAAGCAATACAGGGACTTATCTCCCATGCAATAAATAGTAATCTGATTACAGAAGATGATGAATATGTTGTCAGAAATCAGATTATGGATATTCTGAAACTTACAGAATGGCATGACAGCGAGGCATTAACAGGCAATATCGAACAGCTTCTTGAACCTGTTATCAGATATGCAGTTCAGAATGGTATCATCGAAGATACAGCCGTACAGCGTGACTTGTTTGATACAAAGATTATGGGAGTGTTCACTCCTATGCCGAGAGAAGTAAATGCTGTATTCCGTCAGAAATATGCTGAATCTCCTGAAACTGCAACAGACTGGTATTATGATTTCAGTAAGAAGCTGAACTATGTTCGTGCTGAACGAATTGCAAAGGATATGAAGTGGACAGCAGAATCCGAGTATGGAACACTTGATATAACAATTAATCTTTCCAAGCCTGAGAAAGATCCTCGTGATATAGCTGCCGCAAAGATGCACAAGGCTGCATCTTATCCCGAATGTCAGCTGTGTGCAGAGAACATGGGATTTGCAGGTCATCTGACACATCCTGCAAGACAGAATCTACGTCCTGTGAATGTTGATATACAGGGCAAAAAGTGGTACTTACAGTATTCTCCGTATGGTTACTATAATGAACATTGTATTTTGTTTAATGCAGACCATACACCGATGGTAATTGACCATACTGTTTTTGATAAGCTGTTTGATTTTGTAGAGCAGTTTCCGCACTACATGATTGGCTCTAATGCCGATTTACAGATTGTCGGAGGTTCAATTCTTACACATGAGCATTTTCAGGGCGGAAGATATGAATTCCCAATGGCAAGAGCAGAAATTGAAACGACCTTTTGCATGAAAAAATATCCGAATGTATCAGCAGGAATACTGAAATGGGCAATGTCTGTTATTCGTCTTTCATCAGATAACAGAGCTGAACTTGTAAGTGCTTGCTGTGATGTGCTTGATGCATGGAGAGGCTATACAGACGAAACAGTGGGAATATTTGCTGAAACTGATGGTGTACCACACAACACAATTACTCCGATTGTAAGAATGCGTGACGGAAAGTATGAAATTGACCTTGTTCTCCGTAACAACATTACATCTGAAGACAGACCTCTTGGCATCTTTCATCCGAATCCTTCCTTACATCATATCAAAAAAGAGAATATCGGACTTATTGAAGTTATGGGACTTGCTATTCTTCCGTCCAGACTTGCTGATGAACTTAATATACTGCGTGAAGAAATGCTCTCAGGTGCAGATTTAACTGCAAATCCAAAGACAGCTTCTCATGCTGAATGGGCAGAAAGTATACTTAAAAATCATCCTGAGTTTAATGCTGACAATGCTGATTCTATCATTAAGACAGAAGTTGGCAAGGTGTTTGAACAGGTTCTGCTTGATGCAGGTGTGTTTAAGAGATATGCTGAAGGTTCTAAAGCATTTGAAAAGTTTGTATCCCTGTTTTGATTATAAAGAAACAACCTTATGTTCATTTGAGCATAAGGTTGTTATTATTTTTGCTATTAGTTTGATGAAGTAAGTGCAATAAGAATGGAAAAATAATGAAATATACTTCCTGCAACTGTAAAAAGATGCCATACGGAATGAAACCATTTCACTTTTTTCAAAGCATAGAATATTATTCCAACAGTATAGAATGCGCCTCCTACAAGAAGAAATATGAGAGAAATTTTCGGCATTGCTGTAAGCATAGGCTTAATTGCAAAAATTATAACCCAACCCATAAGTATGTAGCAGACTACTGAAGGCTTTCGGAACTTTTCAAGGTCGATTGAGTTCAGCACAATTCCAAGTATTGCAGCTCCCCAGACTACTCCGAAAAGTATCCAGCCAATAGCACCTTTTAAAACAGCAAGTGTAAGCGGAGTATATGTACCTGCGATAAGAAAAAATATCGTATTATGATCCATTATACGAAAGAATTTCTTTGCTGTCGGATTAGTTATAGCATGATAAAGTGTAGACATTGTATAAAGTATAATTAATGAAGCACCATAAATACTTGCACTTACAACTGCCCACGCATCAGCATATATTGCACTAAAAACTATTAATACAACCGTTCCTGCAACTGAAAGCAGACTTCCTATTCCATGCGAAACAGAGTTGAATATTTCTTCACCAAGCGTATACTGTTTCTTAACTTGTGTCATATTTGCACCTCCTGTTAACTCATAGCATCTTGATATTAGAATTATATCATACAAAACACTTGAAATCAATAAATGAGTTCATAATAGATTATATTTCATTTTTTTACATAATTACCACAAAATCAATCCCTGAAAAACTATGCTTTACATTTTTAATGTAATAGATTTTCAGAGATTGTCTTGCTAATTATTATTTTGTAGTTATTTGCGTAATTCCATTGAGATGTAAGGCTGTTCTTCTTTAACACTAATGTATGCAGGTCTTATAATTTTTCCTGCATTTTGAATTTCTTCAATTCTATGCGCACTCCAACCTGCAATTCGTGCTACAGCAAAAATCGGAGTAAACATTTCATAAGGAATGTTAAGCATATTATAAATCATTCCTGAATAGAAATCCACATTAGGACTTACGCCTTTATATATTCTTCTTTTTTCTGCTATTATCTGTGAAGCCTCATTTGAAACATATTCATATAATTCAAATTCTTCTTCCAGACCTTTTTCTATAGATAATTCTTTTGCACACATTTTTAAAATATCAGCTCTTGGATCAGATTTTGAATATACAGCGTGTCCCATGCCGTAAATTAATCCTGATTTGTCAAAAGCATCTCTGTTTACAAGTTTATACAAGTAATGTCTGACTTCTTCTTTGTTTCTAACATCAACACTCTGTTTCATGTCGTCAAACATTTTTGCAACCTTAACATTAGCTCCGCCATGTCTCGGACCTTTCAGTGAACCCAAAGCTGCTGAAATAGCAGAATATGTATCTGTTCCTGAAGATGTTACAACGTGTGTTGTAAAACTTGAATTATTGCCCCCACCATGTTCAGCATGGAGAACCAAAGCTAAATCCAGAATTCTGGCTTCAAGTTCTGTAAATTCTCCGTCATCTCTTAACATATGAAGAAAATTTTCAGATGTAGACAAGTTCTTTTCAGGATTATGAATTACAAGGCTGTTTCCTTTATGATAATGTTCAAACGATTTGTAACCATATACTGAAAGCATAGGAAAAACAGAAATCAGGAACAGGCATTGTCTTAAAACATTTTCAATTGAAATATCATCGGGATTATCGTCATATGTATACAGGGAAAGCACAGAGCGTGAGATAATATTCATCATATCTTTTCCCGGAGCCTTTAAAATCATATCTCTTGTGAATGAGGCTGGAAGTGTACGCATTTCAGATAAAAGCTCTTTGAATTGCTCTAATTCTGCTTTATCAGGCAATTTTGAGAAAAGAAGAAGGTATACAGCTTCTTCAAAACCAAATCTTTTCTCGCTCCAGAATCCTTGAACTATGTCTCGAATATTTGTCCCTCTGTAATATAATCTTCCGTCACATGAAACAGTATTCCCATCAACGTCTTTTTCTTTTGAGATTATTTTAGAAATTTCAGTAAGACCTGTTACAACACCATTTCCATTCAAATCACGAAGTCCTCTGTTTACATGATGCTGTAAATACATATCTTCAACTATGTTGTTATTTTCGTTTGACATTCGGGCAAGTCGGCACAGATAATCGTTGTTTCTACTCATATTAAATCCTTTCTGTTGTTTTGGCTTACATCGTATGTGTGATAAAAATTCTATTTATCAATCTCAATATATTCAACATCAATTATGTTATCTTCCGGAGTGCTTTGTTTACTGGAATTAATTGATGTTATAGCGGTAATGAAATTCAATACACCCTCAAAAATCATAGCCACTCCAATTAAAGATGTAATGATTTTTATACTGCTTGAGGGATGAAAAATCAAAATCAGGCTGAATATACCTGTTAGAACTGCTAAAAGCATTATAAGCCACCATGTATTTAATCCGAATCTTTTTGCATCCATTGCTATCTGAATTTTCAACAGTCCATCAAGCAGAATATAGATACCGCCGCATACACTAAGTAAATTAAGTATGTTATATGGAGTGAAAATAAACAGATTTCCGACAAGGATTAACAGAATACCAAGAGCAAAATCGAATTGAAATACTAACCGAAATAGATCTTTTGAATAATAACCGATAATTTTAAAAACACCAAAGGTTATCAGGACTATTCCAAATGATACAGACAAAATTTTTGCTGAGATGCTCGGAACTGCTATGAAAGCTATTCCAATTAAACACAACAGCAACGAAACTGTAAGATAACCTACTTTTGCAGTTTTAGTCAATTTGTTCATAATCAAACCTCCCATTATAACTCTTATAAGAACTGTTATTCTATTGCTGTAATGATATTATATATCATAAACCATTTCTTTTCAAAGGTCAGATTTTTATTTGTGATTAAAAATTTAGTCAGATTTATAAAAATGTCTAAATAATATGATGGAGATAATGAAAAAGCTATTGTTTCATTGGCAAATGCTGTCATGAAACAATAGCTCTGTTATGTAATTCATTTTTTGAATCTATTTCTATATCTCAATATTCTTTTTTATTTTAATCAGTTTGCTGTATCTGTCACATAAATCGTATGACATACTGCTATTCATCCAGTCAATAATCAGACCAAAGCAGGAACATTTATAGTAATGTATGAGTATGTCTAAATCAGGAGTGTTTTCATCATATTTAGATTTAAAATATGATGAGATTACATGGTCGCATACTTTCCACAGGTACTTTTCGTAAACTTCTCTGTTGGTTGAATTATAAATGTTAAGCATCTGCTTCTTATTCTTTACAAGATAGCTGGTCAGAAATTTAAGACATTCCTCGATTGACTCAAATACAGTATACATATTTATAATTTTGTTTGAAACTTCTATAATCAATTCCATAACCAATGCAGGTAAATCTTCGTAGTGATAGTAAAAAGAGTTCCTGTTAATCTTGCAATCTACAACTATGTCTTTTACGGTTATTTTACTGATAGGTTTTTCATTCATCAGTTTTATGAATGATTGCTTTATTGTATCTTTCATGAAATTCGGCATTGTCAACCTCCTTAACATTATATTTCGATATTCGGGATTATGCTGTATAATACGGGTGGATTTTTGGTGTATTTGACTACAAATAGTATTATATCATATAGAGCTGATTTTTTCAAGTATAAGCAAAAAACAAAAGCAGGATACCAAAACACTTTGTAATAAGGGTTTGATATTCTGCTTTTTGCATGAATCTTTAATGTTTTCTATGTTCAAATGCTTCTTTAAATTCGATTTTTAAATCATAAAAAGACTGTTCTATAATTATTGGTAAGAAAAACTGATGCTTTTTAAGTCTTTCTGTTCTTCTTTGCTTTAATTGAAGTTTAAGTGTTTCGTATTTGGTAATAACATCGTGTTCTTCAGAGAATTTTTTCAGTTTCATAGCTAATTGTGCGGATGATGATAAATCAATGATGAATACTCCAAAAAACAGTCCTATTACAAAAGAAAATGCCAGATTTTCAGAAAGCCATTTTAAAGTTTCCAATATTCGTGGATGAACAAGAAAGTAATAAACTGCTCCAAGGACAGACCAGAAAAATGAAAATTTCGGACAAATCACACCCTGAATATTGCCCCATTCTTCCGTATAGTCCCACAATTTGATTTTAAAATATTTCACACTAATAATACCTGCTATATATTCGATTAAGGTCATAAAAACAGCCATAGTGAAAAACAAAAAAAGTTTGTTTATTAATGGAGATTTTAAAAAATAGTATTTTTCAGTAGATGCGATTAAATAAAGCAAACATAACCCCGATCCGTATAAAGGTAGATAAGGTCCGGTACAAAATCCCGGATTAATCCATTTTCGTTCCTTGTTGTTTCTTGAGAAAAATCGTCGATAGAACAATTCGAGTACCCAACCAAATGTTGAACCTATAAAGAATAGAAAAGCTAAAACCAAAAAAGTATTCATATTTCCTCCTGAACTGTAATTTTATAATATTATATCATAGCAGCCATTGAAAGTAAATATCACTATTCGTTACTTTTGTATGAATCTGTTGGTCAATTTTCTGTATTTGTCTGAATTTTAGTTCAAATCAGAATTATTGACTGTTGAAATATATTAAGCTGCCCTGTATAATTGTAAAAAAAGAAAAATGAACAGGAGAGAATATAGTGATAAGCAATATATTGAGTAAACTTAATTCGGAATTGATTTCTTTGCTGTTTTCTGCACCTGTAGTATTAGTGGCAATTATATGTCACGAATATGCTCATGGTTGGGTATCGTTAAAGCTCGGAGATCCGACAGCAAAACAATCAGGAAGATTAACACTTAATCCATTGAAACATATTGATCCAATTGGAGCAATATGTATGCTGATATTTCATATAGGATGGGCAAAACCAGTCCCTATTAATCCATACTATTACAAAAACCGAAAAAAAGGCATCATACTGGTTTCAATTGCAGGTCCTTTAATTAACTTTGTTATTGCATTTTTATCAGTAGCGATAAATGTTTTATTATTCAAATGGGGAAACCATGATTCTGTTGTAATATGGTTCTTTAATATGTTATCTTATTATTCTGCTGTTGTAAATATAGGATTAGGACTTTTTAATCTTATTCCGATTCCTCCACTTGATGGATCAAAAATATTAGGAGAACTATGTCCGAAAATAAATGCTGTTTATTATAAGTATGGAAGGTACATACACATCGCACTACTTATCCTGATTATTTCAGGGATACTAAGTAAACCTTTTCAGATATTGAATAATGTTCTTATTAATATGATGTATTTCATTCTTAGAATCATATTCAGAATATAATTCGATAACAAAAAGAACTGCTGTAATTTTCAGCAGTTCTTTTTATATTATCTTGCAATCTCAAGCCTAACCTCACCATCATCAGCAATTTTCAGCCTGAGAGTTTTTATGTATCGGTTGTAGAAATTCTGTATTTCCTTGTCGGATGCTTCAATTCTTGCTTCCTGATAAATATGATATGCAAGTTCCTTTGCATTAAGATACAGGAAATCAGGCAGATATTTCTCCAAAATACTGAGAAGTACAGCTCTTTTCAGTTCTTCAATATTTCCCGTACAGAAATCATCAATGGAGCAATAATAAATATCTCGCTCGGAGAGAGCATTCTTTATAGCCTGTCCACACTTCTGATACTCATACATTACAAGGAAATTCGCCTTGGGGAGAGAAGAAATAAGTCCCCAATAGTCAGAATCGCTTGAAACAATAATAAATGAAGATATGCCGTTTTCATAGTAGTCCTTGCATACACCGGCAGTCATTTTAATGTCAACGAGTGACTTCTGATCTGTAACTCGTTCAACTTCAATATGTTCAACAGGTATATTTGTAAACTTGTAAATCCAGTCCCAACCGGCATTAGTATGGTAATCATCATAAAGAACAATTTTTTCAATCTTAGCAAGTTCGTCCTGATTAAGATTTTTTAACACTCCATACAGCTTATATACATCAGAGTTTTCACAATCAACTGCAATTGCTGTTCTGCAGCTGTTATTGATGAAATCATAGATATTATTCTTGGTTTCCTCATGTGCATCCTTGAATTTGCTTGTATCGGTGAAAATATCATTGTTCATCTTGTAAATAGTATTCAGGAACTTTCCGTCGGAATAAATAATACTTCCACAATCTGTAGGTGTCCAGTGAATATACATCTGAAACGGATAATAGTCGATTTTATCCATGTATTTCTTAAATTCAGCTACAAGCACACCTTTCTTTGTATAGCTCGGAATTATGAAAAGGTCTTTTATGTAGTCCCAATTAACCCAATCGGGAAATAGATGTGAGCATTTATCAATATTTTCATGAATCAGCTTTGTAAAGTCAAGTGCATATTTTTCAGCTCTGTAATTAACCTTTATAATCTCAAATCCCCATTTTTCAAGCTGTCTGATATTGTCAGCATCATACCAATCAAGTCTGTTAAGATTTTTGAGATTGAAACGCATTTCATCATCGGTTTTCTTGAACTTCTGCATGAGAATAGTTCTCAGCTTACATAAATATCGTATTGCTGTAGCATTCTTATCCAGATATAAGGATTCAAGCAAATCGTGACATTCTTCGTCAAAGCATTCCTTGACGATATGCTTTTTAACTCCTATTAAATAAGCAATTGTAGCACAAATGTCTTTGGTGTCAACTCTCATTCAGTTTTTATTCCTCCAATTTCTCTGAAACAGAGAGGTGGCTGTCAATGACAGCCATAATCTCGTTCAGTCTGCTTTCTCCGATTCCTTTAATCTTAGCAAGGTCAGCTCTTAAAGCATCATAATCAATGCTTACGGCTTCACTATCGTTTTTTCCGTTCATATATACATTGGTCACGAAACGCTGCATTGTTTCTCTGTCCATATTCTTTATAGCCTTGTATGTGGCTCTGTCAAGTGTTCTGTAATCTTCCATATTGTCCTCCGTATAATTATAATAAGGATATTATACCATACGGAGTGCCTTTTTTCAATGATAAGAGAATGAAAATTACTCAAAACTACAAGATATTACACATAAATCATAACATCAAAAATTGACTTTCTTGCCATAGCTGTAAAGAGATTTGCGATACGCTGAACTTCATAAAGGTTTCCTGATTCATTGGCAATCTGATATTCCTTGCTTTCATTTTCCCATATCTCAACCTGATTGTTTACAGCATCAGTAACTTTGATTTCAAGTTCTTCAAGATATTCGATAATCTTACCCTCATTTACAAGGTTACGAAGCAAATCAGGACAGTATTCAGCACGATATTTCAGATGGTAGCCGATAAAATCCTTATGAAACCAACGCTCCGTTGCTTTCAGATTGCTGTCAGTATGTATAATCAAGCCATTATCGGTATCAAGTACCCATTCAGGACAAACATATTTTCCAACAGAACTATCATAAATGTTCTTTTCACTTTCAATTATCATAATATCCTCACTTTCTCTTTCGGAAGAACAGAAAAGCAGCACCAACACCGGCTATTGCTACACCACCAATTACAAGCGGAATAGCTGAATTGCCTGATGATTCATTCTGTGCTTCTTCTGTAACAGGTTCAGTTGTTGCTTCCTTTGATGTAACAATACCTACTACAACATTCGGATTATTGCTAATGTACTTGGAGAAGCAGAAAGCAGTTTTGATGAACCCTCTAATGTCCCTAAAAAAATCAAAAGAGGAAGAAAGCCGAAAAAATCTGATTCATCAGATAATGCAACAGCATAAAAGAGAGTTCTACAAAAGTTCTACAAATTTTTGTAGAACTCAGAAAATTCAAAAAATTCTACAAATTTTTTTGTAGAACTTTTTGTAGAACTGAAATCTTCTACTCTTAGTATTTGTTCTACAAATACAGCTCATAAACCCTGAATCTAAGCTGTTTGAAGAAATGTGTTTAAAAAAAATCGCTCTAAAAACTTGAATTAAACTTCATTATGTGATAAACTATTTTTATCGTCTCTTTTCATGACAATACCTCCTTTGTTACTTTAAATTGGTTGGCAGACCTTTTTTATTATAACATCGGAGGTTTTCTTTTTCTACTCATAGCTATAAGCTTTTTTGAACCCCTGGCATAGCCAGGGGTTTTCGATAAACAAAAAAGGCTGTCCGAGAGATTCATGAATCATCTCCCGAACAGCCTAAGAATTATGCCTTATTCAGTTTTCCAGAATATTTCTTACCGTCAACGGTAACCTCAACGGAAACGCTGTCATCCGGCAACGGTGCAGGAGTATGAGTAGTTCCGTAGCCATTCAGCCCATATGCGTTTACTTAATAGAAAAAATACGAAAAAGAGAATATTTTCTGGAACGTTTTGAATTTGAAGTAAACTT
>CAMZZN010000040.1 GCA_947345935.1 uncultured Ruminococcus sp.
TCTTTTCCACCTTTTTTCTTTTTATCTTATTATACCATGGCTTAATCTTTTCTGTCCAATTTATTATAGACGATTCAGAACAATATTTATCTTCTTTTTGGTGCGATTGTTCTGATCGGTATCGGTGCGGCAGGATTTATGCTTAGCAAAAAGAAGTCCAAGAGCAAGGCTGTTCCTGAGTTTGAACAGGAGGGCAATGAATCCGATGACGATGAGGAGTATGATTTCTACGATGAAAACAACAGCGATGATGAATAACCGAAAGTGAGGAACGACTATGAGAACAATGAAGAAGATCGGTATCGGTACTATGGCGGTAATTGGCTCTGCCGTGGCTGTAAATGCAGGCGCAAGGATTGTGGACAAGTTCCGCAGAAAGTGTTTTATGGACGGTTTTCATATGGGAGAGATCGTCAGCGGTCTGACGGCTGCGGAGCGTTTCACTAAAAAGTATACCGTCCTTATGGACAAGTACAACAAGCTCTGCGAGGAGTACGATGATCTGGAAAACAACTATCACGAAATGCTGGGTTACTACGGCGGGGACGATGAATAAGCAACTTTGATCCCACCGGATTCAAAGTTCCAACAACATAACACGGACAATGAGAAAGAGAGAATTTGTCTGAATGAGAATACTTAGTTTATTTGACGGAATCTCCTGCGGCAGACTGGCGCTTGAACGTGCCGGACTGCCTGTGGAGAGATACGATGCTTTTGAAACCGACAAATATGCCGTCACGGTTTCAAAGAATAATTTCCCCGATATTGTTCATCACGGGAATGTCTTTGACGGCGATTTCATGCAGTTTAAGGGATATAATTTACTTCTCGGCGGCAGCCCTTGTACATACTGGAGCATTGCCAAAAAGGACAGAGAAACTACTTCGGATGGCATGGGTTTCAAGTTGTTTATGGAATATGTGAGAGCATTAAAAGAATCGGAGTGTAAGTATTTTCTTTATGAAAACAACTACTCCATTCATCAGAATATCAAGGACGAAATTTCAAAATATCTCGGTGTGCAGCCAATTATGATCAACTCGGCGCTTGTTTCTGCACAGAACAGAAAACGCTGTTACTGGACGAATATCCCTTTTGCTTCTTTTCCTGCTGACAAAGGTATCCTGCTGAAAGATGTACTTGAAAGCGGTGTTGCTTGGCAGGACAAGTCCTACTGTATGACGGCAAGGTATTCTGGGGCGATCATCTCCAATACCCTTGAACGAAAGCAGAGAACAATGGTTGCTGTTCCTGTAATTGGCGCTGCCCAGCGTGGGCGGTATGTTGATGATACCAAAACGAAACAGCATATTGAAGTCCGCAAGGATAACAAATCCAACTGCGTAACAACGGTTCAGAAAGATACGCTTATATGCGCTCCTGTTCGTATCGGGCAGTATGGCAAAGGCGGTCAGGGACAGCGGATTTATTCCGTTCGTGGGAAGTCTGTTACGCTTTCTGCCAATGGCGGCGGTCAGGGTGCAAAGACTGGTTTGTACAAAATTGATCTGCCTGATGGCGATTATATCATCCGCAAGCTCACGCCTATTGAAGCGGAGCGTTTGCAGACTCTCCCTGATGATTATACAGCAGGAATTTCCAACACTCAGCGATACAAGTGTATTGGCAACGGCTGGACAATTGATGTGATCGCTCATATTTTGGGAGGGTTAAATTGTGAATGATGAAATTCTCAAAATAACTGCCGATGCAGAAAATTACACGATCTACACCAGTATGTGCAAGGCACAGCGGATATTGATGCGGTCTTATGATCCGATTTGCAGTATCAGCGGAGGTTCGGACAGCGATCTTGTGCTTGACCTTATTCACAATATAGACGAGGACGGCAAAGTGACCTATTACTGGATCGATACAGGTCTGGAATACAGAGCCACAAAGGAACATCTCGACTGCCTTGAACAAAAATATGGTATTGAGATCAAGAGATTGAAGCCTGATAAGCCTATCCCGACTTGTGTAAAGCAGTATGGTGTGCCTTTCCTGTCGAAATATGTTTCTGAGCAAATTATGCGTTTGCAGAAGCATCACTTTCAATGGGAGGACGAGCCGTTAGAAGTGCTTTTGAGAAAATATCCGAAGTGTAAAACGGCTTTGCAATGGTGGTGCAACGCTTATTATACACCTGAAAACGGAATACAGCAAATGAGCAGATATTCAATCAGCCGCAATAAATGGCTGAAAGAGTTTATCATTGCAAATCCGCCTGATTTTCCCATATCCAACAAGTGCTGTGAGTATGCAAAGAAAAAGCCTGCGAAGCGTTTTATCAGGGAAACTGATGCAGATCTTGAGATCACGGGAATCCGCAAGGCTGAGGGAGGTATCAGGTCTGCCAATTACAAGACTTGTTTCTCTGAAAGCAAGTCAAAAAGCTGCAATACATATCGTCCGATATTCTGGTACACGGACGGCGATAAACGAGATTATGAGCAGATGTTCGATGTAACACATTCACGCTGTTATACCGAATACGGATTGCGGAGAACAGGCTGTGTGGGGTGTCCGTTCAGCAAGCATATCAATGAGGAGCTTGTGATTATTAAGGAGCATGAGCCTGATCTGTATAAGGCAGCGGTCAATATATTTGGCAAGTCCTATGAATATACAGCGAAATATCGTGCTTTTGTCAGGGAGATGAAAGCAAGGGAAAAAGAAAACGAGAAACGTCAGAATGCTTCTGGCGATCAATAATGGAGGTTTTTATGATGAATGCAAAGAAGATTATCAAGGGTATCGCAGGACTTGGTATTATGTCTGGCGTAGCGTATCTTGCCTATAAGGTCGGTGAGGGAAACGGCGAGATCAACGAGCGTTTCCGTGAAAAGTATGATGATAATATCAATGATGCTGATACAGATGAGGAGTATCACTTCTACGATCATATGGATGAGCCTGACGATGAGTGCCTTGCTCCTGCAAGCAGCAGAGATCAGAGATACACCATAAAGGACTTGGAGGATATTTCTTCTTTTGAGGAAAGTAATCCTGACCGCAGGCGTGATTTTGCACCGCTTAGTGCGATCCGATCAGTACCCGAAGGTGTTGCAAAATCGCTGCTTCTTAACAGTGTGACAAGAGGATTTATAACAAACAAGTGTATCAGAGATACCCTTGGCATTGACGTTGATACGGCTGACAGGATCGTTTCGGAATTTCAGAATGCAGGCTATATCAGTACCGAGCAGGGCGGCAATCACAGATTTCCGACAATGATCACTTTTGCTGACTACGTGGAGCTTCTGAGGGAGTGCAGATAAATTGAAAAGCACACTCTCCGTTGTGGGGAATGTGCTTGGGTGGGTGTGGTTTATGCGGTAACAGGTGAAGCCTGTTCTTTAAGTTCCTTAACTTCTTCAAGAGTAAGTTGAGTTGCCTTCGCAATTTCTTCTTCCGTTAATGTTCCCAATTCGATAAGATTGAGAGCAATCTGATAAGAATTCATCTTAGCTGCTTCGTTACGCATATCTTCAATTGCTTTGCACATAATGCTCACTCCTTCCGGTGTTTCTTTGAAATAACGTGTTTTATCTGCAAGCTCTTTTATCTTCATATCTTCTGCTCTTTTACAGCGGAAGTCATGAACGAGCATTGCAAGATCAGATGTATCATCGGCATTAGTATATGCCCCGTTGACAAAAATTATGTGTGCGCCGTCGCCTAAAGGTGTACCTGTGGCGGTATCTGTCCATTCAAAGTTGTAGATCAGCCTGTTTTCCCCTCTTACATCATTTTCGGTTATAAAAATAACATAAGAGATCGGAAGATCGGTAAACTCCGCTTTAGCCTTTAGAAATTCCACATCAATTGCACTTGAATGGTATCTTGCTCTCTGCGGTGTAGCGCATCTGTCGGCTCTCTGAATTTCAAGATCAAATTTTCTTCCTTTGCTGTCAGTGCCAAAAACATCAAGACAAATGGAACGAGCGCCGAGCAGTCGATTCAGATCATACTGTGTTTCCTGAGATGTGAGCTGCAAATCATCAATGCCTGTGATGATTCTAAGGACAAGCTGTGCGAGTGAAAGATCGTTGCGGAACAATTCACGCATAAAATCATCATCAAGAGGACGATAGTTTTCAATGGTACGCAGATCATCTCTGTGCCATTGGACTTCAGTTTTCTTTGTTAAGAGCAAAAGGACACCAACTTTCAATAGGATTCCTGTTCAATTCTATTATAACACGCACTAAGAAAAAAATCAAGTATGAAAGGGACTTTTTATGTCAATTTTGATCATAGACGAAAAACCGAGTGTTGCACGTGCAATCAGTACCGTAGTCGGTGCAGATAAACCGCACAAAGGATACATTGAAAGCAGCGACTACATCGTATCATGGTGTGTCGGGCATCTGGTAGGACTGAAATATCCCAACGACTACGGCAACGGCTGGGAGCAGAAATGGAGCTTTTCACAGCTCCCGATGATTCCCGATCAGTGGCAGTTTACCGTTACGGAAAGTACGAAATCTCAGTACAATATCCTGAAAAACCTTATGAACAGGAGCGATGTGACGGAGATTATCTGTGCTACCGATGCTGATAGAGAGGGAGAAAGTATTTTCCGCTATGTTTATTATATGGCTCAGTGCCGCAAGCCTGTCAAGCGTTTATGGGTTTCTTCTCTTGAAGAAAAGGCTATCAGGCAGGCTCTCAAAAATATGAAGCCTATGTCCGCATATGACAATTTATTTTCAGCAGGCTACGCAAGAGCAAGGGCGGACTGGCTCGTTGGCATGAACGGTTCAAGGCTGTTTTCGTGCAGATATGGCGGTAAACTCAATATCGGCAGAGTGCAGACTCCTACCCTTGCGATGATCGTTCAGCGTGATGCGGAGGTAAACGGCTTTATAAAGCAAAAGTATTATACGGCTGATCTCAATTGCGGTACTTTCACGTTATCGTCTGCAAGGATTCATGATGAAAATATCGCTGATACTCTCGTTTCTGTCTGTAATAACAGCGAAGTAAAAATTTCCTCGGTAAAGCGTGAAGTCAAGACCGATAAAGCTCCTAAACTCTATGATCTGACTACGCTCCAGAGAGAAGCAAACAAGGCTTTCGGCTACACAGCACAGCAGACACTTGACTATACGCAGTCTCTCTATGAAGCAAAGCTTGTTACATATCCCCGAACCGACAGCCAGTATCTCAGCGATGATATGGCACAGACCGCACTTGATGTTGTGAATCTCTGCGATACAATTTTCGGGTTCGATATCTCACACACTCCCGATATAGCAAAAGTCATAAACAATGCCAAAGTATCGGGACATCATGCCATTATCCCTACGGTCAATATATCATCGGCTGATCTTGATTCTCTGCCGAATGGTGAGAAAAATATCCTCTCGCTGATCGCCGCAAAACTGATTTGTGCGGCTGCTCCTGTTCACAAGTATGAAACTGTAAAAATCACAGCAATATGTAATGCAACCGAATTTACGGCAACAGGCAGAACCGTCCTCGATATGGGCTGGAAACGCTTTATCAAATCCGATAAGAATGCGGAAAAATCTCTGCCTGCGGTATCTGAGGGACAGACTTTCACGGTGCAGGCAAGCAAGGGCGAACACTTTACAAGTCCTCCGAAGCCCTACACCGAAGATACGCTTCTGTTTGCTATGGAACGTGCAGGCAACGAAAATTATGATGAGAACACCGAAAAGAAAGGTCTTGGCACTCCTGCCACAAGAGCTGCAACGATTGAATCGCTTGTCAGAAACGGCTATGTGGAGCGTGACGGCAAGAAACTCCGTGCAACAGATAAAGGCAGGGAGCTTATTAAAGTCGTTCCCGATGAAGTGAAGTCCGCAAAGCTGACTGCTGAGTGGGAAACGAAACTCCAGAATATCGAACACGGCAGTTATTCCGCTGACAGCTTTATGTCTGAGATTTGCGGTTTTATCAGCTCTATGAGCAGTAAATACGGCTCGGCTGACAACTCTGTTTCTCTTTCTGATGGCTCTCACGAACCTGTCGGCAGATGCCCGAAATGTGGTGCAGATGTTGTCAAGGGAAAGTTTGGATTTTACTGCAAGGGTAAATGCGGAATGAATATCGCTAAAGTGTACGGTGTGGAACTTTCAGATTTTCAGGTCAAGGGACTGCTGAACGGTAAATCGGCTTTCTATACCTCGAATGGAAAAAAGACCATTGTACGCCCTGAAATCGTGGAAAATCTGTACAATGGCAAGATGTATTATCAGTGGAAACCGGAAAGGGGTAAATAAAAACAGCAAGGTCGCCCTTGCTGTTTAAGGATAGCTCTGCAAATAAGAAGTTATCGATTAGAATCAAAATTCCTTCGCAAATTATATCTGTTGCATATTTAAAAGTTCAGATTACGATGATATTTTTTATTTTTTATATAAGCATTTTTATCAAAAAAATCATCATCGAACATTCCTTCCTTTTTACCATACTCAAATAAGTATTTAAATGTAAATGGAGTGTTGAATTTGTAAGAAAAATGATATAAATTATAAAAATAATCTTGAACTTGTTGATTTATTAAAATACGTTCAACTTCATATTTAAAAAAATCAAATTCTTTGTTTGATATAATTTTTTGCCTTTTTAAATAGCAAATATATGAAAAGTATGATAGGGTTTTGTCCACTTTTAATTCTAATTCACCGCTCTTATGAAATTGTAGTGAATACCATTCTTTATCGTAATCGAAAATATATATTATATCTTTAATATCATTGTCTGTTCTGATTTTTTCAGTCAAATCATTTATATATCCAGCTCTTTTTAATAGAATGTTTTTTCTCCATTGATGGAATCCGAATATTCCTCCTAAAATCACTAAGAAAACAGAAAGTATTGAGGTAATATCGGATATTGATATTTCATTTGTAAAAATCATTTTTATATTCCCTAAAAATAAACAATTATTCAGTATAAACAAACAATTTTGTTATGTGTAAATACTTGTATGTCAAACCGTCCCTTACACACTCCTATTATACCAAACCACCGCCAAAAAGTCAAGCATATTGGCTTAACGCAGAAAGGAAAATTTATATGAACAATAAACAGTTTACGGAAATCGCAAAAATCCTCGGTGTCTCCGAGGACAGCATTTCCGCTATGGACGATGAGATCAAGGGCAGTATGACGGAGGTATTTGAAACCGTAAATGATAAAAAGGCGGTTTATGATACGCTGGACGATCTATGGCAGAAAGGCTCTGTTTATGTGGAGCTTCACGAGGTATCAAAGGCAACAGGGATTCCCATTGCTACACTGAAAAATCTTGACTATGAAACCCAGCAGACAATCGTCTATGAATTTATGATGAACAGCTCTCAAACTGACCGTATATATCAGCTTACTAATTCGGCTCTTGCGGTCATGGAGCTTGATAAGGTAGCAAAGCTTATCTCCGTTCCTTTGCGTGAACTTCGAAAACTCCCAACAAATATGCAGGAGCGTATCTGCGGCGCTTATGCTATGGAGTACGACAAGGACAGTACCAATACGGAGTTGATTGACAACATCAGGGAGATGATCGCCGATGAATGATTTTCAGTATATGGGCGGTGTAGATATAGACAGTATCGAAAATAAGGCGAAAATGCGGTTTGCAACGGCATATGCAAAAGATATTGTGATCGCCCTTGATAAAAGCGGTATCCCGTTTTCCGCAAAATACGGTGATTCGGAGATGATGCTGACCTATGACGGCAGCTATCGGGAACAGGTCGATGAGATCATCAGAAAGGCTCAGACAGGAAAATATGAAGTCTTGCTCCGTGAGTTAAAAGTGAATCAAGCTCCCGACAGCTATCTGAAATTACTGCCGGAGGTTGCGGAGATTCTGCATACAACAATCGGAACTCTGAGGGCAAGACCGTCTGAAATTCAAGTGGCTTTCTGCAAGACCTACGCTGATTTCTGGCTGTGCGATACATACACCATTCAGCGTGAACTTGACCGTATCGCAACGCTGAATATTGAAGCGTTACAGGCGATGCAGAAATCTGTTCAGGCTGAAAAATCGCCTGAAACACAGCAAAAACAGAAACTTGAACAGCTTGCAAGAGATACTGCCCGTGTCGGATTTTCAAGGGAAACACAACAGAAACTTACAGAAATGCTCCAAAAGAAAAAGCATTCCGAACAGGAAAAAACGGCTCAGATAGAAGAAATTGAAAGGAAGAAATGATTACGAAAAAGCTTATTATCATCACAAGCGCTGCACTTACAACAATTGCAGCGGCCATCGTTATCATCGTGAAACACAGGAAGTGAGGTAGTTTATGCCCGTACAGGACAACGAAGATAAGCGCTCCCCTGAGCCTGTTGTTGATGCGGAGGAAGAGCTTCGCAGAAAACAGGCTCAGGCACAGGAGCATCAGCAGGACGAAACCAATATTCAGAAATCGGGAAAACTTTTTCCTTTTCTGAATGCCAAAGCGGAGCATCATCAGAGCCGTATTGACTCGTTCGATGAAAAAATAGCCAATCAGACGGATAAAATCGACAGGAACAAGGCAAAAATTGAAGCCCTTAGTGCAAGGGCGGATAAGCTTGAAGATACAAACCGTATGCTGAAAGCAATGTTCGGAAATCTCCCCGGCATACGTAAAATCGTTGAGATGAATGAACAGCGTATCACTGCTATTCGTGAGCAGAAAATTCCGAATCGTGAGGAGAAAATCAACAAGGGCTGGCAGAAAATTGACACCCTGACCGCAAAGCGTGACCGTATTTCTCACAAGCTGAACCGTGTGATTGCCCTTAACGATACGATCAGGAGTTTCAGTATTGGCTTAAATAAAAAACGGCGTGAAGCCTTTTCTGATGCTTTGAGCAGACTTAACGGTGCAACTGTTGACTGTCTTGTGGATAAGAAAGCAGCTCTTGTTTCTCAGCGGACTGCGCTTATGGAGCAGTACAACGCTCCCGAAACCAATGCCGTTGACAAGTACAAACTGCAAGATAAAATAAATAATCTATCTGACCGTATTCAGAATCTTGAAAGCAAAATTATGAAGCTCGCCCGTCCTGAAACACATTATGCAGAACAGACCAACGATCAGCTCGATGCTTCGATGAAGCTCACAAGCGATAAGCTCGGTGAAATGGCGCAGAAAGGCATCATTACCATGCCTGATTTATCGGAAGAAACGCTCACAGCAGCACATCAGGTCGAAACGCTTGATAAGGAAAAAATCACACAGCTTAGCAAGGTCGAGGAACAGCTTGAAGATGATGCCAATATGATCGACGGCATTATCAACAACGGCTCTAAATCTGATATTGACAAGGCAAAGGCAGAGCTTTCCGAGGGTATCAGATCTATGGAGGAATTGGCGGAAAATCCCTTTGTCAGCGAGGAAATGCGTGAAATGGCTGCCGGAAATCTTGCGAAAATGAAGCATCAGCTTTCACTTCTTGATGAAGCCGATGAAGTTTTTGTTGAGAGCTGGCTGACGGAGATGCTCGACAAGGGACAGGCGGAACTGACCGAGGACGGCGGTTTCAGAATTAACGCTGACTACTATAAAGAACTCCCACGAAACGACCGCCACTATGAGAGCATGACGGAAATTCAGGCTGTGGAGGTCATGTCAGCACTTATAGAAGCAGGAGTGCAGTTTTCCGCCGCAAGCCGCGGCGAAGATAAAGTCAGCATTACCGTTTCAAAAAAGGACGTTCCTGCACTGAATGATATGATGCAGGAATCCATAGGGAGGACTGTCAAAAAAAGCGTCAAGGAATCTCACACTAAAGGTGAACATTATCAGACGATCAATCCCGACTATTACAAGTCGCTCCCGAAAGAACAGCGGTATACCCGTGTCGAGCCGAAAGATATCGCCCGTGAGATCGTAAAGGGACTTATGACACAGAATATCCCGTATTCTGCGGTAGTCCGTAAGAATGATACGGTGGCTGTTACCGTTTCAAAGGAAAATTCTCAGGCTTTTAAGCAGATTGAAAAAGCCGTCAAAAGCAAGCGTGACGTTGAACTGACAGATCGGACAAACGGCGGTAAATCGGCAGTTACATCTACTCGAAAAGACGGCAGACGCACTTATTTTTCCCGAAGCAGAATGCAGAAAGACGTTCAACGTATCAGCGGTCGAGGTCAGCAGAAACCGCAGCAGACAGCTAAAAAGAAAGATCAGGAATTATTTTAATGAAAATAACGGATGAGCAGATCGAAAGGGCGAATTATGTCAATCTTCCCCAGTTTCTTATGATGCACGGCTTTGACCTCAAAAAAGTCGGTCGTGAGTATGTGTGGAAGGAGCATGACAGCCTGCATATCAAGGATAATGCTTCGGGCGAGCGTGGGCAATGGTTCAGATTCAGCGAAAATAAGGGCGGCGATAACATCAGCTTTCTGCGTGAGTACATGAATATGTCATTTGCAGATGCCGTAGAATCTCTGACCGGAGAACAGATTGACCGCACCTATACTGCACCTACTCGCACGTATCAGCCAAAGCCCATTCAGCAGACAGCAAGGGAGCTTTCCCTTGCCGAAGCCGACAATTGCAGGCGTGTGTTTGCGTATCTTTGCAAGACCAGAGGACTTGATTATGATCTGATTTCTTCTCTTGTAAAAAGCGGTGTGATCGCTCAGGAGCAGAAAACAGGCAATGTGCTGTTCAAATATTTTGATGAAAAGGGTAAAATCATCGGCGCTGAAAAGGTCGGCACATCTACAGAGCATAAATTCAAAGGCATTGCCACAGGCTCGGCAGGCGGTCACGGCTTTGAGATTGTAAGAGGTTCGGGCGAAAATGCTTTCTTCTTTGAAAGTGCAATTGATATGCTTTCCTATCTGCAAATGCATGATAAGGAGCTGACGGATTGTAGGCTTGTTTCGATGATGGGAGTGAAGCCGAATATCGTTCTTGATACGATGCGCCGTCATAATATTTCGCCCGAAAATGTTTTTCTATGCTCCGACAACGATACGGCAGGCAATGATTTTGCCCAGCATTTACAGGAAGAATATCCCGAAATGAAGCGTATTGCAACTCCCGATACATACAAAGACTGGAATGATATGCTCCGTAGGATTCCCAAAATAACAGAACAGAAAAAGGAGGAACATATGCAGCTCTATGGCAATAAAATGTGGAACGATGCAACAGATAACAGGGATAAGTCTCTGATTTCCATGCAGTCAAGCGATTTTCAGCGTGTGCAGGACGCACTTGAAAATTCGGGCATCAATTATTATGCCTATGAAATGAACGGCACAGTTCGTATGGCGGTGAACGATAAGGATACTGATTGGCTGAGAAATATTCTTGGCGATGTCAATATCACAAAATCAAACAGACCTTTTTCTCCGCCCGAAAAGAATATCATCGGCAATGCGGAATACCGATATATTCCGCAAAAAGAATATCTATCCGCTGACCGTGATCTTGTGCTGAAAATGGCGGAAATCATAGCGCAGAGAGGTATAAAATTTTCAGGCAGAATCTACCCGACAGGCAAGGGTACGCTGACCGTCAGCCATAATGATATTTATGCTGTCAGAGAGATTCAGAAGTCTGTGATAGAGATGCGGAAACAGTTCGGTACGGCTGAAAAAGGGCAGGAAATCGGCAATCAGGAGTATCGGCAGAATCGTGACACGCATTTCTATATGTCGAAGCTCACTCCCGAACAATTCAAGGAAGTGAAGCCTTTCCTTGAAACAAGCGTAAATTATCATGCCGTTGCCAAGGACGGAAAAGTCGCATTTGCGGTTGATAAGGAAAATGCGTCGGCTTTTCATCGTGCTTTGCAGAATGCGGAGCGTGAGATCGGTATGCTCCGCAATATGGCTAATCTCGGTCTGTCTATGGAGCAGAATGTTGCATTATCGCCTGTAATTCATCGTCTTGCGGTGGAGGATTTGCAGTTTGATCTTTCCGATTTTTTCGATAAGAAATATGATGAATCGCAGTTTGGTGAGATGCTCTCCCTTGTAAATGCGTATCTTTCACAATCTCCTGCGGAGCGTTACGGTGAACACTCTAAGCTGAATGATATGCTTGAAGCAAAGTCCAGTTTTGACCGAAGTATCGAGCTTTCGGACTTCTTTTCTCAGCACGGTTTTTCCGATGAACAGCGAGCTGCGGTTACGGCTATGTTTGTTGGTGACGTTACAAGAGGTCAGATCGACAGAATTGACGAAACTTTCACGGTTGAAGATATTCAGGCTTATGATGAGATTCTGCATAACGCTTTGCAGGAATCCGATGTTGCGGAATTTCTGACGGCTCATAAACAGGCGGTTATTGACCGTGAAAATGCTGCGAGAGTTCCGACAGAGGAAGAAGTGCTTTTTCCGAAAGCTGACCTTGCAGAGTTTCTTGCGGAGTGTTCGCTTTCCGCCGATGAATGGGAGGATATGGCTTATCCGCTGTTTGAGAACGGCTATCTTGATAAGCACAAGCCCAGCGATAAAGCTATTTTTGGCTATCATCTGCCCGAACCTGTATTTTATGATCTTGCTCATCGTTATCATGACGGCGAGGATATTCGCCATGAGCTGGCGCTTGGTCTGTTAGAGGGCGGCAATGAAAATGACATTGAGTTTGTTTTTGAACAGGGCGAAATCTCCGACCGAACCTATTATTATGCTGAAAATCTTCGCAACTCCCTGCATACAGAGAAAACGGAGAACGGCTATCAATGCAGTTTTGCAGGTATGGAGCGTTTTATTTCTTTTGAGGAGATCGGGCAGGCTTTCCTTGACCGCATCCATGAAGAATTTGAAGATCTGATGTACTGGCGTGTTCTTGATGATATCAAGGACAATATTCCTGATATTTCAGATGAAACTGTGAAACAGCTTATTACTGCATTTGACGGTGCTGCTATGGCTGATTGGGAAAAAGGCGATAATCAGCCGAAAATCAACCGTATAAAAAAGGCTCTGTTTGAAATTCTTGGTGATGAGGACCGGACAGAAAAGGTGTTTGCTTGTATTGCAAAGCATAAGTATAACGTAGTCTTTGAAGCCGAAAAATCTGAAAATTCCATACATTTTGGCTTGCTCGGCAACGGCATTACTGCTTATGATGTGTCCCGTATTGATCCCAAAACTCACGATTATCCGACAGTTGCCCATATTTCGCCGGAAGGCGTTATCTCATTGTATGATAAATCGCTTTCCGATAGAGATATGGAACTTATCAGGGAACAGGCAAAATCTGCCCATGAAAAATTTATGAGCGATTGGAATAAACCTTCTCCGGCAGAACAGTATCAAAAGCTGATAAATTGTGCAGATATTGCCACAATGGTAAACATCGGCAAGGAAAAGCTCTCAATGGAAGAAAAAATCGAAAAGTATATGCCTTTTGTTTTCTTTGGCGAGGGCGAACGTCCTGAACCCCAAATGGAAGAACAGGTCAAGGGTACATATAAAATCTATCAGTTACCTAACGGAGAAAAGTATCACGGCATTCGCTTTGAGAGCAAGGAACAGCTTGAAAAGGACGAAGTTCAGCTAAATCATGAGGATTACGAGCTTGTTTATGAGGGTGAAATTGACGATTTCAAGGGCAATGCTACTCTTGAAGCTATTTTTACTCAGTTCAATACCGCACACCCTGCCGACTTTTCAGGTCATTCTCTTTCCGTAAGCGATGTTATAGTCATCTTCGCTGACGGCAAAGAGTCTGCTTACTATTGTGACAGTTTCGGTTTTGTAGAAATGCCCGAATTTTTCAAAGAAAAGGAGCTTTTGCAGGAAAAGTCGGCAGTTCAGGAGATTACTTTTCTTGGCAACAGAAATAGCTTTGATGCTGTAAAATCAGCGGCAAATTACAAATCTTTCGGCACAACTGTTTCTGACGGTGATACATTAACTGTTGTTATAAATGATAATGCTGATGTGAAAGATGTGCGCCGACTTATAGAAACGGCTCAGGATAATGGGGTATATCTGAACGTTCCGTCTGCAAAGATGCTTGAATCCAAATTTAGCGCTGATTTTATGCAGGAATCTCACAAGTCCTCTGTTGCTGATCTTGAAGTCGGTGATAAACGTGTTCCTGAAAAACTCCAGACTTTACAACAGGTAGTTGATAAGTTTTTCGGTACGGACTGCGAGTCTGCGGAAACAGAGGGCGGAACGTGGAAACTGGCTATTGCAGACGGCGATAAGGTCGGTGAGCTGTTCTACGGCGGTGAGCCTTCCTGCGGTATCTATAACCGCGGCAATAAAATGGAGATCGAATCATACAGCAAAGAGGGATTTTTTGCAAAACTTCTGCAAGATACTATGCTTGAACATAACCCCGATATGCCTGTGAAGATTATGAAGTTTCAGCGCACCTTTGAAACTCCGCTTGATAAGGCAAAATATCTTATTAATAATTTCTGTGAAAGTGAATACGACAGTCAGGCAGATTTCAGTGACTTGCATGAGATACATATTGCATACACTACGCTGACAGACGATGAGCTGCCAATTCAGGTAACGGCTGATCTTATCGACTTTAAGATCACCTATGAATTTAACGGCGAAATATATAATACGGAGCAGTATGACAGCATCGAGGATATGATCGAGAACGGACTGACAGGGCTTGATTTCAACGAGCTTGTTTCCGTTCCTGACAGCTTGATCGAGAAGCATACTGCAAAAAACGAGCAGACCATAATCTCACCTGAAATTGAAGCATCATCGGACATTGACAAACCGTTATTCACTGATTCTGCCGTTATAGAGGAAATTCAGCGGAATGAACACTCCGATACTCCGTTTTGGGAAACTCCTGATATTGAGGGCGAACAGCTAACTTTGTTCGGTGACAGCGAGCCTTTGACAGCTTTAAAGCCTGCAAAAGAAAAGCCAAAGTCGGAATTTGCCAAAGATCCGGTGGTGGATGGTGTTCAGGTCTATGAAGCTCTTGCAGCGGAAATTGACCGTGGAACAGGATTTGTTCATGGCAAACTCCGTGTGCAGGACTTCTACGAAGAAAAGCACCCGACTGTTCAACAGTTAGCCGATTTTCTAAAGAAAGAATATGGTATCGGCGGTCACAGCGGAGAAGGTACAATCAGTTTCGTTGATTATGACAGCAAGGGACTGATTTTTTCTTTTGAAAACAGAGAGAAATTCCGTCATTCTTGGTACAATGTCGCTGTTATGACTATGGCTCGGCTTGAAGATAATACCTATCTTTCTGCTGAACAAAATGTGGAGCGAGCTGCGCTCAAAGAGGAACAGTCCGCAGCGGAAACAGATAAAAAAGTAGTCTTTGAAATGCTCGGAGGCGGAAAACTTGAGTTCAAGGACGATAAAATGGAAACCCTTGCTGAAATTGAGTTGTCAAATGGAAATATCACTTATTTTACGGACAACTTATCTGAAACAGACAAGGCGTACATTGCAGAAAAATCGGAGCAGTTCAGGACGGAAGAAAAAACGTTGGAGAAAAAAGAGCAGCCTGCATCTGAAAATTCTGCGGTTACTCCTACAATTAAGAACCTTGCACAGTTAAAAAGAACGATCAAGCCAGGGATGCAGTTTGAGATCACCGATCACACTCGTCCCGAACGTATCGGGGAACGTAGAGTGGTAACAGGTGTAACTACCGTTGATTTTACTTCCCGAAAACTCGACGAAAACGGCGAACCTACGGGTAAAGACATTCACATGGAATTTGACAGAGCGAAAAACTGGAATTTTGACGGCAGTGAGCTGACCTCTCGTCTGGATAACGGCGATATTCTGATGAGTTTTCATTTCGTTGACGGCTCGGAACGTACCCCAAAAACGGAGCGTGAACAGCTTCAAGATAAGAGCATTAATGCAATGAGTGTTCCTGAAATCTCCCCGTGGGGCGAGATTGAGGAGTGTATTGTGATTGCAAACGGAGTATATGAGGTTACAGTACCCTTAGTAGGTTCGTTAAAGGATGATAACATTATGATTTCCTCCGAAGTCGCTGACAATGTTCTTTCACCAGAAGCAATTGCTTTCGGATTTTCCGACAAGAGCTACATCTGTTTCAGTAAAGATGAAGATAAAGCGGTTGTTTTTCGTGAGCTGATTGACAGTGGAGTTCTCGATAAGGAGAATTATTTCAAAAAGAAGTTTAATTCTTCTTTTGAGGAAAAAGGAGAATGGTTCAACGATAGTATTAATGAGACTTTGATGCATCGCCACCATGATTATTGGGTGGCACATGAAAATGCAGGAAGGAGCGAAAGAACAGAGATCACTCCCGATAACATCGAGGTCGGAGACAAGTTTGAGTTCAACGATCATGAATTTGAGGTATACGCAACAGAATCATATATATTTAGTGGTAAAAGAAGCGACGAGGTAACGCTCGGTTTCTTTGATGATGAGCTAAATCCTAACGGTGTAACACTTCTGAATGTAAGCAAAAAAGAACTGGCAGAAAAAGGTGTATATCTTGGAAATGCTTATAGCGAAGATACGGTTCAGCAGCAGACTGTTGAACAAACTTCTCCAGAAAAGAGCGACAACTTCACCATAACAGACGATGCACTCGGTGAGGGCGGTGCAAAGGCGAAGTTCAGGGCGAATGTTGAAGCAATCAGAACGCTGAAAAAATTTGAATATGCCAATCTAAAATTGGCGGCAGATATGTTTAAACCTCGTCCTGCAAGAGCCGAAGAAAAAGAACTTATGTCAAAATATGTCGGCTGGGGCGCTTTGGCTCAGGCTTTCAATCAAAATAATGAAAAATGGTCGGCTGAATATCAGGAGCTTGCGGAGCTGCTGACTCCTGAAGAATACCGACAGGCTCGTGCTTCGGTCAACGATGCTTTCTTTACTGCACCTGTTGTCATTGATGCGATTTATGAAGCACTCGGCAATTTCGGATTTAATGGCGGTACTGTGTTAGAGCCGTCAATGGGTGTCGGCAATTTCTTTGGCAGAATGCCGGAGGATATGCAGAGAAATTCTCAGCTCTACGGTGTGGAGATCGACAGTATTTCGGGTAGAATCGCACAGGCGATTTATCCCGATGCGGATATTGCAGTCAAGGGATTTGAGCAAAATACGTTTCAGAACGGTTGCTTTGATGTGGCTGTCGGTAATGTTCCGTTTGGCGATTTGGGCTTTGTGGACTCGGTTCACGGCACATCGAAACTGCACGATTATTTCTTTGCCGAAAGCCTTGACAAGCTGAAAAACGGCGGCGTTATGGCTTTTGTGACCTCCGCAGGCACACTTGATAAGCGTGACGAGACTACAAGGCAGATGTTGGCGGATAAGGCTGATCTCATCGGTGCGATCCGTCTGCCCGGCGGTAAAAACGGCGCATTCAAGGACAATGCAGGAACGGAAGTCACCACGGATATCATTTTCCTGCAAAAGCATGAGGGCAAATCTGTTGCCGAAATGTCCGATATTCCCGATTGGGTGCATATCGGCGAAACTGCTGACGGACTTCCAATCAACAAGTATTTTGAACAGCATCCTGACATGGTGCTTGGAAAAGTAGTCGAGGGTAACAAGCTCTACGGCAGCGGTACAATGGTTGTTGCAGAGGACAGCTTTGATTTGAAGTCCGCTTTGCATGATGCTGTCAGCAAGTTGTCTGCAACGATCAGTCCGGAAAAAGGTCGTGATGTTTATGCAAAAACGGCACAGGGAGAACAGGTGCAAATTCCCTCTAATCTGCGAAATTACAGCTTTTTTATGTCTGACGATCAAGTGTATTTCAAGAAAAATAATGCCGCCTGCGAGTTCCGTTTCGATAAAGGGACGGCACAGCATAAGCGGTTCAAGGCTTTCATTGAATTGCGTGATCTGACAAGAGAACTGCTTGAAGCGCAGGAACTTGACAAGTCTGACAGCGTAATCAAGGATTTGCAGACGAAACTCAATGCCACATACGATGATTTTTACAAGAAATACGGACTGATTCATTCTCAAACGAATAAGCGTTATTTCAGTGAAGATGTGTCATACAACCTTGTGGCAGGTCTTGAAAAGAAATACGATAAAACAAAACTGGTGGAAAAATCGGATATTTTCACAAAGCGTACTATCGTTCCGCCAAAAGCTGTCGATCATGTGGAAACAGCGCTTGAAGCTCTTACGCTTTCCGCTGCGGAAAAAGCAGGGGTTGACTTTGCGTATATGAGCAGTCTGACGGGTATGACGGAAGATGAATTAAAGCACGATTTACAGGGCGAAATTTTCAAAATTCCCCATACGGAAAATACATATCAGACGGCAAGCGAATACTTGTCCGGCGATATTCGCAAAAAGCTCCGTGAAGCCGAGGAAATCGCTGAATATGATGCAGATTTCAATGTCAACGTATCTGCGTTAAAGGCAGCAATGCCCGAACCGCTGAAAGCAGGCGATATTGATGTAAAAATCGGTGCGACATGGATCAATTCGAAGTATTATGAACAGTTCATCTATGAGTTGCTGCAGACACCGGAGTATTATCGGAGCGACAGCCCTGCCGCAAGGTGGAACAAATCATCTGTCATCGGTGTTGAATATTCGGAGCATACAAATTCGTTCCATGTAAGCAGGAAATCTTCGGACAGATCAGTGTTTGCAACACAGAAATACGGTTCTCACAAGATGAACGCTTATGACATTTTTGAGCATATCCTCAATCTGCAAGAGCCGAAAGTTTATAAAACAATCGAAGTGCCTGACGATTTGGGCGATATGAAAGAAAAGCGAGTTGTCGATATTGACGCAACTCGTATCGTTCAGCGCAAGGCGGATAGTATACGCAAAGCTTTCAAGGATTGGATCTTCAAAGATCCTGCAAGACGTGAGGATATTGTGAACCGATACAATGAGCTTTTCAATAGTATCCGTCCCCGTGAATACGACGGTTCGGCGCTTTCTTTTCCAATGATGACAACTGATATTCAGCTTCATGAACATCAGAAAAATGCAATTGCACACGCACTTTTTGGCGGTAATACGCTGTTTGCGCACTCTGTGGGGGCAGGCAAGACGTTTGAGATGATCGCAACTGCAATGGAAAGCAAACGTCTCGGACTTTGTACAAAATCGCTTTTTGCTGTTCCGAATCACTTAACGGAGCAGATCGGTGATGATTTCCAAAAGCTCTATCCGTCCGCCAATATTTTGGTGGCTACGAAAAAGGATTTCAAAAAGGAAAATCGTCAGCAGTTGTTTGCAAAAATCGCAACGGGAAACTTCGATGCCGTTATCATCGGTCATTCTCAGCTTGGAATGATTCCTGTTTCAAAGGAAAGACAGGTCATGACAATTCAGTCTCAGATCGACGATATTCTGCAAGGTATTGCAGAACTGAAACAGAGCGAAGGCTCTAAGTTCCAGATCAAGGCGATGGAGCGTACCAGAAAAAGTTTGCAGAAGCAGCTTGATAAACTTGAAAAGGCTAATCAGGATGATACGCTGACCTTTGAGCAATTGGGCGTGGATCGGCTATTTTTGGACGAAATGCACGAATTTAAGAACTTGTTCGTAAGTACAAAATTACAGAACGTTGCAGGCATTTCTAATTCTGCTTCACAAAAGGCTCTTGACCTGTTTCTAAAGGTTCGCTATCTTGATGAAAAGACGGGAAATAGAGGATTTATCGGAGCTACCGGAACGCCTCTGAGCAACTCCATTACAGAACTTCACACGATGATGCGTTATCTGGAATATGATTTTCTCAGAGATCACGGCTTACAGCATTTTGACAACTGGGTATCGGTTTTTGGAGAGCAGAAAACGGATTGGGAGTTAGCGCCTGCCGGAAACAAATTCAAAGAACGTACTCGCATTGCGAATTACACAGGTCTGCCGGAACTCATGTCTATGTTCAAACAGGTTGCTGATATTCGTACTGCTGATACATTGCAGCTTGATGTTCCGGACTGCGAATACAAGGTCGTTCAGGTCGAAGCTACTCCTTTTCAGCAGGAGCTTGTTCAGGAGCTTGCGGACAGAGCCGATGCGATCAACGGCGGTAATGTTGATCCGAGTATCGACAATATGTTGAAGATAACCTCGGACGGCAGAAAGCTCGGACTTGATCCACGCTTGATTGATCCGTCCTTTGAGGATAACCCCGAAACAAAGCTCAACCGCTGCGTTGAGAATGTTGCCCGTATCCACGCTGAAACGGCAGAGGACAAGCTCACACAGATCATCTTCTGTGATTTGGGTGTACCGCACAAGGCGGCAGGAGAAGCGGCGGTCGAGGGCGAAGATTCCGATGATGCTAAGGATAAGAAGTCTATCGCTGAGGTTGAATCCTTAGAGGAGGAATGTGACTTCTGCGTGTATGATGATATTCGTGATAAATTGATCGCTAAAGGTGTTCCTGCCGAGGAAATCGCATATATTCACGATGCTAAGACCGAAAAGCAGAAGTCTGAACTTTTCGACAAAGTACGTTCCGGTGAGGTAAGAGTTCTCCTCGGAAGTACTGCAAAAATGGGAACGGGTACAAATGTACAGAAGAAATTGATTGCTGTCCATGACCTCGATATTCCGTGGAGACCGGCTGATCTCGAACAACGCGCCGGACGTATCATCAGACAGGGTAACGAGAACAAGAATGTTCAGATTTATCGCTATGTCACTAAGGGTACGTTCGATGCGTACAGTTTTCAAACTTTGGAGAACAAGCAGAAGTTTATCTCTCAGATTATGACAAGCAAAACTCCGGCAAGAAAATGCGAAGATGTGGACCAGCAGGCGCTCACCTATTCTGAAATCAAGGCACTTTGCACAGGAGATGAACGAATCAAGGAAAAACTGATGCTTGAAAATGAGGTCAAGGAATTAAGAGTGCTGTCGGCAGAACATAATAATACTGTTTATGAAATGCAGGATAAGGTCAAGAATTTTCCCACTGAGGAGAAAGTGCTGACTACTATCCTTAATGAAATGTATACTGATCGTGAAGCACTCCGCAAGCTGCCGATTGATACAGAGACTAAGTTGCCCGTATTTAAAATTACGATCAATGGTACGGAGTACACAGACAAAAAAGAAGCAGCTAAGGCTCTTGAAGATGCAGTATTGGCTATAAAGTACGCTGATACGCCTGTCAAGGTCGGTTCGTTCCAGGGATTTGACCTGACAGTTACGGTCAACAGTAACATGATGGGCGGAGGTATGTCGGCTTGCCTGAAAGGAGCCGCTTCACATACCACAAAGCTGATCGAGAGTTTTGCCCATAACTTGAACCGCCTTGAAGCTGCTCTCTATAACATTGACGGCAGGATTGAGCGTACTCAGGCTGACCTTGCAAAGCTTCGTCTTGACCATGAAGAAGCACAAAAGCTCGCAGCAGAGCCGTTTCCACAACAGGAGGATCTTGAAAGCAAGGAGGAACGCCTGAAAACCTTGACCGATGAGCTAAATCAGGCGGCTATCGAAGCCAAGAAGAACGCTCCAAAGCGTGAAAAGACCTGTTATTTTGAACGTGCAAAGATGAAGCGTGATGCTATGCGTATCGCTAAAAAGCCAAAACAGAATAAGGATAAGGGCAAAGACAAGAAACAGCCCGACCTTGAATAATCAACTTTGATCCCATTGGAGTCAAAGTGACGAACCTGCTGACGGCGAAATGAATTTTTTCTGTTCGCCGTCTGTCAGGTTTTAAAAAGCAAAAATGCGCCAAAACAGCGCATTACTTGCCTTTGACTTTTCGCAAAAATAGGTATTTGGTGATATGCCAAATCAAGTATGTAGTTATTTTAAATCTAATACTCATTCAATAATAGAACTCATTAATAAGCTATATCATTATATGTCTCTATAATAAATGGGATTATCAGTAAGACCTAAGATGTAGTCAACATTTGTTTTATGAAATTCTGCCAAAGCAATTAGTATTTCTGTAGGAATATCATTTTCACCTGTTTCGTATTTAGAATATCCAGTTTGTGACATGTTTAATATTTTAGCCATTTGTGTTTGATTCATATCTTTATCTTCTCTGAGATTTCTTATTCTTAAATACATAATAAATCACCTCTGATTTATTATAAAATAATCTGTTTCAGGGTATTGACTTTTAACCTGAAACAGATTATAATTAAATAAGACATAATAAGAATATCATATTTTTTTATAGTAAACTGAATTATCGGTAAGACCTAAAATATAATCTACATTTGTTTTGTG
>CAMZZN010000041.1 GCA_947345935.1 uncultured Ruminococcus sp.
AAAAAATTGACAATTTTGTCTGGGGAATCCCGCTTATACTACTGATATTCGGCTGCGGTATATTCCTCACAGTGCGTGCAGGAGGTATACAATTCCGGAAGCTCGGACTCGCACTAAAATATATGTTTAAAGGCGAGGACGGCGGAACCGGCGAAATATCCAGCTTTGCAGCACTTTGTACGGCTCTTTCCGCTACTATCGGAACGGGAAATATCGTAGGCGTGGCAACCGCCATTGCCGCCGGAGGTCCGGGAGCGCTTTTTTGGATGGAGATTGCTGCACTTTTCGGGATGGCGACAAAATACGCCGAAGGACTTCTTGCCGTCAAGTACCGTGTCAGATCTGCTGACGGCAAAATGCTTGGCGGTCCATTCTACTATATTGAAAAAGGCATGGGAAAACGCTGGAAATGGCTTGCCGTGATCTTCGCTGTATTCGGTGTTTTCGTTGGTCTCATGGGCATCGGAACATTCACTCAGATCAACAGCATTACCGCCGCAGCCAACAGCTTTTTCGATCCGGAAAAGGCGCATACTATCCGGCTTTTCGGGGCAGATTACACCTACACGCAAGTTATTGCAGGACTTATCGTAACGATCCTCGCAGGACTGATAATCATCGGTGGAATCAAGCGCATCGCTTCGTTTTCAGAGGTCATTATCCCGATCATGGTAGTGATTTATGTAGTTTGCTGCCTGCTGATAATAGCAACTCATATCACCGAAGTTCCGGCTGCCGTTGTCAAGATAGTCAAAAGCGCTTTTGGTCTGAGAGCCGCTGCCGGAGGAGCTCTCGGCGCAATCATGGTTTCCATGCAGAAAGGCGTTGCAAGGGGAATCTTCTCAAACGAAGCCGGACTGGGTTCTGCTCCGATCGCTTCCGCTGCCGCCAAAACGAAAGAGCCTATCCGTCAGGGACTTGTGACAATGACCGGAACGTTTATCGACACGATCCTCGTCTGCACAATGACCGGACTTACTATCGTAATTTCCGGATGTATCGAGACAAATCCGGATCTTGAAGGAGTTGAGATAACCAATGCTGCATTTCGCTATGGACTCCCTTTCCCTGGAAAGGTATCTTCGTTCCTGCTGATGACCTGCCTTATGTTCTTTGCATTCACCACGATACTCGGCTGGAACTACTATTCCGAACGCTGCCTTTCGTATCTGACAGGATCGAACAAAACCGCTTCGACGCTGTTCAAATGGCTGTATATCGCCGCCATATTTATCGGGCCGTACCTTACCGTTTCGGCTGTATGGGGCATTGCAGATATTTTCAATGGACTCATGGCTCTGCCAAACGTTACAGCGCTCATTGCGCTTTCCGGCGTCGTTTCAGCAGAAACCGCAAAGTATTGCAAAAAACTTAAATCTACAAAAAGGAATTGATTAAAAATGTCAGATACATCTAAATTTGCAGAATATGCAGAAAGAATGAAAAAATGCTGTAAAATTTATAACTTTGTTCCGATAGTTTATATCGTGTTTGGTGTGTTCTATTTTCTTGTTTCGTTTATGTTCCTGATCGTAACCAATTTAGGTGCATATTTTGTATTTATTGACAGCCTGATCTTTACGCCGGCAGTATGTTATCTTGGGTTCAGAGGAGCATATCACCCTCATGATCTGGCCGCCCTCACTGTACCGGTGTTTTCCCTTCTGAATCTTGCGATACTCGAATACGGGGCTAAACATCTGGCAGAAAAGTCATACGGAATAGCAGCGATGAATGTGCCAAAATTCTGTTTATATATATGGTTGCTATTTTTTATAGCATCAGTATTTATTGCATACATTAATATACGGGCAAACAATCGCTTTCGTTTTCTCGAAAAACAGGTAGGATTTCCCTTTTTCAACGAGCGTGCCGAGGAGCAGCGTGTGGAAAAGATCAGACGTGAAATAAAAGATCCTTTTCAGGTCGAATACGACAGACGAATGAGAACTGCATCCACGGAAATGGACTTTCTCTCCTCCTCTGAACCGGAAAATTTTAAGTAAAAAAGAAAATATTTTTCTTTATTTAATATAATAAAATAATGTATCAATTTTCTAAAAATTCACATTTCAATTTGTTTAAAATTCGTTGACAAAAACAGCAAATTATTGTATATTTATTGTAGACGGTGAACTGCACTGCATCGTCTTAAAAGAATCCGTCCGGAGGTGTTGCATATGAATATTCCAGGTGATCCTGTAATTTTGCTGAGCTACATAAATACAAAGCTCAGGGACAACGATCATGATCTCGACGAACTCTGCAAGGAACTGTGCGTTGAGAAAGAAGAAATTCTGAAAAAGCTTGAATCTATCGGATACACTTACGATCAGGAAAAAAATCGTTTTGCGTAGGATATTCCGGCAAAACACGAACTTATGGAGAGAAACATGAAAAAAATATTTATAAGAATTACGGCTGCTGCCATTTCGGCGTTTCTTGCAGCAGCTTCCTACGGCGCTGTACCAATTTCTGCCGTAGCAGACAAGGAATCTGAAGTAACCATACACTTTGACCTCAGCGAAGAGGGCGTTAAGGTCGAGGACAATCAATATGGAAATCCACAGTATATCTACGATTTCAGTGGTGAACCAGGCAAATCACGGAGACTTTCAGACCTAAATCTTGAAAAAAACGGCTATACGTTCTCCGGTTGGACATTCAACGGCGTGCAGGCATATGCTCCGGGCGACGTTATTCAGTTTCCGGATACGGACGCCACTCTGACGCCTGTCTGGAGTAAAAATTCCGACTCAGTAAAATATAACGTCCATTATGAAGCGATATGCGATACAGGAACTTTCAGCAAAGAAGGCCGACTTCCCGATTTCAAACGCAAGGCAGGAGAACTGGTTGAAATACCGATCGATGTTTTCTATCATCCGGAAAATACATATTCACAGATCGGCTGGATCTATGACGGAACGTCTTACCTCGGTCAGCAGAAGATCATTATGCCGTCACACGATATTGAACTTACTCCAAACTGGATGAGACGCTGCAAATTCACTTACAGCGTAGGCGACGTTGACCGTGTAAGCGGTATTATCTCACAAGAGCTTGAGCGCATTGCAGGTCTGCCCACAAATCTTGCAGAAGCAACTCGATTCCTGCGTATCGGATTCAGGAACACAGGCTGGCTTTGCAGCGCAGACGGTAAAATCTATCCGCCGGAATATTATTATACAATGCCCGACGAAGACGTAGTATTCACCGCAGTCTGGGAACCTGTCACATATACCGTTGTATTCAGACCGAATCCGGAAAATAAAGAAAATCTCATCAATATCGACGCTCAAACCGATACTACGATCGTCTGTCCTGATATCAACATCACAAAACCGGGATACAAATTTACCGGCTGGGACTATAAGGGAACGATCTATCAGCCTGGCGACGAGTTCTTCATTTATGGCGAACTGACCGGACTAGGTATACTTTTAGAAGCGGTCTGGGTTGAAGAAAATGTCCCCGAACTTACTGATCCGGTCTACGGAGATGCAAATTGCGACGGGGAGATCTCTCTCCCTGATGCGATCCTTATTATGCAGGCAGTCGGAAATCCCGATAAGTACGGTCTTGGAGGCTCTGATCCATCAGCTATTACCGCTCAGGGAATGCTTAATGCTGACTGTAATTCCCCTGGAGACGGCATCACAAACCTTGACGCCCTGGCAATACAAAAATATTGCCTTAATCTAGTAGAGTTACCGGTTACACAAATCCTTGAATAAAACAAAGGAGAATAATTATGAAAAAAATACGCATCAGATTGACAGCTTTTGTTCTTTCAGCACTTACAGCCATATCAGTCATGACATCTTTTCCCGTTATGTCTGAAACAGACAATTCCGACGAAAAAAAGCAGGTCACAGTTCATTTTGATATCAGCGATCCAGATATAACATATGACACTGACGATGACGGAAATCAGATTAAAATCACAGATATCACCGCCGATGCAAACTCTTCGGTAAGAATTCCCGACGTCTTTCTCCACAAGAAAGGCTATTATTTCTCCGGATGGACCACTGACAACGTCAGAGGATATCCGATTAATTCTGTAATCCAGGTCAGCGATGAAGACGTTACGCTCGCTCCCGTATGGTATAACCTTTCCGATAAAACAGAATATAATATCGAATACAAAGTCGAGATAGAGGGCGAAGAAATTGAAGTTCCAAAGTCGCTTAAAAATCTCAGTACACGCCAGGGGAAATTTGTTGAAGTTTCTCTGCAAACGTTTGAATATCCCGGTAAAGTTTACTCTCAGATCGGCTGGAGGTACGATGGAAATACATATCTTGGTCAGCAGTACATAATCATGCCTGACCACGATATCGTTCTTACTCCCAATTGGCTTAAATTTTACAATCTCATATATACCCCCGGCGATGTTGACCGGCTGAACGGCGCCACTTCCAGCGAATTTGAACGTATGGAAACAATTTCTTTTGAACTGGCGGAAGCCGGAAGATTTTCACGAAATGGATTTAAAATAATAGGTTGGAGCTGCGATGCCGACGATAAGGTTTATACTCCCCTTCAGATTTATACAATGCCCAGTCAGGATGTTACCTTTACGGCAGTCTGGGAACCCCTGACATATAATGTAGTCTTCATAGGCGGTACGGGAAAAGCCGAAGACATCATCAAGGTAGAGGGACAGACAGATACCAGCATTATCTGTCCTGAACTTACCGGAACAAAGTCAGGCTATTACTTTGACGGTTGGAAATTTGAAGAAAAAATTGACGGAGTAACTACGACAACGATATACCAGCCAGGCGACGAATTCCTGATAAAAGGCACTAAACCAGGTCTCGGAATCTCTCTGAATGCAGTATGGAAAAAGGGCACACGCCCTGTAGAAGAACCTGTAAAGTACGGTGACGCCGACTGTGACGGCGAAATTCTTCTGAACGATGCAATTCTTATCATGCAGGCTGTCGGAAATCCCGACGCTTACGGCATAAACGGCTCTGAGAAAACGCATATCACTGAACAGGGCAGGATAAACGGCGATGTTTCCAATACTGGCGACGGACTGACCAACCTTGACGCTCTTTCAATACAGAAATACCTTATCGGTATTATAACCGAACTTCCTGTCAAAACCGAATAACGGTGCTAAAAGAGGAAGAAGAGAAAAAGCAATGAGTATGATTATAGTCTGTCAATCTAAATATGACTTGTCAAGATATGGTTTAAAAAACGCTTATAACGTTGGAATGATTCATATAAAAAGTATCGTTAATACTCTTGATTTTAAAGGCAATATATGGTCGAATGATGTTTTTGGCTGCTTATATGATGATAGCAATAATTATTTGACACAAAATAATCGTTTTGAAGATTCTTCTGTTTTTTATTTCTTAAATGAAGTAATTGATTATTGCGCTAAAATTGCTATTTTTTATTGTGCACCATTCAAGGATAAATCAAACTGGATTATTTGTCATAACAAAGAGATGTTGTTACAAATATTTGAGAACGTATTAAGAAAAAATGAAATTTCACAAACAATTATTTTTTCTAAAAAATGTTTGATTCGTTTTATTAGCAATTATAGGCTTGACAGAGAGCGAGGTCTCAGACCTCTGTTATTTGACAATCAGGATAAAAAAGCTTTATTTGTAGTGTGTTTTCACCTTCGTTCATATGGTTTTGCAAAAGTCAATAAATTTATCGTATTTAAAATAAATGCGCCGAAATGTTTCGGCGCATTCTTAATTTTTATAAAAAACTCTGGTTGGTCAACGGAAAATAGGACAAAAGTTATTTATCCGAAAGGAAAGCTTTAAATTGAACGGGAGAGATAAGCGAAGGAGCCATGAATGTGAAAATTATTAAGCCAATGAAGCAAGCCTTGTCGGGAAAGTTCTTATCCGAAACAGCGACTTATGTACATATGCGCCGGAAAAGTTATTGTGGATGACGTATCTTGTATTTGTCATTAGCCGACCTCACCTCCGTTCATTTTAGCACCGCAGTTAGGGCAATATCTAAAAAGCATTACTCTATTCTACTCTGCAAAAAAATCTGTAAACTTACAAAGCGAATTGAGCGGCAATTCATTTTATGATGCTGAAAAAGCTATGATAAAAGCGGCTGAACTTTGGAACAGGATGACTGAAAATGAGACTGATTGATGCGGATGAAATTTTAGACACCATCAACAACGAGAACTATCCCGACTATCCAACCTATAGCGATATTTTTAATGTAATAGACAGTGCTCCCACAATCGAAGCCGAGCCTGTCAGGCGTGGGTGGTGGCTCGATTCTGGCATAAACCACACTGTATCATTTCCCTGTCCGCCTGCGATAGAATCTTTTCCAGTACCGCCAATTATAATATCCTTTACATTACCTCCAAAAAAAGATGTTTTCTCCTTTTCCGAGAAAAGAAAGACAATTTTCATTAGGACCTATTAAATAATCATCATTGTCATCACCAAATTTTAACGTATAATCATTTTCTTTAAGACATTGCGTAAAAAAAATTTTTAAAGAAAGTAATATATATATGTACTATCCATTTCTTTATCATCTAATAAACCATTTTTTAAATTCTTCACTATTTCATCTATAACGTTGACCTCAAAGTCATCATTCTTTACGAGTTTTTTAAATGTATCTGTTGCCATAAAGTTTAAAACATCATTTGCTATGCCAGAATTTTCAGCATAATAAGATTTTATACCATTTCGAGCATCTTCATACTTTTCTTCTATCTTATCCCATAAATTATAGAATTCCATCTGATCGAGTTCTTTACTGATATATTTTTCTCCACAATCCCAAATTATCTGCTTTAAAAGATAGTCATCTTTTCCATCCTTAAACTGATATAAAATAAATTTAGTAGCAGCTCCTGCCACATCTGTTGCAATTTTTCCGATAGTTGTATTTAAAAGAAAATTAGTAATTACTTGGACAACTGTAAACTGATCAAGTCCAAGGGCAGATAATAAATTTTTTACATCATATTCATCGAGAGAATTGCTATATATAATTAAAAGTATAACCAAGAAGGGGTCCGAGCTGGTCAGTATCATTAAATATCGCATTTGGAACATCTTTTTCATTTAATACTGCACTCATTACATTCTCAATATACCCCATCAATGCCTTGGAAGCAGACTCATCCGATACATCAAAAATATAAGATACATAATTCTTCAAGAGAATCATAGCATCTGATTCATCGATTATCTCAAAAACAGGTATATCATTACAATCAAAATCAATATCAGTCACAATTCCTGAATTGTCTGTTTTAAAGAATGAATTAGGGCTATGATTTTGTCCGATTACAGATAGCATATCATCAAGATCATTTCCGGGCGATGTGATTCCATAACCTTTGCAGTAATACTGATCTGAACCTGGAATTTGATTAAGTAAAATGTGTACAAAATCTGTAGACAGTGAATAGTTCTTTATGATTCCTGCCATTTCTGATATCCTACCACTGTATTTTGCCATAAATTCTCTGGAAAAGCCTTGACCGTCAAAACTCACACATCTCGTTACCTTATCACTGCGAATAGCTGCATACATTGCCATGTTTCCACCTTTAGAGTGACCTATAACAGTTACATCATCATAACTTAATCCATTAATGTATTTATAAGCTTCTTCCTGACAAGGTGAATCCTCCATTGTAGCTGCTCTAACATTATCAAGCCATTCCTCTATATTAGCTGTTCCGATAAAGGCAACTATCGCTTTATCAACAGGTTCATCTGTATCCTCAGTAAAGCAAAGTGCAAGTTTTTTATCACCCTTTTCAAGACAATCAGTATATCTAAGACTTGATAAAGTGGGACTATGAGTTATATACTCTATTACCCCCCATTCTTTTCCGCTAATGAGATTTGAATCAACAATATCTTCTTTGCTTTTAAGCACTTCAAGATAGTTTTTTCCGTGTTCAACAGAGTATTCTGTAAATGGTTTAAGAATGTCTCCAATAGTGCTATCTGTGGTATACTTATTAAATAAATATTCATTTTTAACTTCAATCCCCGCTTCGTCTAATATCCTTCCGCTGAAATATGTCAGCATTTCAACCATGCAAAGTTCGCTTGACATCAAATAACTCATATAAAATCCTCCCTTTAATTAAAATGAAATATCATTTATGAGTTTATACTTACCATAGCAATCATCAAATATGGAATCATCCATTTCTATAAAATCATTCTCGCTTACAATTGTAGCTCTGAAAGTACAGTACATCTGATTTTCGTCATTATCAGCCTACAAAGACTGCTTTAACAATCAGTGGAAAAAATCAGCGCTGTTTTCTCAGTTCACACTATGTTTTATTATAACACAAGATTACAGTTTGTGCAGAAACTTGCAGTGAAATGCCGGTCTATATGCAGTAAGCGGTAGATCACACGATATTTTACCGTTTTGTTTTATGCTTCCTTTCAGGCAAAATATATTTCAGCTAAACTATCTTATCCTGTTCACTGACAAAATAATTCTTTGATGGCATGCCTTTCTTAATGCAACTCCCCGCTATTTTGGCTTGTTTACGACGATATCTACTAAAATAAATTCTTTATCTGTTTCTTAGTTAGATCCAATTTCTCTCCCATTTTCCTTTGCGTATATCCTTCTTTTAATTTGATTATTTCATTCTCATATTGTTCCATATGCCGATATTCTCTTGGCATAGTAATGCCCCCCTATGGTATTTCTATTATACCATAGGAGGGTTCTTTTTTTCTATTATCCGTTTTTACTGGACTTGTTCACTCAGCAATGGAAGGCGTTTTCTTTTTCAGAATGAATATCAAGGAGGAATTTCTACGCCATATCCAAATGCAATTGATGTGCCGAATTTAGGCTTTTCCGATAAGCAGATCGCTGTTCTGCACATTATGATGAACAAAGAAGAAAGTGACTACTCTACAGTCGATGAGATTGCCCGATTGGTCGAACTTTCAGCGTATTCCTATGAAGAAATCCATGATGCAATGTTAAAACTGAAAAGCAGAGGTTTCCTCCTTGAAGTCGAGAAGCCTTACAGCTGCGTTTATTTGGAAATTCTCAATGTCATGACTTCATCTGTACTCCAACAGAGCAGATAAAATATCATCTTCTATGAAACTGTAGTCATATCCGAGAGATATGCTGTCATCATCATTATATTTGTCGATCTCTGCCTGATATTCCTCTGCGGAAACAGACTTGCCGTCTATCATATAAACTGTTTCTTCAGGTAATGCAGCAGCTCCTATATTGTTGTAGAAGCTCTTTTTAAGAACAATAACAAAGTCCTTGCTAAGCGAATATTCATATGAATACTCATATCCCTGATGAAGATTTCCTGCTGTTATCAGATTTAAATTCGGTTTGAATAAGACATCGCCGTATGTTCCGTACTCTCCGAGACCGATCAATCCATTGTGATAGCTGTATATCTGACAGTGTGATATATGATATGTTCGTTCTGAAATAAATAACTCGGGAATATCATCGTTGTTGATATCACAAAGAGAAAATTTATGAACTTTTGAATTGGCAGAATTTTTCAATCCATACAGCAAATCTTTGTATACGTCATACCAGTTATCTTTATCTGACAAAACTGCTTCCAGAAATGCATTTGTAAACTGAAAATCACGCCCAAGCGATATAAAATCTCCCTGATATTTTTCAAGCTCCGAGTTGTATTCCTCCTCACTTATCTCAACATCGTTCAACTTATACACAGCCGTCTCCAATCGTCCCGAATTGTTGTAAAAATGCGCAAGTTCGACAAGACCGTCCGCTTCAGGGCGATAATATGTGCTATGGTACTCTCCGCCTTGCATATAGAAATTCAACAGTATTCCAGAATCAGCACAGTATAATGTCTTTCCGTTCGATCCGAATTCTCCAAGCTTCGTAAGTTCACCGTCAAATGTATAGACATGAACTCCTGCTGCATGACAGATATCCTCCGAAATAAAGAACTCAGGTGTATCATCTCCGTTTATATCGCAAAGGGAAAACATTGATCTTTCGGTATAGTCTCTGGATAATCTGAAAGTCTCAAATGCTACTTTATATGCACTCTTCCATCCATTATCAGTTATGTCAAAATATTCGGTGACCTCATCAAAATTGTCTCCTGTTAAATAGGAAATTTTTATCATTTTTTCGCTTTCATCAATCGCAGCTTCAATAAACGGTTCTGCAGATTCAGCAATGGGATGACTGAATTTATCAAATTCTTTATAATACTTAGTTTTGTCAAAAATGTTTCTGACTATAATGCTGTTTTCGCTTCTGTATATCACATTTTCACCAGATTCACCGAAAACACTGTAGTATACAGGTGAAAACTCGTTACTTACGACATCGTAATAGAATGTCCACTTTGTTGACAATCCAGTACCAGTCTGATATGATATCTTTACCAAAGAATCGTCTGGCATTGATATATGCGGTGCCTTAGTATATGGACCATCCGCTTTTACAATATTTCCATCACTGTCTAAAATTTCATAGCTGTAAGTTCCGTCACTTCTTTTCACACGATAGTACTGTTTTTCAGCCACAATATCATATCCATTTTCTGGCGTTTTTGTAATTAATGGCTCTGTCGTTTTTTCTGACAAACTGCTTCTATAGTCGTTCTTATTGGAACAACCTACAAACAAAAATACCATACACAATATTAATATAATTTTCTTCATTTACTATTTTCAATCTTTAGATTTTGAGTTATCTATGTTCTTCTAAATTACAATATACACGAATAAGCTAATCGCTTGCTCTGTATTCAATATTATATCAAATCTTAATAAAAAAGTCAATCAAGCCGTCAATTTCAGAGGTCATATACTGGTTGGCGGTGGTGGTCATATTGATTTGCTCGCCGGTTTCGTTTTCGAGAATGAGTGTGTAAACATGGGGCACCTCCTACTTGATATTTGTGGACAAACGTGATATAATGGAATAGATCAAATTGAACAACAAATTATGTCACAAATGAAAGAGAGGCTAAAATGAAATACGTACTCTTACACGGAATGGGGCAGAGTGCTTCAAGCTGGGATAAAGTAATATCATTTCTACCTGACGACACGGAATCAGTTTGTCCCGAATTGAGCGATTTTTTTACTGTAGGCAATTGCTGTTACAGCAAAATGTATTCGGTATTTTGTGATTACTGCGATAAATTTTCAGAGGCTCTGAATCTGTGCGGACTTTCTCTCGGTGCAGTGCTTGCCTTAAATTATGCTATCGATTTTCCACAAAAGGTAAATTCACTTATACTCATTGCGCCGCAGTATGATATGCCGAAATTCTTACTTAAAGTTCAAAATGTACTGTTTAAATTTATGCCTAAAAGCCAGTTCAAAGATATCGGACTCACAAAAAAAGATTTTATTACGCTTACAAATTCAATGGCTGACATGGATTTTACGAAAAGCCTTAAAAAAGTATCTTGTCCTGTGTTTGTTTTTTGTGGCGAAAAGGATAATGTAAATAAAAAGGCTGCAATAAAGCTGGCTGAAAAGTTACCAAAGGCTAAATTCAGCACGATTAAAAACTCAGGTCACGAGGTTAATATTGAAAATCCGAAAAGTCTTGCTAAGTTAATGGAGGAAATAAAAAATGGTAAACCGATAAATTCTAATTTGTAATATAAGGGACTGCTCATACAGTCCTTTCTTATGTTTTTAACACATTCATGTCTGCCGATAAATTTTCAGACGTGACGGCAATTTCCCGGCACTTTCTCAGAAACCATTTTGCATCTTTTGTGCGGTGATGCCTTAAAAAAATACACATTAACATATTTTTTTATCAATTCTGCTTTTTAGCATTTCCATGACAGTTTCTGGTTGACATTTACGTTAGAATATGCTACAATATAAAAATACAGCATTTTATTGCAGGAGGGGTTTATATGAATATACCTGAAATTTTTGCGGAAAACGTTTTTAATCATGAAGTCATGAAATCAAGACTTCCGAAAAATATCTACAAAGCACTTTTAAAAACGATCAATAACGGCGCTGCAATGGATATGACAACAGCTGATATTGTTGCAAATACAATAAAAGACTGGGCAGTTGAAAAAGGTGCAACTCACTATACGCACTGGTTTCAGCCTCTTACAGGCTCTACTGCTGAAAAACACGACTCTTTTATAAGCACTACACCCAGCGGCAATGCGATTATGGAGTTTTCCGGCAAAGAACTTGTCAAGGGCGAACCTGACGCATCCTCATTTCCTTCCGGAGGTCTCAGACAAACCAGCACGGCAAGAGGCTATACGGCATGGGATCCTACTTCCTACTGCTTTGTCAAGGAAGGAAGTCTTTATATCCCGACTGTTTTCGTTTCGTATACAGGAGAGATACTCGATAAGAAAACTCCCCTCCTCCGCTCAATGGACGCACTCAGCAGATCGGCTGTCCGTTTTCTCAGGCTTTTCGGAAACGACAGAGTGACACGTGTTACTTCAACTGTGGGAGCAGAACAGGAATATTTTCTGATCGATAAGAAAATGTACGATCAGCGTGAAGATCTTATACTTACAGACAGAACTCTTTTCGGTGCGAATCCTCCCAAAGGGCAGGAGCTTGACGATCAGTACTTTGCTAATCTCAAGCCAAGAATCGCCGAATATATGGCAGACTTGGACGTAGAGCTCTGGAAGCTTGGTATCTATTCAAAGACAAAACACAACGAAGTTGCTCCGGCACAGCACGAAATGGCACCTATCTTTACCACCTCTAATCTGGGTACGGATCAGAACGAACTTGCAATGGAGGTCATGAAAAAAGTTGCTCTCCGACACGGTCTCGTATGTCTGCTGCACGAAAAGCCCTTTAAAGGGGTTAATGGTTCGGGTAAGCATAATAACTGGTCAATGTCCACAGACGACGGACAAAATCTTCTTGATCCCGGAGATACGCCAATGGAAAACCTACAGTTCCTGACGATACTCTGCGCACTTATTAAAGGTGTGGATGAATACGCTGATCTTATGCGTATTTCCGCAGCTTCCGCCGGAAACGATCATCGTCTCGGCGCCGACGAGGCTCCTCCTGCAATAATTTCGATGTTTCTCGGTGAAGAACTGGACGCTGTTCTCAAAGCAATTGAAGAAGACGGCGTCTACAAAACGCAGACAAGTACTTTTGAGATAGGAATTAACGCTCTCCCCTCTTTTCCAAAGGACTCTACGGATAGAAACCGTACTTCTCCGTTCGCATTTACCGGAAACCGCTTTGAGTTCCGTATGGTCGGTTCTTCCGATAATATAGCCTGTCCCAATGCACTTCTCAATACTATTGTAGCTGAGGAACTTAGCTGGTTTGCTGACTCCCTTGAAAGTTTTAAAGGTTCAGATAACTTTGAATCCGAGGTCAAAAAACTTCTTAAGGATGTGCTCAAAAAACACAGACGGATAATCTTCAACGGCGACGGATATTCTCCTGAATGGATTCAGGAAGCGGAACGCAGAGGACTGCCAAATTATGCGTCAACCGTTGATTGTCTCCCCCATTATACCGATGAAAAAAATGTAAGAATATTCCGTAAGTTCAACATATATACCCCAAACGAACTAAAGGCAAGAACAGAAGTGCTTCTTGAAACTTACTCGAAAACTATTCGAATTGAAGCACGCACAATGGTTGAAATGGCACGAAGAAAGCTTTTGCCTGCTGCGCTCGACTATATCAGCTGCGTCTGCCGCTCCATATCTGTTAAAAAACAGATTGGCATGACCTGTAATTCAGAGGAAAAAATTGCCGCAAAGCTTAATGCTCTTGCCGACAGTTTCTATGATTCTATCGAACGACTTGAATCACAACTCGAATCCGCCTGCAAAATCAATGATATCAGAAAACAGGCTGAATATTTCCACGATTATGTACTCGCCGAAATGGATATCATGAGAAGCGTTGCCGACGAGATAGAAATGAATATGCCGTGCGATAAATGGCCTATTCCTACTTATACTGCGATGATCTACAATATATAAGATCTTCGGCTGCTTTATTCGTATTAAAGCAGCGTCTGTTCTGCCATTAAAAAGCAGAACTTTTAATGAAAGGATAAAATATGCAATTCAAAGAACTTAACCTGTCCCGGGAACTCCTCGAAGCCGTGGACGAACTCGGATATGAGGAAATGACTGAGATCCAACAGCAGAGCATTCCGCTTCTGCTGGAGGGTGTTGATGTTGTCGGTCTTTCAAATACCGGAACCGGCAAAACAGCAGCATTTGGAATTCCAGCTGTTGAAAGCATTACTGAAAACGACCGGAAATGTATCGCCGTCCTGATCCTCTGTCCCACCCGTGAACTTGCTATGCAGGCTGCGGATGAAATGCGGAAATACGCCAAATTCAAGAGATGCGTCCGGATATGCGCCGTTTTCGGCGGCGCAAGCATGGAAAAGCAAATACATGAACTGAAACGGGGCGCAAACATCGTTATCGGTACGCCGGGACGTGTTCTTGATCACATACGCCGTCGTACTATCAGACTGGACGGTCTCAGATGTCTTATCCTCGACGAAGCTGACGAAATGCTCAATATGGGATTCCGTGAAGATATTGAAACGATTCTGGCAGAATCTCCGGAAGATAGACAGACGGTGCTTTTCTCTGCTACTATGCCCCCTGCGATCATGACGATAACTGAAAAATATCAGCACGACCCGGTTCAGGTCAAAATAAAATCTGCCCAGAAAACCGTTGAACTTATCCAACAGTTCTATTTTGAAGTAGCTATGGGCAGAAAAACCGATGCGCTGAAACTCCTTCTTGCGGCATATTCGCCGTCGTCGGCAATGATTTTCTGCAATACAAAGGCAATGGTGGATCAGCTTACCGAGGAACTTATAAAAAGCGGTTTTCGTGCCGCCGGACTTCACGGCGATATGAAACAAACGCAGCGTACTCAGGTAATGAACGGTTTTAAAAACAAGGCAACGGAGATACTTGTAGCTACCGATGTTGCCGCAAGAGGCATTGACGTAAATGACGTTGACGCTGTTTTCAACTACGATCTTCCTCAGGACAACGAATATTATATACATCGTATAGGACGTACCGGACGTGCCGGAAAAAAAGGCGCTGCTTATACGATCATAAGCGGCAGACGTCAGCTTTTTGAACTAAAAGCAATTGAAAAATATACACGTGCCGAAATCAGACAGCTTCCTATGCCTACAAAAGATGAAATAACCGCAATGAAAATGGAATCCATTATCAACGATATTTCCGCTTCGGAAGCAATACATCAGGCTTATACCGTTATTGACCGATTGGCATCACACGGTATTGACAGCAGAGAAGCCGCCGCCCGTGTTATCAGCAGTATGATAAAAAACGCTGTAGATAATCTTCCTGAATTCAGGAATCCCGCTCCGCTCAGGCAAGGCAAAAGAAAGAACGGCAAAACTGTCAGGGTCGATATTAATATCGGACGAAATAAAAGAATTGCTCCCAATTTTATTCTCGGCGCTCTTACAGACGCAACCGGAATGTCGGGACGTGATTTCGGCAAGATCGACATTTATGATAATCATACGACTGTTGAAATTCCCGAATCTGAATCTGACTACATAATCGACAGTACCAATCCTATGAAGGTAAACGGTCATCCCGTAGAGGTCAGACTGCTGAAAGAAGGATATTCAAATAACGAAAGATCCAGACGCTCCGACGGCGGTTCAAAACCGAAATTTGACCGGCGCAAGTCAGCTTACGGAGAACGCAAAAGAAAAAACGTTTTCACAGATTACATTCCGAATCGTAAAAAAAGAACGAAAAAAAGACATTAAGAGGTATTCAAAATGGCTCAGGGAAAAAAATCAGATAAAAATGCAGGAGACGGAAAAAAGCTTTGGATGAGAATAGCGATATTAGGAATTGCTTTTCTTATGCTGCTAAGTTTTATTATTCTTCCTCTCCTTTAAAAAGGAACGGCAGAGCTTAGGCTCTGCTTTTTTTATGTCTGACGGATTATGACATATTTTTCAGGCTGTCCGCATTATAATATTATTAAGGCAACATGAAAGAAAGGTGGATAAAAATATGCAGACAATCTATGTTGACGTACTGCTGATACTCAATATTTATGTAAACTTTTTTCTGCTCAGGATGACTTCTGCCTTCACTCACTCCCCAATGAAAACAAGCCGATGCATTGTTTCTTCGGCATATGGCAGCATCTTTTCTCTGCTTATTCTCGTTCCACGGATAAACGGGATAATTGTAACGCTGATCAAACTTGCCGCCGCCGTAACAATTGTTATGATCGCCTTTGGAATCCACGGAAAAAAAAGACTATTCATCAATACTGCCGCATTTTTTTCGGCTAATTTCATTCTTGCCGGAACAGTTTACGCTGTTTATTCATGGATGTCACCACAGTTTATTCACATGAAGAATTCGTATTTTTACATAGACTTTTCCATTATCATTCTTCTTGCAACAACGGCTGTCATGTATTTTGCTGTATGTGCCGCCAAACGTTTTAACATAAAAAACACAGTCGCCAACATGGATTATCGTGTGTCGATTCGCTACAGAAACAAGTCTGTAGATCTCTGCGGATTGGCTGATACAGGCAACGCACTGACTGATCTTTTCACCGGCGCTCCTGTCATAGTCTGTGACCGTGAAAGATTTCCTGAAGCTTCTGACGATCCCGGCAAACTTCCAAGGGGATTCAGGCTGCTGCCGTGCGGAACTGTATCAGGCAGAGGCATAATCCCCATATTCCGCCCTGACGAAATCGTAATAACGAACAGCGTCAGCGGTGAAAGAAAACCGGTAAACGCCATGATCGGTCTGGGTGAAAGCAGAGGCAAGGCTATCTTCAATCCGGATATTCTGAAAAATTAAGGAGAACATTATGAAAATTATCAAGAAAATCAAGTCCAAACTCATAAGTATTTTCACTGGCAGCGTTTTTTATATCAATGGGCCTGATACTCTTCCGCCGCCATTGTCACGTCAGGAGGAGGAAGAAGTATTTCTGCGGCTTATCGAAAACGACCAGTCTGCCCGTGATACGCTAATCGTTCACAACCTGCGTCTCGTAGTCTATATTGCAAAGAAGTTTGAATCCACTGGTATCGGTCTGGAGGATCTTGTATCTATCGGAACAATCGGACTTATAAAAGCGGTAAATACATTCTGTCCTACAAAAAATATCAAGCTTGCCACATATGCTTCAAGGTGTATTGAAAACGAGATACTTATGTTCCTGAGAAAGTCCTCTCAGTACCGCAACGACCTTTCGATCGACGAGCCTTTGAATGTGGACTATGACGGAAACGAACTGCTTTTGTCTGACGTACTTGGCACGGAGGAGGACATTGTCAATAAAGGGATCGAGACTGAAGCTGAACGTGAGATCCTCCGTGATGCCGTTGCCGGCCTGTGCGACCGTGAACGTGAGATCATGGAGATGCGGTTCGGACTAATAAACGGTAAAGAGCTTACTCAGAAAGAAGTTGCCGATCAGATCGGAATTTCACAGTCATATATCTCACGGCTGGAAAAAAAGATAATAAAAAAGCTGCGTGTCAAGCTGGAAAGTATAACATAAAAAAAGCGGACATCCTTTTTTCATGGATGTCCGCTTCTGTACGCAGTCCGGTCGATCACGGTTCACATTCAATTGCAGTTCCTGCTTCAAGACTTGCCTTACAGTCGATATAACGCTGATTAGAACTTCCACGGAATTTGATATTCCAGTCCTTCTGAGCAAGAATAAACTGCCCGTCTATGAGAAAATCCGTTGTTTCGAGAAGTTCGCCCCAGTGATTTTTGTCACGTTTAGACAGAAGCTTCTCGAAAGTATACCCTGTATAAGTCACCACATCAAGACCAAGAACTTTTATTTGTCTTCCAAGATATGCTAAAGCCTCTGCCTGACAAAACGGTTCACCACCGCTGAAAGTCACGCCGTCAAGAAGTGGATTTCCCTTGATTTTTTCCAGTATCTCGTCAGTATCAATTACCGTACCACCGTTGAAATCGTGTGTCTGGGGATTATGACAGCCCTCACAGTTATGAGGGCAGCCCTGTGTGAATACAGTAAATCTTATTCCGGGACCGTCAACGATAGAATCATTGGCAGTTCCGGCAATTCTTAATTCCATTTTACCACCTTATACGTTATGCTTTACTCTGTCGTGTTCCTCGGTTCGTTTGGCATTGTTAAATCGGTCAAGCGTTCCGACGAGATATCCTGTAATGCGACGGATTCTGTCAAAGGCCACAGCGTCGGTATGCTCCTTTCTGCCGCAGCATGGACAAGTATCGCCTATGATTCCGGTATATCCGCAGCATGGATCACGATCAACGGGATGATTGATAGCTCCGTAGCCTATGCCGGATTCTTTCATACAGCGGACAATCTTCTCGAAAGCTGAAAGGTTTTCAAGAGGATCGCCGTCAAGCTCGATATAGCTTATATGACCGGCATTTGTAAGCTCATGATACGGAGCTTCTATTTTTATCTTCTCAAAAGCGCTGATAGGATAATAAACGGGAACATGGAATGAATTGGTGTAATAATCACGGTCGGTGACGCCCTCGATAACACCGTATTTTTTAGCGTCCATACGGACGAAGCGTCCGGAAAGTCCCTCGGCGGGCGTAGCGAGCAGCGAGAAGTTCAGACCAGTCCTTTTTGACTCCTCATCAATACGATTTCTCATTGCAGTTATGATCTCAAGACCAAGTTCACGGGCTTCTTCACTCTCGCCGTGATGAGCGCCTATAAGAGCTTTAAGGCACTCCGCAAGACCAATAAATCCGACAGAAAGCGTACCGTGCTTCAGAATCTCTCCAATTGTGTCATCCGGAGCAAGTTTATCCGAATCAATCCAGATTCCCTGTCCCATAAGAAACGGGAAGTTTCTGACACGCTTCTGGCTCTGTATACGGAAACGATGCATAAGCTGATCTATGGCAAGATCCATCATGTTTTCAAGCATATCAAAGAAAAGTCCGACATTGTGATCTGCCTTTATTGCCAGACGAGGAAGATTTATAGATGTAAAGCTGAGATTTCCTCTGCCTGTGACAATTTCCCTGGAAGGATCATACGTATTTCCGATAACTCGTGTACGACAGCCCATATAAGCAATTTCCGTATCCGGATTGCCTTCTTTATAATATCTGAGGTTATAGGGTGCGTCAATGAAAGAGAAGTTCGGGAAAAGTCTTTTAGCGGAAACCCTGCACGCCAGTTTAAAAAGATCATAATTCGGATCGGTGGGATTGTAGTTAACGCCGTCTTTTATCTTGAAGATATGAATAGGGAATATCGGCGTTTCGCCGTTTCCGAGACCTGCCTCCTGAGCGAGAAGAACGTTTTTAATAACCATTCTGCCTTCGGGAGAAGTATCGGTGCCGTAGTTTATCGAACTAAAAGGAGTCTGCGCACCGGCACGGCTGTTCATAGTATTAAGATTATGAATAAGAGCCTCCATTGCCTGATATGTAGCACGATCTGTCTCTCTTTCAGCATTTTTTACGGCAAACGCCTGTATCTTTTCAATACTTCCGGCGTCGGCATACTGAGAAAGAAGCTCGACTTCTTTTTCCTGATAACCGTTATTTCCGGCAAGCACAGGGACAAGACCATATTTTTCCTTTATCTCCTTGCTGACCGAACCAGCAATTTCCTGTTCGTTATCCATGCCGCACATCAGTGAAAGCGCCCTTGCGACATTCTGAGTATACCGTGCGGCATATGTTTTTTTCACTCCGTCCGCCATAGCGTAATCAAAGGTGGGGATACTCTGACCGCCGTGCTGATCGTTCTGGTTTGACTGAATAGCAATGCAGGCAAGTGCAGAATAACTTGATATATCGTTTGGTTCTCTGAGATAACCGTGGCCTGTAGAGAATCCGTTGGTAAAGAGTTTTTTAAGATCGATCTGAGCACAGGTGGTCGTCAGCGTATAGAAATCAAGGTCGTGGATATGTATATCTCCCTCACGGTGAGCCTTTGCGTGCTTTGGATTGAGGACGTACATCTCGTAATATTCCTTTGCGGAAACAGAACCGTATTTAAGCATAGTACCCATTGCCGTATCGCCGTCAATATTGGCATTTTCACGCTTTATATCACTGTCCTTTGCGGAACTGAAAGTAAGCTCATTGAGCACGCACATAAGATTAGTTTTCATTTCCCGTGAGCGTGTGCGCTCATAACGGTAAAGAATGTAAGCCTTTGCAGTTTTGGCGTGACCCTTTTCTATAAGCATCTTTTCTACCAGATCCTGGATCTCCTCAACAGTCGGAACGCTTCCAGGATTTTCCTCCTCGTACACACGGCAAACCTCAGCTGCAATATCCATTGCAGTATTAAGGTCGGTTCCGCCGCATGACTGAGCTGCCTTGAAAATAGCGTTTGCGATTTTTTCTATATTGAAAGGAACTTTCCGTCCGTCCCTTTTGACAATATGAATTATCATTTCACTGTACCTCCTATACTATATATTGTATCTCTCTTTCCATGTCTCTATATAAGTATACTCCATAAAAGCGCATATGTCAATTGTGTATTCTGACAATAAGATGCAGAATATCAGTTTATTTATTTATCGTATTGCACTAAATAATCTTTTAATAAATACA
>CAMZZN010000042.1 GCA_947345935.1 uncultured Ruminococcus sp.
TCTCGAATCATTCTCTTAACATCTATATTAGATGTTTCTTTCCCACAAACCTGTTCCGTTACGCACGGAGCAGGTGATTTTTTATGCTTTTTTAATTTTACTTTCATAAAATTTCCTCTTTTCTGTTTACTTTTCAAGTTTCTTGTGATACAATTATCATAAGGCTTTTTATGCCCTGAGATATTCGTTAAGTATATTATAAATCCAAAATTAGAACTTGTCAACCATTTTGGTTCCAAAAATAGAATTATCGTATATTTGCACAATTCTAAAATTGGATTTTTGTTTGAGGTGTACATTTATGTCAAAAAAACTTTTGAAATCTGATGAATACGATCCTATCTTTAATAGATTGATTGATCTATGTGAGCAAACAAACATTTCAATATCTAATCTTCTTGATATGTTTGCAACAAGTCGAAGTGCAATAAACGCTTGGAAAAAAGGAAATATTTCCGCTAATATAATACCTAAGATAGCAGATTATTTTAATATAACGACTGATTATTTGCTAACAGGAACTATATTAAAAAAAGAATACTTACTAATTGAAGATAAACGAAAATGTTTACAAGAAAATGAGAGGGAAATACTCAAGGTGTTTCAGAATTTTAATGACCGTGAGCAGTTAAAAATAATAGGCAGAATGGAAGAATGGCTTGAAGTTAAGCACCAAAGAGAAGCGATAGCACAGAAACAAAGAATTGTCGGCGTTCAGGTCGCCAGGAGAACAGACGGTAAGTTTGTTAAAGAGCCGCTTACCGCTGAAGAATTTGAAAAGATAGAAGCACTTCCAGAAGATACTGATTATTAATACATAGTAAAAACACTTCCGAGAGAGTACAATAATTCTCGGAGGTGCTTTTTATGCATTATGAGATTTATAAAAACGCAAGAGATGCAAGTTGGAGATTTTTGATCCAGCACCAAATTTGTAGTCTGCCAGTTGATTTAAGGCGTATAACTTCGAATATGGGAATAGTAGTTAAAAAGGATGATATCGGCACTCTCGGCATGAATGAGCGAGGAAAAGCTGTAAATGCAGACGGAAAGCTTCGCATTATAGTTCGTGATATTCCTATTCCGCAAAAGCGATACACTATTATGCATGAAATAGGGCATATAGTTCTTGGACATACAGAGTCGGATGATAGATCTGATGTAGACGAATATGCTGCTGAACGTTTTGCAATCGGCGTCTTAGCTCCCGCTTGCGTTTTGTGGGGGTTTGGCATCCAGACGGCAGAGGAGATAGCCGACTTATGCAACATCTCAATAACTTCTGCTAAAATCCGTGAAAGACGAATGGTAGAGCTGTATGCAAGAAACAAATTCCTAACCTCGCCACTTGAACGACGGGTTTTTGAGCAGTTTTCTGACTTCATCAACAGGAACAAGCACAAGTAATAATATACAAAGCGTATAAAAACAGGGTAGGCAACTGGTTGCCGAAGTATCTTAATTTAGTTGCCGAAGTTGCCGAACTTTTTAAGCCTGTTTCTTTACAAAAATACCAGAGAGCGTTTAAAAACTTGTCTTTAAGTTTAAATGCTAAAATCACGATATATAGCCATTTGCAAGGATATTAACAATTAAAGCCTTGTCTTTAAAACACTATTTTAAGGCTTTTTTATGAAAAATAAATAATGCGCCGAAATTGTGGAAAACTCCTCAAATCGGCGCATTTATTTTTGACACGTTAAATTTATTGACTTTTGTAAAATCAGATCAGCAGAAAAAGAAAACAGCCTGAATATAGGCACAAACCGGCTCATATCAGGCTAAAAAAGGTCATACCGGTGAAATAAAGCTTTTTTGTATTCTGCTTGTCAAATAACAAATTGTGAATTTGTAGGACGTAAGATCTCATATGAACAAACAGATGATGGGGATTACATATATGAATACGATGGTATGTCATTTGACGAAGTTTATAAGCAGGTCGTATCAGAGAATACATAATATAAGAATCCCCGGAAAAGCCGGGGATTGCTTTTTTTCCGGATATCTGCTATAATTAAATCAGGTGATAATATGATGTTAATTTCTTTAGCAGATATTGAAAGAAAAGCTCAGCATACCCACGCTCACAGACTTCTCAGAGAATGCCTTAGGCATTACGGAATAAATTATACCGAATCTACTCCTGTTGTCAGGGGGCGATACGGTAAACCTATGCTTGAAGAACATCCGGAGATACATTTCAATCTTTCCCATGGGGACAGTATTGCCGCTTGTATCGTCGGCGACAGGAAATGCGGAATAGACTGCGAGAAAATACGTGAATTCCGTCCGAATATCCTGAAAAGAGTTCTTTCCGAACAGGAGCAGGAATACTTCGGCGGCGTTCCTGATGATGAAAAAAACGCTGCATTTTTCCGTCTCTGGACTCTGAAAGAAGCTTATATCAAGGCGATAGGCATGGGGTTGTCATTCCCGATGAACAAGGCAGAATTTCTCCCTTCCGGAGACGGATTCAGTACGTGCGTTGAGGGGTATGAGTTCAGGCAGTATATAATACGTGGGGAATTTGTGGTTTCGGTCTGTACGGCTATTGACGAATCAGAAAAATTGTGATATAATTTTATTGTAAAATAAATAACATGGAGGTTTATATGAAAAAAATATCATTATTGCTGGCGTTTATGCTTACTATGTGCTCGTTTGCCGCCTGCGGAGACAAGGACGACGATGGCGATGAGGAAAATTCATCTTCGGTTTCAGACAATGAAAAAGACAAGGATAAAGATAACGACGATGAGAAGTCCGGCGAATTTGAACGTGGTACGGTGAAAGGAAACGTATATACCAATGAATTCAGCGGTCTGACCTTTGAAACTCCGGATGACTGGACTATTTATTCCGACGAGGAAATCAGGGAAACTATGGGTATCGGTCTTGAAGCGGGCGGCAGCAAATTGGATGCGGATAAGCTGGCGGAAAGCGCTGTCGTTGATTTTGCGGCGGTAAATCAGGGAACTGGTGAGAGTATTTCCTTTACTTTTGAGAACGCCTCAAAATTTCCGGAAAATTATACGATAGATAACTATATAACCGGTTTTAAGATGTCAACGAAAGCTTCGATGCCCAATGCGGATATTGACTGGCATATGGACGGCGAAAAGGCTGAACTGTGCGGGATCGAGTTTGATACGTTCGGTTCGGATATCGAGATAGAAGAATATGGTCTGGACATTTCACAGGAATATTATCTTGCTGAAGTGAACGGATATATGATAAGTATTGCATATACTTCCGGCTTTACGTCCAGCTCTATGAAGGATTATATCGACTGTTTCAAGGATTAAGAGAATTTCATGAAATCGAGATTTTTACATGGGATGTCTCACGGTATTCCTATTGCCCTGGGATATCTTTCAGTATCTTTCGGATTCGGTATAGCGGCGGCAAAATGCGGACTTTCCGTTTTTACAGCCTCCGTTATATCAGCGTCTAATCTCACGTCCGCAGGACAGGCGGCAGGAATTGATATAATTGCCGCCGGGGGCGCTCTTATTGAAATGATACTTGTTCAGCTTACTATAAATATCCGTTATTCGCTTATGGCTATCTCGCTTTCGCAAAAGCTGGACAGCAGCTTTACTACGCCTCACCGGCTTGCGGCTTCCTATGGCATTACTGACGAGATATTTGCCGTGTGTTCCGCTCAGAAGGATCCGCTGACGCCGGCGTATATGTACGGTATGATCCTTGTCGCTTTTATGGGGTGGGTCTCCGGAACTGCTTTGGGAGTCAGTGCAGGTCAGCTGCTTCCGCCATCGGTCAGCGGCGCTATGGGAATAGTGCTGTACGGAATGTTCCTGGCGATAATAATTCCGCCGTCAAAAAGACAGAAAAATGTTCTGTTTGCCGTTCTGCTTGCGGCTGGAGCAAGCGTACTAATGCGGTATGTGTTTACCATGGTAAGCGGAGGATTTGCTGTGATAATCAGCGCAGTTGCCGCTTCGGCGCTGGCTGCCGTTATTTTTCCTGTTAGGGATGACGGGGAGGCGGCAGAAGAATGAGCGTTGCAGTTTACATTATGGTCATGGCAGGAGTGACGTATCTTATCCGGATGATACCCTTTACGTTTTTTAGGAAGAAGATAAGGTCGGGGTTTTTCAGGAGTTTTCTCTACTATATCCCGTATGCGGTGCTCAGCGCAATGACTCTGCCGGCAATTTTTTACAGCACGGGAAGCATTATCACTGCTGCGGCAGGAACTATAGCGGCTGTTGTGCTTGCATATTTTGATCTGCCGCTTATCGTTGTGGCTCTGGCGGCGTCTGGAACTGCGTTCGTTACGGGAATGTTTCTCTGATTTTTATTACTTTTGCATATATAATTAAATTAAAAGGACTTTGTAGTTGTTTATTTCTACAAAGTCTTTTTTTATTTTTTTGTCCGCACAACGGTTTTTAGTTGTATAATAACTCATTTTGCTCCCCTTATGAACGGTGATGCCGCTCATAAACGAAAGGAGGTCATTTGATTTGCAGGAGAAAAACGATCTTAAAGCGAAACGAAACGCTTTCTGCTGCTATTACGTTATGCTGGGCAATGTTGCCGAAGCGGCGGAAAAGGCAGGGTTCGGGAGAGAAAATGCGCTCACTGAGGGTGTAAAATGTCTGAAGTCCGCAGAATGCAGACGTACTATCGCCGGCTTGAGGGAGGCGCTTGACGGCGACGGAAATGTTTCCGCAGGACTTAAACGCCTTGCGTTCGGGAACTGCGCCGATGCAGTGTATCTTGTATTCGCCGACGAGCTTCCTCCGCCAGGAGTAATTGAAAGGCTCGATCTTTTCAATGTTTCTGAGATAAAGCGTGTAAAGGGGGGAGGCGTGGAGGTCAAGCTTTTTGACCGTCTGAAAGCATTGGAGAAACTGTTTGAGCTGGAAAGCTCGTGTTCTGACAGGAACAAGGCAGCCGATCTTATTGCTGCGCTGACATCGTCTGCCGGGGAAGAGGTCGATAAGGATGATTAAAAAGCTCTCACGAAAGCAGAAGATCACCATGAACTGGTGGAAAAATCCTGAATACAGAGACCGTGACGCTATCATCTGCGACGGTGCAGTGAGAAGCGGTAAAACGCTTTCTATGTCCGTGGGATTTGTTTTCTGGGCGTCCTCCGTTTTTAACGGAGCGTCTTTCGCTCTTTGCGGCAAAACAGTGACCTCACTTCGCAGGAATGTTGTAGTTCCGCTGCTGCCTGTTCTCAGGGAATACGGCTGTACGTGCCTTGAAAAGGTCAGCAGGAATTACATCGACATTACCTTTCTGGGAAAGACAAACAGGTTCTACCTCTTCGGAGGAAAGGACGAGGGTTCGGCTTCGCTTATCCAGGGCATGACGCTTTCCGGCGTGTTCTTTGACGAGGCGGCGCTTATGCCGAGATCTTTTGTTGAACAGGCTCTGGCAAGATGTTCGGTAAGCGGTTCAAAAATGTGGTTCAACTGCAACCCTGACAATCCGTCTCACTGGTTCTACAATGAGTGGATAAAAAAGACGGAGGAGAAAAAGGCGCTTTATCTTCATTTTACAATGGACGACAATCCGTCTTTGTCCGAGGGGATGAAGGAACGCTACAAAAGGCTCTATTCCGGAGCTTTTTACGACCGCTTCGTCCTTGGAAAATGGACTGCCTCGGAGGGGGTGGTCTACCCTATGTTCAGCGCTGCGGATCATGTTTTCAGCGGAACTGTTCAGTGTGAAACTTATGTCATTTCCTGTGATTACGGCACGGTAAATCCGTCATCCTTCGGTTTGTGGGGACTTCACGGCGGCGTCTGGCACCGCATAAAGGAATATTACTATTCCTCGAAAAAAGAGGGAGTACCACGCACGGACGAGGAACATTATTCGGCTCTGGAGGAGCTTGCGGGCGGGATGAAGATCTCACGGGTAATCGTTGACCCATCTGCCGCAAGCTTTATCGAGTGTATCCGCAGACACGGAAAATTCAGGGTCGTAAAGGCTGACAATGATGTTATCACGGGGATAAGGCAGGTAAGCGCCGCACTTAAACAGAATCGGCTGAAATTTCATGAATCATGCAGAGACATTCTCAGGGAATTCCAGCTTTACCGCTGGAGCGAAAAAGCCGGCACAGATGCTCCCATTAAGGAAAACGATCACGCAATGGACGATATGCGGTACTTTGTTGCCGATATGCTTGCCTCGGAAAAGGGGGATGATTTCTTTGCGGTATCAGTGTCAAGATAGTATGCATCGTCGTTCAAATAAAAGTAAAAGGAGGAAAAATGAAATTCTTTAAATCAAAAAGGGATATCCGACGGATATCGTCGGATATTGTCAGCGCCGATCGCTGCATACCGGGTAAGAATGTTCTTCCTGCTGCAATAGATCCCCTTGAAGCCGGATTGTATGACAGGCTCAGGGGCGCAGTTCCCGTACTGGACGCAGCTATCATGAAAATAATACGTCTTACCGGCGGTTTCAGGGTGTTATGTTCTGATGAAAAATATCAGGATCAGCTCAACCGTTTTATGGAGAGCGTTCCGGTAGGACTTACGGGACAGTCGATAGGTACTTTTATTGATAATTTTCTGGACAGTCTGCTTACCTACGGCAGCGCTGCGGGCGAAATTGCAGTCGATCCGGGAGGTCGCCGTATTGCAGGGTTATGGAACGGCGATGTGACAAAGCTCCGGGTGATACCGGGGGATGATCCGTTTACCAGAAACTACAGGATAAAAGGCGCAGGCGGAATGGAAAAAACGGTGCAGCATCCGGAAAGGGTTCTGTATACTTCGCTGATAGGAGGACATTCGCTGCTTCGTGGGCTGCCGTCGCTCAGCAGTATACTTCTCAGGATATATGAATGTATAGGTCAGAATTTTGACCGTGCAGGCAATGTCCGTTACGCTATAACTTATAAGCCTACAGGCGATTCCGGGGATATCATCCATTCCAGGGAAAGAGCGCAGCAGATCGCCCGTGAATGGGCTGACGGCATGAATTCGTCACGCTGCGGTCAGGTTAAGGATTTTGTGGCGGTAGGCGATGTGGATATAAAGGTCATCGGAGCTGAAAATCAGCTTTTTGATACCAACGTGCCCGTTCGTCAGATTTTGGAACAGCTTATTGCAAAGCTTTCAATACCGCCTTTTCTTCTTGGTCTTACCTGGAGCAGCACCGAGAGGATGTCGTCGCAGCAGGCGGATATCCTCACATCCGAACTTGAGTATTACAGGCGGCTCCTTACGCCGATCATCGCCGAAGTGGGAAATTCTTTCCTTTGTTCTATTGGCGTTGAGGCTTATTGCAGTGTTGAGTGGGATAATATCAATCTTCAGGATGAATCAGTCCTGGCAGAAACACGTCTTAAAAACGCTCAGGCGCTTGAAATTGAAATGAGACTCGCAGACGAGTCGGAAAAAAATAATTAATTCTGGAGGTACATTATGTATAACGATATCAGACTTGAAAAGGCACTTTATAATCTCAGCGGAAGATCATTTACCGCTGCTCTTGAAGAACTTGACCCTACGTCCGCATACAGCGGCACTTCTCTTGAGAAGCTTGACGCTTTTGAAAGACAGCTCAAGAGATTCAATATCAGAGTAAGCGGCGCTGACTGCGACTGTGTTGAAAAATTCTTCTCATCTACGGAAACAGCTGTGCTTTTCCCGGAATTTGTTACACGCTGCATCAGAAAGGGGTTTGACGAGACAGTCATTTCTTCTGTCTGCGCAGCTAAGACGATCAGCAATTCGGGACAGTATCTCGGCTGCGACCTTGACGATACTGCGGCGTATGCCGCAACGGCTCAGACGGTACAGCTTCCTGCCGCTACGGTAAAGGAAAGTACAACGGCAGTAACTCTTGCAAAATACGGCAGAGTTATCAATGCGTCTTATGAAGCCGTACGTCAGCAGCGACTTGACGTTTTTGGCATCATGCTCAGAAGCATCGGAGTAAGACTTGCCCTCAATGTGGCTGCAAAGGCAGTTGAGGTTCTTGCCGATAGTGCGGAACAGATCACCACGACAAGTCTTTCCTACGGTGATCTTGCTTCTCTTTACGGAGAATTCGACTGCTTTGACATGACAACGGTTCTTGCATCTCCTGCAAACGCCTCGCTTATTGCGGCAATGGATCAGCTTTCAGACTGCAAAGCCGATTCCAACGGTAAAATGATCCTGCCTTTTGGTTCAGAGCTTATAAAGACTTCTGCCGCTCCGGCAAAGAAGATAATCGGTCTTGACAGGAATTTTGCTCTTGAATTTATCACCAGCACCGATCTTGTTATGGAGACAGACAAGCTTATTGACCGTCAGCTCGATCAGATAACGGTTTCCATTACCTGCGGATTCCGTAAAATCACACCGGACGCTGTAAAGGTACTTGTTATAAGCTGACAATTGACTCTTTCCGCCGCTTTACAGGCGGCGGAAGGATATTTACAGAAAGGAAGTAATTATGGATACAGGAATACTTGAAAAAATCAATAAATTTACACGCCGTCCTTTCAAGGAGGACGAAATATATGTGTTTTCAGTTATCCTCTGCGATAACGACATAGACCGTGACGGCGAAAGATTTTCAGATAAGGCTCTCGAAAAGATCGCCGAGCTTTTTGTGGGAAAAACCGGCATTTTCGATCATGCCCCCAGTTCTTCCAACCAGACGGCACGTATCTTTGATACGGAGATCGTATGCGACGAGAGCCGTCTTACCAGAAACGGCGATCCCTACAAATGCGTGAAAGCCAGCGCCTACATGATAAAAACCGATAAAAACAGCAGTCTTATCGCTGAGATCGACGGTGGAATAAAAAAGGAAGTAAGCGTTTCATGTTCGGCTGCAAGGCGTATATGTTCTGTATGCGGCAATGACAGATGCGCCCATATTTCCGGAAAAGAATACGGCGGCAGGATCGCTCACAAGATAATTGACGATATTACAGACGCCTATGAATGGAGCTTTGTGGCTGTTCCGGCACAGGTAGGAGCCGGAGTTACCAAGCATTTTTCTGCCGGAAATATGGAAAGTTCTCCCGTTTCCGGGGATATTGAGCAGGCGCAGGAAGAGCTTCGCCGGGATATACGCAAGCTGGCTTATTTTAACGGCGGTCATTCGGCGGCAGATATAACATCGGTTGCGGCAAGATCGATGAATACGGCTCAGCTTATCGAACTTAAAAAATTTCTTGAGAAAAAATGCTTTGGCAGAGGTGTTGAAGTGCAGCTTGAACCGTCAGATGACGACGCTGACTCAACTTCGGAATTTTCTCTCGGGTAGGAGGCGCATATGAATATTGAATCTGTAAAATCGCTTTTCAGATTGTTTTCCGGAGAGGACGATATTGAAAGGTATACGCCGTTTATCGAACTCGCCATTACTGAAACAAAAAAAATGCTTCTTCCGGATGCAGACAATACAGATGTGCGTCTTTCGTTTCTCAGTGCGGCTATTGCAAATCATCGTTTCGTTCAGTTTGAGTCGGCACGTGACCGCACTCAAATTACCTACGGCGGAAAGATGCTTACGGGCAGTTCTGAAACCCTCATTGCTAATTCGGAAAAGCTGCTCCGGGATTACCTTGAAATTTGCAGCGATCTTATTTCCCCCCGGATATTTACATTTACCGGCGTATGATCTGTGGATATGGAGGTTTGTAATGCTTGAAACGATCATTAATGCTATAAAGTCAAAACTTGAAGAAAACGGAGCAGTCAACGTTTACAGCGCCTTTGACAATGCTGTCATGGAAAGCCGCAAAAAGAGTGTCTTCACGGTCGTGGATATCAGTTCTTTTGAAAGCAGCGCACCGATATATTCTTTTTATACGGTATATATTCCTTATAGGGCGGAAACGGAAATAAGAGTGACAGCGCCGGAATGCTGCTCCATGACCGATATTTACCGCTATTATGATAAATTCATAGGCGCAGCCGCTGCCGGATTCAAAGGCACGCTTAAAGGAATGACCATAAAGTTTGATTCAAATATCCGACGTCTTGTACTGACTGCAAGACTGTCGCTCAGCGGTATTATCAGATCGGAGAGGAGCGTAAATTAAATTTGGTTACAACAATAACAAATCGTGAACCTGTTCCGGTAACGATAGGTTCTCTTACGCTCTGGTGTGAGAATTTCAAGGCGTCGGCTGTCCGCAGTTTTACCGAAGAGCCTTTTGTTTCGGGCGGAGCGGCTGTCACCAATACCTGTCCTAAGGCAATGAAGCTCACATTTGCCGGCAGGATATACAGCGATGATGCGCCGCTTGACTTTGTTAAGGCGGCTTCCGGTATGCTGCGCAGTAGTGAGTCGTATAATATCGTATACAGAGGGCTTGTTTTCGGCAGATGCCGTGTTCAGTCGTTTAATGCCGAAGACAATGGCGAAGATTTTATCTGTGCAGTGATAACCCTTATCACTGAGGATGCCGTTTCGGAGGAGGAAAGCGCATGACTGCTGAGATCATTGTAAAGAAAACTGACGGTACGCAGTTGACGGAAGTCCGGTTGCTTGGTTTCACTTTCAGAAAGAACGCATATCTGCCGTACACCATTCTTAATGCCAGGTTATGTGCTGTTTCAGAAAATTTTGAGAATTCCTCGGAAATATTTTTCTATCTCGGTCAAAAACTTGTACATCACGGTCTTATAGATACTCTCAGGGAGTCGTATTCGGGAGGAAGCCGGGTAGTTTCGCTTGTTTCCAGAGGATTTACGTCTCTTCTCTGTCAGAATCAGATAGAGCCGGGAATGAAGCTAAATATCACTTTCAATCAGCTTATGGACGGCTATTACTCACTGCCGTATGTTACCCATGAAGATAATTCCGTTCAGACCGGTTACATTTACGTAAACGGCAGATCGACCATGTGGGAGGGGGTTGTGAATTTGTCGTACAAATTCTGCGGAACTTATCCGTATATAAGAGGCGACAACTGCGTCCGGATAACTCCGGTCAGTGATCCTGCCATTTTTACTTACAGCGACGGGCAGTTGCTTTCCAGGGGCTTTGCCATGAACGGCAGACGGCTTATAAGCAACTATCATATGGCGGATATGGGCGGAGAATACGGCACGTACGAGTTAGAGGACGCAGACACAATATCTTACGGAATAGTCCGTCATAAATACAGTGAACTTGATAAGGAATTCCTATATGATCCGGAGGGCGCTCTTGACTTTAACAACAAGGTCGCTTCAAGGATGCGGAAAGTGTTTTTTTGCAGCTACAGCGGTTATAACGGCGAAGATCTGTCGGATATCGTAAGCTTTGGCAGCATAATTTCCGAACGTATAGAGGGAATTGAGGTAAAAGGAACTTCCAGAGGAATAGTCACGGAACTCAGCGTGTATCACGATAAATTCTGAACATCTGCTTACTTTCCGGCATATGATATTACAGGAACAGGGAAATTAAGGTAATGTTACAAAAGTTCAGAGCCAATTTCCATGTTTCAGGAGGGGTTATGAACAATTCGATCAATCTTTGCTCTCTCAGGGAAGGAGAGAGCTGCTGCGTCAGGGAACTGACCATGAACGGAAAAATGCGCAGCCGCCTTATGGATCTGGGACTTACTTCCGGAGCCGTGGTAGAATGTCTTCATATAAGTTCCGGCGGCGATCCTGCGGCATATCTCATAAGCGGCGCTGTTATTGCCATTCGCAGAACAGACGCTGAAAAAATAATTGTTACTATATAATACCAGGTCTTGTTTGAAAAATCATTTTCTCAAACAAACTCTAATCCATAAAAAACCGGCGCACTTAAAAATGCGCCGGTTTTTGTGTCAATACTTATGATTCGGGAAGTTTTTCAACGAGATGAAGCAGATACTTCTGAATAGCCAGAGCGTCTGCGTTGGTAAGAAGATCGCCCCTGTTGGAAACATCGGCATTGTTGATTCCCTTAGCTGTGATATGCGTCTTTTCAGTGCCGTTAACTCCGTATAAGTCGGGATTTCCGACAGCCTGCATAACAAGTATAGCGTCGTTGAGCAATACCTCGCCGTCACAGTCGGCGTCTCCGTACATTACGTCAGGATCGGGCGGTGTGACGCCTGTGGAAAGTTCACCGTAAACAATACCGCATCCAACTGTTGACATATACAGTTTGCCGAATTCGTTCATATCTCCTACGATGAAGTTTCCGTTGCCTGTACCACCGTAGATGTGATCTGTGTTAATGAGAACCCATGTCTTACCCTCGTCGGTAGAGCGATAGATACCCTCAGGATCGGATTCTTCCGGTTTTCCGTACATAAAGAGAGTATTGGGATCGCCCTCTTTCTCAGGTGCTCCGTAGCCGATAGTCTTTGCATAGAATACGTCTGTCTGTTCAATGCTGCTTCCGTTTCCGGAAATGATGTAAAGACCGTTCCAGCCTACAGCCATAGCGACCTTGCCCTCTGAAATGTAAGCGAGATCACCGGTATGGTCGCACATATCATACTTGCAGACAGTAGTCTTTTTGAATGTTGCGCCGTAATCGGTACTGATATAGAAGTTATATTGAGCATCGTCAAGGGTGGGTTCTTTTTTGGTCGTATCGGATGCCCAGTAGTCGTTGTACTTTATTCCCGAACCGTAAACTACAGCAGGATTATTAAGGTCAACAAGGGGATAGGTTGTTTTTGAGCCTTCAAGACCGGTTGAAGATTTCCAGGTTGCTCCAAAATCGTCGCTGTACTGAACAGCGGCGTTATCCTTGCTTGCTTTGATGAAACGATATGTTCCGTCCTCAAGCTGAGTAATAGCCATTTTTCCGCCGCCGTTGGGAACTTTAAGTTCAGTCCAGGTCTTTCCTCCGTCAAGGCTGTAGTATCCCTTTGCCTCGTTTTCGCCGGCACGAGCGAGAACTTTCGGATTTGACGGGCAATAAGCAATAGCGCTTGTTGAACCTATATTGGGAGTATACTGCTGCGGAGTGGAGGAGACATCCGTGTGGATAAATCCGTCATAGTCGCCGATAGCCGAATATGCAACTCCGCCTGGAATACTTATAAAATCAAGAGCAACGACTTCTTCAACGCCGTCGGGCTGGAAGTAGAACTGAACATCCTTTTCGTCCCATACATTATCGCAGGCAAAAACGCCGTTACCGGAAGTAAGGAGGATTCTGTCGGGGTCTCTTGGATCAAGAATGATTCCGCTTCCCCAGTGACAGGCTTTGCCGTAGATCCAGTCGTAACCGTTTGTTGACATCGGCAGTGAAACAAACTTCTTGTACGGATCACCTTCACCGTAGATAGTTTCGCCCTGACCGGGGGTAATGTTTGTCCATGTAGCGCCGCCGTCTGTGGAACGGTAGAAATGATCGCCCCATGCAATGCTTGAATCAGTCCATTCTTTTTCATACCACTGATCCGACCATACGCCGCAGGTTCTTGCAAGAAGCTTATCAGGGTCTTTTTCATCGGCTTCGATCATTCCGATAGCGTTGCCGCATGGAGAAATATCAGTCACTTTGCCGGTAGCTGTATCGTATTTGTATGCTCCGCCGGCGCTGCCGGAGAATGCCAGACCTGCTATATAGGTAAAGAAGATATTTCCGTTGTGATCGCTTGTAATCGAACAGGGATAATTAGCAGTCGGGAGATCGGCGGAAAGTTCAGAGAATTTGTCATCCTTAACGCTGGCAACATGGATATTGGTTTTTCCTGTAACAGATGTGCCTACATAGACTTTTCCACCCTCTACGAGGATGCAGCCGATGCCGTTCTGCTGATTGTATTCTTTTGAGGGTTCGCTTCCTCTTACCATGTTGTCAGTCCACATGGGGTATTTAAGTTCGCCTGGGAACAGTCCAAGAGCGTCGTAACCCATAACGGGGTTCCATGTCTTACCACCGTCGGTAGACTTGATAAGAGCAGATTTGCCTGCCGTAACATCGCCTCCGGCATAGATAGTGTCAGTGTTCTCCGGATCAATAGCGATAGGCTCGATACACTCACGTCCGTCACCGTTGCCGTGAACCTGAATATGTTCGGTAACATCTGCTTCAGTAAAAGTTTTTCCTCCGTCGGTGGTTTTAAATATAACTGTTCTTGCGTCGGAGAAATATGCGCATCCGCAGAGGAAGTAAGCCGTATTGTCGTCTGTAGGATCTATAGCGATGCCCTTAACGCTGAGGAGACCACGGTCAGCTTCAGTAAGGAAGCCAAAGAGCTGATCCCACTGATTTGTTTCGTAATTATACTTGTAAGCTCCTCCCACATCGGTGCGGAGATACATTTCTTTCTGTCCTGATACGATGCCGGAAACGAAACCTGCACCGCCGATTTTAAGTGTTCCCCATTTCATATCGTTTCTGATGTCTCCTGATACTGCATAAGCTGTGATGTCATCCGGGCTTATCGTTCCTGAGAGCGGGGCAGCGGCAATTCCTATGCATAAAGCAAAAAATCCCGCCAGAGTTTTTTTGATTATTTTCATATTTTCCTCCTGACTTCCGAGCCGCTTCCAGATCTGCCTATGATCCGGTTGCCTGAAGCGCTCTGAAAATTATTTGTAATTTTATTCTATCATATTTTGGGGGTTGTGTCAAGATGAAAATTTGGCGGTTTTTTTAGTGATTAGTGGAGAAATTGAACACGATATATTATAAAAGGCAAGGCAGACAGCTATTTTTATTTGTATGATCTAAATACAGGCATAAACACTTGATGAAAACATAATTATTGAGGAAGCTTAAGAGATTTCAGATAAACCGTTAAAAGCTCCAGAGCAGTTTCCTTTTGCTGTACTGTGCATTTATCAAGTTCAGCAAAGAGTTCTGCCTGCTTTGCTGAAAGTCTTGTAGACGGAATGCGACCTGAGTTTAAAGAAACTCTTGACAGTTATGAAGATTTCTTTAATGAATACTGCGATTTTATGAAGAAGTTCAACGAGTCACCTAACGATTTAAGTTTATTCGGAGAATACATAGAATATCTGTCACAGTATTCTGAGACGATGGGGAAAATAGGCGAACTTGATGACGGAGAAATGAATGACGCTGAAATGAAATATTATCTCGAAGTTACAAACAGAATTAACAAAAAGCTCATTGACGCTGCATTGTAAAAATTGCTCCCTATCGTTTTAGCGATAGGGAGCTTTCACGTTTACATACAAAAATCCCGTATCCAACTTTAACCGCTGGATACGGGACTTATTGTTATTTATAGAATTCAATGCGGACTGTCATATAGACATCCTGCTATTGATATTCTCTCAGGTATTACCCTTTAGCCTTCTGATAGGCTCCCTGTCATTTCATAGGTTATCGGAAAATCCCATTGTATAGCAATTTTCTGATTAATCCTTATTACTAATAGCAGCCTGAGCAGCAGCAAGACGAGCAATCGGAACACGGAAAGGTGAGCATGATACATAGTCAAGACCGATCTTGTGGCAGAACTCAACGGAAGTAGGATCTCCGCCGTGCTCGCCGCAGATACCGCAGTGGAGAGTATCGTTAGCACCCTTACCCATCTTAACAGCCATATCCATGAGCTTGCCTACGCCGATTTGATCGAGCTTAGCGAAAGGATCGTTCTCGAAGATCTTCTTGTCGTAGTATGCGCCCAGGAACTTGCCTGCGTCGTCACGTGAGAAGCCGTAGGTCATCTGAGTAAGATCGTTTGTACCGAAGCAGAAGAAGTCTGCGTTAGCGGCGATCTCGTCAGCTGTAAGAGCAGCACGAGGAATTTCGATCATTGTACCAACTTCGTACTGGAGGTCTGCACCGGATTCAGCAATGATAGCGTCAGCAGTATCAACAACAACCTTCTTAACGAACTTGAACTCCTTGATGTCGCCAACGAGCGGGATCATGATCTCAGGCTTAACGTTCCAGTCGGCGTGATTCTTCTTAACGTTGATAGCAGCCTTGATGATAGCAGCTGTCTGCATCTTGGCAATTTCAGGATATGTTACAGCAAGACGGCATCCTCTGTGACCCATCATGGGGTTGAACTCGTGGAGTGAAGCGATGATATTCTTGATATCCTCAACGGATTTGCTCTGTGCCTGAGCGAGAGCAGCAATGTCAGCTTCTTCTGTAGGAACGAATTCGTGGAGAGGAGGATCAAGGAATCTGATAGTAACAGGGTTGCCCTCGAGAGCCTCGTAGAGAGCCTCAAAGTCAGCCTGCTGCATGGGCTCGATCTTAGCAAGAGCAGCTTCTCTCTCTTCAACTGTATCAGAGCAGATCATCTCACGGAAAGCAGCGATTCTCTCAGGATCGAAGAACATATGCTCGGTACGGCAGAGACCAATACCCTCAGCGCCCAGCTCACGAGCCTTCTTAGCGTCAGCAGGAGTATCAGCGTTTGTTCTTACCTTGAGAGTTCTGTACTTGTCAGCCCAAGCCATGATTCTGCCGAATTCGCCGGCGATCTGAGCGTCAACTGTAGGAATGATACCGTCGTAGATATTACCTGTTGTACCGTCGATAGAGATGTAGTCTCCCTCGTTGAAAGTCTTTCCGCCGAGTTCAAACTTCTTGTTTGCTTCATCCATCTTGATGTCGCCGCATCCGGAAACACAGCACTCACCCATACCACGGGCAACAACGGCAGCGTGCGAAGTCATACCGCCACGAACTGTAAGGATACCCTGAGCAGCCTTCATACCTGTGATGTCCTCAGGAGATGTTTCGAGACGAACGAGAACAACCTTCTCGCCTTTTTCTGCCCACTCAACAGCGTCGTCAGCTGTGAATACTACCTTACCGCAGGCAGCTCCGGGAGAAGCTCCGAGACCTTTGCCCATAGGAGTAGCAGCCTTGAGGGCCTTAGCGTCGAACTGCGGGTGAAGAAGAGTATCGAGGTTTCTGGGATCGATCATTGCAACAGCCTCTTCCTCAGACTTCATGCCCTCGTCAACGAGGTCGCAGGCGATCTTGAGAGCGGCCTGAGCAGTTCTCTTACCGTTTCTTGTCTGGAGCATGAAGAGCTTTCTGTTTTCAACAGTGAACTCCATGTCCTGCATATCGTGGTAGTGATTTTCGAGAGTCTTGCAAACTTCTACGAACTGAGCGTAAGCCTCAGGGAATGTTTCAGCCATCTGAGCGATAGGCATAGGAGTACGAACACCGGCAACTACGTCCTCGCCCTGAGCGTTTGTAAGGAATTCGCCCATGAGCTTCTTTTCGCCTGTAGCAGGATCACGTGTAAATGCAACGCCTGTACCGCAGTCGTCGCCCATGTTTCCGAATGCCATTGCCTGTACGTTAACAGCAGTACCCCATGAGAAAGGAATATCGTTATCACGTCTGTAAACGTTAGCTCTTGGGTTGTCCCATGAACGGAATACAGCCTTTACTGCGCCCATGAGCTGTTCCTTAGGATCAGCAGGGAAATCAGTACCGATTTTTTCTTTATATTCAGCCTTGAACTGAGCAGCAAGCTCCTTGAGGTCGTCAGCGTCAAGCTCAACGTCCTGAGTAACGCCCTTCTTAGCCTTCATTTCGTCGATAAGTTCTTCAAAATACTTCTTGCCGACTTCCATAACTACGTCAGAATACATCTGGATGAATCTTCTGTAGCAGTCCCAAGCCCAGCGTGCGTTGCCGGACTTTTCAGCGATTGTCTCAACAACAGTCTCGTTAAGACCGAGGTTAAGGATTGTATCCATCATACCGGGCATTGAAGCACGAGCGCCTGAACGAACAGAAACGAGGAGCGGATTCTCCTTGTCGCCGAACTTCTTGCCTGTGATTTCTTCCATTTTAACAATGTACTCATTGATTTCAGCGATGATCTCGTCTGAGATTCCGCCGTCCTCGTAGTACTGTGTACAAGCTTCTGTTGTAATAGTGAAGCCCTGGGGAACGGGGAGACCGATGTTGGTCATTTCAGCCAGGTTAGCGCCCTTACCGCCGAGAAGCTCTCTCATTGAAGCGTCACCCTCTGAGAAAAGGTAACAATATTTCTTTGCCATTGGTGTATACCTCCATTTTTTACATTACCGAATCGGTACAGCATCTGCGCCGATTCGAGTTATATCTATTATAACACATTTCGGAAAGAATTACCATATATAAATTGATAAAAAATATTAGTTGGTTTTATTGCACTTTATACAAAAAATCGCAAACTAAAATAATTTTTAAAAAAAGACTTGAAATTTTGGTTAAAGTTTGTAATAATTAAAGAAAGGGAAAATTAAAACAATTCTATACATAGAGTTTGTTCACATATGATCTTAGTGCATTTTACTTTAATTGTGAACACGCTCTAATACCCGAATTCAATTAATTGGTATTAGTTAGAAAGGTATGATACATAATGAATAAAGCAATTATACTGGCAGGAGGGCAGGGTAAGCGTATGAAAGCCGATATGCCCAAGCCTCTTTTCAAGGTACTGGGCGAACCTATGCTGGAGTGGGTCATTTCCGCCTGCGAGGAGTCGGGGATCTCTGACATATGCGTTATCAAGGGGTTCTGCGGAGAAATGATCGACGATTATCTCGGCGGACGCTATACCACTGCGCTCCAGGCTGAACGTCTCGGCACGGGGCATGCGGTAATGCAGGGCGTGCCGTTCCTGAAAGAGGATATTTCAGGCAATACCCTGGTGCTCTGCGGCGACGCTCCGTTTATTGACGCCGGAACTATCAGCGATTCCCTGAAAATGCACACGGAACAGGGAAATTCTGTTACCGTTATCACTGCCGAACTTGAAAATCCATATGGATACGGCAGAATAATACGTACGGAAACTGGAATAAGCGGCATTGTAGAGCAGAAAGACGCCACAGAGGAGCAGAAACGGATATGTGAGGTGAATTCAGGGGCGTACTGGTTCAGGACGGAAGATCTTATCGAGCTTCTCGGCAGACTTGACTGCAATAATTCCCAGCATGAATATTACCTCACCGACACTATCGCAATTGCTCTTGCGGACGGAAAGAAAGCCGGCGCCTATAAGTCGGAAAATGCGGAAATAATCAGAGGCGCAAACGACCGGAAGGATCTTCTGGAACTTAACGATTACGCCAGAAAAGCTGTTATTGAGAAGCACCTTCTTAACGGCGTTGAATTCGTCTGCACCGACGGAGTTATCATTGAAAGGGGGGTAGAGATAGGCGTCGGAACGCAGATTCAGCCGGGAACTATCCTTAGAGGAAAAACAACTATCGGAGGCGGATGCGTTCTCGGTCCAAATGCCGTTGTGTCCGATTGCAAAATAGGGGACAATGTTGAGATCGACACTTCTCATGTTTATAATTCTGAGATCGAAAACGGAGTAATTATAGGACCGTTCGTTCATATCCGTCCCGACAGTTTTATCAGGAACGGTGCAAGAATAGGCGATTTTGTGGAGATCAAGAACTCGCAGATCGGTGAAAAGACGGCAGTTTCTCATCTCGTTTATATAGGCGACAGCGATGTGGGCAGGAAAGTCAATATCGGCTGCGGAACTGCTACTGTAAATTATGACGGTATTTCCAAGAGCCGCTGCGTCATAGGAGATAACTGCTTTATCGGATGCAATACTAATCTTATTGCTCCTGTTAAGCTGGGAAAAGCCGTGTATACGGCGGCAGGAACCACGGTGACAAGGGATGTTCCGGATTATGCCCTTGCGATAGACAGGGGAGTTATGAAGGTGAACGAGGGCTATACGCTTCGGAAACTTAAATCGGTAAAGAAATAACAAAAACAGCAGTCTCAGCTGACCCCCTCTCAAAAGTCAGTAAAGACTGCTGTTTCCTATGCCGTCAAGTACCCTCTATACGTGACAGACATACGGCAGGCACAAGTTCCGCAGTGCCGGAATATGAATTTTCAGCTGTAAAAAAATTCTTGGAAATCGAGTTAAGTGATGCAGGCTGCTTTTAGGCAATTAAACATATTATAGGCATTAATGTTTAACAGCAGCTTTTTTGCACTGTTTAATAGTATGTGTTTCATAAGATCGTCCGGAGGAATGTCGCCGGATAAGCTGAAAGATGTCATACTTGCCGAAGTTTACAGGACACATTAAAAAATTAAAGTCTTAATGTGAAGCCGGATTTTTTGCATCCGACACTTGTATTATAAAGCATA
>CAMZZN010000043.1 GCA_947345935.1 uncultured Ruminococcus sp.
GGTTATCTTTCTCCGGTTCAGTTCAAAGCTTCTCTCCCGGCTAAATAATTTCTGTCCTATTTTCGGTTGACAATTCATAGACCAGATCGTCGAATCCGTTCTCTTTCAAAGCCGAATACAGCTCGTCCTTATGACCAGCTACAGCGGATGCACGGGTTTTGGTTGTCAGCGAGAACATCGTTCCTGCACGGGTAAAGTTCTGTGTTTCAGTTTCCGCCATCATCTGTACAAGGGCATATTCTGTCTTGTCAATTTCGGCGTTGATATCCTTCACACGCTGTTCTGCATCCTTTTTCTCATCACGAAGCTGTTTCAGCTGCTCCGCAAGCTCATACATTTTAAGTTCCATTTTAGTCCTCCTTTTCCTGAAACGGATTGATTCCGTTACGATAATCATCTACCAGTGTTCTTGCCAGATCCACCTTATCACGCAGAGAACGGAGAATTTTTGCATCTACTGTATTCTTAGCGATAAGGTAGATATACAGGCAATTTTCAGTCTGCGACACTCTGTGGATCCTTGCCTTTGCCTGTTCAAAATTGCTCATGCTGTAATCAAGCGAATAGAACACTATTGTTGACGCTGCGGTCAGTGTAATGCCAAGTCCTGCGGCAGCGATCTGTCCCACAAAAACACGGCAGTCTGTATCTTCCTGAAATCTTCGGATTTCTTCGGCACGGTCAGCAATACCGCCACGGACAGAAGAATATCCGATACTTTTCTTTTCGAGCAGTTTCTGAATATCGTTCAGTTCTGGTACAAATCTTGCCATGATGACCAGCTTTTTATCTTCGGAAAGCAATGTATCAAGAATATCTGAAAGAGCGTCCAGTTTTGCCGTACTGACAGAAGTTGTATCACCCTCGTCATCAGTAAGGTGACCTCCTGTCATCTGCGATAAACGGAGCATTTTCGTCAGAACATTCATTGCTGAAACCTCAGAACCGGCAAGTTCTGCAAAGCTTTCCTTTTCAAGCTTTTTATACAGTTGCATTGCTTTTGGTTCAAGTTCAACAGTGCGGACTTCTTCTGTAATTTCGGGTAAATCAAGACATTCCGATTTTGTTACACGGAAAGCAATGGAATGCAGTTTTTGCAGAAAATCATTCATCATTTGTTTTTTGAAAACAGGGATATGATTACCGTAGCCGCACATATCGAAATATCTGTTTCGGAACACATAGAAGCTTGTCCCGAAGATTTCGCTGTTCAGAAAACGATATTGCGAAAATACGTCGATTTCCTTATTGGTGATAAGCGTTCCAGTCAAAAGAAGTTTGTACCTTGCTTTGTCACCTAAATGGTGCATTGCTTTTGACTGAGATGTGCGGTTTTCTTTCAGCTTATGAGCCTCGTCTGCAATGATAAGATCAGCATTAAAAGCGAGAAGTTCTTTTTCCAATCGCCATGCAGACTCATAATTGACTACTGCTATTTGCAGAGTCTTTCCATGTAGTTTTGAAATCTGTTCTTTCTTCTGAGAACTGCTGCCTTTCAGAACAGTCAGCGTAAAAGGAAAGTCGGCAAAACGTGCAAATTCCTGTTCCCAAACACCAAGAATTGACAGTGGTGCTGTGATAAGAATTCTTTTGATATGCCGATACTCATGCAGGATTCCTGCTATTGCAATACTGGTGATGGTCTTACCGCAGCCCATTTCCATGAGAAGTGCAACTCCATTACTATGTATTTCGGACGGCAGAACTCCGAAGCGTTCGCAGGCAAATCGGCAGGCATTCTGCTGATGCTGATACAGGTTTGCTTTGATTGGGATTTTTAGTATTTCGTTCATTTTGAGTTCTCCTTATGTAAAATGCATTTATGATGCTGAAAAGTCGGCGATAATACTTTCCATAATTTCAAGTTTATGTCCATTCAATCCAAGTTTTAGTTCTTCAAGCAGATTTAATTGCGTTGGAGCGAGGTGAATCACAAAGTAACCACTGTCGAGTTCAACTCCACCATATTTGCCTCATTTTGTTTTTACTTTACATCGGTCTGCTAATGCTTCAATATCATATTTGATTGTTCTTATTGAGACATCCAGTTCTTTTGCAAGATTCGGGATGGTTTCGTGTCCTCTCATATGAAGAATATACAATATTTCTTCTCGTCTTTGTTCTGTTGTTAAAGTTATTCTCACCTGCTCACCTCTTTTTCTGCCCGTAAATATATCATACATCGTAAAGGTGCAACCACTTTGCACCTTAAAAAAATAAAAAAGACTATTTCTAAAATATTGTATATTTGCACAATTGAGAGCTTGGAAACAATTCTTTATTTGTGAGATTTATATTATAAAATTGATTGAATACAGAGTAACAAGTATGCTTTTTAGTATATATTGCTCTGTACTTGTTCTGATTTAAAGGTGAGTGTTATTTGCCCTCTTAGAAATACTAAGACAAATTAAGGGGTTAAATCGGAAGGTGAGATTTGTAAACTTTTTATGGACAATGGCTGAGGGCATAAAAAAGAGCATAACTTTCGACGTATAAGGTCGAACAGTTATGCTTCAGTCTTGAAAATATTATATCGTACTTTACCTGAAATTGCAATAATATGATGTATTTTAATCAAAATATTTTTAAACATTTGGTTACATAAGATGGAAAACAGATTGCTTTTTTCGTTACGTTATGCTATAATTGAAATAGAAATGCATGAAAGAGGAGAAAATGCCATGGCACAGGAATCAGTTCTTGACAGAGCCACATATAAGAAGATAAAGAGCATGAGCCGTGAGGAAATGCAGAAATTTCTTACAAATTATTATTATAATGTAATGGAAGATGCTGAAACTTCTGCTGTCGATTTAGAGGCACTTAGGGCTGAATTGAGCAGTATAAAAGGTTTTGGCGAGAAGCGGCTGGATGAAATTATGAGTGTGATAGAAAAGCGTGTGGTGATAAGTAATGTTAAGGAAAGTTGACATGTAAAAACGCCCTGAATGAAACTCCAAATAGTATTGACAATTTCAGAATGATGTGTTATCATATAACCAAGAGGAAATTTTACAACCGATTGGTAAAAGGAGAGACTATGAAAAAATACACATTTGTTCCCTATGAACTACCCACAAGCCTTGATGGTCGTTTCATGATAGTACGGGAAGATTATCAGGTACTTCGTTCCCGAAGAGAACAATTGGAACTGACACAGCAGCAGGTTGCTTACAGAGCCGGTATCAAATTACAGCAATATCAGAGACTTGAAACAGGAGAACGACATTTATCTGGATGCTCCATGCGTATTGGACTTGCTATCTGTGCTGTGCTGCTTCTTGATCCATATGAAGTGATAAGTGTATGTGTTGATCCTCCGAATTCATCCACAATGAAACCGCAGCGAAAAGTAGATTTACGTGTGGTTGAAGTCACGGTTAATAATGCAAAATAAAGAAAGGGGCGTTGGAATATGACCAGGGAAACCACAGAATTTGTGATCTACATGATTCATGAGCTTGCAAATGCAAATGCGGAAGCTCCTTCGGAAATATATAAGGTGTTGGAAAGCACTGGATGTATCCGTGATTATCTGGTGCCGTTTTATGACGTTCTGCACACCATGAGCTCTGAGAGTATTATGGATGATGTTAAGGAGTTTGTTGAATCGAGAGGAGCGAGGATATGATTGTATATTACGGATCGGACATAATGGTTGCCAAGCCTGATATTTTACATTCTGCCAAAAGATTGGATTTTGGTGCAGGTTTTTATGTCACAACTGTCAGCACACAGGCAGAACGATGGGCAAAACGTAAAGCACGACTGCGTGGAAGGGATTCTGGGATAGTCACCATGTTTGAGTTGACGGAGATGCAGGAATTTATGATAAAAGATTTTGCAGATGATCTGGATTTATGGATTGATTTTGTCTGCAAGTGTCGTGATGGTGCAGATATTTATAAGGAATTTGATGTTATCAAGGGCAAGGTTGCCAATGATAAGGTGTTTCGTGTTGTAGATATGTATAAGCGTGGTCTTTGGGATAAGGAAAGAGCAATCAGGGAGATTCGAGTTTATGAAACCTATGATCAGATCGCTTTCATTTCGCAAAAAGCAATTGATACCATGCTCAGACAAAGCGGTTGCTATGAGGTGATTGTATGACAGATAAAGCACTTGAAAATTGTTATAGGGAGCATCTTGAGGAGGATATTGTTTTCTGTTTATCCGAGCGAAGAAAAATCTCATTTGAACAAGCGATGAGCCTATATTATCACAGTAAGCTTGCGGATAGAATTCACAAGGGTGAATACGGTATTCAATATTTAGATCACTCGATATTGACTGATATACTGGAACAGGAACTGAGGGAAACTCAGTGAATAATTTAAATGAAAAATAAACAGAAATCCCACTGATGGAGAAATCTTTGTCAGTGGGATTTTTGTTGACGGTCAAAATACGTTTTTTCTGGGATAAGGTTCATTATGATTTGTGATCCCCAGCAGATAATCCACGCTAGTATCATAATAATCAGCAAGAAAAATCAGGGATTCCAGCGGAATTTCCGTAGTATGGGATTCATATCGGGAGTAAGTCTGCTGCGAACATCCTAGCAGCTTCGACATTTCAGCCTGGGACATATTATTGTCTTCACGTAGCTGACGCAATTTTAAGTTCAATTTCAACAAAATCACCTTGATATATCTGGTATATAGTTATATTGACTATTACTCAGAATATGAGTAATATGGAATAAACTTCAAATTCAATTTAATAGAAAATTTCGTAAAATTCGGACCTTTTACGAAATATGTGCTCAATTAAAATTTATTCCATTGTATCACACAAAAAGTAGAAAGTCAATAGAATTTGAAGAATTTTATACTCAAGGAGTTAATTGGATGGAAAGATTTAATATATATAAGCGCCGAGATGGACGTTGGGAAGGTCGTATTGCAAAGGGAAAAAACAGGAATGGGACACGTCAATTTCAGTATTTTTTCGGGAAAACAAGAGAAGAAACTCAAAAGAAAATGGCTGAGATTCGCAGAAAATCTCAAAATGGTTGTTGTTTTCTCAGTATTACTCAGTTATTCAATGAGTGGATGAGAAGCATTAAACATCAAGTCAAAGAGTCAACGGCAGCAAATTATTTTCTTAAGGCTCAGAAACATATCTTACCTGAGTTTGGGAAAATGCAGGTAGAGGCGTTAGAATCGGCTGATGTTTACTCATTTATTGAATTAAAGCAGCAGTCAGGCTTATCAAATCGCTATATTTCAGATATAATCATTGTTATGAAAACTTTGTTCAAGTACGCTGTGCGAACGTATCATATCTTCAATCCTATGATAGATATAGAGCTTCCACGAAAAAAATCTTCCGATATCAAACTACTTGATAGTAATGAGCAGGATAAACTTCAGCAATTTATTCATAATCATCAAAATCGTGCATCACTTGGAGTAGCATTATCAATGGCAACTGGAATCCGAATAGGAGAACTTTGTGCCTTGCAGTGGGAGGACATTGATTTTGAAAAACGTATTTTGACCGTCAGAAAAACTATCCAGCGGATTCAGACTCCACATGAAAAAAGAAAAACAAAACTTATCATCACAGAGCCTAAAAGCGAATCTTCAAAAAGAAAAATTCCGATTCCTGAGTGTGTTGTTGAATTCCTTAAAAAATTCAGAGGAAAAGCTAAAGAATTCATTGTTTCCGGCAAAAATAAGCCTTTTGAACCTAGAACAATGCAATATCGTTTCTCAAAAATCCTTAAAAGAGCCAATTTACCGTCGGTTCATTTCCATGCGCTTCGGCATATTTTTGCTTCAAACTGCGTAAAGCTTGGATTTGATGTCAAGTCATTATCTGAACTTTTAGGGCACAGCTCTGTTGAAATTACGCTTAACCGCTATGTTCATTCATCTTTTGAACAGAAAAGAGAGTATATGAAAAGGTTAAATTTGGCTTTTTGAAAAAATAAAGCTTGAAATTTTAATGTTTTTATGCTATAATATTTCGTAAAAGGTCCGAATTTTACGAAAATGTAGAGCTTATTTCAACTCTCATTTTAATTATACCATATCGGTTTTTGTTTATGCAGCTTGACCGTTTTGTTATGCTTGCGGTATGACGTAAAATGGAGAGGGGTTCCGGTGAATGATTAGGGTTGCTGTTGTGGATGATGAAATTACTCAAGTTAGAAAAATAGGTAGGATTGTTTTTGAATATTTTGAAAGAAAACAAATTTTAGCCTCTGTCGAATGTTTTGAAAGTGGTGAGAAATTTTTAGAGCAGAGTATTTCATATGATATCATATTTTTGGACATTCAAATGGATGGGATAGACGGAATTGAAACTGCAAATAATATTAGAATAAATGATAAAAGAGCTACAATGATTTACGTAAGCAATTACTCTGAGAAAATGGCATTATCCTTTACTGTACATCCTTTTTCATTCATTGTTAAACCTGTAGATTCTAATAAAATTTGTTCTGTGCTGGATGATTATATGGAATATATAGATTGTAATAATAGAAAAGAGTCACTATTATTCAATTTAAATCATGGAGGTTCAATTAAGATTTCTGTTGACACAATTTTATTTTTTGAATATTTAGGAAATCGAATAATTCGGATGATTACTACAGAAACAAATTATGAGATTGTTGAAAACATCAGTAGCTTAACAGAGCAAATTGGGAAATATGGTTTTATTTCTCCGCATAAAAGTTTTATTGTTAATGAGGCTTTTATAACATCATTTAAAGATGATATATTAATAAACGGGAAATATAGCATTCCTATTGCTAAAAATAAAAAGAAGCTTATTCACGAAAAAATAATCAATTATATGCATCAACATCTTATAGATTAATGAGGTGATTATTATGAGTATTTTATTAAGTGCATTGGTAAATTTTACCTATATTTTTTCAGGATTATGGGGGATATCTTATTTTCTTGAGAAAAGATCTTGCTATAAAGTTAGATTGTTGATAGTGAGTATTCTGACGGTTTCACAATCATTTGTTTCCCTTTTGGGCATTCCAATGTTAAATGCGATTACATCGTTATTGCTTATTGTTTTAGCTACACTTATTTGCTTTAAGTGCAACAAGAAAATATTTATTATTTATGATATTCTTGTCTTTGCAAGTTCATTTATATCAGACATTCTCGCAACACTATGTTTTTCAGTCATATCAGAGAATACAATTACTACAGTATTGCAACAGACGAATCTTATAGTCGCACGACATGTTCTTGCTTGTATTTTAATTTTGGCGTTATGCAGTATATCATTTACTCTTATAAGAAAGAAACAGGCTTCTCTTGTTTGATATGAAGTTTTTATTTATGGATTGTTAGCAATAGGCGAAACTATTACTATAGATTATATTGCTGTCAATACATTAGAAAAGTCGTCAGGTAACTTTATTGTTTTTTTCTTAATTGGATGTTTTGTTTTAAACATCTATATTGTATATGTTTTTCATCGTATTTCTATAGTTAGGAAAACAGAAAAAGAGAATGCTTTGCTAAGACAACAATCAAACTTACAGTTGACCGTATACCAAGAATTGCAGGATCGTTACGAACGTTCAATTAAAATTGTACATGATGCCAAAAAACATGTTTCAGCACTTGAAGGTCTGATTAGAGCCGAAAATTATGATATTGCTGAGAACTATAAAAAATCACTATTTAAAGAACTTGATAAACTTCAGCCGTCATTTCGCAATAAAAGTAAAATTTTAACGGTGATTATAAATGACGAACTGATAAAGGCGGAAAAGTTTAATATAGAAATGAAAATGATTATAGATGACGTAAATATTGATTTTTTGACGGATATAGACATAACAACGATAATTTCAAATGTATTAGATAATGCTATTGAGGCAGTATCTGAATTGCCGAAATGTAAACGGAAAATACTATTTATTATCAAGGAAAAAATGAGTTGCCTTATTATTCACTCAGAAAATTGTTATGAAAATATTAACATGTATTCGCCGAATAAATTTAGTTCAACAAAAAAAGGTCATCATGGTATAGGTTTAAAGAATATAGAATCTACGGTTAGTAAGTATGGGGGAGTCTTTTCGATTGAACTAAAAGACGGAATGTTTAAAAATCTAATAACTATACCATATTAATGGTAAATTACTCAGCCTTGTAAGTTTTACACAAATACATGTGGAACTTACAAGGATTTTTTGTTATCACATTCCCGTTTAATGTATATATTTCCCGAAAAATGTAAGCTATTGATTTACAACAATCAGTATGGTATACTGCAAGTACAAGATGTCTTGAAAAATATAGAAAGGTAAAAGCGTGATGAAAAAAACAAAGAAAAATTTACTGAAATGTGCGGCGGCAATCGCAAAAAAATCGTCTTCTATTTGGGCAAATGTTCCTTGTATATATTGGGAATATCAGCCTAAGATGCCGAAAGCTGTAAAGAAGCTGCGTAAGTTTTAATGCTGGAGCAGTTATCGAAGAAATTTGCTTGGAAACTAATCAATGCCGGGATAATAGCCGAAGAAGATGCAGACGTGTATATCTACGGCTTTTTCCAGGCTTGTATGTTGTTGTTAAATATTGGTACTACGCTTTTCCTTGGAATATTTTTTCAACTTTTAATTCCATGTATTGTACTTAATGTCACATTTATTCCTTTAAGAATAAATGCGGGAGGACATCATGCAGATAGTCCGGTGAAATGCTATATAAATTCAACGTTAAAAATTGCAGCACTGCTTGCTATAATAAAATGGGTTTCTATTCATCTTGTTGTCTTAACGATATTAGTAATTATTACTGCAATAGTTAATATTATATTTGCACCTGTTGAATCACCTAATAATCCGCTTGATGAAAAAGAAACTGTTGTATACAAAAAACGTACTATGATTATTTTAGCAATAGAAGTCACTATGTTCTTTTTATCACTTTCATTTATGGAAATATGGTTTCCCAAAACTATGGCGTTAGGTATGATTTCTGAATGCCTACTTGTTGTATTGGGTGTATTAAGTAATGTTAAAATTAAAAAAAGAAATAAATGATTCAAATAGTGAATTAATACTTACCAAAAAGGTGCTTATATTAAATTCTTTTACAAATCATTTAATATCTGGCGGGGTCAGTTATTTTATATTAAGTTGACGTTAGTGTACTGATACGTTCAGATTTAGTATGAGATCCGCCGAGATTTTTTCATATGCAAGGTGGAGGACGCAAGCAGGCTAATGCCTGGTGAGGACGACAACGCAGCATATGGAAAAAATATCAAGGAGATATGCTGAATATGAACGTATCAGTACACTAGATTGTGTTCACATAAAAAGGCATAAAAATTGTGGCAAGCATAATGACTGCAATGGAAGTAGAATCAATTTTATTATAACGAGTGCAAAATTTCCGAAAGCGTTTTAACCGTAGAAAATAGCATTTAACTTCATTGCGGCGTTTATATAGATGTCAGCAGTAGTTTTCATTGCAAAGATTAGTAAGCCAGTAATGCAGTCAACCAATACATGATTCTTGTAACTCTAATAGTATTCAAATTTGCGTTTGTTATGCTGATTTGAAACGAAATGAACCTCAAGATCGCAGTCTTTATCAAACTTTGGCTGATTATTCCTAGAAGACTTGTTTTTTGCAAGGAATTTAGGATTATTCTGATGAGTATTTGCATTGATATGAGTAGAGTCAAAAGCAATGAAAGAAGTATCAATAAATACTCATTTCGAACAGTTTTAAAATCTGAGAAATCTTAGTTTTCCAGAAATTCGTTGTCAATGTTACGGATAAATCAGTCAAAAGTCTTGTAAGATGGAAACGGTTTGAAAATATTGAAACCGCAGTAGTAAGCGATCAGGAGATTTCTATTCAGATAATCAACTAAGTCAGTAATACAAGAAAAACGTTCGCATTTCATAACAATGAAAGCTCAAAGCAAGGCTTTTTTGAAAAAAGTTTCTGCTTGTTTTATACAGTGGATTTGGGAAATTCTGATAAAACAAAATTTAAAAATAGCTTATTATAAAAATATGCTTTCGGTGTATTTGTAAAGAATGCGATATCCTGTATTATTTCTTGGCGATAGATAACAGCCAATTCCCTTCGTATGTTTTTTCATAATTTTATACGACAAAAAGTTGGCTGTTTCTATGTTTTATAGTGAATTATCTAAAAAGATTTGCCCTGTATCAGCTTTATGTCACTGATTTCAGCGTTTTGCTTAGGTCTATTCAAAATGATATAGAGAGGCGAATAAAATGTTTAATGATATTTGGTGAATTATTATCCATTGGAAATAGCAACATTTGTTATTAGTGTGGGGAAAAGAAGATCAAAAATGGCGACCATAATATGAGATATGTTTTAAACCATTTTTCAAAGTGTTTCGTTAATAAAAAAGTTGTAGCACAATTTTAGTTAAATCTTGAAAATTATAGATGTAATATGAAGCTATAGCACAGTGATTTATTATAACATTTTGTATTGTTAATATCAATATAACAATAAGTTAAATGGTTAGCATATTCTTGCCGTAATGATTGTACTATATACTTCCTTCTGTTGCAAATGTCAATCATAATGATGAATAGAATTCCAGTCAGTCAAGGAAGAAGCCTGAGCATACTGACGTATGGTGAAGGCTTCTGACGCAGAATGACGGGAGTTCTATCAGAAGTAATGTTGATATTTGCAACAGAGGGGAGTATAGATGAGATTAAGCATGTTTCATAAAAATTTACAACAATATGGTTCGCTGCAGACATTTAGTAAAGAATGCAGGTGAAATGATGAACAAAACAAATTTAATAGGTTATTCCTACAGCCTTGAGGAAGGAAAGCTTGCAAGAGATGATGGCAGACTTCTTTCCGTGAGAGTAGAGACAAGTCTTGCTTGTAATATGCGCTGCAGATACTGTGCGTGGGACAGCGGAGTTCCGCTGACTGATGAGATTGGATTTGATACACTGAAAAGCTTTATCAGCGACGGAATTGAAAAAGGCATCCGCTCCGTTATTATTATCGGAGGAGGAGAACCAACTATATATAAACATTTCCGTGAGCTTGTTGAGTTTATAGACAGTAAGGGTATCATACCAGTTGTTATAACAAATGGTCTTACAGTAACGCCGGAATTTTCAACGTTTCTTTATGAGCATAATTGCTCAGTGCTTCTTAAGAATGATTCTTTTGATGAAGAAACTCAGAACTATCTTTCCGGTGTTCAAGGAGCGTTTAAGAAGATGCAGGCAAGCCTCAAAAATCTTATTGATGCCGGATTTACGAAAGAGCATGAAGAAGGTCTGAGACTCGGACTTTCTTTTGTTGCTACTAAGAAGAATATTGATGAGATAGGAAGACTATGGAGATTCTGTCGTGATAATAATATATACCCGAATCTTGAACTACTTAATCCTATCGGCAGAGCAGAGGAGAATGCTGATGCAATAATCCCTGAGCATGAAGAAACAAACAGGATAATCAATGAAGTAAAGAATATAGACGAGGAATACGGTCTTCATCATAAGGTACAGCCGACTTGTCTCCAGCATCTTTACAGCATGTATCTGAATGTTGAAGGGCATGTTCAGCCTTGTGGAGCGATAAGAATAAAGGATTTCAATTATTCCGATTATTCTTCATTGGATGAGTGTTATGACAGCCCGTATTTCAAGCGTATCAGGGGTATCGAGAAGCATCTGGACGAAAAAGCAGAGCTGACATACTTCAATATGTGATATGTACGGAAGAAAACCAGCACATAATGTTGCTGTGTATGAAGAAGCAATGGAGCGGGATAAAGCATTTTTTTATTCCCATCCCGAAGAAGGCTTTGAAGAATACAGTACGTCTGAGTACATCTGCAGCAGGCTGAAAGATATAGGATACATTAACATTTCAAGAATGGCAGGGACCGGAGTTGTTGCTGAACTTATCTGCGATTCTGATGCCGATGCATATTTGTTTCGTGCAGAAATGGATGCTGTAAGAACAAAAAGCGGTGAACTCCGACATATCTGCGGACATGATTCGCATATGGCAATAATGTTGTCATTTGCGAAGTGGATGTTTGATAAACGAGAGCTTCTTAAATCAAATGTGAAGATCATATTTCAACCGGCAGAGGAAAGCTGCGGAGGAGCAAAAGTTATGATTGGAGAGGGCATACTTGATTCACCTCCCGTGAAGAAAGTATTTGCGTTGCACGTATGGAGCGATATAAAATGTGGCAGTATAGTTGCTGTCAAGGGACCGTTTATGGCTTCGGGCGATGAGTTCGAGATAACAGTCAGAGGCAGATCCTGTCATGCTGCTACGCCGGAACTGGGTATTGATGCGCTTAGCATAAGTGCAGAGATAGTAAATGAGATAAATGAATTCAAGAAGCATATCAAACAGCTGAATGACAGATCTGTGATTACGATCACAACGATAAACGGAGGCTCAGCAAAAAACATTCTTTGTGACTGTGTTAAGATGAAAGGCACAGCAAGATCCTTTGATAACACGTTTCGTCCGATAATAAAAGAAGGTATGCAGAAGATCGTAGAAGGCATTGCCAGGAAATACGGTGGAACTGGAGAATTGAACTATATATTCAGGTATCCTGCTCTTGTCAATACCCCGGATGTTATCGATGAATTGAAGGATAAATTGTATGATTCTTTCAGGAAGGAAAACGTGAAAGATGATTACTATACTATGTGTGCAGAGGACTTTGCAAATTTTCTTACAGTTAGAGATGGTGCAATGTTCCTTTTAGGATGCAGCAGAAATGAGAAAATACCTCTGCACAGCGACAATTTCACACCATGCAGAGGAACTATGCTGTACGGTCTTGAACTGTTTATGAGTATAGCTGATAAATATTTGTTTCAGGAGGAGATAAACCATTAAAATTGCAGTATTAATCAAACAAGTCAGTGAGACCGCTACTTTTTCCGGAAATAATACCATAAACAGATCAGCGGCAAAAAATGTGATGAATCCTTACGATAAATATGCTATAGAGGAAGCGGTAAGGATCAAGAAAAAATTCAGCGGTGAGCTTGTAGCTATATGTATGGGACCCGCATCTGCTTCTGATGTTCTGAAACAGGCGCTGGCGCTTGGAGCAGACGATGCTTATCTTGTATCTGACAAAGCATTTGCTGGAGCTGATACCTATGCTACAACAAGAGTGCTTTCTGAAACGCTCAGGAAAATAGGCGGTATCGACCTTGTTCTCTGTGGAAAGCAGTCAACTGACAGTTCAACATCACAGATACCTTCATCTGTTGCAGCATTCCTGGATATGTCAGCAGTCAATAATGTTGTAAGCTGTGAAGCAGAGGAAGATCGTATAAAATGCAGGGCACGTTCAGAATACGGATTCAAGAACATAACAGTCGGGTATCCTGCGGTGCTGTCTGTAAACAACGAGATAAACGTACCCAAGATAGCATCTGTTGAGGGACTTCTCTACTCAAGAAAAAAAGCTGTGATCACCATTACAAATAGCGATCTTGGCATTGATGAATCTGAATGCGGACTGAATGGTTCACTGACTCGTGTAAGAAGCATCTATGATACTACATCTGAAACGCACCGCAGTAATATCATCTGTGAGTCAGAAGATTTTGACAGGCTTTTTGAGGTGATCGACTCATTCCGTAACGCAGCCGGAGAAAAGAAGGATGAAATCACAGAATACACATTCACAAAGAATGATAACAGAAACATCATGGTGTTCCTTGAAGAGGAACACAACAATCATAAGCTGCTGTGCAAGGCTATCTCATTAGCAATAGAACTCAATACGAATATCGAAGCTGTGACCTTATGCAGCAGGGAGAATACTAGCAAATATACTGATCTCTCATCAATGGGCGTTATTAAAAATAACATCTTTATTTCCGATAATGCCTGGAAAATAACCGAAAAAACAATTGCAGACTTGATGATACCACTTATCAAGGAAAAAAATCCTTCTGTAGTATTGTTTGACAGCACGGTGTATCAGCGCAGTCTTGCCCCTTATATAGCTGTAAAACTCAGACTTGGACTTACAGCCGATTGTCATGATCTTCAGATTGATGAAAACGGCAGACTGCTACAGGTAAGATCAGTATTTGAAGGAAAGAAAAATGCAGAGATCTATTCTCTCAGTGATATACAGATCACGACATTCAATTCAAAGATATACATGAAGAACTTCCTGGTAAAGGGCATAATCACTGAATCTGAGGTGATTGATCTTGACAATGATAATATCAGTAACCGGTACAGCTGTGAAATGACCAAGGAAGAAACTACCAATTTCTCACATGATGTTATTATCGGTATAGGCAAGGGCGTAGGTTCAAAGGATAACTGCGAGTCGATAGCTGACTTTGCCAGAAAAATGAATTATGGTATCTGTGCGACTCGTGCTGTAGTAGATATGGGATGGATGCCATACAGTTATCAGGTAGGTATTACGGGAGAATATATCAATCCGTCAGTATATGTAGCAGTTGGAATATCTGGTGCTATAGAACACATGAAGGGCTGTGAATCCAGTAATACCATCATAGGTATCAACGCTAATAAGAATTCTGACATATCAAGATACTGCGATTATCTGTTTGTACAGGATTCTGAAAAATTTATTAAAACTATCAAGGAGATGTAATTATGAACGGAGTAAATAAGGTTAAAGAGATCATTGAGAAGAATTTATTCATGTCACTGGCAACAAGCGATAAAGAAGGCAATGTATGGTCATGTCCTATGACATTCACATATGATGATGACTACAATTTCTACTTCTTCTCACTACTTGACAGCGATCATATTCAGAATATTGCTGAGAATCCTTTTGTCAGCTTCTCCATATATTCTACTGACCAGACAGTTGCAGATATGGACGGCGTTCAGGGCAGAGGTGTAGTCGGACAGGTAGATGACGACGAACTCGAAAAGGTACATCTCCTGTTCTTCTCAAGAACAATGCCCAACCCTGAGATGAGAGCGAAGTTTGCTCCGCCTGTATGCCTGTTCAGATCAGAGGATTTTCCTCAGATGAGATTCTTCAAGATGTCTGTAACTGAGTTATATAAGAAGGACACAGACATCCCCATACACAGAAGAAAAACAATCGATATAAACGAATTACGTACAGCAAAGTAAAGAAAAGTGAAGAGGCGTGATGATAAGAGAATATACTCCTAAGGAGCTTGAATTAGAATTTAACAAATACTGGGATAAAGAGACCAATTGGAGCATTGAAAAATTCCTGGGAGCATTTGAATTGTTCAAGCAGCTTATGCAGAGCGGTATAATCAGAGCAGCAAATAAGAAAAAAGTAGCCTGGGAAGTAAACGTATGGGTTAAGAACTTCATTCTGAAGGCTTTTGAACTTGGCAGGATAAAGGAGTATAATCCAGGTACTCCTCTTATATATTTTGATAAGAATACTCTCGGTAACCGTGTATTATCAATTGAAGATGAGATACGTACAGTTTCAAATGCTGTTATCAGATCAGGAAGTTATGTTTCCAAAAACACGATACTTATGCCTAATTCATTTGTGAATATCGGAGCGTATGTTGATGAAGATGTTCTTATAGATTCCAATACGGTTATAGGATCCTGTGCACAGATCGGCAAGAATGTTCATATCGGTGCCGGTTCACAGATTGGCGGTGTGCTTGAGCCTATCAATGCACTGCCGGTAATCATTGAGGATAATTCATTTATCGGAGGCTGCTCTGGAATATTTGACGGTATATGGATAAAGAAGAATGTAACTATCGGTGCTGGAACGATTATTACAGGAAAAATGACAATTTATGATCTTGTGAGAGACACTGAGTATTCGGCAACTGAGGATACTCCGCTTATAATACCGGAAAATGCAGTTGTTGTTCAGGGCACTAAGAGTGTTAAAAAGCTTGGTGAGAAAAACATATCAGTTCAGACACCTGTGATAATCAAGTATAATGAAAACGGTACAAGTGTTCAGAATGAAGAAGCATTAAGAAAATGAGGGTTAGAAATGGATCTTAAAGATTTTAAAGTGTGTAAAAAATGTATCCTTCCCAACACATTTAAGAATATTGAATTCGACAGTGAAGGAATATGTAGCTACTGTCGCAATAATGAGACAGTTTCACGTCAGGTGGCTATAACTCCTGAAGAACGTCAGGAGCATATTAATGAAATTGATAAAATAATCGCAGAGAATAAAGGCAAGAACTCTTATGACTGTGTTGTAGGTTTCAGCGGTGGAAAGGATAGCGCTTACCTCTTATGGAAGTTAAAGACTCAGTATGGTCTCAACATTCTTGCTGTAACTGTAGATCACGGCTTTTTCCCTGATATTACGGATGACAATGTAAAGATAGTGCCAAAGAAACTTAGTGTTGATCAGATTATATACAAGATCAATTCTGATTTTATGAATAAGTTCTTTAAATATAAATTTGATAATTATAAGACCAAGGCAATATTTGATGATGTATGCGCAGACTGTTCAAATATTCTTGAAGGTTCTGTAATAAAGATAGCTGCTTTATTCAAAATACCGCTGGTATTTATCGGGCTTTCACCTGAGCAGACAAACAGATATTTCTATGAGATATCTTCTGAGCATATCAACTCACAGTGGAAGGCAGAGTATTTTGAAGACAATTCATTCACACTCAACGACAGAAAGTATCTCTGGAACGGTGAAGCAAACGAGCAGAAGGACATGAAGGTCATTCTTCCCTTCCATGTATGGGATTATGATGAAAATGTCATTACAGAGACACTCAGGGACGAGGATCTTCTGACTATGGAGAAGTCAAATCCGCTCAAAACAAGATGCAAGATACTTGATACTATGGCATATGTTGATAAGCACAGACTTGGATATGACGGATTCGTTGTACCTTTCTCAGATCTTATCAGAAAGGGGAGAGCTCCGAGATCAAAGTACTATGATCTTTTCTACGGAGAGGGTTACCAGTACAACGAGGAGCATATCAACGAAGTTATAAAAACACTTGGTCTTGATATTGAAGGAATCATTAATAAATAAGAATAGAGGAGTTATTTATGAATATAGAGTACAAAACTATAAAAGAGATCGGTAAGGAGAAACTTCAGGATCTTTTTCTTGCAAACAAGTGGGATTCTGGTAATTATCCCGACAAGCTCCAGATAGCTATCAGAAACAGTTCAGCAGTTTATACAGCATGGGACGGAGACAAATTTATCGGACTTGTAAATGTGCTTTCAGACGGAATAATGAATGCGTATCTGCACTATGTACTTGTTCATCCTGATTATCAGGGACATGGTATTGCAAGCAAGCTCATCAAGCTTTTCCTTGAAGAACATAAGGACTATATGAGAAGAGTAATCATCTCATATCCTGAATCAGTAAGCTTCTACGAGAAGAACGGATTCAAGGTAGCTCCCGACAAAACTACACTGTTTCTTACCAACTTAAAGACATGATAACTGAGCGTTCTGACGGTAGTATGGATCAGTCCATATATATCACAGTTGACCGCAGGAGTGTTCATTACAATGATTACGAGCGTTGCTTATTTCCGCTTCTGAACAATTTCGGATTCTGTCTTCATGTAGTAGCAGAAGATGAATTTGAAAGACTTGCTTCAGATGACCTTTCCTGTATAATATTTGCACATAAAGGTATAAATATAAGCCGTGGGCTGATTGAAAGGATCATCGTGCATTGTAGTGAATGCGGAGCCGGAATTGTTTCTTTTGATAATGACCTTGAGTTGGGTAGCAGATCTGATGAGAACAGCTTCTCATCAGAAAGCTGTTCTGCAGATGAAGATCTGACAGATAATGTTATTATCGAAGATGCATCACATTACATCACTGCTTCTCATACAAATAAAGAAGCATTCACTCTTACTGAAAAATGTTTGGAATCTGTTAAAAAATATCTAAATAATGAACGATTCTTTTACAATACATTACTTGTAAACTCAGGCTCAGGACCTCTTGTTGCCATACAGTATAATAGCGGCGTAAAAGTAGTAAGATTTTCAGTTCCTTATGTTTTTTCATCGTCATCAGAGGGACTTCTGTTCTGTATTGATGATATTGTAAAGAGGAGCGTTATCTGGGCTGCAAGGAAACCTTTGGTTTCAAAACTCGTGAAGAACTTTGCAAACTTCCGTGTGGATGATTGCTGCGGTGATCATGGCTATTATAAAGATAATCCCTTTGGTTGGATCGGCATAGCAAATAAGTATGGTTTCAAACCTTGGGTAGGTTTCTTCTGGGAAGAAATGTCAGATGCTTCTCTTAAAGAACTCAGCAGATATGTAAAGGAATCTAAAGCAACGGCACAGTTCCATGGAATGTATCTGATGGGGAAAACTTTTTTTAATGCTGAGGTAAGGAAAAACGGTATCAGCAGCTTTATTAAGAACTGGCTGAGTAAAAAAAAAGTTGATCTGCCGCTCTCTTGTTACATGATACCCCATTCTTATGATCTTACAAGCAGTTGTATAGCTGATTTCAAAAAAATGGGCGTAGAAGTTATAGGAACACCTTATCTTCCAGATACAAGTGGAGCCGCATCGAAGAACACAGCTAACTGGCTTTCGGGCGGACCTTACAGGTTATACGATGAAGGTAAGGATAATAATCCGTGGGATTTTCATCAGAAGGGAACGTCGTTCTATTATGCTGACTGGCTTACAGATGAAAACGGCAATAAGATCATCTTTAATGCTCTTACTGAACTCAGGGATGTTAACGGATATGAATGGTTCTCATTCAGCAATGCTCCGGAACAGTACGAGGATGTGAGATCAGCTGTAAAAAAGGGTACTGAGATATTCAAAAGATGTTTTGACAGTGATATACTTCCTGTATTGTTTACCCATGAGGATGCCTGGAGAGAAATGTTCCTTGCAAAGATCCATCCGGATATACTTGACCGTGTATTTGCAGGTATAGCTTTGAATATATCACGGTACTCGCCTTCTTTTGAAACCCTTGACGACAGTGTTAAATACATCAAGTCTCTGAATGAAACGAGTATCTCATCATTGTATTATGACAAAGAAAGCAGTAAATTGATCGTTGGAATGTCTGGCAAATCAAACACTGGTCTCAGTCTTGCAATTTACGAGGGAAATTATGATACTATTGTTCAGACTACGGCAGATGTTGCTGGATTTTCAGAAGAAACAGAGTTTGAGTTTCACGTAAATAATGTCTTCATCCCGGAATATAACATTTTTTACAATAGGGAAACACCGGTCGAATACATTACTTTTGATGCTCCTAAGAATATCGGAACAGCTTTTACCGTTGTGAATGAAGGCAGTATAACTGGCATAAGGTGTTACTTCAGAAAAAGTGATTCCGGCGTGCATTCCGTATCACTCTGGGACGCTGCTGCCGGAAAATACATATTCATTGACAATAAGTGGAATCTTGAAGCGGATGAAGAAGGATGGTACAGTTACAGTCTCAGTTCGCCACTTCAAGCTGAATGCGGTCAGAAGTTTATTGTATATGTAAGCACGCTTAAAGGCGATGACGAGATATATGGCACAGTATTTGCTTACTGCGGACATATGTATCCGTACAACAGCGGCTGTATAAGATGTGATGGGATGGCTGGAGTTATTTCTGATGATAACTGCGATGCTGTTCCGGTATCATCAGAAGATGCTTTTTTTAGAGATATAGAATTCATTCCGAATTTGACTGAGGTGAGAAAGTGAACGATTTTATAAAAAAATGTGAAAGAAATGCCGACAAACCGTTTATTACCGAGATTTTGTCCGGAAGAGCCATGACATATGGCAAGCTTCTCACAAATGTTAG
>CAMZZN010000044.1 GCA_947345935.1 uncultured Ruminococcus sp.
TTATTGTGGTATCACTTATAATGCTTTATATTTCAGCTAAATGCAGTAATGTTACTTCATCTGTACTTATAAATTTTGCTGTGTTTGCTCTTCCGATAATAATATATTTGCTTGGGGCGGATTTCATGGTTAATATAGGGGTTAATCCGCTGTTAAGTGTTAATGTTATGATAAATTGGTTCTGGGGATAGGAAATGGAAATTTCATATAATCCCTAAGATGTTGAAAAAGCCGTATTTCATAGGATTATTCCTATGAAATACGGCTTTTATTATACTTTCCGATGATTACTGTTCAATTGATTTTTTGTTCTTTTTGCTGTCGATATAGCCCATTGAAAGCGGAAGCATAACTCCGATGATTCCGATAATAATAGCAATAATGCCGCTGGTATTAAAAGCAAAATCGGTACTTCCTTCAGTTCCGGGAGTTTCTCTGGGGAAGATAGCATAGAATGAACCGCAGATAAGTCCGAGAATAGCTGCGTACGTGCCCCTGAACCACTTTTTAAGGCAGATTGTAATAAGTTTTGCGCAAAGGACAACGCCGATAATTATGCCGATTGCAACTGGAATGAGAATTGGAATGTTCATTTCGTCAACTGCCTGGATAACTGTCTGATAACCTCCTAAAATCAGAAGGACAAGACTTCCGCTGAGACCCGGCATTATCATTGCGGCTGCTGCAACAATTGATACAACAGTAAGATAGAAGAAAGTTCCGGCATCAAGTGAGGTGCGTACGGAGTTTGCGCCCATAGACATACTTGCGACAGTAACGCCGATTATCACACCAAGACCGATAAGAAACGGTATAATATGAACGGGTGAAAATTTTTTCTCCTTAGTAGCTTCTTTATAGATCATCGGCAGACTTCCAAGCACAACGCCCATGAAGAAAAACTGCGTCTGTACGTAGAATTCCTCAAAGCAGTAAGAAAGTACTTTTGCGGAGAGGATAACTCCGATGCCCATTCCGATAAGGATAGTCAACAGAAAAACAAAGTTTTCTTTCAGCTTTTTTAGGTTGAGCGTGACCGCTCCCAGCAGTCGGTCAAAGACTTTCATAATTACCATCATGGTTCCGCCGCTCACGCCTGGAATCGCATTGGCAATTCCGATCATTGCACCTTTAAGTACGTTTACAATATGTTCCATTTAAATATCCTTTCTTTTTGCGGTCCGTCTATACAGGTGTACTATTAAGACAGATCTGTAAATTAAATATCAGATATATTATCTCACAAATTAAGGTAAAAGTCAAGACATTCTTGACTTTATTTGAGATCCGTGATATAATATTGTAAGAAATTATGTTTCTTTGAAAGAGGGTTAATAATGATTAATAAAATCATAATTAAAGGTGCAAGAACGAATAATCTTAAAAATATAGATCTGGAACTGCCCAGGGACAAGCTCATTGTTATGACCGGTCTGTCAGGTTCGGGAAAATCTTCGCTTGCTTTCGATACGATATATGCCGACGGTCAGAGAAGGTATGTGGAAAGCCTTTCCTCCTATGCCAGAATGTTTCTTGGACAAATGGAAAAGCCGGATGTTGACAGCATCGAAGGACTTTCTCCGGCTATCTCCATAGATCAGAAAACAACGTCAAAGAATCCAAGGTCTACAGTTGGAACAGTTACGGAGATATACGACTATCTTCGTCTGCTTTTCGCCAGAATAGGCATACCGCACTGTCCGGTATGCGGACGTGAGATCTCTCAGCAGACTGTTGATCAGATGGTCGATTCCATTATGGAACTTCCGCAGGGGACAAAGATACAGCTTCTCGCTCCCATTGCAAGATCAAGAAAAGGACAGTTTGCCAAGGAACTTGAACAGGCGAAAAAATCGGGATTTGTCAGAGTTCGTATCGACGGTATTATGTTTGAACTTTCTGAGGATATAAAACTTGACAAGAACAAAAAACATAATATTGAGATCGTAGTTGATCGTCTTGTTATCAAGGAGGGAATAACCACTCGTCTCACCGACAGTCTGGAAACTGTATTTTCCATTACTGATGGTCTGGCGATAGTGGATGTCATAGGCGGTGAGGAAATGCTTTTCTCGCAGAATTACGCCTGTCCTGAACATAATATCAGTGTAGGCGAACTTGAACCGCTGATGTTCTCGTTTAATAATCCCATGGGCGCTTGTCCGAAATGTACAGGTCTGGGAGTATTTATTCATATAGATCCTGAGCTTGTTGTGCCTAACAAAGATCTTTCAATCCGGGAGGGAGCTATTAATGCTCATGGATGGAATTCTTTGACTGAGGATTCCATTGCAATGATGTATTACAGGTCGATTTCTGAAAAATATGAAATTTCCCTTGACGTACCTGTAAAAAAATTACCCAAGGAAGCAATGGATATTTTTCTGTATGGTACGGGGGAGGAAAAGCTTGAACTAAGGCGTCCGAAAACGCTCGGCGGTGGAATGTACAGTGCACCGTTTGAGGGGGTCGTCAATAATCTTGAAAGACGCTACAAGGAAACAAGCAGTCCTTATGCCAAGTCTGAACTGGAAGAATACATGAGCGAGGTAGAATGTCCGGTCTGTAAGGGAAAAAGACTAAGAGACGAGTATCTGGCAGTAACGGTAGGGGATAGAAATATCAGCTCCCTGACTGATCTGTCAGTAAAAGACGCTCTGAGATTTTTTACGGAAATAAAACTTTCCGCTCATGACAGTTTTGTCGGCGAACGTATAATAAAAGAAATACGTGAACGGCTTGGATTTCTCGTCAGCGTTGGTCTGGATTATCTCACTCTGTCACGTTCCTCGGGAACGCTTTCAGGAGGTGAGAGCCAGAGAATCCGTCTTGCGACTCAGATAGGTTCATCGCTGGTTGGAGTGCTCTATATCCTGGATGAACCGAGTATCGGTTTGCATCAGCGTGACAATGACAAGCTTATTGCAACCCTTAAACGTCTCCGTGATCTCGGAAATACCCTGATAGTCGTGGAACACGACGACGATACTATGCTTGCCGCCGATTATATTGTCGATGTCGGTCCGGGTGCAGGAGTTCACGGCGGAGAGATAGTTTTTGCCGGAACAGTGGAGAAACTGCTGAAATGCAGAAAATCAATTACCGGTCAGTATCTCAGCGGAAAAAAGAAAATAGAACTTCCGCAGCAGAGACGTACCGGAAACGGAAACTTTCTCACTATTCGTGGAGCGGCGGAGCATAATCTGAAAAATTTTGACGTATCTATTCCTTTAGGAATGTTTATTTGCATTACCGGCGTTTCAGGATCAGGAAAATCTTCGCTTGTCAATGAGATTATTTACAAGCATCTTGCCGCACGTCTGAACCGTGCAAAAATAAAAAGCGGAAAGTTTGCTGAAATGGAGGGGCTGGAGCATCTTGATAAAGTAATATGCATTGACCAGTCTCCTATAGGACGTACTCCGAGGTCAAATCCGGCTACTTACACCGGAGTTTTTTCCGATATCCGTGATCTTTTTTCAAAGACGGCTGACGCCAAGGCAAGAGGATATTCCGCAGGACGTTTTTCGTTTAATGTCAGAGGAGGACGCTGCGAGGCGTGCGAGGGCGACGGCATAATCAAGATAGAGATGCATTTTCTTCCTGATATTTATGTCCCTTGTGAAGTCTGCAAGGGAAAGAGATATAACCGTGAAACTCTTGAAGTTCACTATAAAGGCAAATCAATATATGACGTACTTGAAATGACCGTTGACGAGGGAGTTGAGTTCTTTGAACACATTCCTAAGATCGCACGTAAGCTGAAAACATTGCAGGAAGTTGGGCTGGGATATATCAAGATCGGACAGCCGGCAACTACCTTATCCGGAGGAGAAGCGCAGCGTGTGAAGCTTTCAACGGAGCTTTCAAAGCGTGCTACCGGCAGGACAATCTATATCCTGGACGAACCGACGACTGGTCTGCATACTGCCGACGTACATCGTCTGATAAATGTACTGCAAAGTCTGGCGGATCAGGGAAATACGCTTATCGTTATCGAGCATAATCTCAATGTCATAAAAGAAGCCGATCACATCATCGATCTCGGACCCGAGGGCGGAGACGGCGGCGGAACGATCGTGGCACAGGGAACTCCTGAGGATATCGCACAATGCGAGGAATCATATACAGGAAAATATCTCAGACCGTATCTCTCGTGAGATACGGCAGAGATTATCTGAGGTGCTGTCTGATGTAGCGGAATGCCGCATCCTCGCCTTTATCTGCAAGGAGACGCAACAGAAATTCAAGTTTTTCAGAGGTGTATTTTTCGATGATCCTTTTCTGCTTTGCTTTGAGAAAATACTGGAGCGGCATATCGTCTGTATAATTGCAGCCGTTATATATTTTTGAAGCGGCTACACGGTCGCAGAACATTTCATAGATAAAAATATCAGGCATACGCACCGGTTCGCATTTTTTTGTGACGGGGTTGTAATCCGTCCAGTATTCAAAATGATGACGGTTACGTCCCTTATGGTGCATCCACGCCTTGGAATATCCGCTGACTTCACGTTCACGTTCGTTGGGACTGCGGTTCCCCTGAAAATATATAACGCCGGGGATAAATTCCGTGGGTGAGAATTTTGAAAGATCGTGGAGCAATCCACGGCGGATAAGTCCTGCTTTGATGCAGTGCCGCATTACCATGTGGCGGTGTTTCAGAACGGTGGTCAGATGTCCTGCAAATTTATTCATTAATGCCGTCTCCTTTCATAAGCTCAGTATATGCCATTATCAGCGGTGCAATGCCCTTGGCATCGTTTTCCGTTATTGGTTCTGACAGATAATATTCAGCTGAACCGTTACGATTATTGCCGAGACCTGCCATAAGACAGATATTTTTAAGCAGGGGAGCTTTATCTTTTTCAAGGATGATATATTTTTCAATTACAGCCGAGAGAGATTTTTCTCCGGCTTTCTTTATATTCAGGGACGTTTTCCCCAGTCGGTGGGATTTAAGCGCAGAATAAGCGAAAAGCAGCGTTCCACTTGTTTCGGGGTAATTTCCGGGGAGTTCAGGGCGTGCCGGAAGTTGTAGCAGCGATCCGTCTGTCGTGCAGCATGAAGCAAGAGCTTCAAGCAAATCGGAAAGCATAGCTGTAATTTCATTATTATCGGGGATAAGACCGCACATATCTGCAAGAGCGGCACAGAGCCACCCCATGGAACGCAGCCAGAATTCCCCTGAAAGACCTGTTTCCGGGTCAGCCCAGATCATGGATCTTGTTTCGTCATAGCCGTGATAATACAATCCGGTCGCTTTGTCCTTCATAAGCAGCCGTATACTTCGGAGTTGATTCAGAGCGTCATCAAGCATAGAATCATTATGTGACAGACGGGAATATTCAGTCATGAACGGGAACGTCATATATGAGCCGTCCAGCCAGATCTGCCGTGGGTATATAGCCTTGTGCCAGAAATTGCCGCAGCTGAGTCTTGGCTGATCGGAAAGAGCGTCGGCAAGTTTACGGGCTGAATTAAAAAACTTTTTGTCCCCGGTGATCCTGTAAAGTGCAAGCAGATTTTTTCCGCCGTTTATGTTGTCAAGATTGAAATCAGAGGGATTCATAGTGGGAATATCCCCATTCTCATCGATGTAGGCGGAAATGAAATTTATTGCAAAATCCAGTAGTTTATTGTCGCCGCTATATTCGTACAGACTGAGTACAGCAGTGATCATGCAGCTGTCAATGTAGTTCCATTTCGGCTGTTTGCGGAAAATAAAGTTTTCACGGTTCCAGAGCGGGCACAGAGGATCCGAGGACAGAATAATTTCCTGAGTATAGAGTTTTACGGCTTCTTTCATCCGGGAAATGTAGTTCATCCTGAGAGACCTCCTGCTGTTATTCCTTTAACAAATTTTTTCTGGGCAAGTGCGAAAACGGTCAAGGACGGAATAAGTCCGATCACTGAAACTGCTATTATCTTGCACTGTTCATAATTTTGCCCTGTGCTGTCAACAGATAATCTGAGGGCAAGAGACAAAGGATATTTTTCTACTGATTGTATAATTATTAATGGATTGAGAAAATCGTTCATTGTCCATAAAAAAGTGAACAAGGCGATGGAAGTTACTGCCGGCTTTATGCAAGGAAGGAGTACCAGGAACAGCGTTCTCATTGTCCCGCAGCCGTCAATTCTTGCAGCTTCGTCAAATTCCCGTGGAACAGAATCAAAAAAACGGACGAGTATGAAAATAAACATTCCTTCCTCTGCCAGCAGCGCAGGAAAAATCAGAGGGACGTAAGTATCAAGAAGCCCTGTGTCACGCCAAAAGAGAAACATTGGCATCATCTTTACTATCGCCGGCATAAGCATGCCGATAAGAAGAAGCGAAGAAAAGAATCGTTTAAACGGAAAGTTGAAACGGGCAAAGCCATAAGCCACAAGTACCGATGAGATTACGGTGAAAATTGTTTTAGGGATGATTATCATAAAAGTATTGATATAATAATGACCCATAGTATAGGGCGTGACTGTTTCCCAGGCGTTTTTCCAGATACTCATGTCTATACTGTCAGGAATAAACCATATCGAGGAGAAGATTTCACTGTTGGATTTGAAAGAAGCTCCCAGAAGCCAGAGAAGAGGATAGAGCATCACTGCTGAAACTGCGGTAATTATAAGGTATACGAAAAACTTTTTCATGTTTTGTCACGCTCCATTCTGCCTGTCACCAGATACATGACGCTTACCGCAAGTGTGATAACGGCAAAAAGTATCCATGAAACAGCGTTTGCGTAGCCGATTTCACCGTACTTGAACATTTCGTCGTAGATCAGCATACCTACTGTGTATGTACTTTTCAGCGGTCCTCCGCCGGTTATCATGTATGGAGCGTTGAATTCCTGGAGAGCTGAAATAGTCTGTAGAATAAGATTTATGAATATAACTCCTTTGATCTGCGGCAGTGTTATGCTGAAAAAAGACCGTATACTGCCGCAGCCATCCACTTTGGCTGCATCGTATAGTTCACGTGGGATATCACGGAGAGCGGCCAGAAAAATTATCATAGTCGATCCGAATTCCCACAGCCGAAGCAGAACTATTATGTAGAGCGCAGCGTCGGGGTCGCCGTACCAGCTGACAGGGGATGCTCCGAGAAACTCCAGGAACTGGTTTATAAGTCCCTTGGCAGTAAACAGATACTGCCACATGATAACTACCGCCAGGTTTGATCCGAGGATGGATGGGATATAGAATGCAGTACGGAAAAAACCTATTCCTCTGATCTCAAGATTCAGCAGAACAGCCGTCAGAAGGGAAACTATCAGTTTAAGCGGAACAAGAATAGCGGCGTATTTCAAGGTGACTTCCAATGCACGGCGGAAGCTGCCGCTTCGGAACATTGTTCTATAATTTTCAAATCCGATAAATTCTGTTTCGCCGACAGTTCTGCTGTTTGTCATTCCCAGTACGAATGAACATATGAAAGGATAGAGGGTGAATAGAAGAAATCCGGCTATAAACGGCGAGATCAGCAGCAATCCGGTGTATTTGCTGACTCCTGTTGGATTTGTGTATTGGCGTTTCTTCATTTTTCCCTCCTTTGTTTGCTATCTTTATTTTACTTTGTCCAGGTATTTTGTGACAGAATCATACATTTCTTCGGCTGCGGTCTCAGTATCGCAGAGATCATAGGATACTTTTTCGATAGCGGTATTGTAGAAGTCTTTCATCTGGGGCAGTTCCATATACGGACTGACCGTAACGGTATCGAGTTGTTCAAGCATGGAATCGCTTTCGTGAGCAAGTCCGGTCAGCAGACCGTTCTGTTCCAGACTTTTTTCGGCAGAATGCGAGGCAGGGATTCCCCTGGAGGTTCCAAGAATACGGGCGCAGTCCTCGTTATTAAGAAGAAAATCCATAAAAGCGGCAGCTTCATCAGGATACTTTGTATTTTTTGAGACTGCATACAGCATTGACGGTTTTATCATCCAGCCGCTGCTGTTTTCGCCGTCCGATGTAAGGAAAGGTCCTGCTTTAAGGGTTCCGTCCGGAAGAACAGCTTCATATTTGCCTACAGAACTGCCCCATTCAAGTACGCCGGCGACCTTGCCGCCGATAAACTCCGGTGACTGGTAAAGCGCAGTATTACCGTCCTCATCGGTTCTTGTCTGAATATTACGTATGACTCCGCTGCTTTCCATTTCTTTGTAAAAGTCAAGAGCCATGCAGATATCATCGGCGGTAAATCCGAGTTCTCCGTCCATTGATATGAAATTTTTTCCGGTAAGCTGCTGAACGTAAACAATAGCCAGATACCATGCTGTTCCGCCGGACTGTATATCCAGGTCAAGAGGGTACAGACCTTCTTGTCTGAATGTATCGCCAAGAGCGATAAGTTCGTCCCAGGTAGTCGGGAATTCTGCTCCCAGGCGATCGTATACGGCTGAATTGTAGAAAAGTCCTCTGCCAGTGACCGATACAGTAACGGCGTTGAGTCTGCCATTTATCTCGCCGAACGACAGCACATCCTTGTCAAAGCACGAAAGATCAAGCTGCGAATCGAGTTCGTTCAGATCGTAGAAGCCGCTGCCGTCAGGGGAAAGTGTGACGAGCCAGTCGTAATTTATCTGCATGATGTCAGGTTCTGTGCCTCCGCTTATCTGGGAGGTGACCTTTTCTGTCCAGCCGTCCCAGCCGCCGTACTCTGGGATTATCTTGATTTCCGGATGAATGGTATTCCACAGCTTTATTGCTTCAAGAGTAGCTTTGTGTCGGTCGTCTCCTCCCCACCAGGAGAAACGTAGGGTGCATTTGTCCAGCTGTCCGTCGGGCTTCGTTAAATTTTCAGACGTCTTTTTTCCGCAGGCAGAGAGTACAGCCGTAAAGAAAATGGCTGTAATCAAGGAAACAATTTTCTTCATACTCTCATCTCCTGAGTTACGGCAATACTGCACACCATTTGTGCAGATCGCCTTAATATAATAGTACATCTTCATTATACTACAGTTTTACCGGAAAATCAAGTCGTAATGACAGATTGTGCACGGCAAAAGCATTTACTTTTATTATGATTATAAAAGAGATTTTGTTTCTTTAAATTCCTGTTAAAGGAAATATTTTCTGTTTGACAATCACCCTGATTCTTTACAATCCCCCTTGTGGGGATTGTAAAGAATCAATAATGGGTTTCCAAAGGGAATGTACTTCCCTTTGGCAGGGGGTTAGGGGGACAGCGTCCCCCTTTATAAACATGTAAGTAAATGCTGTTGCCGTGACAGGTTATAAAAAATCCTCCCGAATTATCGGGAGGAAAAATAAGAGTATTATATAATGTGGAATATATACATAACCTCAATGAGGATTATGCCGGATTAATGTTTCCCATGGCGCACCGCCGATGAGTGTCGTCATACGCCGAAGAGAAGCTTGTCGTATGTGGGGAAAGGCCAGCGGTCATCAGCAGTAACAGTTTCAGCCTTGTCGGCAGAAGCCCTCAGTTTATCCATGGCAGGAAGTATCGTATCACGTACGAACTCTGCGGCAGGGATGATTTCACCGATACTCTTGAGCTCCTCGACAGCGCCTTCGAGCTCGGAAGCGGATGCGTCCATAGCGTCGATAATGTCGGAAAGCTCTGTCACAAGTTTCGTTTCGTATGCGCATACAGCTCCGGAGGCTACGCTTTTCTTTACAGCGACAGCGGAAGCGGTTTCGGCGGCAAATCTTGCAACAGCCGGAATAATTTCCTTTCTTGCCATATCTATCATGGTGATCGCTTCAATGTTGACGGTTTTGATGTAATTGTCAAGCATTATATCGCAGCGTGAATAGATTTCGCTTTCTGTGAAGATACCGTGGGATGTAAGCATATCAACGTTCTTTTTGTCACATATCCTTGGCATACAGTCGGCAGTAGTTTTCATATTCAGAAGACCTCTTTTTTCAGCCTCGGCGATCCATGCGTCGTCATAGCCGTTGCCATTGAAGATGATCCGTTTGTGTTTCGTTACGTTCTTCTTTATAAGTTCATGGAGAGCGGTATTGAAGTCGTCTGCTTTCTCAAGCTGATCTGCAAATTGTCTGAGAACCTCTGCTACAGCGGCGTTCAGATGAATGTTTGCACAGGAGATGCTGTTTGACGAACCAAGCATACGGAACTCAAATTTGTTGCCGGTAAATGCAAACGGAGACGTTCTGTTTCTGTCGGTCGTATCTTTTCTGAACTGTGGGAGTACGCTTACGCCAAGCTGCATTCTTTCAGCTTTGCCGCCGGCATAAGGCGTATCGTTTTCGATTGCCTCAAGAACTTCGGTAAGTTCGTCGCCGAGGAAGATAGAGATAACAGCCGGGGGGGCTTCGTTTGCGCCGAGACGGTGATCGTTACCGGCAGTAGCGACTGAAAGGCGGAGAAGATCCTGATAATCGTCAACAGCTTTGATAACAGCCGTAAGGAACAGCAGGAACTGAGCGTTCTCGTATGGTGTTTCTCCTGGAGAAAGGAGATTTATACCCGTATCTGTTGAAATTGACCAGTTGTTGTGCTTACCGGAACCGTTGACGCCTGCAAACGGCTTTTCGTGGAGCAGACAAACAAGTCCGTGGCGCTGTGCAACTTTCTGCATTACTTCCATAGTAAGCTGATTATGATCGGCTGCAATATTTGTGGTCGAGTAGATCGGAGCAAGCTCATGCTGTGCCGGAGCTACTTCGTTGTGTTTTGTTTTTGCCAGAATGCCGAGCTTCCAGAGTTCTTTGTCAAGATCAGCCATATATTCTGCGACCCGGTGCTTTATAGAACCGAAGTAGTGATCTTCCATTTCCTGTCCCTTGGGAGGCTTTGCGCCGAAGAGGGTTCTTCCGGTCATGATAAGATCCTTGCGCTGCTTCCACATCTCACGGTCAACGAGGAAATATTCCTGCTCAGGTCCCACGGATGTCTTTACGCATTTTACCTTATCATTACCGAAGAGTTTAAGTATCCTCATTGCCTGCTTATTGATAGCTTCCATCGAACGGAGGAGGGGAACCTTTTTATCCAGAGCTTCTCCGCCGTAGGAGCAGAAAGCCGTGGGGATGTACAATGTGCCGTCCTTGATGAAAGCGTAAGAAGTAGGATCCCATGCCGTATATCCTCTTGCTTCAAATGTTGCACGGAGACCGCCGGAGGGGAAAGACGATGCGTCAGGCTCGCCCTTTACAAGTTCCTTTCCTGAGAACTCCATAATGACACGTCCGTCAGGAGAGGGCGTGATAAAGCTGTCGTGCTTTTCGGCTGTAAGACCGGTAAGTGGCTGGAACCAGTGAGTGTAGTGGGTAGCTCCCTTTGATACTGCCCAGTCTTTCATGGCTGCTGCAACGGCATTTGCTACGGATATATCCAGCGGAGTTCCTCTGTCAATAGTCTTTTTAAGACTCTTGTATACTTTGTCTGAAAGCACCGACTTCATTACTCTGTCGTCAAATACCATGCTGCCAAAATAATCTGTTACCTTTTCCATAATAATACCTCCGTTTTGTGATTATGCTAAGAGCGAAGCTCTGATAAAATCCGCAAATAACTTATGCGGTTTGTTGGGACGTGATTTGAATTCCGGGTGGAATTGTACCCCCACGAACCAGGGGTGATCGGGAAGCTCCACTATTTCCACCAGTCTTTCGTCCGGAGAAAGTCCGGCGATTTTCATGCCTGCGTCTGTCAATTCCTTTCGGTAGGCATTGTTGAATTCCCAGCGGTGACGGTGACGTTCGTATATAAGTTCCTTGCCGTAAAGCTCACTGCACAGCGAACCCTGTTCGATACGGCAGGGATACAGACCAAGACGCATCGTTCCGCCTTTCTGCATAATATTTTTCTGGTTTTCCATTATATCGATCACAGGATCGGGAGTTTCTCCGAATTCCGTGGAGTTAGCTTCTGTTTTGCCCAGAACGTTCCTTGCAAATTCGATGACTGACATCTGCATTCCAAGACATATGCCGAAGAATGGTATCTTATTCTCACGGGCGTACCGTATGGATTCTATCATGCCCTCGATACCACGGCATCCGAAGCCGCCGGGAACTATTATACCGCCGCAGCCTTTAAATGCTTCCGCTGCATTTTCAGCGGTAATTTTTTCAGAATCTATCCATTCTATATCAACGGATGCGTCGTTTACTATACCGCCGTGACGAAGAGCTTCCGCAACGGAAAGATATGCGTCGTGCAGCTCTACGTATTTGCCGACCAGCGCTATTTTTACACTTTTATGTGCGTTTTCTGCACGCTGTACCATTTCCGTCCATTCCTTGAGATCCGGTACACGGTTTTCAAGACCCAGATGATGACATACAGACTGCGCTAAACCTTCACGTTCAAGCCAGAGAGGAACTTCATAGAGCGATGGCGCAGTCAGATTCTGAATGACGTCTTCCTTGCGTATATTGCAGAAAAGCGCTATTTTTGCACGCATATCTGCCGGGATCTCTCTTTCGCTGCGGCATACGATAATATCCGGCTGGATGCCTATTGAAAGCAGTTCCTTTGCGGAGTGCTGCGTGGGTTTTGACTTCAGTTCCTCAGAGCCTGCGATGTACGGCACAAGAGTTACATGGATATATGCCACATTGCTGCGCCCCTGTTCTGTTCCGACTTGTCTTATGGCTTCAAGAAACGGAGTAGATTCAATATCGCCGACAGTTCCGCCGATCTCCGTAATAACCACGTCTGCGCCGGTATCCTTTGCCAGGCTGTAGACTTTGTCCTTGATCTCGTTGGTGATATGGGGAATAACCTGAACTGTTCCGCCAAGATAATCTCCACGGCGTTCTTTAGTTATGACGTTCCAGTAAATCTTTCCGGTGGTGACGTTGGAATTGACGGACAGATTTTCGTCAACAAAACGTTCATAATGACCGAGGTCAAGATCGGTTTCCGTACCGTCGTCCGTCACAAAGACTTCACCGTGCTGAAACGGGGACATGGTTCCGGGATCAACGTTGATATAAGGATCAAACTTCTGGATAGTGACCTTATAGCCCCGCTGTTTCAGCAGTCTGCCGAGGGAAGCGGCTGTAATTCCTTTGCCAAGTCCTGACACAACACCGCCGGTAACGAAAATGTACTTGGTTTGCATAATTTCTATTTCTCCTTATATTCCACTATTTATCAGTATGATCCCCGTACCGGCTTTTGTCAGGATCTGTGACAGAAGCCGGCATAGGATCATATGTGTATTATTTATCAAGCTGTCCCGAAAAGACTTTGTTTTCCTCCTGTGAATCCTGGAGGGCGTCATAATCCTGTTCGCCGGTACGGATCTTTACAACGTTTTCAATATCGTAGATAAAGAGTTTTCCGTCGCCGTAGTTTCCTGTATAAAGAGCAGCCTTTGCAGCATCTATTACAGTATTTACAGGAACAGCGCAGACTGCGATCTCAGCCTTTACTTTGGGCAGGAGGTTCATTTCAACGGGAGCGCCTCTGTAGTATTTCTGCGAGCCTTTCTGCATTCCGCAGCCGAGTACGTTGGTAACAGTAATACCTGTAATTTTAATGGATTCCATAGCCTCTATGAATTCCTGGAGTTTCTGCTGTTTAAATATGGCAACGATCTTTGTCATTTTTGGCTTGCCGTCAACAGAAGGCTTGACATAGCTTTCAACCTCGACTGCCTTTTCAACGGAAACCTTGGGGGCTTCAACTTTCTGGACGCTCTTGGCATCGTCTTTTGTATAGCCTTTCATTGAGATATCGCCCATTGAAGGAGCAAAGTCGGCATAAGAGGAGATAAGTCCGTGTTCTGTAACGTCAAGACCGAGGATCTCTTCCTGTTCGGAAGCTCTCAAACCAATAGTTTTCTTGATAACGAAGAATACGATCACCATTGTAACTGCCGTCCATGAGGCAACCGCAGCAATGCCGAGAAGCTGTTTGCCGAGAAGCTCAAAGCCGCCGCCGTAGAAAAGTCCTTCACCGCAAATTCCGCTTCCGGCAATGTTTCCCTCGTCAAGAGTATAAGTTTCTGCAACTGCATATCCCGGAGCTGATTTTGTGGCGAAAAGTCCTACTGCAATAGTTCCCCAGAGACCGTTCATCATGTGTACTGCAACTGCGCCGACGGGATCGTCAACGTGAAGAACATAATCGAGGAACCATACGCCGAAGCATACGAGGAGTCCGGAAACAATACCTACGCATAAAGCGCCGAAGCAGTCCATAACATCGCAGCCTGCGGTAATTCCGACAAGTCCCGCCAGAGAAGCGTTAAGACACATTGAGACATCGGGCTTGCCATATTTGATCCATGTGAATATCATGCAGGTAACTGTTGCGACAGCAGGGGCAACTGTAGTTGTAAGGAAGATAGAACCGAGCATTTCAACTGATTTGGATGCGGCAGGGTTGAAACCGTACCAGCCGAACCAGAGGATGAAGCAGCCCAGAGCGCCTATAGTCAGGTTATGACCGGGGATGGCGTTTACCTTGATCTTGCCGGTTTTGGTTTTGGTGAATTTACCGATTCTCGGTCCGAGGATAGAAGCGCCGACCAGAGCGGAAATACCGCCTACCATATGGATTGCACAAGATCCTGAAAGATCATGGAATCCCATTGTGTAAAGCCAACCGTTTGAGTTCCAGATCCAGTGCGCTTCAATGGGATAGATCAATGCGCTGATAATGCCAGAATAGATGCAGTATGATATGAACTTTGTTCTTTCTGCCATAGCGCCGGAAACGATAGTAGCGGTAGTAGCACAGAATACAAGGTTGAATACAAAGCTCGAAAAGTCGAAATTGTCGTATGATGTAAAGATGTCGAAGCCGGGTTTTCCGATCAGACCTAAAGCGTCCTCTCCGAGAAGAAGTCCGAATCCTATGAGAATGAACATTACTGTACCTATACAGAAGTCCATAAGATTTTTCATGATAATGTTTCCGGCATTTTTTGCACGGGTAAATCCTGTTTCAACCATTGCAAAACCTGCCTGCATAAAGAATACCAGCGAAACCGCTATAAGAAACCAGACGCCGAATATTTTTCCGTCTACGACTTCCATAATAGTGTTTATGTCGATCATAATAATACCTCCGTTTTCGATCCTGCTTTTGTCAGGAGCATTTACAGCAAATTTAAAAAGAGGCGTATGATCCCGTTGTATACGAAGATCATACACCCCTTTGTGTATGGAATTAAGCGCTTAATAACATATCGGCTCCGGCTGCGCCGAAAACCTGAAAAAGCGCCGCAGATTGTTAATCCGCAGCGCCTTTGCTGTTTATGTTGTTATTATATACCCTTTTACGGGTTTTGTCAACCCTTTTTTTCAGATTTTGTCAATGCATATAAATTGTTCTGATTTCAACTGCTTATTTAGGGCAATACCGCACAAAAACATAATATCTGTTGCTGCATCACGCTTTCTTGTTGCCTCGTTCTATATAATCACTAATCCTTTGTATAGTCCCAGAGCAAAACATCGGGATCATCATCGACGCCGTGCATATAAAAATCACTTGAATAATTATTGTTGTTTCTTTCTATTATCTGTATAGAATAATAGCCTAATTTCGACTTATCTTCATCTGATTCCGTATAATAGATAATGCGCATACGATATTCTGTACCGTTTGCGTTAAAGTCAAAATGGGGGGTAAGCATATATGTTATCTTTCCATGATTTGACCAGCGTTCACAAGTATCTGTGATTTCGTAATCATCGCTCCATCCTGGGAATTCTTCGATCAAACGGTCAATTTTTTCATCCAGATTGACGATGTTTTTCTTTGCATATGGGGAAAACTTATCTTTGATCGCCTGCGCATCTTTTCTTTCTATCGCTTCAACCAGAAATTCAGCCTCTCTCTGAGCGCTTCTGTATTCTGCATTTTTGTGTTCCTTTACGTTTTTCTTGAAATCTGAAATTTCGTCTTTTGCATTTTCTTTCAAATCAGAAATTTTATCCCTTACGCTTGAACATCCCTGAAATGCAGATGTCATGAATATAAGTATGCATAATACTGCAATTTTTTTAAGTTTCATCCAACCGCTTGTTCCTTATATTAAGTTATGTATTATTATAGCATATATAGCATACATATGTCAATGATACAGATGTATAAACAGTGATTTAGAAAATCTTATGCAATTATATTGCACAAAGTGTTTTTGATTGATGATTGCGTTTATGTGCAAAAACACAAAAAATAATTTTTCTATTGACATTTTCGTATTGTCATGTTAAAATAAACAAAGAACAAGGACGTTCATAGAGGGCATATGCTCTTTATGGACGTTTTTTATTTTGCTTGTGCGGTTCAAAGGCGAGCCGCAGCGGAAAGGCTGTGACAGGTATGGATAATTTCAGAAACGAAGCTCTTTATGAGCAGCAGGGACTTTACCGTCCTCAGTTTGAACATGATAACTGTGGTATTGGCGCAGTTGTAAACATCAAGGGCGAAAAATCACGCCAGGTGGTTGAAAATGCCCTCAGAATAGTAGAAAAGCTGGAACATCGTGCCGGAAAAGACGCCGAGGGAAAAACAGGAGACGGCGTTGGAATTCTGGTGCAGATGCCCTGTGCTTTTTTTAGAAAAGAAACAGCCGCTATCGGTTTTGATATCGGAGAAGACGGCGATTTCGGAGTTGGAATGTTTTTCTTTCCGAATAATGAACTTAAAAGAAATCAGGCTAAAAAGCTTTTTGAGATAATTCTTGCCAAAAAAGGCATGAAACTCCTGGGGTGGAGAGAAGTTCCTTCCGACCCGTCCGTTCTTGGTCAGAAGGCTCTTGACAGTATGCCGTATATTATGCAGGGATTTGTACAGCGCCCTGATGACTGCGGAAAGGGACTGGAGTTTGACCGCCGTCTTTTCGTGGCAAGACGTATTTTTGAGCAGTCAAACGAGAATACTTATGTTTGTTCGCTTTCAAGCAGAACGATAGTGTATAAAGGAATGTTTCTTGTTGACGAGTTAAGGAAGTTCTATCGTGACCTTCAGCGTGAGGATTTTACTTCGGCTATAGCTATGGTTCATTCCAGATTTTCAACCAATACGACTCCAAGCTGGCAGAAAGCTCATCCCAACAGAATGATCGTTCATAACGGAGAGATAAATACCATTACCGGAAACGCTGACAAAATGCTTGCACGTGAAGAGACGATGTCCTGTGAGGCGCTAAAAAATGATATGAGCAATATTCTGCCGGCTATAAATGTGAATGGTTCGGACTCTGCACGCCTGGATAACGCACTTGAATTCATGGTGATGTCAGGTATGCCGCTGCCTCTTGCAGTGATGATAACTATTCCGGAACCCTGGAAAAACAGCCGTACAATTTCAAAAGCAAAGTATGATTTCTATCAGTATTACGCTACAATGATGGAACCATGGGACGGTCCGGCTTCAATACTTTTCTCCGACGGCGATGTAATGGGAGCTGTTCTTGACAGAAACGGTCTCCGTCCGTCGAGATACTGCATTACAAGCGACGGTTTTCTGATCCTTTCGTCTGAAACAGGATGCATTGACGTTCCCTCTGAAAAAATCGTCAGAAAGGACAGACTTCGTCCCGGCAAGATGCTCCTTGCCGATACAAAACAGGGAATCCTCATCGACGACGAGGAGATCAAAAATACCTATGCTTCACGTCAGCCTTATGGCGAGTGGCTGGACGCTAATTTGGTGCGTCTTGGAGATCTTCACATTCCCAACAAGAACGTAAGATCATACGACCGTGAGGAACTGAGAAAACTCCAGAAGTCTTTTGGTTATACTTACGAGGATATTACAAATAGTATACTTCCTATGGCTGAAAACGGAGCCGAGCCTATTGCTTCCATGGGTTCGGATATACCGCTTCCGCCCCTCGACGGTGAAAATATTCCGCTGTTCAACTATTTCAGGCAGCTTTTTGCGCAGGTCACAAATCCTCCTTTTGACGCTATACGTGAGGAGGTAGTTACCGATACCAGTGTGTATATCGGCGAGGACGGAAACATCCTTGAGGAACGTCCGGAGAACTGCCGTGTGCTGAAGATCGATAATCCTATTCTTACGGGAACGGATATGCTCAAGATAAGAAATATGAACGTAAAGGGACTGAAAACTGCAGTCATCCCGATCACTTATTATATAGGAACATCCTTGGAAAAGGCTATAGATCGTCTTTTCATTGATGCTGACAAGGCTTACAGAGACGGTGCGAATATCCTTATACTTTCTGACAGGGATGTGGACGAATATCATGCGCCTATTCCGTCTCTTCTTGCGGTTGCAGCATTGCAGCAGCATCTGGTTTCAACGAAAAAGCGTACTGCGGTCGCAATGATTCTGGAAAGCGCCGAACCGAGAGAAGTTCATCACTTTGCAGCGCTTCTGGGCTACGGAGCTTGTGCGGTAAATCCATACCTTGCACAGGAATCAATCCGTGATCTTATCGCAACGGGGCTGCTTGACAAGGATTTTTATGCCGCTGAGGACGACTATAATAAGGCTGTTCTGCACGGTATCATTAAAATAGCTTCAAAAATGGGAATCTCTACTATTCAGTCGTATCAGGGCAGCAAGCTTTTTGAGGCAGTTGGAATTTCCCGTGAGGTCATTGACAGGTATTTTGGCGGAACAGTCAGCAGGATAGGCGGTATTACGCTTGACGATATCAGCCGTCAGACGGAAGAACTCCACAACAAGGCGTTTGATCCGCTTGGACTTGCGGTAAATCGTGGTATCAGAAGTTCCGGAAGCCATAAATTGAGAAGCGGTAAGAGCGAACATCTTTATACTCCGGTAACTATTCATATGCTTCAGGAAGCTGCCAGAACCGGCGATTACAATATGTATAAAAAATATTCTGAATGTCTGAACAATGAGGATAACGCTATGACGCTCAGAAGTCTCCTTGATTTCAGGTACGCTCCCGACGGCGGTATTCCGATTGACGAAGTAGAGTCGGTAGAGAGTATCTGCCGGCGCTTCAAAACGGGCGCTATGTCATACGGTTCAATATCCCAGGAGGCGCATGAGTGCATGGCAGTTGCTATGAACAGTATCGGCGGTAAATCAAATTCCGGCGAGGGTGGGGAATCACCCGAAAGATTAAGCTCTGATCGCTGTTCGGCTATCAAGCAGGTTGCGTCGGGACGTTTCGGCGTTACTTCTGAATACCTGGTTTCCGCAAAAGAGATTCAGATAAAAATGGCTCAGGGTGCAAAACCGGGCGAGGGCGGTCATCTTCCCTCCGGAAAGGTATATCCGTGGATCGCAAAAACACGTCATTCTACTGCCGGCGTAGGTCTTATTTCACCGCCGCCTCACCATGATATATATTCGATCGAAGATCTTGCACAGTTGATATACGATCTGAAAAATGCTAACGATCAGGCACGTATTTCTGTCAAACTTGTTTCCGAAGCAGGAGTTGGAACAGTTGCAGCTGGTGTTTCTAAGGCTGGTGCTGATGTAATATTAGTATCAGGTTATGATGGGGGAACAGGGGCATCTCCTAAAACTTCTATTCAACATGCAGGTATTCCATGGGAACTAGGTCTTGCAGAAGTACAACAAACTCTTGTTATGAATAATTTAAGGGATAGGGTTAGGATTGAAACTGATGGTAAACTTATGACAGGAAGAG
>CAMZZN010000045.1 GCA_947345935.1 uncultured Ruminococcus sp.
CCCAAAAATCCGGAGCATATCCTAACAGTCTGGGGAGTAGGGTATAAATTTATATGAGATCATTTAATAAAATTTTTCTGATAATAACTTTGTTAATTGCTGCAATTTTTACGTCAGCTAATTTTCTTATCTTTAGTTTTGACGATATAGACGGCAGACCATACCGTGTGGAAATCAACCGCTTGACTAAACTAATAGAGAAAGACTCTTTTTCTGCTGATGATTTGTCAGACTGTAAGTATATTACAGACATTGTGAAATACTCCGACTCCCCTGACAGCTTTTATGGCGGCAGCAGCGACTATACAATCAGAGTGATAAACGATGAACTTTACCGATTTAACTACACATCTTCTGCTGACATTACCAGAAATACGGCGATAATCGCCAACATAACTCTTGGCATTATGTCAGTGGTTACGATCGTCATAATGCTATATATCCGTGTGAAGATCATTGCTCCTTTTGAAAGACTGACAAACATTCCATACGAACTGTCAAAGGGAAATCTCACCGCACCGGTAAAAGAAACCAAGAACCGCTTTTTCGGAAAATTTATCTGGGGCGTCGATCTGCTACGTGAAAATATGGAGGAACAGAAAAAACGGGAATTTGAACTACAGAAAGAAAAGAAAATATTGATGCTGACTTTGTCTCACGATGTAAAAACTCCGCTGTCTGCAATAAAACTATGCTCAAAAGCGCTTTCAAAGGGACTATATTCAGATAAGAAAAAACAGCTTGAAGTTGCTGAAAGCATCAATAGAAAGGCTGACGAAATAGAGGAATATGTTTCACAGATAATCAAAGCCTCCAGCGAGGACTTTTTACAGCTCGAAGTGAATGACAGCGAATTTTATCTGTCGGAACTCGTAAGAAATATTTCGCTTTATTACCGTGAAAAACTAAAACTTATGCATATCAGTTTTGAAGTTTCAGATTACGGCGATTGTCTGATTAAAGGCGATATTGAACGCAGTGTCGAAGTTCTACAGAATATTATCGAAAATGCAGTAAAGTATGGCGATGGAAAGCATATAGAAATATTGTTCAGCGAAGAGGACAACTGCCAGCTTATCACAGTGAGAAACAGTGGAAATACCTTGCCTGATACGGAGATTCTGCATATTTTTGAAAGCTTTCACCGTGGCAGCAATGCTGACGAAAAAAGCGGAAGCGGTCTTGGTCTTTACATCTGCCGTCAGCTTATGATGAAAATGAATGGAGATATTTTTGCAAAAACCCAAAATGGCTTCATGAACGTCACCTGCGTTTTCCAGAAGACCTGACTCAGAGCGTGTTCACATAAAATGAATGTGAACACGCTCTATTAATTGTATAAAATATATAATTTTATTATTAAAAATTGTGCAAGTCTACAAAAAGCAAAATAATCTATTGACTTCGAGCGTACTCTAAGGTATATAATAAATATATCATATTTCAGATAATGGCAACCTAAGCTTTAAGGAGGAAAATACATATGTACATTGACAAAATAAATTCGCCGGAGGATATCAAAAAACTATCTCTTGAAGAACTGAACATACTTGCAACAGAGATCCGTAACGGACTTATGAATCGTCTTTCAAAAAAAGGAGGACACTTCGGACCGAATTTCGGATTTGTTGAAGCAACGATAGCTTTGCATTATGTATTCAATTCACCGAAAGATAAGTTTGTCTTTGACGTATCCCATCAGAGCTATACGCATAAAATGCTCACCGGCAGACAAAAAAGCTATTTCTGCGACGAGCATTTTGAAGATATTTCAGGCTATACCAACCCGGATGAAAGCGAGCATGACTTTTTTAATGTAGGACACACGTCAACATCTGTCAGCCTGGCGTGCGGACTGGCAAAGGGCAGAGATTTAAAAGGCGATAATGAAAATATTATTGCTGTGATCGGAGACGGATCGCTCAGCGGCGGCGAAGCTCTTGAGGGTATTGACTTTGCTTCTGAACTTGAAAGCAATTTTATCATTGTCTTAAACGACAACGATATGTCGATCGCCGAGAATTACGGAGGTTTGTATAAGAATCTGAAAGCTCTGCGTGAATCAAACGGTAAATGCGAGTGTAATTTCTTCAAAGCAATGGGGTTGGACTATATTTATGTTGCCGACGGAAATGACATTGCAAAACTGATTGGAACATTTGAACAGGTTAAGGATATAGATCATCCGATAGTTGTTCACATCAACACCATGAAAGGAAAAGGCTACGCTCCGGCTGAAACGGAGAAAGAAAACTGGCACTGGTGTATGCCGTTCGATCCTGAAACCGGTAAAAGCAGATTTTCTGCGAACGGAGAAAACTACGACGCAATGACCTGCGATTTTCTGCTTGATAAAATGAAAAAAGATGAAAAAATTGTAACAGTAGTTGCCGCCGTTCCGGTGTGTATTGGTTTCACTAAGGATAAACGTAAGGCAGCCGGCAAACAATTTATTGATGTCGGAATCGCAGAAGAACACGCTGTTGCAATGGTTTCCGGAATTGCAAAAAACGGCGGAAAACCTGTATTTGCAACTCATTCAAGTTTCTTTCAGAGAACTTACGATCAAATATCACAAGATCTTTGCGTGAACAAAAATCCGGCAACACTTCTTGTTAACACTGCCTCTGTTTACGGCATGAACGATGTAACTCACCTGGGAATTTTCGATATCCCCATGATGTCAAATATTCCGGAACTGGTATATCTCGCTCCGACAAGTTGTGAGGAATATTTTGCAATGCTTGACTGGAGTATTGAACAGGACAAATATCCCGTCGCTGTCAGAATTCCGTGCAATGGCGTAATTCATTCAGGTTCAGCTGTGGATACAGATTACAGCAATATTAACAAGTACAAGATCACACAACAGGGCGAGAAGATTGCAATAATCGCTCTCGGCGACTTCTATCAGCTCGGAGAAGAACTTGCTTTAATGATCAAGGAAAAAACGGGAACTGCTCCGACGCTCGTTAATCCCCGATATATTACCGGCATTGACGAGGAATTGCTTGAGGAACTGAAAATGACTCATACAAAGGTCATTACCCTTGAGGACGGCATTCTCAGCGGCGGTTTTGGTGAAAAGATCGCACGTTTTTACGGAGCGTCCAATATCAGGGTCTATAATTACGGCTTGAAAAAGGAATTCATTGACAGATATTCAGTTGAAGAAGTACTCAAAGAAAATCACCTGACTCCTGAACAGATTTTTGACGATATTTCAAAATAAACGCTAATATAAATACCATTTTGTACATCATTCACTTTTTTTTAATATAAATAAGGCAGTCGTGAAGTAATCCGACTGCCTTATTTATTATTTACGGCTATACAAGCCAGTTATTTTCATGAGCATAATCATAAAGCTTTTTGTTCGCACTGTCAAGAGTTCCGAAACGCTCGGTGCAGCTTATGACTTTCCGACATTTTTCAATGATTTTCATAGCTTTATCAAAAGTTTCAGCAGAAACAGGTTCAAACGCTTTTTCCGACACAATTTCTGAAGCTAATGCGGACGCAACAGGAAAATCAATATCATTTTCACTGATAATTCCAGCAGCAAAAGACATCTGCATTCTCTGGAGACGGCGGAAAGTGTTGATTCCACTTCCCCCTCCGGCAATAACAAATACTTCCGGTTCCCCTGTCACACGTTCAAGTTCTGCCGAGCCGTATCCGGCATAATAACTTGCCGGGAAAATATTATAAAGCTTATTTATATATTCATCAGTAAATATTTCTTCGGGAGTACCGCATTTGTCAATTCTGTTATTGCTCACACATATGATGCGATCTGAGATTCTCTGAGCAAGATCAAGTTCATGCATTGACATGATAACTCCGATCTTTTTACTTACAACAAGACGTTTCAGCATAGACAAGAGTTCAAGCTTATGGTGAATATCAAGAAATGAAGTAGGTTCGTCAAGAATAAGAATATCGGGTTCCTGGCACACCGCTCTTGCAAGCATCACACGCTGTCTCTGACCGTCGCTTATGCATCTGAAATCTTCGTCGGCAATGCTGTCAACAGACATGAATTTCATTGATTCGACTATCTGACGCTTGTCATATTCTGAAAGTATGCCAAGCTGCCCAGTATATGGATAACGGCCCGATTTAACAACGTCATAGCAGGTCATTAATTCCGGTTCGATGCGTGACGTCATCATAATAGACATTGTTTTTGCAAGCTCATGACTGCTTGTATTCCGCAGATTTTTTCCGTCTATATACACATTGCCGTCAAGAAGAGGCAATTGCGACGCAATAGTTTTGAGAATAGTCGATTTCCCTGCTCCGTTCGGTCCGATCAGAGTAACGATCTCTCCCCTGTTCACTGAAATATCAATATTATCAATAAGTATTTTTTTATTATATCCGACAGCCATGTGCTCGGTAATGAAAAAATTGGTTTGCATATCATGCCACCTCAAACTGATTTTCTGTGGTTAAGCATAATGCTTATCACGATTGGTGCGCCGAAAAGAGCCGTAACTGTACTTATACTCAGCTCGGACGGCGCAAATACCGTTCTGGCGATCATATCGCAGACAAGACAGAAAACCGCTCCGCCGATAAAAGACGCCGGAATAATAATATACGGTTTTGCCGTACCGAAAATTTTTTTTGCGATGTGCGGAACTGCAATTCCCACAAATGAAACAGGACCTGCAAAAGCCGTGACACAAGCTGAAAGTATACTTGAAAGCAGGATAAGCACCGCTCTGAAAAGTCTGATATTCACACCGAGATTCCTTGCATAAACCTCTCCGAGCTGATATGCTCCGATTTGCTTTGACAGCAATAATGCAGCAGCAACCGTCGGAAAAATAACCGCAGCCATTACAGTAACGTCCGACCGGTCTATTCCTGAAAAGCTGCCCATTGACCAATTGTGAAGATTTACAATATTTGAATCATCGGCAAATGTTACGGCGAAATCCGTTATTGCCGAGCATATATATCCGATCATAACTCCGCTTACGATCAATGCGGAGCTTTTTTGTACTTTCCCGGATACCATAAGAATTATCGCCATTGAAAGCAGCGAACCTGCAAAAGCTGCTGCAATAAGTTCTGCCGAACTAAGAATGCTTCCTATTTGCAGTGAAAAGATCATTGTAAGGGCTACCGCAAGCTTCGCTCCGGATGATATTCCGAGTACAAAAGGCCCTGCAATAGGATTTGCAAAAAAAGTTTGCAGCAAAAATCCTGATACTGATAATGCTCCTCCAAGTATCACAGACGAAAGCACTCGTGGAATGCGTATTTCCATTATAATGTTTTCAGCAGTCTTACTGCCGCTTTTTCCTGCAATTATTCCGGTAATTTCTGAGGCAGAGAGCCTGACGCTTCCAGAATATATCCCAATTATCACAGCGACAGCAAGCAGTACGGAAAGTATCACGAAACAAGTCGTATATCTGACATTTTTATTCATTTCATACCTCATTCAAGATGATAAATGTATGACGGCTCTTTATCATTACTTTCCATGAAGATAAGGTGCATATCTGCAATCATATCCGCAGCCCCTGTTGTCTGCTGAAACATATTTTTGTCCGTACACCAAACGTTCCCATTCCTTACCGCCTTAAAATCTTCAAGCAGATTATTTTTACCTATCAGTTCCTCAACCGACGATATACCGCCGTCAAGAGTGCTGTTATATATAAGAAAATCAGCATCTTTTGCCAGGTCGTAGAAGGTTTCAAACTGTATATTCATAGTGGATAAAGAATTATCATCCACGTTTAAGTCGTCGGAGGTAAAAGCATTCTGTCCGCCGGCAAGTTCTATCATTTTAGAAACATAATCTCCCGGCTTGTGAATATTGGCTGCTCCGTTTGAAGTGATGCAGAAAAAGGCGGCAGTTTTTCCAGTGTTTTCATCTCCGGAAAACTCATCGACAGCTTTTGTTTTTTCATTAAAGAAATTTGCTGCCTCCTCTTCTTTTCCGGTAAGAAGTCCGTAAAGCTTGATCCATTCCATTCGTCCAAGAGGATGCGACTCATAGCTTGAACGCTCCACAATGACCGGAATACCTATTTTTTCAAGCTGCTCACGTATCTCCGGACTGTGATAGATCATTGTAGATTCTACTGCAAGACTGCATCCACTGTCAACGATAAGTTCATAATCAGGCGATGAATACTTTCCGGCATAAACGATATCGCCTTTGCTCAATGCGTCTTTGACTTCCGGCAGAGACCATTCCTTTTCTGCCGTTGAAGTCAGACCTACAGCGTCGAGTGCGCCGATTCCTCTGAAAAGATCCATAGCAGACGAAGCGGCAAGATAAATATTATCGACAGGCTGCCGGATGATCGTAACTGAATCAGGAATATCTTTGGGAATATCACTTTCTTTGGGCACGATCATATACTGCTCGTTATTTCCGACAGTAACAAGAGCAAGATCGTTTTCGTAATAGTCAACCGAAAACATTTCGGCATACTTCAATTCCATGCTGCCACTTTTTTTCAGACCTGTAATACCCGGCGGCTCGCTTTCTGAATTCGTACATGAAACCGCCGTACCTGCCAGAACAATGGTTATTAATAATAACGTAAATTTTTTCATCACTTTATTGACGAGGAATCAAAGTTCAGGGTATATTCAATTTCGTGCGGAGTACTCATTGCTGTTGTATTTGCGGATACAGGCATTTCACGGTCAAAGCAGGTCACGGGAATTCTGAACGTTGAATTTCCTTCAGTATTGACAAGTTCATATTTTGTTCCATCCACGGACATATAATCGTAATTTGAACTGCCCCAGACGATTTCAGCGTAAGCTATGCCGTTTTCTACAGAAAGGTTTGCAGGCGACTGAACAGACGCACGTCCGGAACCGCCGCCGAGAGTAACGTCTACAGTATATTCTCCGTCCTTCAGACCAAGGGATTCAACTGTAGCGACATTTTCAGCAGAAAACGCATCAAGGGGCAGAGAATCAGCACGGAACACCAATGTGCGGTCATACCACTGTTCTTTTTTCTTGCTGAATGCAGAACAGTCGATTGCCATATCAAGAGCTTCAACAGGGACTGTATATGTATGCTCTCCGTTTTCATTTTCAACAAAAGGAATATATCCGCTTTCGTCAGCGTTCTCACCCTTACCCATAAAAATATAGAGATATCCTTTTCCACTCATTGTCATAACAGCTGTCATTTCGCCGTTTTTCACTGTCAGCTCACATTTTACTATTTTAAACATTGACGAACTTGAATCGGCAGTTATTTCGTATACCCCGTCTTTCAGTTCATTGCCGTATACGGGAGTGAGATTTTCAGTGCTAAGATCGATCTCAGGAGCTTTTTCCCCCTCGCCGGCTACTTTATCCGTAGCTTGGGATGATTGTGACGTACCGCTCTCAGAAACTGAATCTCCTGAACCGCAGCCTGAAAGAGCGCTTATAATAAGTCCAGATAAAAGCATAGCAGCTATGATTTTTTTCATTGTATTAATTCTCCTTTTATGCAATTCTGCGGCATTTTTACCGCATACGTATTTAAATATCATTCAACAGAATCAATTGCAGCTTTCGCATGATCCACATAAACTTTTCTGATTTCCTCGTTTTCACCAAGTCCACGGAGCAGGCACTTTACTTCATATCCCTCTGTTTCGAATGCAGATTTCCATGAATCTTCTTCGTTGCCCGCCATATCATTATTGGCATGATCGCCGGAAACAACCATAAGCGGTTCAAGAATAACTCTTTTATAATTTCCTGCTTTTACCTTTTTGATAACATCTTCAAAAGACGGTTTGGCTTCAACAGTGCCTATAAAATAATTCGTATATCCGTCGTCGATAAGCATATCCTGCATTTTCTGATACACCTGATTTGCTTCATGTTCAGTACCGTGACCCATAAAGCAAATTGCCGTTTCACCATCGTCATATTCAGATGTCCAGTCAACAATTGCTTTTTCTACTCTTTTAAAATCATCGTCGCTTGTGAGGAGAGGTTCTCCGAATACGACCTTATCAAATGCATCGGAATAATTTGCGACTTTTTCTACTATTTCATCATACTCGATTCCGTTCATAAGATGAGTTGGCTGTATAATAAGAGTTTTCACCTCATTGTCAACGGCTCTTTTCAATGCAGCGTCAATGTCGTCAATGAGAATTCCGTCACGTCTGTTTACATGGTCAATAACAATATTTGCAGTAAAGCCACGCCTAACTGAATAATCAGGAATTGCCGCTTCAATAGCGTTTTCAATAGCGCCTATCGTCAGACGGCGGCTATCGTTATAACTTGTTCCGAAACTTAAAACGAGCAGTTCCTTTTCACCGATCCCATCCTCATTGCGTATATTATCCAATGAAGCATCACCTGTGTTGTAATCTTCATCGTCATCTGCGGGAGTTTCATTTTTATTTTCTTCTGTGACAGATACATCCGACTTTTTACTACTCTCAGATTCAGAGCTTTTATCTGCACATCCGGCAAACATTATTGCTGTAAGCGATAGAGCCGCCGCTGCTGTGCAGATTTTCTTTAAATTTGTCATAAATTTTCCTCCGATTGATTTTTCAATCAGAAGCATTGATAATTAAAAATGCCGTCTTTTTCATAAAAAAGATGGCACGCCAAAACAGACACTATCACAAATAGCGCCTTAAACGTACAATCAATACCTCGTGATCTGGAATTTTATTCCTGTACTGATCTATGGCAGGTTTCCTGACTTGGGAATCAACATTCATGACTGCCTTCCCAGCATAAAGCCAGTGACATTATAGCCATGAACTCCTCCTACACAGTGACGAGTTCGTACAGGACTTTCACCTGTTTCCCTTTTACCCCCAGTCTTTGCCGGTAACAGCAAGCTGCGGCACCATAAATCTATTAAATTTTCAGATGTTATGTACATAAATCCAATTTTAATTATACCACTGATATTACAAAAATCAAGTATTTTCTTCTATAATTGTAAAACCTCATAAATTATATTTACAATATCAGCACTATATTGTACAGTCGGACGATCCTTGTGTTAACATTTCCTCAATCTTGACATGAACGTTTCTCCGTGATATAATATTTTATGTCTATATATTTTAAAGGAATGTAAAAAACAATGAATATCAAGCATATCAGACCCGATGACATAGAAAAACAAAGCATGGAAATTATTGAAAGCGAACTTGGCGATACTTCGCATCTGACTGACTTTGAAAAGCAAATAGTCAAAAGAGTTATCCATACAACGGCGGATTTCGACTATCTGCAAAATCTTGAATTTTCAAAAAATGCTGTGGAAAGCGGATTACAGGCTCTCCGCAACGGAACTCCGATAATCACCGACACAAATATGTCGCTTGCCGGAATAAGCAAGCCTGCGTTAAAAGCTCTGGGATGTGAGGTCTGCTGTTTCACTGCCGACAGCGACGTTGCTGAAGCGGCACGTTCAAACGGAACAACACGAGCTGTCGCCGCCGTCGATAAAGCGGCAAGACTCTTTGGGAATAAGAATTTTATTTACGCTGTCGGAAATGCTCCTACGGCTTTAATAAGACTTCACGAACTTATTGGACAAAAAAAAATCTCTCCAGCGCTGATAATCGGTGTACCGGTCGGCTTCGTCAATGTGGTGTATTCCAAAGAGCTTATCATGACCAATAACATTCCATATATTGTGGCGAAAGGCAGAAAAGGCGGCAGCACTGTTGCAGCAGCGATCTGCAATGCACTGCTTTATAAACTCTACAAGAGGTAGAAATGATTAATGAGTTTGTTTATCACGGAAAAAGTAAACTGCACTGCGGATATACGACCGGAACCTGTGCGGCTGCCGCAGCAAAAGCAGCTGTCTTAATGCTTCTTTCAGGGGATAATATAACGGAAATAAAACTGATTACGCCCAAAGGAACTGAACTTATTCTGCCGGTCACAGATACAAACATTACAGAAACTTTCGTTTCCTGCGGAATAATAAAGGACAGCGGCGACGATCCGGATATCACCAATGGCATACTTATCCGATGTACGGCTGAAAAAATACAATCCGGTATTGAAATAAAAGGCGGCGACGGTATAGGCATTGTAACAAAGCCTGGTCTCGATCAGCCCGTCGGAGAATGGGCGATAAACAGCGTTCCAAGAAAAATGATAAGGTCAGTTGTATCCGAAGGCTGTAAAAAATATAATTATTGCGGAGGAATCAGAATAACTGTTTCTGCTCCGCAGGGAAAAAAAATTGCAGAAAAAACTTATAATCCAAGAATGGGAATAGAGGGCGGAATTTCTATTATCGGCACAACAGGTATCATCGAACCAATGAGCAATTCCGCAGTCATAGAAACAATACGTACCGAACAAAGAATACGCAGAGCTGAGGGAAGAAAAAATCTGCTGCTCACTATAGGCAATTACAGTGAGGATTATCTCCTAAAACTCCTGCCTTTTATGAATTCTCAAAGCGTTATATGCAGCAATTTTATAGGTGAAGCAATTGATATGGCTCTTGAAATGAGCTTCGAATCGGTTCTCATTTTAGGGCATATTGGTAAGCTTGTCAAACTGGGAGCCGGAATAATGAACACTCACTCTGCACAAGCTGACGGGAGAATGGAAGTTCTCACAACCTGTGGTGTTCTTGCCGGAGCAAATCTTGATATTTTAAAAAAAATCCCGGAATGCGCAACGGCAGATGCGGCTCTTGATCTGCTAAAAAGCGGCAAAGTACTTGAAAAAACAATGAACATTTTAATGCGCCGGATCCAATATTATCTTGATGCCAAGGTGAAAAAAGATATCATTATCGGCGCTGTAACTTTTTCGTACAGATTCGGTATTTTAGGAAAAACAAATTCTGCCGATGAGATAATCCATCGGCTTACGGAGGAATACAATGGTTAATTTTGTAGGTGCCGGATGCGGCGCTGCCGATCTGATAACAGTTCGAGGAATGCGCCTCTTGCAGCAGGCGGACGTTATAATTTATGCAGGATCGCTGGTTAATCCTCAGCTGCTGGAATATGCAGACAAAAACTGCAAGATCTATAACAGCGCATATATGACTCTTGACGAAGTGATAGATGTCATGAAAGAAGCCGAATCACACGGTAAAGTGACTGTCCGGCTTCATACAGGCGATCCATGCCTGTATGGTGCGGTACGTGAACAGTTCGACCGACTGAATAATCTTGATATCCCCTTTGAGGTATGTCCGGGAGTAAGCTCGTTCTGTGGAGCAGCAGCATCGCTGAAAGCAGAGTACACGCTTCCCGACGTTTCTCAATCGGTCATAATAACACGCATGGAAGGTCGCACTACTGTACCGGAAAAGGAGAAAATCGAACTGCTGGCACATCATAATGCAACAATGGTGATATTTTTAAGCACGGGACTTCTTCCGGAACTTTCGGCAGCCCTTCAAAGAGGAGGATATTCCCCGGATACGCCAGCGGTAATCGTTTATAAAGCAAGCTGGGATGATGAAAAAATATGTCGGTGCACCATCGATTCACTTGCCGGAACTGCCGAAAAAAATAATATAAAAAAGACTGCGCTTATATGCGTCGGAAATTTTCTTGGAAATAATTATTCATTGTCAAAACTCTATGACAAAGAATTTGAAACAGAATTCAGAAAGGCTGTAAAATGAAAACAGCAATTATTTCAATAACGAAAAACGGTACGGCAATATCGGATAAAATTGCATCGTCATTTAATAATCAACATCAATGCATACGTTATTCCTTTGAAAAATACAGCGATAAAAATACGGTTTCTTTCGGCAGTCTCAGCGGTCTGGTTTCCGACATTTTCAGCAGATTTGACGCATTGATATTTATATGTGCCTGCGGAATTGCAGTAAGAACTATTGCTCCTTTTATTTCTTCAAAGATCACCGATCCTGCTGTTATTGCAGTTGACGAACAGGGAATTTTCGTCGTCTCACTGCTGTCGGGACATATCGGAAAAGCTAATGCCCTGACAAAAAAAATTGCCGCTATACTCGGTGCAGTTCCGGTCGTTACAACGGCTACCGACATAGGGGGGAGATTCTCTCCTGACAGCTTTGCAGCGGCAAATGATCTTCACATATGCGAAATGGAAATGGCAAAGGAGATCGCCGCTGCTGTTCTAAACAATGAGAAAATCGGGATATACAGCGACTATACGGTAAAAAATCTTCCTGATATTTTTGTTTCTCAAAGCAATATCGGTATAAAGATCTCAGAGGATTATTCCGGCGATCCGTTTGAGAAAACTCTTCATCTCGTACCAAAAAATATTGTAATAGGAACAGGCTGCAAACGAAACACAGATGCGGAAATATTTGAACAATTCATTCTGAAAAACCTCAGAAAACATAGTATTCCGATATGGCGTGTGCATTCGGTCAATACTATAAACCTGAAAAAAAACGAAAATGCAATTTGCAGATTCTCTGAAAAATACGACATTCCGCTCAGTTTTTTTTCGGCGGAACAACTAATGGCTGTTCAGGGAAATTTCAGCCGTTCGGAGTTTGTATTGAAAACAACGGGAACAGACTGTGTATGTGAAAGAAGCGCCTGTGCAGACGGCAGCAAACTGATTTTCACGAAATACGCTGAAAACGGTATGACCATTGCCGCTGCGGAACTTCCGATACACATTGACTTTGAAAAGGAGATTTTATGAAACTTTATATCGTTGGATTCGGAGCAGGCAATTACAGCGGCATGACGCTTGCAGCAGAACAGATAATCAAATCAAGCGATATTATAATTGGATATACGGTTTATGCCGATCTGATGCGCAAATTTTTTCCGGATAAAAAATACATGACAACACCTATGCGCCAGGAGCGTGAACGTGTGATTCTCGCACTGGAAAAAGTCATCGAGGGCAATACCGTCTCTTTGATATGCAGCGGCGACAGCGGAGTATACAGCATGGCAGGACTTGCACTGGAACTGTCCGAACATTATCCTGAAGTCGAAATTGAGATAATTCCCGGTGTGACGTCGGCTCTCAGCGGCGGAGCTGTTCTCGGAGCTCCGCTTACACATGATTTTGCTGTAATCAGTCTCTCTGACCTACTTACCCCGTGGGAAAAGATAGAAAAGCGTCTTGAATGTGCTGCAATGGGAGACTTTTCAATTGCTATCTATAATCCGTCCTCTAAAAAACGTGCGGAATATCTTGCAAAGGCCTGTGAAATATTACTGAAATACAAGAATAAAAATACAGTCTGCGGTTATGTAAAAAATATCGGAAGAGACGGTGAAGAAAGCCGCATCACAACCCTCGGAGAACTGAAAAATATCAGCGTCGATATGTTCACAACCGTTTTTATCGGCAGCAGTGAAACAAGAATTATCAACGGAAAAATGGTTACTCCAAGAGGATACAAAAATGTGTAAGATACTTATTTTCGGCGGTACTTCCGAGGGACGTCTGCTTGCCAGGTTCTGTGCAGAAAATCATATTCACGCATATGTAAGCGTTACAACGGAATATGGTGCGGAGCTTCTCGGGAAATCCGGATTTATTCGCATTCTTACAGGGAAAATGGACTTTACGGCTATCCGGGATTTTATTACATCTCACGAAATTGAAACTGTAATCGACGCTACACATCCCTATGCCGAAGAAGCTACTAAGAACATTAAAAACTCCTGTGAATCGCTCTCTGTTCAGTATATACGAATCATCCGTGAACAAGAAAAAAAAGTTGAAGGAGCAAAATATTTTGACAGTATCTCCGGCATAGTCTCATATCTTAACTCTGCAAGAGGAAATATCCTGATAACGACAGGCAGCAAAAATCTGAAAGAATTCTGCGGCATAAAAAATTATCAGGACCGCTGTATTGCAAGGGTTCTGCCCTCCCCTGATATAATAGAAAAATGTGCTGAAACAGGACTTGAAAAAGGCCGTATCATTGCAGAAAAAGGTTCGTTTACCGTTCGGCAGAACGAACTTCATATCAAAGAATTCGACATAAAATTCCTTGTCACCAAGGACAGTGGAAGCGCCGGCGGTTTTATGGAAAAGGCTGAAGCTGCTCGGAAAAACAACGTGGAAATTCTGGTTCTGAAACGTCCGGAAGAAAAAGGAATTTTACTCGAAACTATGAAAAAAATTCTGGTGGAAAAATATGAATAAACAAGTAAGCATAATAGGAATCGGAATGAACGGAAAAAATTCAGTAACTGCCCCGGCTCTTGAAGCGATCCGCAGCGCAGATGCGATTATCGGCGCAAAACGAATGACAGATCCATTTTCCGATATGGACAAGCCTATAATGATATCGTATGATCCTGAAGAAACAGCAGAATTCATTAAAAAAAATACCTATGAAAAATATGTTGTTCTGATGTCCGGAGACTGCGGTTTTTTCAGCGGTGCAGAAAAGCTTCTTCCATACCTTGTCGACTTCCGGACAGAAGTTATTTGCGGAATCTCCTCCCCTGTTTATTTCAGTTCAAAAATCAAGATACCATGGTCTGACTGGCGCTTCATAAGTCTGCACGGTACAGACGCAAATATTGTCCGTAATGTATGCGCTTACGAAAAGACATTTGTTCTGCTCGGAGGAAAAGTAACTGCTTCTGAGATCTGCCGGCGGCTTTGCGAATACGATCTGGGCGAAACTGAAATTTATATCGGTGAGAATCTCTCATATGACGATGAAAAAATTATTTCCGGCTGCGCCAATGAACTCTGCGATATTCAGACTGCCAACCTTGCAGTAATGCTTGCTGTCAATAAAAAATACGAAAAACTGAAAGGAATCGGTATTCCAGACTGTGAATTTATACGCAGCAAAGTACCTATGACTAAATCGGAAGTGCGTTCTGTGTGCATATCAAAACTTGGAATTGCAAATGACAGTATTTGCTGGGATATCGGCAGCGGCAGCGGCTCGGTATCTGTTGAAATGGCAGTCCAATGTACGGACGGAAAAGTCTATTCGGTTGACAGATCAGAAGAAGCAGTTTCGCTTGTCCGGCAGAATCTCAGAAAATTCGGCTGCGACAATATAATACCTATTCACGGCTGCGCTGAAAATATCATGCATGAACTCCCTGCTCCTGACTGCGTATTTATCGGAGGTTCAGGCGGACATCTGACTGAAATAATCGAAAAAGTTTATGAAAAAAATCCGTATGCAGTAATTGTTATTACCGCTGTTTCTCTCGAAACTTTAAACAGATCGGCAGCGGTTTTTGAAAATATTGGCATATCGGCAGAAATAACTCAAATTGCCGTAACCCACACAAAAAAAGTCGGAACACATACCATGCTGACAGCCGAAAATCCGATATTCATTATCAAAGGCGGTGTAAAGTGAAAAGAATTATGATCGCCGGCACGCACAGCGGATGCGGAAAAACAACTGTGACCTGCGCCATATTGCAGGCGCTTGTAAACCTTAAAATAAACGTATCATCTTTCAAGTGCGGTCCGGATTACATAGACCCCATGTTTCACAGCAAGATTACGAATATTCCTTCTTACAACCTTGACCGCAAATTCTGTGATAAAAAAAAACTCAATCAGCTCCTTTGCGAACATCAAACGGACATCTGCGTGATCGAGGGAGTTATGGGATTTTACGATGGCACAGAGCCTGAAACCTCGTCATGCGGCATTTCGCTTGATACTCAGACGCCTGCCGTTATTGTTATCGACTGCAAAGGAATGAGCTTTTCTATCGGCGCTGTCATGCAGGGATTTCTTGATTTTAGCAAAAACAATATAGCAGGATTTATTTTCAATCGCCTGCCGGAAAGTCTCGTTGAACAGACAAAAAATCTTTGCATCAGGGCTGGAACAGAATATCTCGGACGGATGCCCGTGTGCGCCGGATCAATTATTGAAAGCCGCCATCTCGGACTTTTGACAGCCAATGAAATCGATGATATAAAAACTAAAATACAATCACTTGCGAAGCTTGCCGAAGAGCATATAAGGCTTGACCGGTTGATTGGCATTGCGGATATTGCTCCGGAAATAAAACCGGTTTTTACGCACATTGCACCGCTCGCAAATGAACCTTTACGTATAGCCGTCGCCCGTGACAGTGCATTCTGTTTCTATTATGAAGAAAATCTGGAGCTGCTTAGGAAGCTGGGCTGTAAAATCGTGAATTTCTCCCCCTTGAATGACGAAAAGCTGCCGGAAAATATCTGCGGTCTGTGGATAGGCGGCGGATACCCAGAATTATATGCTGAAAAGCTGTCGGAGAATATAAATATGCTTGATTCTGTAAAAACAGCCGTAAATTCAGGAATTCCGACAATAGCTGAATGCGGAGGATTTATGTATCTCTGCCGCACTCTGACTGACATTAATAATATGACATATAAAATGTGCGGAGTTCTCAGCGGAAACTGCTATCCCACAAAAAAGCTTCAGCGTTTCGGATATGCTGAACTGACTGCGCTGTGCAACAATCTTCTGTACGATGAGGGAGGAAAAATTATGGCTCATGAATTCCACTACTGGGACTGCACGGACTACGGAAATTCTTTTCAGGCAAAGCGCAGCAGAAACCGTGAAGATCTATGCGTTCATTCCACAGAGTCACTGTATGCAGGATTTCCGCACCTGTATCTGTATGCCGACGCTGAAATTGCGGTACGGTTTATAAAAAAATGTATGGAGTATAATAAACATGAAAAGAACAGACAGAATTTTTCCTCTTGATGAAAATGCTATCCGGTATGCTCGGAATCATTGGAATAGTATCGGAAAACCGCTGCATAGTCTTGGAGTTCTTGAAGATTATATAATAAAAATCGCAGGAATGACCGGCAGTCCCGATGTAAAAATAAATAAAAGATGCGCTGTTGTATTCTGTGCCGATAACGGCGTTGTATGCGAGGGCGTTACCCAGACTGACAGTTCCGTCACAATGACAGTTGCAGAAGCTATCGCAGCAGGAACATCAAGTATAAATCGTCTTGCGTATACGTACAATGCAGACGTTATTCCCGTTGATATAGGAATGAACACTGACAGTGAATCCCCAAAAATCCTGAAACGCAAATCGGAATACGGAACTGCAAATATTGCCGACGGTCCTGCAATGTCACAGGATCAGGCTATCAAAGCAATTTCCTCCGGAATGGATATTGCCGGTGAATGCGCAGAAAAAGGTTACGATATTCTTATTACAGGGGAAATGGGAATCGGCAATACGACTACATCATCGGCAATAGCGTCCGTTTTGCTGAATACTCCGCCTGAAAACGTAACAGGACGGGGCGCAGGACTTGACGATGAGGGATTAAAGCGTAAAATCGACGTCATAAAACGTGCTGTCAGCATATCCGAACCAGACATCAACGATCCTATTGACGTGCTCTCAAAAGTCGGCGGTTTTGATATTGCCGGAATGACAGGACTTTTTCTCGGCGGCGCTGTTTACAGAATACCTGTCGTTATCGACGGATTTATCTCTGCAATTGCCGCCGCTCTTGCAGTGAAGATCAATCCTCTGGCACGTGATTTTATGCTGTGTTCTCATGTTTCGGCAGAACCTGCGGGAATTAAGGTTCTGAGTCATATCGGATTAAAACCGATTATTACCGCAGGACTTTGTCTTGGTGAGGGAACAGGCGGAATAATGATTCTTCCGCTGCTTGACGGTGCGTTATCTGTATATCACTCTGCCCACAGATTCGATGAACTTAACATAAAACAATACGAGGAATACTGATGTTTATACTTATTAGCGGCGGATGCAAGAACGGAAAGTCTGCCATCGCAGAACAAATAATATGTTCAGGAAATTCCGAGCGTTTTTATATCGCTACGATGCAGCCCTTTGGTAAAGAAGCGGAAATTGCTATAAAACGTCACAGAAAAATGCGTTTGGGCAGGAATTTTAACACTATAGAAAAATACACGGACATAGGGGAAATTGATCTTCCCGATAAATGCTCTGTTCTGCTTGAATGCATAGGAAATCTCTGTGCCAATGAAATGTTCTCAGCCGGATGCTCGACCCCGGAAGAAAAGATCCTTCGTGATATTAAAAAGATTATTGCAAAGACGGAAATTTTCATTGCCGTGACAAGTCATGTGGGGAGCGACGGAATTATTTACCCAAAAGAAACAATGAAATATGCGGAATCGCTTGGCAGACTGAACAGCGCTCTTGCCGATACTGCCGACATTGTTATTGAAGCCGTTTTCGGAATACCTATAATACTGAAAGGAGAACTTCCGGAATGCATTTATTAAAATCACTTTGCTCGGCTTTTTTGATGTACTCCAGAATTCCGTTTCCAAAAGTTGAATGGAAAGAAGAAAACCGACGTTTTTCACTTTGTTTTTTTCCGTTGATAGGAGCAGTTATCAGCTTTTGCCTATTGCTATGGTATAGAATATGCGGAATGCTCGAAACCGGAAAGCTGTTCTTTGCCGTTGGATGCACCGTAATTCCTATAGCGATAACAGGAGGGATACATCTTGATGGATTCTGCGACGTAAACGACGCCCTTGCAAGCTGTGCTTCTCGTGAAAAAATGCTGGAGATCATGAAAGACCCGAACAACGGCGCTTTTGCATTGATACGACTTTCGGTATATCTTCTGATTCAAACGGCTGTTTTCACTGAACTGAGAAATTTTACATTACTTTTAATTTGTTCGCTGTGCTTTATACAGTCAAGAGCCTGGAGCGGACTGGCTGCCGTTACGTTTCCTAATGCGAAAGGATATGGAAGTCTGCAAAATTTCTCAGAACCTGCGCACAAAATGATAACAATTATCACCGAAATAATATGGCTGACGATCTCTGCATTGACAATGATTATTATCTGTCCTATTACCGGAACTGCGGCGGTCGTCTGCGGAGCTGTCTTATTCATATACTATTATTATTTCTCAAAACGAAAATTCGGAGGCATAACCGGCGATCTTGCTGGCTGGTTTTTGCAGATTTCCGAGCTTGCTGCAATAACGGCTGCTGCAATAACAGATCTTATCAAATGAAAGGAACAAACATGATTTTTATTATCGGAGGTTCATATCAGGGCAAAACTGATTTTGCAGTCAATAAATTCGGATTAAGCCCAGATGAAATTACAGAAGGTTCTGCTCCATATGATAAGCTTATAAGTGCAAAGTGCATCCGTCACTTTGAAGATTTTGTATCATCGGCTGCCGTACGGAATGAAGATCCTCTGAAACTCACTGAGAAACTGTTAAGCGATAATCCTGATGTAATAATTATAATGACAGAAATAGGCTGCGGAATTATACCCATTGAAAAATCTCAGCGTATATATCGTGAGCTGGTCGGAAAAACAGGCTGTCTGATAGCCGGACTTGCTGAAAAGGTAATAAGGATCACCTGCGGTATTCCTGCTGTCATAAAAGGAGAAACAATATGAAAATAGCTTTTATCCGCCACGGCTACACAACCGGAAATCTTGAACACCGCTATATCGGAAGAACCGACGAACGGCTTTCCGCTTACGGAATTGAAGAACTCAGAAAACGTATCT
>CAMZZN010000046.1 GCA_947345935.1 uncultured Ruminococcus sp.
GTGTCGCGTGCCCTTCCGGATGTAAGAGACGGTCTGAAGCCGGTACACAGACGTATTCTGTACACGCTTCATGAAAACGGACTTACTCCAGAAAAGCCTTACAGAAAATGTGCCGATACCGTCGGAACTGTTCTCGGACGTTATCATCCGCACGGAGACGCATCGGTTTACGACGCTCTTGTTCGTCTTGCACAGGACTTTTCACTGCGCTATCCGCTTGTTGACGGTCACGGAAACTTCGGTTCTATCGACGGAGACGGCCCTGCCGCCTATCGTTATACCGAGGCGAAAATGGAGAAGCTCACTCTTGAGATGCTCACCGATATAAACAAGGACACCGTTGACTTTATGTCAAACTATGACGACCGTCTCAAAGAACCTGTCGTTCTGCCGTCAAGATTTCCTAATCTTCTGGTGAACGGTTCTGTGGGAATCGCCGTTGGTATGGCGACAAATATTCCTCCACATAATCTGGGAGAAGTAATAGACGCACTCCGCCTGCTTATTGAAGATCCCGAATGTTCCCTTGAACAGCTTATGGAGCATATCCAGGGGCCTGACTTCCCCACAGGCGGAATAGTAATGGGCAGAGCCGGAATACGTGCGGCTTACGCAACCGGAAAGGGAAAAATCATTCTTCGCAGCCGTACTCACTTTGAGGAGATAAAGGGCAGAAACTGTATAATCATTGATGAGATCCCCTATATGCTGAGAAAGGAAAGACTTCTCAAAAGTATAAATCAGCTTGCAAGGGACAAGAAGATAGAGGGACTTTACGATCTGCGTGACGAATCTGACAAGGACGGCATGAGAGTTGTTATAGAACTGAAAAGAGACGCCGTTCCGCAGATAGTGCTGAATAAGCTTTTTGCTCTCACTCAGCTCCAGGATACTATCGGAATCACGATGCTTGCTCTGGTAAACGGAGTCCCGAAGATACTTACTCTTAAAGAAATGCTGCGGCATTATCTTGATTTCCAGGTGGAGGTAATTCAGCGCAGAACGAGATTTGACCTGAGAAAGGCTCTGGAAAGAGCTCATATTCTCCAGGGATTCGTGCTTGCCGCCGATTATATCGACGAAGTAATTGCGATACTCCGTTCAAGTTCCACTATCGGAGAGGCAAAAGAGCGCATGATCGAACGTTTTAAGGATATAGATATGTCTGCTCTTCTCGATCGTGCACAGTATGATTTTACAGGTCTGCATCTTGAGCATCAGACCGGACTTTCCCAGGAACAGGCGGAGGCGATCGTCCAGATGCGCCTTGGACAGCTGACAGGTCTTGAAAGACAGAAAATCACCGACGAATTGTACGGAATCCTGAGCAAGATATCAGATTATGAGGATATACTCGCAGATATCAACCGTGTATATGAAATAATCATGAACGATCTTGATAATATCCGCAAAAAGTTCAGCGACAAGAGAAGAACGGATATTGAATCTGTCAGCGGCGAGGTGGATATAGAAGATCTTATTCCGGAGGAGGACTGCGTTGTCACTCTCACCAATAACGGCTATATCAAGAGAATGCCGGTTACGGAATACAAGACGCAGAAGAGAGGCGGCAGAGGAATTACCGGAATGAAGCAGCGTGAAGAGGACTTTGTGGAAGAAATGTTCATCTGCGGTTCACATGACAATATTCTGTTCATTTCAAATAAGGGAATCATGTATAAGCTGAAATGCTATGAAGTTCCGGACGGATCAAAGGCGTCAAGAGGTTTCAATCTGATAAATCTTATTCCCCTTACAGAGGGCGAGAAGATAGCCGCAATGATAAAAACCACTGATTTCAGCGAGGATAAGTATATAACAATAGTCACGAGGAACGGAAAGATCAAGAGATCGAACCTGTCCCTTTACAAGAATGTCCGCAAGAACGGACTTATAGCGATCGGTCTTGACGAGGGCGACGAAATAGCGGGAGTAAGAATGACCGACGGACGTCAGCTGATATTCATTGCCACTCATAACGGTATGGCTATTTGTATCGAGGAAGAAAAGGGACGTTCAATGTCACGTTCGGCTCATGGTGTAAAGGCTATAAGGCTGCGTGAGGGCGATTATGTTGTGGGAATGGCAAAAGTTCGTGAGGGAGCTTCGCTTCTTACCGTTACCGAAAACGGTTACGGCAAAAGAACAGAGACAGACAGCTACCGTATCCAGAACAGAGGCGGATATGGTTTGACCAACTATAAGGTTGACGATGTACGTGGATATGTATGCGGAATCAAGGTAGTTGACGAGGACGACGATATTATCCTTGTTTCAAGTGACGGTATAATCATCAGAATTCTTGCCAGCGATATAAGAATCATGGGAAGAATAGCAAAGGGCGTTCGTGTCATGAAGGTAAGCGAGGGTGCAAAGGTAGTGGCGTTTACACGTGCCGAGCATGACGATAATGCGGAGACTGAAAAGGTCGAGCAGCTGACTGAGGAGCAGATAAGAGAATCCGAGGCGGAAGCCGCTTTAGAGGAACAGAATGAAGTTATCATAGAAGCCGAGCCTGACGACGAAGACGTAGAATAAGGAATAAGAAGTGAAAAAAATTTTAAAGAAAGTATTGATCTGCGGCGCCGTATATGCGGCGGCAGAGAATACGATAATGCTGAAAACAAGGTGCGAAAAGCTTGGCAAAGGTATTTGCGCAGTGCAGATATCCGACCTTCATAAGAGGACTTTCGGCAGGAATAATCAATTTCTATGCGATCAGGTTCGCCGTGAAGATCCGGATATAATACTTGTAACTGGCGATCTGATATCAAGGAAATGCAAAGATTTTCATTGTGCCGGAGAGACGCTGAAAACGCTCTGCGGCATAGCTCCCGTGTTTATGATTGAAGGAAATCACGAACAGAGCCTGAGTCAGAAAAGCAGGGCTGATTATTACCGTATGCTTGACAGAACCGACGTAATATTGCTGAAAAACAACTATGCCGATGTAAAGATCGGCGAAAGAGAAATAAGGATATACGGGTTGTGCGAGTCGTATTCGACATATAAGAAAAACGGCGGATACAGCAGACTTGACAGAGTGACCGACACAGATCTTAACAGATATCTTGGAAGATGCCCCGGCGGCGAGGTATGGCTTATGGCGCATAATCCGCTGCATGGCAGAGAGTACGCAAAATGGGGAGCAGATTATACTTTCAGCGGTCATGTGCACGGAGGAGCGGTAAGAATAGCCGGCAGAGGACTTCTATCGCCGGAAAGAAAATTTTTACCTGAATTTTCAAAAGGAGTTTATACTGTAGGCAATATGAAATTATTAGTGTCGGCAGGTCTGGGCAAGCTGAGACTGTTTAATCCGCCGGAAATAGTGAAATATATAATATAAAATTGTCGTAAAAAATAATGGGATTCCTTATTAGGAAATGTCATTAACTTAATGATCTATGTTTCTCTTACTCTTGTCAAAAGGATATTTTCTCTATGGTCAATCATCCTAATTAAAATTAGCGCCTCTTTACGAGGCGCTAATTTTAATTAATAATGGGTTTCCAAAGGGGATGTACTCCTAACGGGAGCGGTCCCCTTTGTCAGCTTAGCTGACATTTCCCCATACAATGGGGAATCACCCCACACTGTGGGGAGTCACCCCTTTGGCAGGGGTGTGGGGACAGAGTCCCCACCTAAGTTAATGACATTGCCCAAAAGATAACCCATTATCAGTTTACTAATAGAGCAAAGATTATCAGGAGTAAGCCTCCTACCCATGAATAATCATGGTTTCTTACTATCGCCAGCTTTCCTGTTATTCCTCCTGCAATTATTGCACCGAAGCCGAATACCACTGCAAGAAATACCGCCGTTAAAGGAGATATATCCGTGAATCCGCAGCTTATTCCTACTGCCGCAGAATCGAGAGAACTTGCCAGAGCAAATATAACAGCTTCACCGGCTGAAAGTATTTTTGAGTTATCAAAATCAGCCGCAGTATCGTCAAGATATAATTTCAGCACTATGGGACTTTTCCCCATTTTAAGGGAAAATTCACCTCTCTTTGAAAGCTTTCCTATCAACATTCTCACAAGGCTTTTAAAAATAGTCATAGCGCCTATAAATGTCAGAATTACCGCACTCAGAATGTGGAAAAGTCCGGCTGAAACATATTTAACCATAAAACCTGAAAAACTCAGCGACAACCATAAAACTGCACCGCTTATAAGATTAATGACCGCAGCGGAGAGAACAGGTATTCGTATTCCGCTGTTGCGGTATGCCGCTGCCGCCAAATATGTATCCAGACTGACAATAACAGCGAGAAAAATGGCTTTTTCCACAGGAATCTCCTCCTTTTATTGATTCATTATATGTTTTCATGAGGGATTTTGTGCAGTCTGACAGTACTGAAAATATGCCTGTCCGGATAAATTATTACCGGATTGTCATTTTTTTATAACTGATTGAATAATAATTTACAAGACGGTAAACAACTTTATCTGCACGGAAAATATGCTCCGGAGAATATTTTCGGCGAAAATCAGCCTATAACAGATGGAAAAAGTCATAGCAGATTATACGGAGAGTTGTTTATAGTCTGACATATTTGTAACTAATATGTAACTTTTATTTATTTATATTTGTGATTAATTAATATCATATAATATATTAAGTTACAATTCAGACATAAAATATGTGATGTTTTGCACTAATCTGTGTAAAAAGTATCCTTGTTTTTGGGCGTTAAATGGAAAAGTCACTAAAAACCTTGATATTTTCTGCCAGATGTGTTATCATTTATAAGACCCCTTAATGGGGAAAACGCAATGCTTAATTTATTGAAAGGATGAGCTGATGAGAGAAGCTAAACTTGCAGCAAGTGTCTTCGGCGTAATCACTGCTTGTTTAATAGGCGGCGGAGCCGTTGCATATAATGCAGCGCCTCAGGTAAGTACAAGAGATAATTTTGAGATTGTAGAGCCCGCTTACAACGGTATGACACTGACTGCTGAAACTTCCGAAGAGAACAAAACCGCAATAACAGAGCCAGCAAAGGAGAAAACAGAAACAACTAAAAAAACAGCGCACGCTGTAAAACTTTCTTATATTGCAGCAACGGCAGATTCGGCTACGGCTGCCGCATCAGTTGCAACAACATTTCAGTCTGTAACAGAGACTGCTCCACAGACAACGGCCCAGGCAGCGACGGCTGCTGTAACCACGGTATATACTACCGAAAATTATGATTGGCAGTGGACGGAAACAACAACGGTTTTAACTGAACCCGAAACGTCAGTCACAACTACCGAAGCAATTTCTGAACCGTCAACGGAACCGGAAACGGTTACCGAACCGGAGACAGAGCCAGCAACGGAAGATTTTTCAGAACCGGACACAGAGCCGGCAACGGAAGACGTAATCTTTGTTCCTGATTCACCGGCTTCCGGACTTCCTATTTCTGAAAGTGATTTTATCCTTCTCTGCAACGTTGTTGCACACGAAGCAGGATCTTATTGGATAGGTTCCTATGAAAAGGCTTATGTAGCGGAGGTTGTAATGAACAGAGTTTACAGTCCTCTTTATCCCAATACGGTTTACGGCGTTCTTACGCAGCCGTATCAGTTTTCGGGAAGCAGCGCATATGTCAATCTCGGAACATATTCAGGGTATGTCACAGAATCCGTAAAGGAAGCTGTAAGACTTTATTTCACCGAACCTGATTCCTTTACTCAGGGATATATGAGTTTCTACGGTGACGGAATAAGAAATTACTTCCGCTGATAAAAAGTACATCAAAAGACTCAAGGCACAGCTTGAGTCTTTTTTATTTATTTCGATATTTAATGGAGATACTATTCCAATACGTCAGTCAAGAGGAATGTCTTCTATAGATATCCACTCTAAATCTTTCCATATCTCCTTTATGGAGAAATGGAAAGATTTAATAATGGGTTTCCAAAGGGGGGATTCCCCCTTTGGCAGGGGTGTGGGGACAGCGTTCCCACTTAGAAAAGTCCACGGACATCGTCGAGGGTCATATCAGGCTGGAGAGCAAGGTTGATGCCGAAAGCTATGAGCTGCGAAGCTCTTTCCGTAAGACGGTCTATATCACGGGGAGTAACCATCATATTGGGCGTTTCTCTTTTGGGATCACGTCCGGTCAGACTGCGCACGATAGTATGCATATCAACAACAGTCGGAACGCCTATGGCTATTACAGGAATGCCGAAGAGCTTTTCGGAAAGTTCCTTTCGTGCGTTGGAAACTCCGCTGCCGGGCGATATGCCGGAGTTGGATATCTGTATGGTAGTTCCCAGACGGCTTATATCAGAGCAAGCAAGAGCGTCAACGGCGATTATTCCGGCAGGATGTATCTGCTGCACGATAGCCCTGACCATTTCAGACGTCTCTATGCCCGTCTGACCGAGAACTCCGCCGGCAAAAGCGCTTACCGGTCGAAGAGAAGTCAGGAACTGTTCTTCTTCGCTGTCCAGTTCGTCACGCAGGTGACGGGTGGCGAGAATTTTGGCGACAACCTGCGGTCCGAGGGCGTCCGGGGTTATATCGTTGTTTCCAAGACCGGTCACAAGTATCTCTCCGTCCGGAATAAGCTGTCCGATCTCTCCGGCAAGTTCCAGAGTCATTTGTTCATAGTCGTCGGAGAATCGGCTCAGACTTGCGCCCTCAAGAGTGATATATTTTCCTTTTCCCTTTCCGAGAGAATCAAGGCAGCTGTCGTCGTCGATAACGATTTCTGTTATGCTGAAGGCTTCTCCACGTGTCCGGCGGTGTACGCCTTTCGGCAGCGAATAGTCGGAGAAGCTTTCAACTGCAAGATCAGTACGGTACATAGTTACCTCCAAAAAGAAATATTTGTATATATTGCAATAAATACAGTAAAAAAATATTGAAAAATTTCCGGTTTTGCCTATTGAAAATTAAAAATAAAAATGATATAATAAATAATGTCTCAGTATGATAAGTGTGCGTTGCACTTATCGGGAGCATATAGAACCCATATGTGCTCTATTATCTGCAAAATGCGGAAAAGTATACATCCGCAGAGTTCAAGGAGGTGTAACGAAATGCCGAATATCAAATCTGCCAAGAAGAGAGTTAAAGTAAACAAGACAAAGGCTGCTGCTAACAAGGCAAGAAAGTCTAATCTCAAGACAATGCTCAAGAAGGCTGACGCCGCTGTTGCAACAGGCGCTGCAAACAAGGAAGAGGCTATCAGAGTAGCTATCAAGAAAGTTGACCAGGCTTGCGCAAAGGGTCTTATGCATAAGAATGCAGCTGCAAGAAAGAAGTCTCAGCTTGCTAAGAAGCTCAATGCTGCCGACTGAAATGTCTTTTAAAATACAGCAAAAAATCCCCTGTGAGTTATTCACGGGGGAAGTTTTTTTAAGTACAGGATGATGTAAACGCTCAATTTAAAGACATATTTTTCCTTTTATCTGCAAAATTTCTTATTGACAATACCGGACTAATAGTATATAATTGAATTAAGGCAATACCGTACAAAGATTGTGCGGCATATGCAAGTTGATGACGTGCAGAGCCGTCAGGCGTGCTTTGTGCGGTATTGCCTTCAGGTAGCCTTTCAGACTGCCTGAATAAAAAGGAGGTACAAATTATGTTTTGCAATAAATGCGGTAAAGAACTGAAAAAAGACGCTAAATTCTGCACTGCCTGCGGAAATAAGGTCGAAAAAACAGACGACATACAGTTTTCCAAGCCCGTAGGTACAAATACCGTTTTTGATGACGGAAGCGAAAAGACAGTCTGTCTTCCGGAAGAAAATACGAACAGTGAGCAGGAAACGCCTGGTCAGTCTGCTTTTCTTGGCGAATCCCCTACCAAACTGCTTCATGAAGACGAATTAAACGATATGAATATTCCGGAGGATGATCTCAGCGACGATCCTTCTTCGGTTGACGCTGATCCGTACGGAGAATCTGAAACGGTCGTACTCAGAAAAAACGATCCTCAGCCTCAGGAACAGCAAACTCAAGTTTTTAATCAGGATCAGCAGCCGGAATCCGGCGTAGTTCAGCCTGTAAGGGAGACTGTTCAGGAAAATGACAGCGCCTTTAACAGCGTGAATTCCGGTGTTTTTCAGCCGGAACCACAGCCGCCTCAGTCTGAACAGTATAACGCCGGCTATCAGCCTCAGCAGCAGTATGGATATCCCGGATTTGATCCGCTTATTCCGCCGGCTATGCCTGCCACTCCCATAAAAGTAGGAAAAGGAAGAATTTTCGGGGCTTCCACAGTAACCTTTTTTGCCGTTATTTTTCTGCTTTCACTAAGTCTTCTTGTTTGTTTCAAGCTCGGGGCGTCCGGAAGCAGACTGAACAGCCGTATTCAGAATATTAATCTCAATACCGTTCTCAATGCAGAGTTTGACGGCAAAGACGTTGCCGAAAATCTTTACGATACGGTAGGATTCGGCAGAGTAACGCACGGAAATGCCAATATCAGCGATTTTAAAGAATATTTAAAGAAGTCTGATATTCTTGAATACGCCGGAAAAAACGTTGAAAAATATGCAGATTTTATCTTTGCAGGCGAGGGAAAAGATCCTTCTCTCACTTCCGAGGATATTACATACGATTTCTTTGGTGAAAACAACGATGCAGCTGAAGAAGCATTCGGTTATACTCTTGCAAATGAGGATCTTAAAGCTATCCGGAAAAATCTGGAGAATGAAGATCTTGACGAAAGTCTTTCCGTAAAGGAATGGGAAAAAGAGATCGGTTTCGGACTCGGCAGCGTAAGCTACCTTGTTTCGTATATCACAATAGGAATTCTTTCGGCTCTTGTAGTTGTTCTGCTCATCTGGATAGTAATTATTGTTGATAAAAAAGGCCGTCATATCATGGGATTCTTCGGAAATACGCTGTTTATTTCAGGTCTTGTGGTATTTTTATGCGGAATCGGCGTTACAGTCGGATCAATGATCGCATTTTCTCTCACAAGCAATGTTGCGTTCTATCTCATATCGAATATATTGCTTGATTTTGGCATAATTGCGCTTATCACAGGATTTTCGGAGCTTCTTGTCGGATTTATATTCAAGAAAATCGGCAAGAGCCTTAAAAGAAAGAGCAAGCTTGAAGAAGAAACAATGCCGGTAAATCAGAATGCCGCATCTGTTCCTGCTTATAATTATAACTGATATAAATAATCTCTCCCGGATTCCGGGCAATGTCATTAATTTAAGTAGGGGACGCTGTCCCCACACCCCTGCCAAAGGGGGAATCCCCCCTTTGGAAACCCATTATTAATTATTTTCACTTCCCCATAAAGGGGAAGTGAAAATAATTAGGTTGAATGTTCATAGAGAAAATCACCTTTAACAATGGTGTGAAGAAAAGGGTACTTAAAATTAATGATATAGCTGAATCAGGGGGAGAATTTTTATAAAAAAAATATTTTTTGCTTGCATTTTCACGAATTATGTGTTATTATATAAAGTAAGAAGTTATGCCCTGAGATGAAGTTGTCTGAAATCTCGGAGGTAAATTTTATAACGTACCTTAGTACGGGTTGGGAGTTTAATATGCCAAAAAGACAGGATATCAATAAAATCATGATTATAGGCTCCGGTCCTATTATTATCGGCCAGGCGTGCGAATTCGACTACTCCGGTACACAGGCGTGCAAGGCTCTGCGCAAGCTGGGATATGAGATTGTTCTCGTGAATTCAAACCCTGCAACTATAATGACAGATCCTGATGTTGCTGATATAACTTACATTGAGCCTCTTAATCTTGCAAGACTTACACAGATAATTGAAAAGGAGCGTCCGGACGCACTTCTGCCTAATCTTGGCGGTCAGTCTGGACTTAATCTCTGTTCCGAACTTGACAAGGCAGGCGTTCTCAAGCAGTATAACGTTGAAGTCATCGGCGTTCAGGTTGACGCAATCGAGCGTGGAGAGGATCGTATCGAGTTCAAAAACGCTATGGCTGATCTGGGTATCGGAATGCCACGTTCACAGGTCGCTTACTCCGTTGAGGAGGCTGTAAAGATCGCTGAACAGCTTAAATACCCGGTTGTTCTTCGTCCTGCCTACACAATGGGAGGCGCAGGCGGCGGAATGGTCTACAATGTAGACGAGCTGAAAGTCGTATGCGCAAGAGGTCTCCAGGCTTCTCTCGTTCATCAGGTTCTCGTTGAGGAATGCATTTTCGGCTGGGAAGAACTTGAACTTGAAGTTGTAAGAGACGCTGAAAACAATAAGATCACCGTATGCTTTATAGAAAATATAGATCCTATCGGTGTTCATACCGGCGATTCTTTCTGTTCTGCGCCTATGCTGACTATTCCGGAGGACGTCCAGAAAGAACTTCAGGATATGTCCTACAGGATCATCGAATCAATTAACGTTATCGGCGGATGCAACTGTCAGTTTGCCCGTGATCCTGAAACCGGACGTATCGTAGTAATTGAGATCAACCCCAGAACGTCACGTTCTTCTGCCCTTGCTTCAAAGGCTACAGGCTTCCCTATCGCACTCGTTTCAGCTATGCTTGCCTGCGGACTTACTCTTAAAGATATTCCCTGCGGAAAGTATGGTACTCTCGACAAATATTATCCCGATGGCGACTACGTTGTAATTAAGTTTGCACGCTGGGCTTTCGAGAAGTTCAAGGGATCTGAAGATAAGCTTGGCACTCAGATGAAAGCTGTCGGCGAGGTAATGAGCATCGGCAAGACCTACAAGGAAGCTTTCCAGAAAGCTATAAGAAGCCTTGAAACCGGACGTTACGGTCTTGGATTTGCCAATAACTACAACGAGCTTACAAAGGAAGAACTTCTCGATAAGCTTCGCTACCCTACCAGCAACAGACAGTTTATAATGTACGAGGCTATCAGAAAGGGCGCTTCGATCGAGGAACTTTATGAGCTGACGAAGATTAAGCGTTGGTTCCTGGAGCAGATGAAGGAACTTGTTGACGAGGAAGAAAGTCTTATTGCAATGAAAGGCGCTGTTCCCGGCAAGGATGTTCTTAAACAGGCTAAGCTTGACGGATTCTCCGACCGCTATCTCAGCGGATTGCTCGAAGTTACCGAGGAAGAGATCAGAAACGCACGTATCGGCTTCGGTATCAAGGAAGCATGGGAGGGCGTTCATGTAAGCGCAACGGAAAATTCCGCATACTATTATTCGACCTATCACCTTGACGAGGATAAGAGTCCTGTCAATACGGACAAGCCTAAGATCATGATCCTTGGCGGCGGTCCGAACAGAATCGGTCAGGGTATCGAGTTCGATTACTGCTGTGTTCATGCCGCTCTTGCCCTTAAATCGCTCGGATTTGAGTCTATTATCGTAAACTGCAACCCTGAAACGGTTTCAACCGACTATGACACATCCGACAAGCTCTATTTTGAGCCTCTTACCCTTGAGGACGTTCTCAGTATCCACGAAAAGGAAAAGCCTGTCGGCGTTATAGCTCAGTTCGGCGGTCAGACTCCTCTTAATCTTGCAAACGATCTTAAAAAATACGGCGTAAATATCCTTGGCACAACCCCCGAAACTATCGACCTTGCCGAGGACAGAGATCATTTCCGTGCCATGATGGAAAAGCTGGATATCCCGATGCCTGAGTCAGGAATGGCTGTAAACGTAGAAGAAGCTCTTGAAATTGCAAATAGAATAGGTTATCCTGTTATGGTTCGTCCTTCCTACGTTCTGGGCGGAAGAGGTATGGAGATCGTTCATGACGATGAAATGATGAAAGTCTACATGGGCGCAGCCGTTGGCGTGACACCCGACAGACCTATCCTCATCGACCGATTCCTCAATCACGCTACAGAGTGCGAAGCTGACGCTATTTCCGACGGCACGAACTGCTTTGTTCCCGCAGTTATGGAGCATATCGAGCTTGCCGGCGTACATTCCGGAGATTCAGCCTGCATTCTCCCGTCAATGAATCTGACATCCGATCAGGTGGCGACTATCAAGGAATATACCAGAAAGATAGCCGTTGAAATGAACGTATGCGGTCTTATGAATATGCAGTACGCTATCGAGGGAGATAAAGTATACGTTCTTGAAGCAAATCCACGTGCGTCAAGAACCGTGCCGCTGGTATCTAAGGTATGCAGCATCAACATGGTGAAGATCGCTACGGAGATAATTACTTCTGGTCTTACAGGAAATCCATCGCCCGTTCCTGCGCTTCGTGATAAGGAGATAACTCATTACGGAGTCAAGGAGGCTGTGTTCCCGTTCAATATGTTCCCTGAGGTTGACCCTGTTCTCGGTCCTGAGATGCGTTCTACCGGAGAGGTACTTGGTATAGCCCCCACATTCGGAGAGGCGTATTACAAGGCTCAGGAGGCTACTCAGACGAGACTTCCGGAGGAGGGAACGGTTCTTCTCAGTATTTGTGACAGAGACAAGCCGGAACTGACAGACATTGCAAAGGCATTCAACGACCTTGGATTCAGAATTCTTGCCACACATAAGTGCTATAAGCTGCTTGCAGAAGCTGGAATTCCCAGTGAGAGGATCTACAAGATCTACGAGGGACGTCCGAATATAGCAGACGAGATAGCAAACGGAGAGATCCAGCTTATTATAAATACGCCTGCCGGAAAGTCGAGCGTTCATGATGACAGCTACATCAGAAAGGCTGCCATCAAGCATAGAATTCCGTATATCACGACAATGGCTGCTGCTAAGGCAAGCGCAGAGGGAATCAAGGCGCTTAAGGAAAATAAGCATTTCGGAGTAAAGTCGCTTCAGGCGCACCATGCAGACATAAAGTAAAATTTTAGAGGACGGCTTCTGCCGTCCTTTTATTTATGATGAGTGATATTTTTGTATAATTATGCATAAAAAAAACTGAAAATACATCGTTTTTCACGATTTGACATAAATATGATTTAACCAAAAAAATACAGCAATATAATCCTAATTTTTATCCACACTATGTGAAGAAGTTTTCAACATGATGTGGAATAGAATGTTGGGATAATTCTAAAATGTTTATAACTCTGTTGAAAGTGTTGATTGCAACGTGATATCCACATTTTTACATCATGGAAAAGTTGAAAAGTGTGTGGATAAACGGGGAAAATGTGTAAACAATAAAAATATGTTGTGGAAAAACAATCCGCAGCAAATTTAAGCAGAGGATATGATTGTATGAAAAAGCTTTTAGCAATATGTTCCATATTTCTGACAGTTTGTGCAACTTTCACAGCTTGTGGATCGAAAAATGATTCAAGCTCATCTGACCGTGAAAGATCTTCAGTTACTGACGACAGAAAAGATATGGACAAAGACAAGGATTCCGCAGGCGACCGTATTGATGATGTGATCGACGGTGCAGGTGAAGCCGGAGACGATATCATCGAAGGGGCAACTGACGCCATAGGAGATGTGGTTGACGGTCTTACAGGCGACGACGACGATCATGACGGCCGTGATAATAAATCGGATAGTAAAAAGGACGAAAAAAAGAAAAGATAACAGAAAACAGCTGTCGGATCTTCACCGACGGCTGTTTTTCATTAATTCGGTCAGAGATTAGTATAAAAACAAAAAACCGCAGCTTATATGCTGCGGCCTCTGTGCATTCCAAAAAGAAAAGGATAAATATGAAAAAAGTAATCAGTTAACAATAGCCTTTTCGGTTTCTTTATCAAAGATGTGAATTCTGTTAGGATCGATAGCAACCTTGATATCATCGCCGGACTTAGCTGTGGATCTGGGGCTAACTCTTGCCGTAAGCGGAATTCCTTCGCAGAGGAGGTAAAGATAAGTTTCAGCGCCCATCATTTCAGTTATTTCAACGTTACAGTCAATAACGCCTGTAGAAGCATTAGAAAGGTACATTTCTTCATCATGGATGCTTTCAGGACGAATGCCAAGGATGATCTCCTTGCCTACGTAGCTGCCGAGATCAGGAGTAACTTTAGATTCAGGAACGATGATCTGGTACTTCATACCTCTCTGACCTCTTGAATCTTCTGAACCGAACTCAACAATAAACTGACCGTATTCTTCCTTGAGAACAGCGTCGATAAAGTTCATCTGGGGTGAACCAAGGAATCCTGCAACAAATTTGTTGATAGGTCTCTCGTAGAGGTTCTGAGGAGTATCTACCTGCTGAACGAAACCGTCTTTCATACAAACGATTCTGTCGCCCATTGTCATAGCCTCTGTCTGGTCATGAGTTACGTAAATAAATGTAGTACCGAGCTTCTTATGGATCTTAGCGATTTCTGTTCTCATCTGAGCACGGAGCTTAGCGTCGAGGTTTGAAAGAGGTTCGTCAAGAAGGAATACCTTAGGTGAACGAACGATACATCTTCCGAGAGCAACTCTCTGACGCTGACCGCCTGACATAGCCTTAGGCTTTCTGTCCAGGAGGTGTGAAAGATCGAGGATCTTAGCAGCTTCGTTAACCTTTCTCTCAATTTCGTCCTTAGGAACTTTACGGAGCTTAAGTCCGAAAGCCATGTTGTCAAAAACAGTCATGTGAGGATAGAGGGCGTAGTTCTGGAAAACCATTGCGATATCTCTATCCTTAGGAGCAATATCGTTTACAAGGCGGTCGCCGATGTAAAGCTCGCCTTCTGAAATTTCTTCAAGTCCGGCTATCATACGAAGAGTAGTCGACTTACCGCAGCCTGACGGTCCTACGAGAACGATAAATTCCTTATCTCTTATCTCTAAATTAACATCTGTAACAGCAACAACGCCGCCCGGATATTTTTTATAAATGCCTTTAAGTGTTAAACCTGCCATTTAATCCAGTCCTCCAGTTCAATTTTTCTTGCCGACAGCAAATTTTTATTATTTATAATCAGACTATCAGCTATAATAATATAATACCAAACTTTCAGAAATTTTTCAAGATGTTAAATGACCAAAGTTACAATTATTTGTTTATTAAAATTGCCGAAAAAAAGGGACTCAAACTTTGACAAAAGAGGTCAAAATCGGGACGTTCAAGCAAGTTTTCAACATCTTTGTGCAATAATTCCATACACTCTCCAATTCCCAGTGTTTCGGGCAAAATCAGATTTCCAAGTGAAATTCTCATAAGAACGTCCACATGATTTCCAACGGCGGCGAACATCCTTTTAATCTGGTGATATTTCCCTTCTGAAAGTTCAATAAATGCCAATTTATCGCAGTTTTTTGCCGACATCACTCTTGCGGGCAGACAGGTTTCGCCATTGGATAATTTTATTCCATTATTGAATATGTCAATATATTTATTTTGAAATGGTCTGTCAAGTTTCACAATATAAATTTTGGAGATATGGCTCTTAGGCGACAGCATTCTATGGGCAAGTTCTCCGTCGTCTGTAATAAGAACCGCACCCAGCGAATCCTTATCGAGCCGTCCGGCAGGAAAGAGTCCTTTTTTTCTCATTTCCGGCGGTATGAGTTCAAGAACTGATTTGCCGTCGCTGCTGCTTGTTGAACAGATATATCCCGCCGGTTTATTGACGAGAAAGTACCTGAATCGCCGGGATGATATCTCCCTGCCGGACACTGATATAACGTCCTGTTCCGGATCAATTTTTGTATACGTTTTTTTTTCAATGCAGCCGTTCAGCAGGATCTGCCCCCTGGCGGCAAGCTGTTTTATCTGACTGCGTGTGTATTCGGTTCGCTCAGATATGTATTTGTCAAGGCGGATAAGCGGCATAATTTTTCCTTTCAGTGAATATTTTGATTTTGATATATGTCAGTAGTTTATGTGGGGACGCCGTCCCCACACCCCTGCCAAAGGGGAATACATCCCCTTTGGAAACCCATTATTTAATATTTTTATTACCCCGTAAAGGGGGGAATAAAAATATTAGGAGTGAGTATTCATAGAGAAAGATTCCTTTTAACATGAGTATACGAGACAGAATCGCTAAACTGTTGACATAGTTCATAAAACTAATAAAAAGGTTGTGTTTACATGAAAAAACGGACATTTATCATGTTCTCTGCGGCGGTCGCAATGGGAGCGGCAATTATCTTTTTGCCTGGAAAGGAGAGCGGAACGAAATCCCCGGAAAAAAAGAGAATACCGGCTGCCGCCGTCAGCGAGCGTATTGATTATTTTGCTTCCCACGGCTGGGAAGTGGAGGAGATAGCCGGTAAAGAAATAACGATACCTTCAGATTTTTCTCAGGCTTACGAGGAATACGCTATGATACAGGATAAACAGGGACTGCCTCTGCGTGAATACGCCGGCAGGAACGGTCAGCTTTATGTTTATGAAGTAAAAAATTACAGCCCTGAAAGCAAAAAAATGCTGGCAGAGCTGATAGTTTGCGACGATACCGCAGTTGCGTCTATGGTTTACAGCGATGACGGCGGCACTGTCAGATTATCGGTTAGCTGATCAGAAAACGTTGATGAGATGACCGATAAATGGTATTCTTACAGCCATGCCCTTTACTGCGCCGTAAACAAGAGCAATCAGGAACGCAAGCATACAGAGGCTTATAAGAACGTCAATAATGGCTCCGAGCACCGGGATAATGCCGATGATACCCATAACAATGCCCAGCACAACGCCAAAAGCAAACAAGGTAAGCTGCTGGTTGGCATGGAAGCGGCAGTAGGGAGAACTTCCGTCAATAAGGATCGGGACGAAGAAAAGGATCGGGATGACATAGCAGACAGCCACAAGTACGCTGTTTTTCTGTACGTCCGCTTGTGAAAAGGAGTTCTGTGCGCTCTGGTCATTAAAGTTTTCAAGGATTTCTTTCATTGTATATACCTCCGTTTATTATTCAGAAGCCGAAGCTTCGTTTTCGGCGCTGTTAAATTCGCTGATGACAGCTACAAAGCTGTCTATATCGGTAAAGTCCTTGTATACGGATGCAAACCGGATATACGAGATAGGGTCGATCTCACGCAGCCTGTTAAGCACAAGATCGCCTATTTCGCTGGATTTTATGGTGTTGCGCATTTCGTTTGCACAGTAATTTTCTATATGATCTGCGATTTCTTCCACCTGAGTTATAGTTACGGGACGCTTTTTTATAGCGGAGAAGATCCCTTTTATCAGCTTGGAACGGTCGAAAGTCTCAAATCCTCCGGCACGTTTTTCTACCATAAGCAGGGGGATCTCCACGATCTCGTAAGTAGTGAATCTTCCACGGCATTTTATGCATTCCCTGCGGCGTTTTATGCGGTCGTCCAACGGACGTGTATCTGTGACCTTTGAGTCGTCAAAGCCGCATATCGGACATCTCATTGCTGTTTCCTCCCGATCATTTTATTGAGTTTATTATAGCTTGAAATAAGTTCGCTTATTCCGCTGAAATTTTTTCTGTAAAGCTCCAGTATCACCGAGCAGTGGGGATTAAGTCTGCCAAGCCTGTCGAAAAACATCCCGAAATCGAATCTTCCGCTTCCTATCGGGAGACAGTCCCCCAGTTCTCCGGAATCGCTTATATGAACGTGTTTTACAGCTTTTCCGGCGGCGTCCAGGAACTTAAAAGGATTCTCCCCTGCCCTCACCGCCTGTTTTGTGTCCAGCACAAAAGAGAACTCGTTTCCGAGCATGGCGGCAATGTCCTTTATATACGCTGAGGAACCGCTCTGACAGCGTGAGACGTTCTCCACGGCTACAGTTACTCCGAATTCCTTTCCAAGCCTGTAGAGCCTGCTGTAGCGCTCGCAGAAGAATTCCTTTGACCTGACTGTTTTTCCGCTGTGAAAAACAAAATATTCCGCTCCGACTATATTCATGAATCTGAAATAGTATTTGTAATATTCAAGTGCGTCGGTCAGTCTGCGTTCGTAGTCGGAGAAAAAGAAAAGCTGTTCCATTTCGCAGGTAAAAGGATGAAGCGAAACGCATTTTGAATCAAATCGTCTGAGCATTCCGGCTGCGCCGTGAGCAAAGTTTTTTTTCAGTTCCGAATGAGTATTTATGAATATCTCTACGCAGGAAACACCGTTTACCAGAAGATCATAAAGGCTCTCCTCAAGAGGTTTTGGAAAAAGACAAGCTGTAGAAACACCGGCAATCAATTTTTTACCTCCCGACGAAAAATTTGGTTATAGCTATACTGTTATTATAACCTCCCCTCCTCGTAAAGTCAAGGGGAAATTAAAAAAATAACAGGATAACGTCATTTATTTTTTATCATGATTATAAAGGAGATTTTGTTTCTTTAAATTCCTGTTAAAGGAAATATTTTCTGTTTGACAATCACCCTGATTCTTTAAAATCCCCCTTGCGGGGATTGTAAAGAATCAATAATGGGTTTCCAAAGGGTGATTCCCCATTGTATGGGGAAATGTCAGCAAAGCTGACAAAGGGGACACGCCCCGGTTAGGGGATGTCACGCA
>CAMZZN010000047.1 GCA_947345935.1 uncultured Ruminococcus sp.
CTTTTCTGAAACGAGTCCGAATTTCTCGACAAATGTGCGCCGGATAACGGTATCGTTCGAAGCTTCTTTTATAAGATTTTTAATAATATTTTTTCCGATCTTGCTGTTTATATCCACATCAAGTACTGTGTATTTTACCGTTAAATCTCCGATATCCAGTTTTTCGCTGCGGTCACGGTCTACATCGGAAAATGATTCATTCCAGGCGTTGGTGTAGTTGATAATGCTGTTTTTCAGTTCTTCAGGAGAGATAAGCACGGATGGATCTTTTATTATTTCCTGATAGAATTCCTTTATTTTTCCGTATGTATCGTCCTGATCCCGGGAACTCATGGAATTTTCCATAATATCGTTGATATCCAGGCACAGCCATTGTTTGTTAAGCTCCGGATAACGCATGAAAAGCTTGGGATTGAGCATATCTGCGGCAAGGTCAAAGGTGAGGAGACTTTCTCCGTTCAGGTTTGCTCCCAGTGAAAGCGCTTCATCAGATTTTCTGCTGCTGTTTGTCAAGGAAATGCTCAGATCTTCAACATTATTAATAATATCGGAAAGCATATCCTGCGATTCCGGCGAGCCTGAGAACTCCTTGCTCATCTGATCGAAAAGTTCATCCTTTGCTGCTTCGGTGATATTTAATTTAAGTTCAATCGATGAAGAAGTTCCCTTTTCATATCTGCGGAGTGATTTTTCGTAGGAATCAGCGGCTTTTTCAGCAAAGCTGCCGGAATTTTCTTCATTTACCCATACATAGTATTTTTCAGGATTCATTATGCGGAGGTTTACCTGATTTCTTATAAGTGATGAGAAATGGTAAGCAGCAGCCCCTCCTCCGATGAGTACAGCTGCGGATATACCGCTTATGACGGCGATTCTTCTGCCCTTTTTGCTTTTTTTCTTTTCAGTTGTCTCATAAGATAAACTCTCAACGTTTGCTGCTGCCGGCGTTTCATCATTTTCCTGAGTCGGCTGTATGACGGTTTCCTGCATATCGTCAGGAGCGGCGGTTCCGTTCTTCTTTTTAAACATAGCTGTTCCCTCCTTAATTATTTTTTCTTGAGCTTGGCAAGCTTATAGATGAACAGCTCAACCGAGATAAGCCCTACAACGGCAGCCCCTGCGATCAGAGCGATCATGCCGATATTCCCCTTGTCGTCCTTATCCTTTGTATCTTTGCTTTCTTTTTTATCTCCGTCATTATCGTTTGCCTCAGTTCTCTTGGAGGATTCATCCTTATTGCTGTTGTCCTTTTGATCGGCATCTGACAGAGCTTCTGTGGAAGCCTGATCGTCTTTATCATAAACAGGAGCGCCGGTTTTTCCGACAATAATTCCGCCGTTTTCCTGAGCCGTAAATCCAGCCAGCCATGCAAGCGAAGCGTTCCAGTTGATAGTACACTCGTTTACAGACCATGCCTCTATGTGATCCATGTAGCACTTTTGTGGTGTGATCTCTCCCTTTTTCCAACCCATGCCCTGAACCCAGGGATCCTGCATACCGGAATTCGGACCGCCGGAAAGTACGCCGTCAGGAGCGCTGGGGAATGTTTCGTCAATCTGATTTGCCCAGTAGCGGTGATGAGGGTTCTTTATGGCATTTGCTCCATAGCCTGTTACGTAGGAGTTATCCATAGCATTTCTGCCGAGGAGATAATCCATGCCGCCGATAACGCCGTCCATGTATTTATCATCTCCGGTGAGCATATAAGCGTATGCGATAACAATTGAATTATCGGCAACAACGGAGTTTGAGCCCCAGATGTATCCCTCGTCGCTGTCGTTGTAGCTTATCTTGCTCTGACCGTAAGGCAGACCGTAGCCCTGGCTGTCCTCCAGTCCGACATAATAGTCGGCTGTATTGCAGATATTTTTTTCTATGTCTTTAATATCTCCGGACGGGATGCTTTTTTCATTGAGGGCAAGGCTCATTGTTCCGAGCGCTGCGGTGTGTCCCCAGTCAAAGCTGCCCATGCTTCCTACGCTTTCACCGCCGTCCATTGTTTCGGGAACTGTCAGGAAGAAGTCTGAATCCTTCATATCTTTGTAGTATGTATCTTTACCGGTGGTGAGATAAAGCTCGCAGGCAGCCCAGTAGAACTCGTCGTCTACAAAGTCGTCGCCGTAAGCTCCGCCGCCTATGGAACTGTCAAGGGGAGCATACACGTCCGGATTCTTTTGAGCTGCTTCGTATGCGTTTTCCGCTGCATCAAGGCATTCTTCAGCGAATGCAGGATCAATGTCTTTCCAGAGACGTGCAGCCTGAGCACCGCAGGCTGCCAGATTAAGGGTGGCAGCCGTTGTGGGAGGCTTTACGATACGCTTCATCTCATCGTCGGCAGGAGCGATTCCAAGACCGGTCCACTTTTCATCGTGCGCCTTGTGATATGCCATGCCCTCGTACTTGCCGTCCTCAACGATCATTTTAAGCATCCATTCCATTTCCCATCTTGCTTCGTCAAGAAGGTCGGGATTACCATTGGAATTTTCCGGCAGGAGCATACTTCCGTCGCCGTAAACTTTTTCGTAGCCGTTCCTGAGAGCGGTTTCGTACTGATTCTGCATCATCCAGAGAGAAAAACCGCCGTTTACCACATATTTGCCGTGATCTCCGGCATCGTACCATCCTCCGGTAACGTCAATAGTTTTGCCTGTAGAGCCGCTTTCCCAGTCGGACATGACCTCGGCATTGTCTGTAGGATGACCGGCAGCTCTTGCAAGTTTATCCTTGTCGCCGGAGGAGATGTACTGACTTTCTATTTCAATGCTGCTTCTGTTTTGATAAAAGTAATTCAGTGCGTCGTAAAGGAGACTGGAATATACGGAAGAATCGCCGATTGATATCTTACGGCTGACGTCGCCGTCCTCTGTTTCGATAGTATATGTTCCGGGATCGTTAAAATCGGAAAAATCAAGAATATGAACATTGTCTCCCGAATCTTTATCCTTTCCGAAAGGCTTGCTTGTTCCGGAATACATTGAGTTTCCTGAATCGTCAAGGAGCTTGAAATCAACGGCGCTCTTACTGTCGCTTAGCAGTGTGGCACGTTTTGTCCTGCCTGTAAGATATCCTGCCTGATTTGACATGATAGGGCAGCGTATTTTTTCACCAATTATCTCATAGTCGTTTTCGTCGCTTGTGAGATCGACAAGGGACATATTGTCAAATGTGATTACCGTTCCTTCGGGGAAGCAGTCGCCGGGAGTATACTGACCGTCGCCCCCGAAATGAAATGCCCATTCAGCGACATCCAGCGATTCTGAGGCGGTGAATGTAAGGCTGACCTTTTTGGTCTCGTTTGCGCCTATTTGGATGAGATCCCATGTGGAGTTGAAATCCGGACCGTTATCAGCCATCATATTGTGCCAGATCTCCACGTCGCCGTCAAGATTGCCGATCTTTGTATAATATTTTCCGCTGTTTGACGGAGTTATTTCATATTCTACCCGGTACTGATGACCGGCAGCTATCTTAAGTCCACGATGCCGGAACTGACAGTCCCAGCGATCTTCGCCTCCTCTGGAAGCTCCGCCGGGATTATTAATGGTTATTTTATATACGCCGTCTTCAATTGCAAAATTCATTTTGGAGGGACCGGATTCAACTATATGCCAGGGGAGACCTATCCCGTCGTCAAAGTTTGTTTGTCCGAGCTGCTGACCTGCATTTGCGCCGGTACGGGGAGTCTGTACAAGCGCCGGAACTGCTGCTGCGCCGGTGATAACAGCCGCTGCTGCCAATGACATGACTTTATTTCTGAGCTGTTTTGATTTTTTCATTACATTACCTCCGATTTTTATATACTTTAATTCCATAATACTACTTTAATACTTTTTAAATGTAAAGTAAAGCAAAAAGAAAAAAGTTTACAATTGATGCGTGGAAAACTCTGTTTTTTCCATATTTTAAGGGGATAATAGAGGTGTTTTTGTGGCAAAATACATAGTGAGGCATCCTGAGAAGCATATCCGGCGGCGGTGTTTTTAGGCAACATGACGAAAAAAATTTATTATTTTGCCAAAAGATTTCACAATCATACTGCATAGTGAGAAAAATTTTGGTATAGGGCTTTTCAAGTCTTGACAAATATGGTATAATAGAAATGATAAACAAACTATTTTTTTGGAGATTGATTTATGGAACTTAATTCTTTTATAGCAGCAAAGCGAAAAGCATTGAAAAAGTATTTCAGTCGGATGAATGAGATGCAGCAGGAGGCGGTATTTACCATCGAAGGTCCGGTGCTTGTTCTGGCAGGTGCAGGAAGCGGAAAAACGACGGTTATTGTCAACCGTATAGCCAATATGATAAATTTCGGCAACGCCTATATGGATGAATCACTTCCGGGCAGTGAGGGAGATATAGCTTTCCTTAACGATTATGCAGACGGAAAGACGGACGATTTTGAAACCCTGCGTGATATAACTGCCGTTTCACCTGTAAAGCCATGGAACATCCTTGCGATCACGTTTACCAATAAGGCGGCAGGAGAACTTCGTGAGCGTCTTGCGGATATGCTCGGAGAGGACGGCATGAATATCAATGCTTCTACTTTTCACTCTGCGTGTGTGAGAATCCTCAGGAGCGAGATCGAAGCAATAGGCTATGGACGTGATTTTACTATCTATGACTCGGACGACAGCCAGCGTCTCATAAAAAATATTATGGCGGATATAGATATCTCTGAAAAGCAGATTGCTCCGAGAGCTATCCTCAGTGAGATCAGTTCTGCCAAGGATAAAATGATCACTCCGTCGGAAATGCGCAGCGACGCAGGTCAGGATTACAGAAAAAAGATCATTTCCCGGATATACGGTCTATATCAGGAACGCCTGAAGGAAGCCAACGCACTGGATTTTGACGATATTCTCTGCCGCACTGTAGAGATTTTTGAGAAGTTCCCTGAGGTTCTTGAAAAGTATCAGAAACGTTATAAGTATATAATGGTCGATGAGTATCAGGATACGAATCATGTACAGTTCAGGCTCGTTTCACTCCTTTCTGCTGGTCACGGAAATCTTTGCGTTGTTGGTGACGACGATCAGAGCATATATAAATTCAGGGGAGCAAATATAGAAAATATCCTTGGCTTTGAGTCGATGTTCAAGGGATCAAAAGTCATCCGTCTGGAGCAGAATTACCGCTCGACCCAGACGATTCTGGATGCGGCTAATTCCGTTATTTCCAACAACAGTGGACGCAAGGAAAAGTCACTGTGGACAAGAGGAGAAAAAGGAGAAAAGGTCTATTGGTACAAAGCTGTGGATGAATCTGACGAGGCACAGTTTGTTGCCGATACGATACAGGAACATTACAGGAAAACCGGAAGCTACGGTGAATGCGCCGTACTCTACCGCATGAACGCTCAGTCAAACGCCATTGAACGAACTTTGGTGAAATGCGGAATACCATACAGGGTTTACGGCGGTATGAGATTCTACGACCGCAAGGAGATAAAGGATGTGACCTCTTACCTTGCGTTTATAAATAATCCCAGCGATATGCTCCGCTTCAGCCGTATAATAAATGAGCCGAAAAGAGGAATAGGCGATTCAACGCTTACGCTTATTGAAGAGATAAGCCGTGATCTTAGGCTTACGCCCCTTGAGGTTCTGAAAACTGCCGGAGAGTACGCTCCTTTAGTGAAAAAGGCAAACGTACTGAAAAATGCTTACAATATGTTTGAGTATCTTACGGAAAAGGCAGAGGAGCTGCCGCTTGACGAATTTCTTGATGTGCTTCTTGACAAGACTGGGTATATGGATTATCTCAAAACGTTCGATAATGCCGATACTAAGATAGAAAACGTTAAGGAACTTCGTTCTTCAATGGCTAAATATATGCAGGAATCAGACGAACCGTCTCTAAGCGGATTTCTTGAAGAAGTCGCTTTGTTCAGCGAGGCGGACAGAGACGATTCTACAGACGACAGAGTCACTCTTATGACTGTTCACTCCGCAAAGGGGCTTGAATACGAGAATGTTTTTGTGGTGGGAATGGACGACGGGATATTTCCAGGTTCCAGAGCTTTTGACAGTCAGGAAGATATGGAAGAGGAGCGCCGTCTTGCTTATGTTGCCATAACGAGAGCGAAAAAAAGGCTGTATCTGACAAATGCCAGAAAGCGTATGCTCTTTGGTCAGACGCAGACGAATATCGCTTCAAGATTCATGAGAGAGATCGGTGCGGATCTTATTGAAAAGCATGATAATGCGGCAGCTATGAAGAATAGTCTTGTCGGAAACGACAATACTGTCGTCGAGGTGCAGTCAACTTCGCTCCAGCAGCAGCTTGCACGCAACAAAAGCCTTTCAAATCCCGGTATGAAAGCCAATGTTACATATGCGGTGGGAGAGCGTGTTCAGCATAATATCTTCGGCGAGGGAACTATTATTTCTACAAAGCCTATGGCTAACGATACTCTGCTTGAGATCGCTTTTGAAAAGGTCGGAACAAAGAAGATAATGGCAAATTATGCCAAGATCAAAAAAATATAATCAAGGGAGTTCTTTTATGAGAAAAACGAAAATTGTTTGCACTATAGGTCCTGCTACCGACAACGAAAATATAATGCGGGAACTCATGCTTGCCGGCATGAATGTTGCTCGTTTCAACTTCTCGCATGGAGATTATGAAACCCATGAAAAGCGGTTCAGAGTCATTGAAAAACTCAGGACGGAGCTTGATCTTCCCATAGCGACTCTCCTTGATACAAAGGGTCCGGAGATAAGACTGGGCAAATTTGTAAACGATAAGCCTGTTGAAATTTTTGACGGGGATATATATACGCTTACTACTGAAGACATTCCATGTACTAATAAGGTGGGAAGCGTCAGTTTTAAGAAGCTGCCGAGAGATGTAAGCATAGGAACAAGAATTCTTATCAATGACGGCGTGATTGAACTTGTTGCCGAAAAAGTGAGCAGTACAGATATCGTATGCCGTGTTGTTCACGGAGGAATTCTTTCCAATAACAAGGGAATCAACGTTCCAGGCGTGCAGCTTTCAATGCCGTATCTCAGCGAAAGGGATATGGACGACCTTGAATTCGGTTCAAAGATCGGATTTGATTTTATTGCGGCCAGCTTTGTGCGTACGGCAGCCGATATCAATTATCTGAGAAAATTCACTCAGAGTCTGGGCTGGTTCAATGTGCGCATTATTGCAAAGATCGAGAATATCGACGGAGTTGAAAATATTGATGAGATTCTTGAAGCGGCTGACGGTATAATGGTCGCACGAGGGGATATGGGAGTGGAGATTCCCTTTGAGCAGATCCCTGCAATTCAGAAGCAGATAATCAAAAAGGGTTATAATTCGGGCAAACAGGTCATTACTGCGACGCAGATGCTGGAATCGATGATAACTAATCCACGTCCTACCAGAGCGGAAATAACAGATGTTGCCAATGCGATATATGACGGAACGAGCGCTATAATGCTTTCCGGAGAAACTGCAGCCGGAGCTTATCCTGTGGAGACGGTAAAAACTATGGCTCTTATTGCGGAGACCACTGAGAAGAATATCGACTACAGGGGAAGGTTTGCAATAAGACGATCAGAGCCCAACGGCAATATCGCCGAAGCTATTGCGCACGCCACTGTAACAACAGCGCACGACCTTAATGCAAAGGCTATAATTACCGTATCTTTGGGAGGTCAGACAGCACGTCTGATTTCAAAATATCGTCCTGATTGTTCGATAATCAGCTGTACGATGAGTGAAGTAGTATGCCGCCAGATGAATATGAGCTGGGGAGTTATCCCGTATATCATTGACGAGAAAAATAGCACCGACGATCTCTTTGCCGCCGCTGTTGAGGCAGCCGAGTCTCACCGACTTGTCGAGGACGGCGATCTTGTGGCTATTACCGCAGGAGTTCCGCTTGGCGTTTCCGGAACCACGAATCTTATGAAGGTTGAGCGGATAGGTAAATAATATCATATAAAAAACGACACCTGACAGGTGCCGTTTTTTTGTCATATTATGAGCTGATATTGTTATCGTTCTATTCCTATTATAAGTCGTCTGATAAGAACAAGGTCAAAAGCGTTTAGTACACCGTCTTTACAGATATCGGCAGCTTCTGCCTGTTCAGGAGTAAGTATTGCTGTTCTTAGGATGTACCTCTGTAATAGTACGGCGTCGGCAATGTTTACTCTGCCGTCGGAGTTTATGTCTCCGGGAATGTTCTTAGGAACGGTAGTCGTTGAAGTAGAAGTTGTAGTGGAAGTTGTAGTGGAAGTCGTTGAAGTAGAAGTTGCAGTGGAAGTGGTGGTAGAAGTTGCGGTGGAAGTCGTTGAGGTAGAAGTTGTAGTGGAAGTGGTGGTAGAAGTTGCAGTGGAAGTGATGGTAGAAGTTGTAGTTGCCTGCGGTATTTCATTTTTTGCCGTATAAACTTTGATGGAGTCTATTTTGTAATTATTGTTCGACAGCCACCAGAAACCTATTTTAAGCGTACCGTATTTATAATTAATTGCTTTGGAGGTCGCAGAGTCTATATTCCATACAGCAGTGGCGGTGTTTCCGCTGTGATATTCGTTAAAGTTCTCACTCTGATACCAATCACTTTCATTAATGGTGGAACCGAAAGCGCCGTTCCATGTTCCTATTGTGCTGTCAGAAGAGATCGTCGCTTCGACTTTATAGGCTGTTTCTCCGTCAGGGATACCAAATTCAGACCAGAACCAGCCGGGGAAATTGTCGCTCATGCTGCCACTTGAAATGTCGGGATTTATTTCATATTCACCAGCGTTTACGATTTTAATTGTAGTAGTTGTAGTTGATTCAGATTTTGAAGTTGTTGTCGTTGTTGTTTTATTTCCGCCTGAAGCTGTTGTAGTTGTTACGGGTGGCTGATATGATCCGCCGCCGTATATTTTGGTGACGCCCTCAATTGACGAAACAGGAGAACCTGTCTTATAAACCGTATAAAGACCGGCAGCCGCTCCTACAAGAGCTGCGTTGTAATCGCAGGCTACTTCGTTGCATTTATAATCTGCTCTGCTGTCTTGATAGGTTCCGCCTGCGTCTGTAGGTCCGCCTACAAGAGCGCCTACGAGCGTATATTTTGAGGGAGATTCGTCTTCGGCTGAGGATGTTCCTGAACAAGCTCTGTGATGCGGCTTTGAAGCAGAATTTGAAGCATATCCTACAACGAAGCAGGTGTTTTTAGGATTATATCCAAGGATATAATTCATCTGTCCTCTGCACCAGTCGGAGAAATTCTTTCCGGAATTCTGCTGTGAAATAAGAGCGGTCATCTGCATGGAACAATTCAGACGTGCGCTGCCCCATGAGTCCAGGAAAAGATAATTACTTCCGTTGGCTCTTTCACTCATCCAGTTGTTGGGCTTGCTCCAGTCGCCGGTGATATGGCTGTAGAGACAAGCTGCGCCCATATCTACATTGTCCCAGCCGTGAATCCAGCCGAGGTACTGCGACTGTTTTGAGGCGCAATCATTTTTGTATTGTTCTTTTTTTGTCGCCAGGTAGAGCCAGCCGGCAGCCCATGCCTGATCGTCACGGCAGCCAGAACTGCTGTAGAATCCCTCTGGACCGTATGTTGCCACCTGATTATACTGAGTTGAGAATTTGTAGAGGGCTTCGGCGTATTTTAGATCCTCGTCATTACCGAAGTTGATATAGTTCACTGCGAGAGATGCTGCATACTCTGCGGCAATGTCGCTTGCACCGTTGGAAGTCCAGTACATCTGGCGGCTGCCGCTCTGATTTTCAGGAGAGCCCCAGTAGCTGTGATCTTCGCTTCCGTTTCCTTTCTGGTAGAGAAATTCGGAAACGTTGTCACCGCTTAGCTTTGTTGATCTTTTAAAGAAATCGCAGAAATGGTCGGTGATGAGTTTAAGGTGCTCTGTCTGACCTGTTGAATCGAATGCATCCTTGAATTCAAAGTAGCTCCAGCCAAGCGTTGAAGCGGTATATCCCTGTGGGAGTCCGAACATAGCGTGATCTCCTGCGTCGTGGAAACCACCGGGAACCTCATCGGAAGTATGACAATTGCTTCTCCATGAGAGACCCGTTTTGGAACTTATATTGCCGCAAAGGTTAGCGTCGTAGAAGTAGAGCGAATACTGGAGAAGCTTTGCGTAGTTGTCGGGGTCTTCTGCGGCTGCTGATATCGGAGTGGAGGAGATGGTTGGAAATGCACCGAGAGCGACAACAGCTGCGGAAACTGTTGCTGTGATTTGTTTGAATAATCTGAAATGTTTCATCATAGATTCTCCTTTGCTGAAATATTAATAGACGCTTTAGTATTCTATAATTCTGAATATGATTATATCACAATAAAAGTTGCTGTTTATTAAGAGAATATGTATAATTATACAGGGAAAATAAATTTGGCAATTATGCTAAAAAACAAATTACAGATTGTAGAATTTGACAAGACAAACCAATAAAATTAAATTATAAAAGATGATGATCTGTGAATAAATTAAATACTAAAATATGAAATATGAATAAATAATGTACATAATTTTGCCTCGAATACTTTTAAACTTACATACTTGTATATTCTGATAATTACAGGTTATAGGAAATTAAAGGATTGTACAAAACTGACTTCGCTTTTCTTTGAATATCCCTGCTTGAGAACTTGTTCATAATTAGCGATATTTTAAGAAAAATATACTTATAGTATAATTGCGAGCTTTAAAATATGATATTTAAGTCTACATCGCCGTAAATTCCGGGTATCCGTCCGCAGTTACTCTGCTGCCAGATAAAATAATCGCCTTCGTAATCTGTATCTTCAACATAATGAGCCAGCCAGACAGGGGAAATGCTTTTGCTATGCTCGTTCCAGACATTGTTCAGGAAATTTTTGCTGCTGTAGAGCATGGTGTCATAGCCGTATCCTGCCATTTCATCGGCAAAGACGGCATACAGGTCATTGATTTGCTTTATACTCATACCATACTTCTGAAAACTGCCGAATTCTTCCCAGTCGAATCCGACAGGAAGATCAAGCTCTGCTCCGTTAAGATTGTCTGCTATCCATTTTGCCTGTTCACGAACTTCGTCCTCAGAATTTGCAGTAGTATAGAAATAAACGCTCAGGTCTATTCCTGCGGCTCTTGCACCTTCGATGTTGGTATAAAAACAGTCGTCCAAAACTATATTGTCATAGCTGTATCCCATTCTGATAATTGCAAACTCACATCCGGCGTTCCGGACGGCTGACCAGTCGATATCGCCCTGCCAGGTAGAAACGTCAATTCCGGGACGTCCCAGATCACCGTATATATATGCAAAATCGCTGAAATCCACACGTTCTCTGTCGTCCGGAGGAGTCGGGACGGAGCTTACAACGGAAATAGTCAGATCCCAATCGGAAATATTGCCCGAACTGTCAGAAACGTGGGCTGTCAGCGGATAGTCGCCTACAGTGTCCGGGTCGATATATCCGTCGTATGTCAGTACGGGAGCGCTGTCATAATTGTCGGCAAATCCGACATAATCATTAAGGTCAAAGGCTTCTCCGACACGGTGATAGGGATTCCAGCCTGAATTGAGTATCACCGGAGCTTCGGAATCTTCCACAAGGTAGGTAAGCTCTTTTTCCTGTTCTTTTCCGTCAGAGGAGTATCTGACAATTACCGATTTCTCACCGATTTCCGAGGTGTCAATAGGTTCGTTTCCATTGAGGACTGCAACATCGGCTTCGGTAAGGAATCCGTTTATTGTAAGATCCGCATAAACCGGAACGGTTTTCGCTCCGCTGAGTTTAATGGGTTCTGTGGGAGACTGGGCTTCTGTGCCGGGCTTCGAAGCATCGGAAGCTGCGTCAGAAGAAGTGGCTAAAGCAACTGTTGACGGCTGTTCAACGTAGCTTTTCCGGTCGGAATTTATTTCAGCTTCTGATTTGTAGTTTGTTGTTGATGATGTTTTTTCGCATGATATCAAAGTCATGCACAGGACAGGCGTAATTGCGGCGGTAATTTTATTTTTCATGGCTTCTCCTTAATATATAAATATGTTTATATTATATCATAGCTCAATGACGAAGTAAAGACAAAATGGTGACAAATTGAATTTAATTATAGAAAACTGTTGAAACAAAGACCGAAATATGATATAATAATTGTAATATTCAGAAGAAAAGAGGGAATATATGGCTGTTTTAAAATGCAAAATGTGCGGAGGAACTCTCAGAACGACTGACAGCGTTAATGTCTGTGTATGTGAATATTGCGGAACTGCCCAGACGCTTCCCAAAGTGCGTGACGATATGAATGCCAATCTTTTCAATCGTGCCAATAATCTGCGCAGCAGCCGTGAATTTGACAAGGCGCAGGAAATATATGAGAAAATAGTTCAGAACAATCCCGACGATTCCGAGGCGTACTGGGGTCTAGTTCTTTGCAAATACGGTATAGAATATGTGACGGATCCGGCGACAGGCAGGAGACTTCCTACCTGTCACCGCACACAGACTGAATCCGTTCTGGCAGATATCGACTATAAATCAGCTGTTTATCATGCAGAGCCGGCAAGAAGAAATCTTTATATTGCCGAAGCAGAGGAGATCGACCGTATACAGCGCAGGATTCTTGATATAGTTCGTTCAGAGGAAGCGTTTGACGTTTTTATTTGCTATAAGCAGACCGATGAAGCCGGAAACAGAACGCCGGACAGCGTTATTGCCAACGATATTTACTTCCAGTTAAAGCAGGCAGGAATAAAAGCGTTCTATTCTGCTATAACTCTTGAGGATAAACTTGGAAAAGAATATGAGCCGTACATATATTCAGCTCTTTCGAGCGCAAGAGTTATGCTTGTTGTCGGGACAAAACCACAGTATTTTCAGTCTGTGTGGCTAAAAAACGAGTGGAGCCGATTTCTTAAATTTGTCAGGGAGGACAGAAGCCGTCTGCTTATCCCGTGCTATAAGGATATGGATCCGTATGATCTGCCGGAGGAATTTTCTCATTTGCAGGCGCAGGATATGTCAAGGATCGGTTTTATCAACGATATTATATACGGAATAAAAAAAGTTATCCGGAAAGAGCCGGATAAGCCGGCAGACGTTCCGGATAGAGTGTATAGTAACGCAGATTCTTCCGCAGACGAGCAGACTATGCTTCGCCGTATTGAGATATTTTTTAATTCCGGCGATTTTTCCGGAGCTGAAGAATACTGCGACAGGATTCTTGATAAAAACCCGGAATGTGCAAAGGCTTATTATTATAAATTCCTTGCCGAGCATTTTTGTGCCGATCTTCAGGAGCTTTATTCGCCGAACAAGGTAAATTCGCTGGCGGATTTCTATATAAAGGGGTATGGTTATGATATCAGCGACGACTTCAATTACCGAAAGAGAGTACAGTATGTTCTGAAACTTTCCATAAAAAATGCCATTGATCTGTCAAGGGGTGCAGAGCATGAGGAATACGTTCACGCTTACGAGGGAATGGTCTCGCTTATCAGAAACGCTGTAAAAGCCAAGGAACAACAGAAAATCACCGAGGAGCTGCGTTTACAGGAGGAAGTGCGTGAACGCAGGAGAATTGAAGAACAGCAGCGTATCAGGGAAATAAAACGTGCCAAGAACAAAAGTCTTTTTAAGGTTCTGGCGGTTATATTTTTCATAATTTTTTTATTGAGTTCTGTTGTGTCTTATGGAGGGCCGTCGCTGTCTTTATTAGTATTTTGTATTGTATTTCTTATACTGGGGTTTTTGAAATAGGGGGAGATATGGCTATATATAAATGTAAGATGTGCGGCGGATCGCTTGAACCCGCACACGGAGAAACAGTCTGCAAATGCAGCTACTGCGGCACGGTGCAGACGCTTCCGCAGATTGACAGCGAACGTATACGTCAGCTTTTTGACCGTGCGAACAGTTTTCGCCTGGAAAATGATTTCGACAGTGCGGCAATGGTCTATGAGAACATTATCGCAGAGTATCCCGAAGAGGCGGAGGCGCACTGGGGCGTATGTCTCTGCCGCTACGGAATAGAATATGTTGAAGATCCCAGAACGAAAAAAAGACTTGCTACCTGTCACAGGACGCAGTTCCGTCCTATACTTGAAGATCCTGATTTTGCCATGGCTGTGCGCTATGCCGACGGTGCGGCTGAATCGGTCTACAGGGAGGAAGCCGCCTATATAAACGCCGTGCAGCGGAAGATCCTTGATATCTCACGGAAAGAAGAACCATTTGATATATTCATATGCTATAAGGAAACCGACAGCGCCGGAAACCGCACAACCGACAGCGTTATTGCCCAGGATATTTATGAAGCTCTTACCGACAGGGGATACAGAGTGTTCTTTTCAAGGATCACCCTTGAGGATAAGCTGGGCAGAGAATATGAACCGTACATCTTTGCGGCGCTTAACAGTGCGCAGATTATGCTTGCTGTCGGTACAAAGCCTGAAAATTTTAATTCCGTATGGGTGAAAAACGAGTGGTCAAGGTATCTTGCTCTTTCAGAGCAGGGTCAGAAAAAGACGATTATTCCATGTTACCGTGATATGAGTCCGTATGATCTGCCTCAGGAACTGAGAGCGCTTCAGTCGCAGGATGTTTCAAAAGTCGGATATATGCAGGATCTTCTGAGAGGAATCGAGAAGATTGCCGGCAGTGAAACGGTTGTCTCTTCCGGTGCAGCCGTTTACAGCGCCGACGCTTTTGTTCAGAGGGCAATGCTTTTTTTGGAGGATGAAAATTTCAGTCAGGCAGAGGCGTACTGTGAAAAGGCTCTTGACGCCGATCCGAAAAACGCTTCTGCTTATCTTGCCCGACTTATGGCAGAGCTTGGATTGTCTCATGAGGATATGCTCATGACGTTCGGCAGACCTATCGGCAATATGGACAGCTACGAAAAGGCTTACAGATTTGCAGAGGGAGCTCTGAAAAAAAGACTGTATACATACGAGATGAATTCACGTTATCTCTATGCCGGAAAGCTGTTGGAGGGAACTCCTTCACGCAGCAGTATTATTAAGGCTATAGATATTTATACCTCACTCGGAGCATACAGCGGTGCGGCAGGCGGCAGAGATCATGCTGAAAAAATGCTGCGTGATATAGAAGACAAAGCTTTTTCTGAAGCCAGAGCCCTTGTTGATTCTCCTTCAGATGGAGGAGACTACCTGAAAGCAAAGATAATGCTTGAAGAAATGACGTCAGACCGCAGAAGCGCTGATCTTATAAGTATATGCAGCAGTAAGCTTGAAGAGATATATCAGAAAGCCGGAAGCATTATGAGATCAGCCGACAGCTCTGAAGATTATGCGGCGGCTCAGAAACTTTTTGAGCAGATAAGCGGCTATAAGGATGCCGGACGACTGGCTTTCAGTTGCTCTATGAGACATGATGAGACTTCGGAATATGAACAGGAGCACCTGGAGGAGGAGCGCAGGAAAAATGAAGCCGCACTCATGGAGAAAAAGATACTCGAACAAGCGGCAGCCAATCAGAAGCATGAAAAACGTCAAGTAAAAGCAGTTATCTTTTTTGCTGTAATAGCGTTTGCGGCGTTTGCGGTTGTAGGCAGAAATATTGATGCATCTATGGACAATGAAATGATCCTTTACGGGATAAGTGTAATAGTTACAGCGGCGGCGTCCTGCGTTCTTTCAGCTGCGCTTATAATGATAGAATTGGCTGCCAGCGGAGAAATAAAAATGGGCAAATGGCAGCTTCAGAAGCTTGCAATAGTCGGTATTACGATGATAACGTCGCTTCTGACGTTCCATTCTACAGATTCCGTTATTTGTGCTCTTATTGTTTTTGCAGCTCACTGTGCAGCTATATTTATGGCAGTAAAACTGGGAAAAGTATTCTTTCATAAAAACAAATCATGAATATTCAATTAAAGGAGGAACACTAAAATGTTTGGAAAAAAAGACGAACCGAAGCTCCCGGATAAGGGTGCAGCCAGCGTGATAATATACGACGGCACTAATCAGGATCTTGTTCACAAGCATAAGATCGAGAATTTCAATCTTGGTTCACAGCTTATCGTACATGAGGCACAGGAGGCTGTATTTTTCCGTGACGGAATGGCCCTCGACCTTTTCGGTGCGGGCAGACATACTCTGGAGACACAGAATCTGCCGTTCTTCAACAGGGCGTTTAAGCTACCTACCAATGCGGAAACTATTTTTCATGCCGAGGTTTATTTCATAAACAAGGCTGTTCAGATGGGCATAAAGTGGGGAACCGACACAAAGGTGCGCTTTATAGAGTCTGATTCCGGACTTCCTATCGAGATCGGCGCCTGCGGTCAGTTCAGCCTGCTGGTAAACGATTCACGTAAGCTTCTTATAAAGCTTGTGGGAACTGCCGACGGAATGTCCTACAAGACTCTTTCTGCCAATTCCAACGAGTACGGTCCTGCGGTTTCAAAGTTCAAGGCAATGGTCATCACAAAGGTTAAGAGCAATCTTGCACGTATAATCAAGAGCTGCAATATTAACATCCTTGAAATAGACGAACATCTGGAGGATATCTCCGGCAGTCTGCGTCAGAATATCAATGAGTCCCTTGAAGAATACGGTCTTACTATGCCGGAATTCTACGTTGAGACAGTCATGACTCCTGACGACGACCCGAATTATAGACGCCTGAAGCAGCAGCACGCCGATATGTTCCTGAAAATACGTCAGGAGGAAATTTTGAAAGCGGAAGCAGAAAAGGCAAGGGAGCGTATGGCGGTTGAGGCGGAAACTGAGGCGCAGCTCAAAGTGATATCCGCTCAGGGAGAAGCTCAGGCTCTCAGGCTCAGAGCAGCCGCAGAGGCAGAGGAAATGAGAATGAAAGGCTTTACATACCGTGAGCAAACAGCTCGTGAGATCGGTGTCGAAGCCGCTAAGAATATGGGCGGCAGCGCCGGCGGAAGCGCTGTTGGCGACATTGCAGGTCTCGGAATTGCTCTCGGCGCAATGAGCGGAGTTGTGGATATGACTAAAAACGTCATGAATCCTATGACCGAAGCTGCGTCCGGAGCCGTCAATACTGCATCGTCAGATTCCTGGGTGTGTTCATGCGGCGCAGAGAATACGACAAAATTCTGCGGAAGCTGCGGAAAGCCTAAGCCGCAGGCACAGAATGCCGATACATGGCTGTGTTCCTGCGGAACAAGCAATACGATGAAGTTCTGCGGCAACTGTGGAAAGCCTAAGCCGGCTGCCGACAATAAGTGGATCTGTCCGGTATGCGGAACTGAAAATACCACTAAGTTCTGCTGCGACTGCGGAAAAGCAAGACCTGAAGCCGATGAAGAAAGAAAGGGAGAATAATTATGAAAAATATTAGAACACAGGTCGTAGCCGTTTTGTTGATTGTGGCTGCACTCTTTTCGGCAGCTGTTTTTCTGATCCCATTTGATAAGGATGAGCCTGCTTTCTGGATAGGATATGTAGCAGAACTTGCAGCGGTAATACTCCAGATACCCGTATTTAAGCTTGCATATCCGGTGGGTACAGACCTTAAAAGCAAAGTTCTGGGATATCCGCTGTTCAAAATAGGCGTTTCATACCTTGTAGTACAGACGATACTCAGCTTTGTGATTATTGCTCTTGGCAGCAGCGGAAGCATTCCCGCATGGCTGGCAGCTCTTCTGTGCCTGCTCGTGCTTGGCTTTGCTCTTCTGTTCGGTATGTCGGCAAATATGGCAAGAACAGCCATTACTAATCTTGAAACAGCTGCAGCAGCCGATACGCATCTTATGAAATCTCTTGCGCTTAGGGCACAAAATCTCGTGACAAAGACGAATAATTCTGCGCTTCAGAGCGAACTCAGAAAGCTTGCAGAGAAGATCGCCTACAGCGATCCTGTAAGCAGTCCGGCGATAGCTGATTCAGAATACAGACTTTCAACGCTGTTCGGACAATTGGAGGCTGCGGTTTGTTCTCCGCAGGGGACAGGAGTTATGGATCTCTGTCAGTCTGTGAACATTGCCCTTGACGACAGAAATGCAGCCTGCAAGGCGTCAAAATGATAAAAACGGCAGGGACGGTTCTGATGCAATGTTATAACTTAGGTGGGAACTCTGTCTCCACACCCCTGTCAAAGGGGAGTACATCCCATATGCGTTTACTTAATAGAAAAAATACGAAAAAGAGAATATTTTCTGGAACGTTTTGAATTTGAAGTAAACT
>CAMZZN010000048.1 GCA_947345935.1 uncultured Ruminococcus sp.
TGTTTAATATCAATAGTATGCTGATTCCATATTGTCCAAAATTAAAAAAACGCCTCAATATGGTATATTTATACACCAACTCTGATGAATTAAATAAACAATATAACACTGTATACACTGTCCAAAGCAAAAAGAAAATATTAGAATTATTTAATTTAAATTTTTTTTTAATCTTACACATATATTAAAATCCCTCAACTTATACACAAGTGTTTAATGATGTACCAATACACATATCCTATTTCTGCCTTTTAATGATTAATTTATTCAACATCAAATCGCTAAAAAATCTAATTTATATTTATTAACTTTAATAATCCAGTTTTCGCTAAAATATACTTTATTAAATTTCTTTTCGATTTAGTCAATTCATATATCTTTTTATATTCAGGACTTGGGTTTTCTTTTAATATACATTTATTATGTGCTATCTGATTTAACAATGCAACATGAAAATTGATGTCTTGAATACATTTATCTTTATACTTTTTAAGAAAATATTTGCACATTTCAATAGATTTAATTTTTCCGCCCTTTGTTATTGAATCGCTCTGAAAGTATTGGTTCACAAGAACGGAATCAGTATAATAAAAACGGTATTCCTCACCTGCACGGATCACCCAATCGTAGTCCTGAGATTTTGTCACAAGTCTGTCAAACTTATGCTTCATACAGACTTCTCTTTTAGCAAAAATAGTCTGAGTGCTTACACGAGAAAATTCGTACAGCTTCTCATAGTTAACAATACCTTCCTGCAATCCTTTTGGAAAAAACTTTTCACTGCTGCCATCAGAAAAGAACTGTTTCATTTTACAGAAGCAAACATCTGCCTTTGATGCTTTAAGTTTTTTAATCTGAACTTCAAGTTTATTCGGCAGCCATTCATCATCACTGTCCTGAAAAGCAATATACTCACCTTTCGCAAACTCTATTCCTTTATTACGTGCAACGCAGGCACCACTGTTTTCCTCAAGACAATAATATCTGAGTCTGTCATCATCAATACTTTCAATTACTTCTCTTGTATTGTCAGATGAACAGTCATCAACAACAATAACTTCAATATCTTTATATGTCTGATTCAGTACACTAAAGACAGAACGCTTTATTGTTAATGCTCTGTTATAGCTTGGAATAATTACTGAGACCATAATATAACCATCAACTAACCTTTCATAATCTCGTACATCTGTTTAACCCCATTTTCGCAATTATAGAGAGCTTTCCAGCCGAGCGCCTCAAGCTTTTCGGAATCAAGACTTGAATTATCCATCATATTATAGCTGGACTGTTCCGCATCAGAAGGTTTTTCAAAAATCACTCTTCTCCCCGATACTTCGGCTATTTTTTCTGCTATCTGCCTTATACTGATAACAGAATCCCTATTTGAAATATTATAAGCTTCACATTCCTTACCGTTAAGCATAACAGTAAGAATAGCAGTAGCACAATCGGCACTGTAACAATAAGAACGCAACTGGGTACCGGAGCTTTTCATCACGATGTCATTTCCTGCCAAAACATCCCTCATAAACTGTGCGGTTGCACGGCTGTCTGAAATTGTGGCTGTAGGTCCATAAATATGTCCGGGACGGACAATAACAGTATCAAGTCCGTATTCCTGAGTATAAGCAGCGCACAAAGTTTCCGATGCTCTTTTTCCAGATGGATAGCAGGCTCTCGGGTTAAGAATATCTACAAATCCATAATCATTTTCAAGATAAGGTCTTGCATCGTCTTTTTTTCCATAAACCTCACTCGAAGATATATAAAGAACTCTCTTTGCTCTGCATTCATGTGCATAATCAAGGAGTTCCTTTATACCAATAATATTTGCAAGAAGGGTTTCGACAGGTTCGGTGGCATAAGCAGTCGGATGAGCGTTGCTTGCACCATGTATTATAAAATCGGTTCTGAATCCGAAATCAATCGGTTTCAGAGCGTCATAGTGTACATATCTTAACCATGGATTACCATAATATTCTGTAAAACGTTCGGAAATCTCATTTTCCGTACGTGCGGCAAGGTATATAGTTATATTTGCATCAAGATTAATATTTGCCCAGCAAAGAATATCAACCAATGATGAAAGAATCAGTCCGCTTCCGCCTGTAATAACAATACTTTTTCCTTTTATTTCACTCAAATCAAGACTTTTAGCGGCAATTTCAAGTTCTTCAAAATATTTTCTGCAATAATTCATACTTTCCTCCGTTATCACTTCAGCCATGAATCATTTTTAGTATGAAGCAGTGCCTTGAATATTTTGAGGTCGTCAGTAGTTGTTATTTTCAGGTTTTCTTCAGAACCTCTTGAGAAATAAGTCATTTTTCCGAGTTCTTTCATAAGCATACATGATGCGGCAGTATTAGCTATCCCCTTTTCTTTAGCCTCTCTGTGAGCGTCAAGTATATCTTTAAGATTATAAGTGTGAGGAGTTTGTGTTCTGAAAAGCTTTTCTCTTTCAGTAGAAACACAGGACGATATACCATTCTCACTTTCAAAGACAACTTCTGTACACGGAATCACCGCAACAGCATTTCCATATTTTGCATAGGTAGCAAGACTATCCGAAATAATCTCAGTAGAAACAAGCGGACGATTTCCGTCATGTATCATAACCGTTGTATTATCTTCACCGACTTCTTTTTTAAGCTTATCAAGACCGTTCTTTATAGAATCCTGCCCTGTTTCTCCGCCGGGAACTACCCATTTAAGTTTTGTTATATTGAACTGCTTTGCATATGCCCAAAGAACATCTGTCCAGCTTTCGATAGTCACAACTATAATTGCATCTACACTCGGGTGATTCTGAAATGCTTCCATTGTGTGAATTATTACGGGCTTGTTATCTACATGAATAAACTGTTTCGGGATATCCTGATGCATTCTTGTGCCACTTCCAGCAGCTGTTAAAAGTGCTATGTTCATTCTAATCCTCCAGATTTTTATTATAATTAAGATTAAAGTTAACGAAAATATGCTTTTCCTGAGACTTTTTCGATGGTGGTGTCATATAGTCGGCACCATATCTTTTTCTGAGGTAATAATCATAATTCTTTGGTATAAGGGCGGTTGTATCTTCAAACTTAACCTCACGGACTTCCGTCATTTTATCACGTTCAAACACCTCTCCGAAAAAGTGTTTTGCACCGCCCGGTGCTACCACATATTTTGTAGAGTCTGATTTTACCTTTGAAAAGACTTTATCTGTAAGTTTCAGCCATTTTTCAAACTTTACAACTGAAAAAATCCTGCCCAAAAAAGCCCTTTTCCTTACCGCACGGCACAATTCTTTATTATCTTTACCATATTTCAATAAATTATTTTTACAGGCATATGTTCTGCAAACAGAATCAATGAACAACAAAACAGTACTTTCTATACCGTGAATCGTTCTCAGTATTTTATTGTTATAGGTATTTTCAAGAATAAAAATATCAAGCATAAGTCCTGAACATGAATTATCTACCGACTGTACAGACTGCACAAGAGTGCCTTGCAGTTCAATTCTTGGAAACACTGATATATTTTTCCCGTCTCCCGGCATAAGAAGATTATATTTGCCTGACATATGTTTTTTAAAGACTTTTCTGAATTTTTCAAAATCAGCTCTTGTCATAAATATATCAATATCATCGTCCCACGGAATAAAACCGCCGTGTCTGACTGCTCCGAGCATACTTCCGCCTGACAACGTCCAGTTTATCGAATACTTTTTGCACACTTTACTTATATCTTTGAGAATATCAGTATATACACGGCGAAGATTCTTCAAATCATTGTCTGACAATTCGTACAAATCCAATTTAGTTGTTTTTATTAAACTCGAAAGAGACATATTGCCCTCCATTATTACTATTTAAGTTTTTTTATAGTCCTTTTGATTCTGACAGGAATCATTGATTTTAAAACACCGGAATACTTTCTTACACCAATATTTTTATTAAATCTTTCATCAACCGCTTTCCAGCCTCTGTCCGCATACAATTCAAGAATATCTTTTCTCCTTGCGTCATATCTGCTCGGACGGTTAAGCTGCGCATTGCCTCTTGCTGCCTTTTCAAAAGAAGATTTGTACAAATCAAAAAGCTTCCTGTTCTTCTTTATAAAATCAATACCTTTATCAGTATTTGCAATTATTACCGAAACTCCCTTTGATTCGTCAATTTTATTTTTTCCGAGCAATTCGGGGTGTTCTTTTTCCAGTCCCCAGAAGTCACCTATAGTAATATCGCCTGCTCTGTGAGAATCTGCATATTTACAGGAATAGCAGTTTTTTCTGTATGTCAAAGAATGTAAAAAATAATACATATATGATGATGAAGTAGAGAAAATTCTGATTTTTTTCGCTCTGTCAGTCCATGCAGAACAATTTATTCCCCAGCCTGCACTTTTATCTCTGAAAGAAAATTTTTTTACTTTTATATTCTTCTTATTCTGAAAAAATTTCAGATAGTCTTTAAAAGCCTTGTTTGACGGGACACCGTGACAAATCAAATCCATAGTAATAAGATTGCAGTAATCTTTACCGAGATACGCTTTCAATCCTGCAACCTGACACGGACAACCCGAAAAAAGAACTGTTTTATTATTATTGAGTTGCTTTTTTATTTCCCTGAAAACAAATCCCGTATTGCTCTGGGTGTATTTAGACCCCTGCAATTTTTCAAGAGTCCTTTCGTCATCTGCAATTATGTGGGAAAGTTCAAAATCTTCATCAAAAGCAGCTCCCACAGCACAGCCGTTTTCCCTGATAACCGCATTTGCCAGAGTATAAAAGACTCCGCCCGAAGCTGATTTTTTAAGCTTTTCTTTATCTTTTGAAACTGCAACCCATGTTTTAAGCGGTTTGTTTGTTTCGGTAACATTCTGATATGCACAGACTTTCTTGCATTGTTTACAATTTATACATAAATTGCTGTTTATAACAGGAAACAAAAATCCATACTTGTCCTCTTTCATGCTTATCGCATTTTTCGGACAGATATTGACACACGCTCCGCAGGCACAGCAATTATCTTCTTTTCTATATAATACAGGAATTTCTTTATTCATAACAACACCCGTTACAGCTCATTCAGCTGACTTTTTAGATATTCATACGTTTTAACACGTTCTTTTTTTATTATGTCGTTTGTTTTTCTGTAATCTATATCATATGACAATTTTCTCTTAATTTCAGATACATCATTGACTATCTGTCTGCTTTGCCCAAGTCTTTCAAGCAAATCAGTCAATTTTTCAGAATTTCCGTAACCTGTCTCTCTCACAAAAGAAACAAATCTTTTCTGAGTTATCACAGACATGATAGTTCCGTGAAATGTATCCGTTATAACACATTCGGCATTTTTAAAATAAGCAATTACAGTAAACGGGTCACAGTCAATAAATTTATCGCAGGCATTCTGAACTCCGCCTATACAATAAATTTTCAGACCTTTTTTCTTTGCATATGCTTTTATGAACCGACATTCCCTCTCGGTAAATCTTCCCGAATAACCATATAACAATAGATAATTTCCATCATGGACAGTTTTCGGAATTTTTTTGCATTTACCGATATAATCATACATCAGAACAGGATCCAGATGATATTCAGGTTCAGCCGATGTAAGTTCACGGACTATTTTTCCGCTGTTCGTATCTCTTACCGATATATCATCAATAGCTGAAAGATATTCAGATATTTCGCTTCTGACATTATATTTTTCCAGCTTTTCTATAGTAGTATTTCCAAACGAGGCAGCATATGTGATTACCCTTTTAGCTCTGTTGTTCTTACCGAAAAGTTCAGGAGAAAAGCCAACATTTGTATTATCCTGAACACAATTGAATACTTCGTCACTGCCGATAATAAGAAGGTCAAGCTTTGGAGAATAGTTCATATTTTCCGTGATTTCAAGATAAGGATAATAATTTTTGGCATAATCTTTTTTATATTTTATAAACTTTATTTTTTCCTTAAACGGTGCTTTGTATTTCAGAACTTCTGTAACTTTAGAAATTTTTCTTGAAATTCCTCTTTTCTGTTCAGATAAAATCAGACATTTTCCAGGATGATAATCAACAAATTCAACTTCTCCTCCGATTTCCTTACAAATCTGCATCAATCCATAGGCTTGCAAAAAAGAACCATAATTGAAGATTCTCTGCATTGAAAGAATTCCAATCTTTTTCATCTTTTTCCTCCGAACATATCATCAACAATATCTTGAAGTTTTTTGTTAAATTCAGCATTATTACTCTTCATCTCAGAAGGCATTGACTTGATAATATCATCATAATTTAGAATTGTATTTCCTAATTCATTGATATCTTCAACAACAATAATATTGCCCTGGCGTTCTGCAACCGCCTTAGAAAACTCTACCTGATGGTCATTAACGTGTTCATTAAATTTGAATTGTCTTGGTACGACAATCGGCACTTTACCTACCTGCAAAGGCATAATAAAGCTTGCAGGGCCACCATGAGTAATAACGATGCTTGCTTCTTCAACATTTTTAATCATTTCATCATAAGGAATAAGCTTGTCCCATGTGCAGTTTTGGGGTTCATAAGTACAATATCCTGTCTGAATAATGACATCCTCCTGGATAATGCCTTTTCCCTTTAATTCATCTATTTTCTCAATAAGTCTGTTAAACGCCTGTTCGTGAGTTCCAACTGTTACAAAAATCATATTATAGATCACCTATCAAAAAATACTTCCGAGATTAACAGCCTTTGGATAAACTTTAAGTTGTTCATCCCATTGAACAATAAATTTATCAACAATAGGATACACCATTTTTCCAGTCATTGTAGACTTGTCAATTCTGTCAAAAACCTCAATGTATATAAGTTTAGCGCCAAAAAGCTTTCCCAAGTAGAAAAAAGGAACAGCTACAGCTGCACCGGATGAAATAATCAAATCCGGTCTTTCCTTTTTCAAAATCTTCCATGCAAGAAACATATTTTTTATAAGATTCTTAATGTTTCTGTTTGTTGGATAATGACACGGATACATTTTCTCATCTTTAAGAAGGCTCCGAGCATCTTGTTTGTCAAAAGTTACCCAAAAACGCTCTTTATCTTGCCAAAGGGACTTTAACATATAAAGATGCGTCAAATGCCCTCCACTTGAACCTACCAAACATATTTTCATTGATTCAACTCCTCTGTTAATCTCTCCTAAACAAATCTCTTGTATAAACCTTACCCTGAACATCATCAAGACAAGAGTCATATCTGTTAGCAATTATCGAATCAGACATTGCTTTGAACTTTTCAAGGTCATTGACTATCTTACTGCCATAGAAATAACTGCCGTCCTCAAGCGTTGGTTCATAGATAACTACAGTTGCACCTTTAGCCTTGATACGTTTCATAACGCCCTGTATAGAACTCTGACGGAAGTTATCCGAATTACTCTTCATAGTAAGACGGTAAACGCCGATAACTATATTCTTTTCACCGACATAGCCGCCGCTGTAGCTATTGCCGCCTGCGATCCTGAGTACGCTATCTGCAATAAAATCTTTTCTTGTTACATTACTATCAACAATTGCCTGTATCAAATTCTGCGGAACATCAGCGTAATTTGCAAGGAGCTGCTTAGTATCCTTCGGCAAGCAGTATCCTCCATAACCGAACGAGGGATTATTATAATGACTTCCAATACGAGGATCAAGGCAAACACCGTTGATTATCGCCTGTGTGTCAAGTCCTTTCATCTCAGCATAGGTATCAAGCTCATTGAAATATGAAACTCTGAGTGCAAGATACGTATTGGCAAAAAGTTTTACTGCTTCCGCTTCGGTAAAGCCCATAAACAAAGTGTCAATATCAGGCTTTTCTGCGCCTTCCTGCAAAAGTCTTGCAAATACTTCAGCAGTTTCTCTGCTCTTATCATCGCAGCCGACAATTATTCTGCTCGGATACAGGTTATCATAAAGAGCTTTGGATTCACGCAGAAACTCAGGGCTGAAAATTATCCTGTCTGTATTGAACTTCGCTCTTACGCTCTTGGTATATCCAACCGGGATAGTACTCTTGATTATCATCATAGCATCTGGATTACTCTCTAAAACAAGACTGATGACTGCTTCAACCGCAGAAGTATCAAAAAAGTTCTTCTGTGAATCATAGTTAGTAGGTGCTGCAATGATAACGATGTCAGCATCTGCATATGCTTCTGCACCATCTGTTGTAGCAGTCAGATCTAAATTTTTTTCAGCCAAATACTTTTCAATATAGTCATCCTGAATCGGAGATTTTTTTTCATTGATCAGTTTCACTTTCTCCGGCACGATATCCACAGCAGTGACCTGATGATGCTGTGCCAGAAGAACAGCCAGTGACAAGCCTACATAGCCTGTTCCTGCTACTGTAATTCGTAAGTCCTTAAACTCTCTCATTATTCAAGACATTCCTTCCTAATTTACGTAATTGCACTTCTCCATTTTCGAAAAAATGATACTTATTTTTAATGTACAGTGAACAAACCTATACTTATTTAGTATATACTATGAAAGTTAAAAAATCAAGTGGAAAAGACAAGCAAAACATATCATTATTTCATTTTTGTAACATTTTACAAAAATGGCTATTGTTTATTCTGTTAAATCAACACTAATTACTTAAATTTTCAAGACTCAGCGCTAAAAACAGCAACACAACCATAACCGTAATCTTGAAGTAAGAGTATCATAAAAATGAACTGATGCATTGTTACAATTATTATAATATGTGATTCACATAAGCATGGAGAAATGAACTAAACGTACTTAAAAGCTTAAGTGTCTGCCAATAAATCCTCTCTACACCTATGTTATAACGCAAATGCACAAAAAAGTCAAGCTTTGCATATAATTCAATTTCAGCGCATAAAATCCAAAGGAAGGAGTGAGAACAATGAAAGAAACTATACATATCATCAACAGCTTCAGGTCGGCTGACATCGAACAGTTAAAAAAATCTGTTACAGAGAAGATCGAGAACATTTTGAATACTATTGTAAAGAAGATAAATTGACAGTATGGAACGCTAAAAAAGGAAGGTGAAATCAATGCCGAAAATTGGAATATACTGCCGACTGTCAATCGAGGATAAAAATAAAACCCAATATGACGACAGCCAAAGTATTCAGAATCAAAAGTCCATGCTCCGTGATTATTGTCATGAGCGCAACTGGGAAATTTTTGACATCTACTGTGATGACGGGTACAGCGGCATTGACCGTAATCGTCCTGAATTTAATCGTCTGTTAAGCGACTGCAAAAAGGGCTATATCGACATCGTTCTCTGCAAAGACCAGTCTCGTTTTTCACGAGACATTGTTGTTATCGAGCAGTACATAAACGATAAGTTTCTTGAATGGGGTATACGATTTATCGGCATAGCCGACAATTCAGACTCAGACAGCGAAATTTACGGCACTATGAGACTTTTTACAAGCGCATACAACGAAATGTACGTCAAAGATATTTCATCAAAAATCAAACGTACTCTTGCATATAAACGTGAACAGGGACAGTTTATCGGTTCATTTGCTCCATACGGATATAAAATTGATGAAGACGACAAGCATCATCTTGTAATTGATGAGGAAACCGCCCCGGTTGTTCAGCGAATATTTGAGCTTTACTCTCAGGGAGCAGGTTACAGAATAATCGTCAATGAACTGAATGAAAAAGGCATATTAAGTCCGTCATCTTACAAAAAGAAATCGGGTTCAAAATATATAAACTGCAACGCTGATTCAAGCAATTCCAAAGGCTTGTGGACGCAATCAACAATCTCTGCAATCCTCAGGAATGAAATGTATACAGGTACTCTTGTGCAGGGAAAATCTCAAAATATCAGCTATAAAAACAAGAAGAGAAAAAAGATTAATAAGGATGACTGGATAAGGATTCCTGATTCCCACGAAGCAATTATTGACGCAGAGACATGGGGTATCGTTCAGGAACGTCTCAGCTCTCATACACGCTCGTCAAGAGTCTCACAGGAACTTTCACCTCTATCAGGCAAGGTAAAGTGTTCTGTCTGCGAAAGACCTATGAAACGCAACGTCTACTATAATAAAACTAAAACTATTCAGTACTACGGGCTTCAATGCGCAACCTACAAAACCGGTGCAATGAACTGCCCTAATACTAAGAATATGAGCGGAAAAGTTCTTGAAAAGCATATTCTTAATGAGCTGAACAGCATAATTGAAAATTACTGCCAGGCGGATAATATAGCCATTAATGACATATATTCTCAGCAGATTGATTCGCTCGAAAAGCAGAAGCTTTCACTTGAATCAAAACTCAAAGCCTCTCAAAATCGAATTACTACCATGTATAAGGATAAGCTTGACGGAATTATTTCAGAAAAGGATTTTATTATGTTCCGTAAGAATTTTTCTGATGACGAAAAGCTTATTTCAAGCCGCATATCTGAGATTGAAAATAATATTGCAGAATGCCGCAGCAATCAGATAAACGTGAAAAATAAAAAAGCTTTCATAAAAAAATACACCTGCTTCACTTCTCTTGACAGAAATATTGTAGAGGAATTTATCGACTTTATCGAAATCGGTGAGATTCATAAAAACGGCGAGCGTGAGATACATATTCATTGGAAGATTTAACGGCAGATTTTTCTGCTGTTATTTTTGGCCTGATGCGACTAAGTTTAATTCAATTCCCCACATGGCGGATTTGACGGCGGATGCACATCTGCCGAAGGTATTCCAGAAAAAGGAATCAATCTCAGCATTCTTCTGAAACTCCGGGATATGCTGGAAATCAGCGGATATCAGGTGCTGGTGACAAGAGACGAAGATATTTCAATCCACGACAAGGGGATTGAAGGACTGGCAAATCAAAAAAGCAGCGACATGGATAACCGACTGGAGCTCTTCAACTCAGATCCGAACGCTGTCTGCATTTCTATTCATCAGAATCAATTCAACGATCCTAAGTACAGCGGAGCTCAAATGTTTTATTCCGGCACTACCAGCGGCAGTGAGGATCTTGCACGATCGCTTCAAAAAAACTTTGTCAATATGATCCAGCCGGATAACAAGCGTGAGATCAAAGAATGCGGCAAAGAACTCTTTCTGTGCTATTACAGTGAAAATCCTACGGTTATGGTAGAGTGCGGATTTCTCTCGAATCCCGACGAGGCGGCTCTCCTTTCAACCGACGATTATCAGAGCAAGGTTGCGTTCACCATTTATTCCGGCATATGTGATTATATCAGTTCCAAAAAGTGACCTGCAAACGAAAAGGGGGCTTTAATGCCCCCTAAATCTATATGAAAGCAGCCGTCCGATAAAGCGGCAGAGTGCCCCTTCCGCCGATTGCTATGGCGATGCGCCAATGTCCCGAAGCTATTCAAGGGCACTGCCACTCCGGAACGGCGTATATCTTTTTGCTGCTTATAATATTTTATGCAGAAATTACAGAAATGCAACAAAGAAATTTTTTACAAATCTGCCGCCTATACTGTACCAATTATTTGATGTAACTGCAAAACTCACTTGACAATCTGATTTCATTCATATATAATGATTATTAAGGTTGAGATTATTTTGCCGAGCAATAAACAAATTATCATTTACGGAGGAATGAGATGAAATATATAAAAGCGTCTTCTAATATGTCGGAAATCATATACAATATTTTACATACAACTATTAAAACAACATATTCAAAATATTATCCCAAAGAAGTAGTTGATTTCTTTTGTGAACATCACAGCAGGGAACATATTTTGGAAGGCATTGCATCTGGAAATATGGGAGTATTACTGAAAGATGATACTATCGTTGGCACAGGATGCTTTGAAAACAATCATATCACAGGAGTATATGTATTACCTGCCTATCATAAACAGGGATGCGGTTCGTATATCATGGATTGCCTGGAGAAAGAAATCGCTAAAAAATATGATAAAACTATCTTAGACGCTTCACTTTCAGCAGTTCTTTTATATGAACACAGGGGATATAAAACAGTTGGACACGGAATTTATCATCTGAAAAACGATGTTAAACTGGTTTACGAAATTATGGAAAAAAATATACAAAAAACAAAAAGCCCGAAAGTGGTTCATTAAAACCGCTTCCGGGCTAAAAACTTATATATTTATGCTAAATGATTTAACAGATAATCTTATCCGTTTATCTCAGCAACAAGCTTTTCAAAACGTTCCATAGCCTCGACGGTACGCTGTCTGTCACCGAATGCGGTCAATCTGAACCAGCCCTCGCCGTTTCTTCCGAATCCTGAGCCGGGAGTTCCAACCACAGCAATTTTTTCAAGCATAAGGTCGAAAAATTCCCAGCTGCCCATATTTCCGGGGCACTTGAACCAGATATAAGGCGAGTTCACCCCTCCGGTAAATTTTACTCCAAGCTTTTTCATCGTATCAGAAATAACTCTGGCGTTTTCCTGATAATATGCAATATTTTCACGTACCTGCTTCATACCCTCTTCTGTAAAAACAGCCGCAGCCGCACACTGTACAGGATATGAAACGCCGTTGAACTTACTGCCCTGTCTCCGTCCCCAGATCTGCGAAACAGATACTTCTGTTCCGTCGCCGGAAATAACTTTAAGATCGTCCGGAATAACCGTATATCCGCATCTCATACCTGTAAACCCTGCCGTTTTGGACAGCGAGCACATCTCGATAGCGCACTCTTTCGCTCCCTCAACGCAGAATATGCTTCTGGGTACGTCAGGGTCTGTAATAAACGCCTCATAAGCCGAATCATAAATGATAACGGCATTATTCTTCTTTGCATAGTCGATCCAGACTTTAAGCTGCTCTGTCGTATACACCGAACCTGTAGGATTGTTAGGCGAGCATAGGTAAATTATATCTGCATGAACGCTTTCATCCGGCATTGCCGCAAAGCCGTTCTCCTCGTTGGAATCAGCATAGATTATCTTCCGTCCGCTCATAAGATTGGAATCCACGTAAACGGGGTATGCCGGATCAGTAACAAGAATAACATTATCGTCTCCGAAAATATCAACGATATTTCCACAGTCGCTCTTTGCACCGTCGTTGATACGTATTTCTCCAGGAGCCACATCAGCGCCGAAACTTTTATAATAGCGTGATACGGCTTCTTTCAGGAAGTCATAGCCTGCCCCGCTGTCCTCGTAGCCCTTGAAAGTTTCCTTAACTCCCATTTCATCGCAGCCCTTTTTCATTGCTTCGATAACCACGGGGGCAATAGGCAGCGTTACGTCTCCGATACCCATTCGTATAATATCAGCGTCAGGATTTGCCTCCTTAAAAGCTGCAATCTTCTTTGCAATATTAATAAAAAGATAATTTTTTTCAAGCTTTAAAAAATTTTCGTTCAGCTGCGGCATATTACATTCTCCTTTTTGCTGTTGATAAATTCATCAGGAACAATACCTTCGCAGATATATTCCGCAGGTCCGTCCATAAGCACCTTACCGTCATTTTTCCAGATTATACGCAGATCTCCGCCCCGTAAATGAACAAGTATCTCCTCGTTTTTCGGACAGATGTCGTTGAGTACCGCTGCCACAACTGCGGCGCAGGTTCCCGTACCGCAGGCAAAGGTCTCTCCGCTGCCACGCTCCCAGACACGCATTTTCAGCGTATGATCGTCAATTACTTCAATAAACTCAGTATTTATCCGATTGGGGAACAACTTGTGATTTTCAAATGAAGGACCGATCTTTTCAAGATCAAGTCCGTCAACATCTTCCGTAAATATAACTGCGTGCGGATTTCCCATTGAAACGCAGGTGATATTATATATCTTTCTGTCAACCTCAACAGGCTGATTTACAAAGAGTTCAAGATCGCTGTCCACGGGGATATCTGACGGTTTCAGGATCGCCTTACCCATATCGACAGAAACTGAATCCACCTTTCCATCAGCAATGGAAAGTGTGAGATACTTGATTCCGGAATTAGTTTCAAGCGATATTTCCGTTTTATCGGTCATGCCCATATCGTAGACGTATTTTCCGATACAGCGTGTTGCGTTTCCGCACATCATAGCCTCCGAGCCGTCGGCATTGAATATTCTCATGCGGAAATCCGCCTTATCAGACGGCATTATCAGCACAAGACCGTCAGAGCCGACGCCCTTATGCCTGTCGCTTACAATAACCGATATTTTCTCCGGCTCGTCAATCTTCTCCTCGAAACAATTGACATATATGTAATCGTTGCCGATACCATGCATTTTTGAAAATTTCATAATATCATCTCCCGTCATTAAAGGAGAATTATGCCGTTTTCGGCGCACTTTTCAACCATATCTTCCGGCCATACAGACGACTGTACCTCGCCGATATGAGCCTTTTCAAGCAAAAGCATACAAAGTCTTGACTGCCCTATTCCTCCTCCGATAGTGAGGGGCAGCGTTCCGTCAGCAATCATCTGATGATACTTATACTGCATTCTGTCCTCGGCTCTGCACTCTTTAAGCTGCGATGCAAGCGACTGAGCGTCAACACGGATTCCCATTGACGAAATCTCCAGAGCATTGTCCAGCACCTCATTCCAGAAGAATATATCTCCGTTAAGCGACCAGTCGTCGTAATCGGGAGCTCTGCCGTCATGCTTTTCTCCGCTTGCAAGCTTTCCGCCTATCTGCATGATAAAAACTGTCTTATGCTCTTTGGTGATAAGGCGTTCCCTCTCACGTGGAGTCTTATCGGGATACATATCTTCCAGTTCCTGGGTCGTTATAAAGAACACCTCGTCGCTGATCTTGTCAGCAAGCACAGGATATCTGTGACTTACCTTTCTCTTAGTATATACAACTGCCTTTACCACGTTTCTGACCGTTTCTTTCAGATAATCCAGAGTCCGATTTTCACGGGTGATGACTTTTTCCCAGTCCCACTGATCTACAAAGATCGAATGGGTATTGTCAGTATCGTCGTCACGGCGGATAGCGTTCATATCGGTATAAATTCCCTCGCCCGGCTCATATCCATAACGGTGAAGAGCAGTCCGCTTCCACTTTGCAAGGGACTGAACTACCTCTGCCTCGCCGCCTATTTCCTTGATATCAAAATCAACCTTGCGCTCGACTCCGTTAAGATCGTCGTTGATGCCGCTGCCCTTTTTTACGATAAGGGGGGCTGAAACACGATCGAGAGTCAATACGATCGACAGCGCCTGCTGAAAGATATCCTTGATATACTTGATTGCGTGCTGTGTTTCTCTTATTGTGAGAGCCGTCTTATAGCCCTCCGGGATGTACAGTGATCTGGACATACATATCATTCCTTTACTTGAAATTTTATACGACTGCCGGCGCCATTGACGACAGCCGTTTCAGATTGTTAATCAGTCTGCACGGTTGAATGTTTCGATTTTTCCCTCTTCGTCGATGAAAGTCAGCGTATCGCCGTCAACCTTGCATTCATCTTCCACCGTTTCACCGTTAGCGTCAGTAGTAGTAAGCTTACTATTTTTTTCATCATAGGTGTATTCCTCTTTTTTGGAAACGATCATATATGAAACTCCGCTCTCGGCAAAATCAAAAACCATTTCGCCGCCTTCCACACTGCCAAGCGATTCATTTTTGTACTTACCGTATATGTTATTTTCATCCGGAGCATCCATACGATCAAATTCTGAAACCTCCTGACCGTCCGCAGTAATTGTAATTACCTCTCCGTCATACTCCATGTCAAAAGACTGACCGTTAATAATAAAACCATCATCAGTAACGCAGAACAGTTCAGACGAATCTACAGACGCATTTAGTGTTATATCATTTTCGGTAATGACCAGCTCTGCGCTTTCCACGGACATATCGCCGAAACCTTCCTTCACTCCTTCAAGGGTATCTCCGCTGGGTATCCATGTACCGACGATTCCTTTATCTGCTTTCTTTTTCTCCTTCTTTGAACTTCCCTTATCCTCCTTATCTCCGCAGGAAACAAACGCTCCTGTAACAAGTACAAGAACTGACATAAATGATAATGCTTTTTTCATAATATAATTCCTTTCATAGTTTCCTGATTATTCTTCACGTGAATAAGTCTCAACCTTTCCTTCCTCATCGGTAACTATCAAAGTATCGCCATCAATCTTTACCGTGGCTTCTTCCTCCTCGCCGTCAGAATCTGTAGTAATCATCTTGCCGGATTCTTCGTCATAGGTATATTCTTGTTTTTCAGACATAATCATATACGAAACGCCGCTTTCAATAAAATCAAATATCATTTCACCGCCTGATGCAATACCGGACATTTCCTCATTTTTATACTTGCCGTAAATATTATTTTCATCTGGATCGTCAACACGATTAAATTCTGCAACTGCCTGATCTCCTGCAATTATTGTAATAACCTCCCCATCATATTCCTTGTCAAAAGACTGACCGGAAAGGTTAAATCCGTCGTCAGTAACGCAAAGCAGTTCAGACGAATCTACAGACGCATTTAGTGTTATATCATTTTCGGTAATTTTAATCTCTGCTTTTTCTAATTTCATACCGCCGCCCATGTCTTTCTGCATTTCCTCAAGAGTATCTCCGCTGGGTATCCATGTGCCGACGATTCCTTTATCTGTTTTCTTTTCTTCCTTCTCTGAACTTCCCTTATCCTCCTTATCTCCGCAGGAAACAAACGATCCTGTAACAAGTACGAGAACCGACATAAATGATAATGCTTTTTTCATGATATAATTCCTTTCATAAATAACATTTTCGATTATCTTATAGAACCAACAGTTCTTGGATAAAGAATAACGTCACGGATATTAGCCATTCCTGTCGTATACATGATAAGTCTCTCAAATCCGAGACCAAATCCGCCGTGAGGCACTGAACCGAACTTTCTCAAATCGAGATAGTCGCTGTAAAGATCAAGGTTCATTCCCCTTTCCTCCATTGCGGCAACAAGCTTGTTATAGTCCGCTTCTCTCTCGCTTCCGCCGATGATCTCACCTACGCCGGGAACAAGAAGATCGACAGCCGCAACGGTCTTGCCATCGGGATTCTGCTTCATATAAAAAGATTTTATTTCCTTGGGATAATCTGTTACGAAAACAGCTTTCTTGAATACTTTCTCGGAGATATAGCGTTCATGCTCCGTCTGGAGATCGCATCCCCATTCAACGGGATATACAAAATCCTCGCCGGATTCCTGAAGAAGCTTTATCGCCTCTGTATAGGTTACTCTGCCGAAATCATGAGAGATAAGTTCCTCAAGTCTTGCTTTAAGCCCCTTTTCAAAATGAGCGTCAAAGAACGCTATCTCATCGGGACAGGTATCAAGAAGTTCCCTTATAACATATTTTATCATATCTTCGGCGATTTCGATAACATCGTCGATCTCAGCAAAAGCGATCTCCGGTTCGATATGCCAGAATTCAGCCAGATGCTTTGGGGTATTACTGTTCTCGGCACGAAAGCTCGGACCAAACGTATAGATCTTGCCCATTGCCATAGCAGCGACCTCGCCCTCCAGCTGACCGGAAACAGAAAGTCCTGCACGTCTGCCAAAAAAGTCGTTGGCATAATATTCTTCCTCGCTCTTGAACTCTGTAGTATATCCGTTTGTAGTTACCTGGAACATCTCGCCCGCTCCTTCGCAGTCGCTGCCGGTGATAAGCGGAGTGTTAATATATACGTAGTTATTGCTCTGAAAATACTTGTGCAGTGAAGCGGCAAGAACAGAACGTACACGCCATACGGCATTAAAAGTATTCGTTCTGCCTCTGAGGTGAGGAATAGAACGGAGGAATTCCAGGGTATGTCCCTTTTTCTGGAGAGGATAATCAGTCGGACAGTCGCCGAGAATCTGAATATCGCC